>NZ_JAVLSX010000004.1:0-571000 GCF_031583795.1 Paenibacillus sp. VCA1 | reverse complement strand
AGATGGTAACAGTCTGTCAGCCTAAGATGCTATATGCACTGTCTTAGGACGGGCTGATGAGACAGCCCTGAACTTGGGGGAACTACGGTTAGCAGAAATGCACGACCGACTACCACCCAAGAATCCCAATGATACCAAAGGTGTCAGCTTGCGGCTTTAGCCGTGGGAGTCTCAACTCCTATACTATCCACGTAATAAGTCGTTCCGACAGCCTTCGCCTCAGGCGGCAAAGCGATCACCAATGAACATAACATGGTGAAAATCAGAATCATGCCGATTGTTTTTTTGAATCCCTGTCGGTTCAATGAGCAACATTCCCTTCCATTTTTATTTATGTAATGCCTGATCGGCTTTACATTTGAAATGGCTTGTACAGTTGATCGTTTACGACGACCTTTGCCTCTGACACCCGTTGACGAACGTATTCGGCATATCGGTCATCGATGTAGTCTTTTAATGCTTGGTCCTTCACGGTATCAAAAGACAAGTAGCGGGAGCCGGCCTTGACGTTCTCCAAACATTGGACCAGAAAAAAACGGCCGTTTTCTTCGATGATTCCGCTGATTTCTCCTGCCTGAAGCATCGAAGCCGCTTGAGCAACCGGACTTGCAGCGTTATGCCTAAAGCGATCCAAAGAATAGGACTGTTCGGTTACCTGTCCGTCCGGACCGATTTCCTTTGCCGCTTGCTCGAAGGACATGCCGCCTAATATTTTCGATGAAGCAGCTTCGATTTTTTGCTTCGCCTGGGCCTTCAGCATCTCATTTTCATCCGAGTCCGCTTTAGGAAACGATATCGATAATAGCCGCACGTTCACGGCTGCAGGCGCTTCGTACAACTCGCTTTTTTTCGTTTCGTAAAACTGCTTCAGCTGATGTTCGTCGGGTTTCCAGTCATGTTCCATGAAACGTTTTTTGACGGATAATATTGCATTGGTCATCACATATTCGAAATAAGCGTCCTCCGTATATTGGGCGGGCCCGAAGACGACCTCTTTTTTCTCGATGGCCTTTTTTCTTCTTTCGTTTTCATCTGAGAGGTTTTGCAAAAAAACGCTGTAACGGATATCCGTCAGCACCCCTTGCTCTTTGGCGATGATCTGTTGGATTTTCAAGTTCACGCTTTCCTCAAGCGCCTTCTTTTTTAATCGTTCGATCGGAACTTCCCCGCCATAGGACGCGTTCCAAAACGAAGCCGATTGAACAGCGCCATATTTTTCGTAAAAATAGTCGATCACGCGGGCTTTATTCGCTTGCACGGCTCTTTGAAATTCGTTGATTTGGACGGGTTCGCCGTTGACCGTCGCGATCGGATCGTTTGCGGAATCGGTTTTGGAGAAAACAGGCCTTTGAACGAAAATGAATAACATGATCGCCATGACCGCCATGCCGGCGATGATCCACACATTCGATCTGCTTATTTTACGTTTCGTCATCCCCATAGGCCCCCTCGTCATTAGATTTTCTAACAAATGAAAACGACGGATCTGTATAAAATGGTCAGAAATATCCAAATCATGTTATATATGCTTCGCAAATCCATTATAGTTCCGGGTGGAAAACGCTTACAATTTAGAGTTATTTACTTTTGTTTCATTTTCTTTACTTCATGGATTGATAATTGTGGTACAATCATCCACATGACGGTTTTCTGCCGTCTATCTTTCAATACCATTGAAAGGGTTGGGTGAGGGGCTACAATGGAAAGCAGGTATTCGGTTGGTCCACCAAGAAAAACAGGCATCGTCGCATGCAGAGGAGAAAACTTCACCTAATCCGTCTTCCCGCCTCGCCCCGAGCGCTTGGCGGCGGGAGCTGTTAGCGGGAGCCGTATCTTTTATTGCGATCGTCTACATTATCATTGTCAATTCATCCATATTGGCGGATGCCGGCATTCCGCAAGAAGCAGGCATCATTGCCACCATTCTGGCGTCGGCGGCAGGCTGCTTCATCATGGGCATCTGGGGCAAAGCGCCTTTGATCATCGCGCCCGGCATGGGGATCAACGCCATGTTTACGTACACGATCGTGCAAGGCATGGGGTTGACGTGGCAGCAGGCGCTGGCCGTCGGCATGATGTCCGGCGTATGTTTTTTGGCGATCAGCATGACTCCGCTCATCGAAAAGCTGCGGAAGGCCATTCCCGCCTCGCTGCAGGAAGCCATCTCGGTCGGCATCGGCCTCATGCTCGTCCTGATCGGGCTGCAAAAAGGCGGCGTGATCGCAGCCGATCCTTCTTCGGTGATTGCGGTGCAGTCGTTTGCCGATCCGGGCGTTCTGGTCACGCTTTTGACGCTGGTGCTGACTTGCATCCTGTACATGCGCAACGTGCCGGGCAATTTGCTGCTGGCGATCATCGGGGGAACGGTGCTGGCCTATCTGTTCGGAGCGGCGCCTCACACGTCTGCAAACGTCGGGGGCTCCTCCTGGGCGTCTTTCGGAGACGTGTTCGGCCATTTGTCGGTGAAAGGCGCGCCGGTCGCCACGTTGGTTGTCGCGGTTTTTTCGCTTACGCTGGTCATCGTGTTCGAAAATGTCGGACTCATTAACGCCCAGCTCAATATGAGTGGCAAGTCCGAACGTTTCAAGCGCGCCATCCAAGCGACGTCGTTTACCGTCTTTTTAAGCGGCATCTTCGGCACGAGTCCGACGGTGTCCACGGTCGAAGCCGCTGCGGGCATCTCCGCGGGCGGAAAAACCGGCTGGACGCCGATCGTAACGGGATCGCTGTTTTTGGTTTCGCTCATCGCATTGCCGGTCATCACGCTTGTGCCGGATCAGGCGGTTGCGCCGATTCTCATTTTTATCGGCGGCTTGATGATGCCGGCCGTTCGCAACATTTCCTTTAAACGGCTGGAAGAAGGTTTTCCCGCGTTTTTTGTCATTGCCTTTATTCCGCTCCTACACAGTATCGTGGACGGGATCGCGATCGGCTTTATCAGCTATGCGCTGTTCCATGTCGCGGTCGGCAAAGCACGTGAAGTGAAACCCCTTTTCTACATCATTTCGCTTCTTTTCGTCATCTATTTCGTGCTGCAGGCGATGTAAGCCCGGCGACGAAGAAAGCCCGCACCGAACGTTTTGGCGTTCGGCGCGGGCTTTTTGGTTTCTGGCGTGACTTTAATGATTATTTTGCTTCTTTTTCGTTAATGATTTTGGTCGCTTCGTCTACCATCCATTTTTGGACGGCGTCGATCGATTCGTTGCTCAGCATGAATTTGCTGAATCCGTCGTCAATGACCTTTGTCAGGTCGGAGGAGCTCGTCGTTACGATTGGCGAAGCATCCAAATATTTGATGTCCGGACCAAACAGACTGTTTTTGAGCGATTCCACGTCATACATGTCCTTGTTTTTGCCGACCAGACGGTCGAGCAATTTATTAGGGTCGGACTTCTTCCAGCCGGAGAATTCCATTCTCGATTCGGAGTCCGTCGTTGTCATAAAGCGCATCAGCTTATAGGCTTCCTCTTTATGTTTGGACGTCGCGCCCATCGCGAGCTGGCCGCCGCCTACGAAATATTTGCCGCCTTCATAATCTTTAGGCAAAGCGTTTTGCGGAGGAAGCGGTACCGGCGCAAACGCCGTCTTGAAATCATGCGGGTACTGCTCCACGTTCCCCGGATCCGGGATCATGAAACTTCCCGAAAGCAGCATCGCCGCATCGCCGCTGAAAAATTCGCTCCGGTAGTTCAGCTTGGCCGCAAGCGTATCGGCATAAGGCTTGGCCGACTTATCGACCGTTTCCATGTCTTTACGCAGCTGGAAGAAGTATTTGTACGTCGGATCCGACAGAATGGTGGTTCCGTCGTCGTAGCGGAACGGATCCTTCATGACGGTTTGCGCCGGTGCGTTCATGTACAGCTCCCAAGTGTGGAAATACGTCCCGTAACGCTTGTCCACACCTTCGCCTTTCGTCAGCTTTTTCGCGTATTCGCGGAAATCGTCCCAAGTCCAGCCGTAGGTCGGCACGGGCAGGCCCGCTTCGTCCAAAGCGTTTTTATTCAGCAGCACGAACTGGTACCCCGCCGTCATCTGCATCCCGTAATATTTGTCGCCGACCTTCGGATTCACGTAATACTCGTCTTCCGGTTTGACTCCTTCTTTTTGATAGAATTCGTTCAACGGAGCAAGCGCCCCTCTGGCCGCTCTTTCGATGACGGAACCCGAGCTTGGCACGTTGACGACGTCAACCGCTTCGCCGGACGAAATCAGGAAATCAAGCTTTTTCAGCATCTCGACGGAATTGCCGGGAACAAGCACGACGTGCTCGACCTTAATATTCGGGTTTTGCGCCTCGAATTCTTTGAGCATCGCGTCCGTGGCGGCTTCCTGATCGGCATTATCCCAGTTGTAATATTTGATCGTGACCTGACCGCCCGACGATTTCCCGCCGTCGGCCGAATTGGAGTTGCCGCCGCAGCCGCTCAGCGCGGTAAACGCTGCCAACAACAGGCAAAATGAAGCTATAAGATTCCGTTTGCTTTTCCTTCTCATTTTTCTGCCCCCTAAATATGGAAGTTCCTCAGCCTTGCAACATCAGTATAATGACTGGCCGCGGCATGCAAGTGCATAATTTTGAGGTATATCGATCATTTTTTTGACTTTTTGGCATCCCGGCCTCAAAATCATTCACCCTTTAACGCCGCCCAAGGCAATGCCGTTGATTACTTGTTTCTGCAAAATGACGAATACGATTAAGAGCGGTATGATCGCAGAGAGCGAAGCCATCATCATAATGGCATCGTTCGTCGTGTAATCGTCCCGGAACAAGGTCATGCCGAGCGGGATCGTATACAAGTTTTTCGTTTGCAAAAAGATGAGCGGATTCTGATAATCGTTCCAGGACCAAATGAATTTAATAATGGCGACGGTCGCCAGCACCGGCTGGCAAAGCGGAACGATAATCGAAGCGAATGTCCTTAGGTGACCCGCCCCATCGATTTTTGCGGCTTCAATGTATTCATCGCTGATCCCCGTCATAAATTGGCGGAGCAAGAACGTGAAATAAATCGAAAACATGCTCATCAGGATAAGCGCAATATGCGTGTCATACAATCCCATCCAGCGGATGAGCATAAAACGCGGAATGAGCGTGGCTTGGTCCGGAATGATCATAAAGGCCAGCAGCGCCGTAAACACCAGGTTTCTCCCGCGGAATTTCAGCTTTGTGAACGAATACGCGGCCATGGTCGACACGAGCAGCGTAATGATCGTTACGATGACGGCAACCTTGATGGAATTGAAATAAATATGTAAAAACGGCACCTTCCCCATCCAGACCGCTTTGAAATTGTACACCACATTGATCGATTTAGGAATCCAGTCGATCGGAAAACGCATGACATCCTTTTCGAATTTAAATGCCGACGAAACCATCCATACGAACGGAATCAGGAATAAGACGGATAAAGCCCCCATGAACAAAGTCGTTATCAGTTTGGAAATATTTCTGCGTAGAAACGGCATGGTCTTCCTTCCCCCTACTCTTCTTTTCTCATTTTCCAGGTTGCCGCCGTGATGACCGCAATGATGGCAAACAGCAGCCAGGAGATTGCCGAAGCATACCCCATGTTATAGTTGACAAAGCCTTCCTCATAGATCCGGAACACGATGACCGTCGAAGAATTATCCGGCCCGCCTTCGGTCAGGTACGAAATGATATCGAAGACTTTAAAGGAGCCGATGAGCATCGTAATGAGCAGGAAAAAGGTCGTCGGGCGAAGCAAAGGAACCGTAATCTTGAAAAACTTCGTCAGCCCCGTCGCGCCGTCGATTTCCGCAGCCTCATAAAGTTCGTTGGATATGTTGGTGAGGCCGGCCATGTAAATGATGATCGTATAACCGAGACCGGCCCAGGAACTGATGATGGCGATCGAGATCAGCGACGTTTTCGGATCCACCAGCCATTTCGGAGGATTCGAGATGCCCAGGTCCATCAGAAACTGGTTGACCGGTCCCAGGGAGGGGTGGAACAACGCGCTCCATACGGCCGCGACGGCAATGATGGACGAAATGTAAGGGATAAAAAACACAACCTTGAAATAGTCCTTCCAAAACACCTTGTTATGGATAAGAACGGCCAGCACGAGCGCGATCGCGATCGGAACCGGAACCGTCAGCACGGTATAAATCAAATTGTTTTTTAATGCTTTCAAAATCGTCGGGTCATGCAGCATATGAACGTAATTTTCAAGCCCGGCGAATTTGATGCCCGATATCCCTGACAGAAGGTTCCAGGAAGTAAAGCTCAAATAAAGGGAGAATCCGAGCGCAAACACGTTCAGCAGCAGCATTCCGACGATCTCCGGCGCAAGGAATAACCAGCCGACGAGGGCTTCCTTCCGTTTCGGAGTCCAAAATTTTCGGGAATCTTGAGGTTTTTCAGTCTTCAAGATTGGTTTGGCAGCTTCCACTTGTATCACCTCAACATGATTTGTTCTAGCGTTTAACTCATGTCTATCTTAAAAAAAATCCATCCTTTTCGAAGGATGGATTCTGACCTGGTACGGGTAAAATTTTGACTTCTTGCCTCCAGGATTTTGCAATTCGATTCCGGCCTTGGATTTTTGCAAAATCCTCGCTTCTCGTGATCTTCAGAGATTTATCGCGGCTTCATTTTGCATATTTTCCGACGGCATGTTTTGTTTTGTACTCGCTGGGCGTCATCCCTATGTATTTCTTGAATACTTTGGAAAAATAGGTTCGATCCGAGTATCCAAGACCCATCGCGAGGGATTCCAGGGTTTGCCCGGAGCTTTTCATCATTTTCGCCGCGATGCCCATCTTGTATTGGTGGACGTAATCCGTAAAGTTGATGCCGGTCAGCCGCTTGAAATACCGGGAAAAGTAGCTTGAATTCAAATACAAGTACCGCGCCATGTCAATCGAAGTAATATTGTCTGCCAGATGCTGGTCGATGAATTGCTGGATCATTTGCAATTTCGGCTCGCGAATCGCCGCGGACGCTCCCTTTTGCTTGTGCTGGGCGATAAAGGCGAGTTGTCTTTCGGCAAGCTCCATGACATCTTC
The DNA here is from genome assembly GCF_031583795.1 of Paenibacillus sp. VCA1. Taxonomy (NCBI): domain Bacteria; kingdom Bacillati; phylum Bacillota; class Bacilli; order Caryophanales; family Paenibacillaceae; genus Paenibacillus; species Paenibacillus sp. VCA1. The sequence continues at coordinate 563,971 of NZ_JAVLSX010000004.1, read as the reverse complement.
CAGAGTTCTGGCGTCGGCAAGGTACGCGTATCGGGTTTCATCCGACTTTTTTTCCGAGAACATCATATCAATGCCGCGCAGGAGCATCGTAATCTCGCGTACGAAATCGTCGGGTTCGAACCGTTTCTCTTGGGCCAATTGTGCCAAGTTTGCCATGAGCTCGCGGATGCTCCGCATATCGTTCCCCAAGACCGCCCTTTCCAGATCCGATTTGTATCCATCCAAAATTCGCTGCGGCAGAGGAAAAAACAATTGCCTATGAAGGAATCCCATATCCGTTGCCGTAAATTCCCCGTTCGCGTAAAACTCGTGTTTATGCCGGATCATTTGATGATAACAGGAGCCAAGGTCGGCCAGTCCGATTTTATCCGTCACGGCGGAAACGTTCAGCCGCAATTTCAAAAACCGTTCCGCCCCGGAACGCAGCTCCCGCAGAAACGCTTGAAAATGGGAATATGCATTGCCGGCTAAATTTTGCCGGAAATTGTACATAACGATCAGGTGATCCTGCTCCAAAAACGGCGTGATCCCCTCGTAAGAAGCGGCAAGCTCGACGGCAATATTGTAAATGGCGTAGGAAATTAACGAGACGTTGCTCTGAACGTACAGCTGTTCATAAGACGAGTAATGCAAATGCACTATCCCCATCATGAACCAGGGGTATTCCCATGAAATCCCGAGCCCTGCGGCATATTCCCGCGTCGTTTGCGGATCCACTCCGTCCAAAATGCGCTGCAGCAACCCTTGTTTGAACAAATCGCTGCTATAATTGGACGTTTTCTGATACAAGGGCGTCACTTTGGAATGAAGAGAGCGGATCGACTTTTGCAGGCTCTGTTCGAGCTGCTCGGCCGTCAGCTGGTCTTTAAGCAGATAATCGTCCGCATTCAGCTTCACCGCCTGCTGGGCATAATGAAAATCCTCATGGCAGGTTAAAAAGATGACACGGATGTCGGGCTTCATATGGCGAAAAGCTTCCGCAAGCTCGATCCCGTTTTTTTGCGGCAGGCCGATGTCCGTCACGACGATATCCGGCCAAGTCTCTTGAAATAGATGCAGCGCTTTGGCGCTGGAGTAGGTCGACCCGACGATGCGCAGCCGAAGCTCATCCCAATCGATCATTTGCTTCAGCACCTTCAGCATCGGAACGTCATCATCAATCAACATCACTTTAAGCATTAGCTCGCATCCCTTCCTGGAAGTAATGAGCGGATTTCGTGGTCCGGAATGTGAAGCACGGCGGTGATACCCCGTTCCGTATTCGGCATGAGCGCAATCGTGGCCTCGGAACCGAAAGACAAACGCAGCCTTTGGGCGACGTTGATCAGGCCGACCCTGTCATACGGGTCATCCGGGCCGGAATCGCAGCTTTGCAGCCGTTCATTCAGCATCAGCCGACGTTTTTCTTCGATGCCGTCCCCGTTATCCTCGATTTCGATGGTTATGAAGCCGCGGCTTTTTGTGGCGCGAATCGTTATTTGGGCGTCCGGATGATCCACCAGCCCGTGCACGATGGCATTTTCGATCAAAGGCTGGAGCATCAGCTTGGGCATGGTCCACGAAGCGATTTCCGGATCCAGCTCAACCTCGAGCCTAACGGGAATGTCGTTCCGGATTTTCATAATATCGATATAATGCCGCATCAATTCGCACTCATCCCGCAAGGACGTCGGTTCGTTAAATTTCATGTAAGCCCGGAGCAAACTCATTAAAGAATCGATAATTCCGCTGTGCAGCCGGTCCTTCTGCAGAATCAAGCTGCATTTGATCGAATTAAGCGTATTGATCAAAAAATGGGGGCGAATTTGCATAAACAGCGCTTCCAGCTCCATTACCCGCTTCTGCTCCTGTTCCCGCTCGATATCGTGGACCAGGCGTTGAAGCTGATCCAGCATCGTGTTTAACGTTTGGCTCAGCTCGGCGATATCGTTCCGCCCTTTTACCTCCAGCCTGACGTCCAAATTCCCCATCCCGAACTGGCGGACGACGCGCTGCAGCTTCTGGATCGGCCTGTGGAGCCTTTTGGCGATATACATCGAAGAAATCGAAAAGATGATGAAGAACAAAATGACGCCGCCGATTCCCGCGTAAAACGTCCGCGATATTTTCCCGGTAAACGCCTCTTTGTTCGCCTCGTACACCAGGGTCCAGTCCGTTTTGTCCAGCGTCACTTCCGTACGTAAGGACGATGCGGGAACGTTCGGATCGGGAGCGGAAAGCTCCTCGCTTCCGGCAATGAGGTTTCCTTTTGCGTCCAATAAAGCGACCTTGCCAAACCCGACCGGTTTCAACAATTTTTCAAAATACGCCTGGTTAATCCCGATAATCAGCACAGATAAATACTGCTTCTCGTGGCTGTCAAAAATGACTCTGGCGATGTAGTAGGTTCCGTCTTTGCCCGAGTCGTTTCTGTCCATGCCGAGCCACTGCAGGGTTTCCGGCTGGTTGAAATTGATTTTGGCATACAATTCGTCCAGGCGGTCGTTGACTCCCGTCGTGTCGTCCTCGCTTGAGGGGATAATAAAGCGTTTTCGGTTTACCAGATACATCCGGGTATTGTTGTTCAACGGCTTCGACGTAATTAAGGAAAACACGCCTTTGATCTCCGTAAAGTTGGTGTAATCGTCATAGCTGCGCAGACGGTCCGTATCCGCGAAGTTTTTCAAATATTTTTTGAAGCTCGTATCATTCACGATAAAATGGGATGCGAACGTCGCATCGTCAATCGTTTTTCCGATTTCGTCGACCATGACGTTCAAAAAGTTCTCGTTGGTCAATTGCAGCTTCTCCACCATCGTTTCCTTGATCAGGACAAAAGAAATCACCGACACGGTAATGATCGGAACGATAATAAACAAAAGGAATGACAATTGGATCCTGCGGTAATAGTTCAGCTTGAACATGGGTGACTTTCTCCTCTTTCATGCTTCTGAGATGATTATGCTACCCGTATCGTATCGCGCTTACGGCCATGTTGTCATTCATTTTATCGGCATTGCGCTCATTCGCGTTCATACCAGTATCCGGTCAGACCTTTTTCCATCCGCATCAAGGCTTCCAAATAGAAGTAGTCGCCCCAAATCATGTAATCATCAGGCGATATTCCTCCATGGACGTAATACGATCCGTGCTTCAACAGTCCTTCCGCATCTTCTTCGCCGATCGTGGCATACCGCTCCACCAGGCTCGTCATGGATTTCAGGAGCATGTCCTGAAAATAGGAACGATCCGGGTCCTGTTCATCCAAATGGGAGATCAGTTCCAGCAAACCCGCCGCCACGATCGCGGAAGCCGAGCTGTCCCGGTAGGTGTCGGCATGGACGGGGGCATTAAAATCCCAATAAGCGACGTGGTCTTCAGGCAAATGCTCCAGGAAATACCGGGCAAGACGCTTCGAGGATTCCAGAAACAGCGGGTTTTTCGTATACCGGTAAGATAATGCAAAACCGTACACGCCCCAAGCCTGCCCGCGGGTCCAGGTCGAACCGTTCGAATAACCTTGGTGGGTCGCTCCCCCGATAGGTTCGCCGGTTTCCGGGTTAAAAAAGAACGTATGGTAGGAACTGTCATCTCCCCGGACAAGATAACGCCTGGACTTCTCCGCCTGCACGGCCGCCGCATTCCGGTAGACCGGATCGCCCGTCTGTTCGCTCGCCCAGTACAGGAGCGGAAGGTTCAGCAGGCAGTCGATAATGATCCGTCCCGCTTCCTTGGCGTCGTCTTTCCGGCCCCAAGCCTGGATGTAGCCGCCGGGCTCGCGCCACCGTTTCATCAGCGCATCCGCGGCTTGCAGCGTCAATTGCCGGGCCGATTCGTCCCGGCTTACGATCCATTGCGCTTTTGAGGAAAGCGAATACAAAAATCCGATATCATGATGATCCAGCACCACATGCTCCTGCATGCGCTTGCGAAAACTTGCGACCGTGGCTTCGGCTGCTTGACGGAAACGTTCATTCCCGGAATATTCGTAGCAGAGCCACAACATCCCGGACCAGAATCCGTCGGTCCAATCATCGTTATCGTTCAGCCCATAGGTTCCGTTCAGGCTCACATGCGGGAATTTATCCCCGAATCGCTCGATGTTTCTTAACGTTTTGGCAACGGCGTCTTCTATCGCTTGGGTCCACATTTCAAGACACATCCCCTATCCATTTTTGTTTCAGGTTTTAGAACCATCATAACGAATCGGAGTTGCCGTCATGCGCGCAAATTTTATCTGTGGCGTGCAAAATTTTGACTTTTTTGAGGCGCTCCCCTCACGACGAAAGCCCGGATGATCATCAAGATCATGCCGGGCTTTCGGATTTTATCGACTGGCGTATGGTCGGAGCGGGATGATGATCCTTGTTTAATCAAACAAGTCCCCAAACACGTCCAATACGCTTTTTTTCTTTTTCTTATACGGATATGGGGAATGGCCGTGTTTGTCATACTCCGGGTAGTGCTGCTTTGGCGGCGGGTCATGGTGCCCGGACGGCTGCCGGTGTTCTTTAGGCGCGTGATGATCTCCGGAATCCCCATAATACCATTCGTTATATTGGGGGCGTTCTTCCCGGACGTTCGCCATCAGCTTGTCCAGTTCCCCCCGGTCCAGCCACACCCCTTTACAGGTTGGGCATATATCGATCAGGATGCCGTTCTTCTCTACTTCCTTCATGCGCGAATCTTCACAAATCGGACATTTCATTGCAAATTCCTCCTTGGGATTCCTCTTTACGGTTCATACGGCTTTGAGCCGAAACGGTTTCTCTTTTTCGGGCCGCGTCATTCACGAGTTTCCGCAGAAGTGAATCGCCAAATACATGACGGCAACGTCCGGAATTTTTTTTGGCATGGATGGAAATAGTACCATAAAAAGTATCTGAATAACACAAAAGGAGATTGCTCCGATGAAAACAACTTACTTCAAGATCGGTATTGCCATTTTAAGCGCAAGTGTTGTGATAAGCGGCTGCGGTACCAGTACGAACAAAACCACCCCTTCCGAGCCTGCGCCAACGACGCCGTCCAAGAGCACTCCGCCGGCTGCGCCGGCAAAAGTAACGGGGACTTCTTTTAAAAACTTCGGCACGTACGGCTTTGATTTGAAAAATACGCGCCATGTACCTTATAAGGAAGTTACCGCCGAGAACGTCAAAGATTTGGGCGTTATTTGGAGCGCGGATCTCAAAGCATTGGACAAGGACGTCAAAAACGGAAACCAATGTTACCCTGTCGTCGTCGACGGAGTTGTTTACATTACGACAGCCGGAAATCAGGTGTTTGCCTTCGATGCCGTCACCGGCGGACAGATCTGGCATTGGAAACCCTCCGCGGAACAGGCCGCGAACTTCAGCAAGGCGGGGATCATCGCAAACCGCGGAGTCGCTGTAGGCGAAGGCAAAGTGTTCATGCTCACCGTCGACAACCATATCGTTTCTTTGGACCAAAAAACGGGCAAGCTCATCAAAATGGTTCCGATCTCCGACTCCGTCAAAGGCGTAACCTTGGAGAACGGTTATTACGAGACGACGGCCCCCGTGTATTATAAGGGGAATATTTATATCGGCAGCAGCGGCGGCGACAACGGCATCCGCGGCTTCGTGAACGCGTACAAAGCAAGCGATCTGACGCCGGCGTGGGATACTCCTTTTTGGACGGTTCCTCCCAAAGGGCAAGGCTGGCTAGCAAACAGCAAGTTCCAAGGGGGCGGAGCGGTCTGGAATCCTCCGGCCATCGACGAAGAGACGGGCATCATGTACTTTGCCGTCGGCAACCCCGCGCCTGACTTTTACGGCGAATCGAGACCGGGCGCCAATCCCCATACGGATTCGGTCGTAGCCGTTAATGCCGCCACGGGCAAACTGATCTGGGCGAAGCAGGAAATCAGCCATGACCTTTGGGACTACGATGCCGCCGCCTCTCCGATGATTCTGGATGCCACCGTCAAAGGAAAGAAACAAAAGATTGTCGTACAAGGCGGGAAATCCGGACAATGGTATGCTTGGGATGCGAAAACCGGGAAAGTGATCTGGGACGGCATTCCTTTCGCAAAGATCGCTCATCCGAAACCGACGCCCGAAGGCGTGACCGTTTATCCGGGCGTGCTTGGCGGTGAAAACTACGCCCCCGAAACGTACGATCCAAAAACCAATTACGTGCTGATCCCGGGGATCGAACAAGGCGCCGTCATCAAATCGGCAAAAAGCCAGGACGAAGCTTCGACACCTAATGCGCCGGGAGCTGCCGCATTCGGCACATCGGAGCTGGCGCCGTCCAACGACGTTCCTTACGGAACGATCACCGCGATGGACGTAAATACCGGCAAAAAGGCATACCAGATCAAAACCAAAGACCCGATGCGCGGAGGTTTTACCAGCACGGCAACCGGGCTCGCGTTCTATGGCGAGTTGGACGGAAAAATAAACGCGCTTGACATTAAATCGGGAAAAGTCATTTGGACCTTCCAAACGACAGGCAATAGCGTACAAGCCGCTCCGGCGATTTTTACCGTGGATGACAAACAATATATGGCATTCACCACCGGCGGAACGACGCCGAAGGTTTTCGTGTTCGGGCTGGGCGGAGACAAAACGCAAGGTCAAGCAGGTACCGCGGAGGACACGAACGCGCATCAGTCAAAATAATAACCTATCAAGGAATCTAACGGGGTAAAGCTGTTTCCAGCGTTACCCCGTTGCCATGAAGAAAGGGGCACAAACACCAACGATGAAACAACTCTATCGAATATCCATGTCACTCCTGTTGGCCGTAACACTTGCCGGCTGCGCCGGGCACTCATCCCGGCACGCCACTGAAGCACTACCGTCATCACCGGAGACGAAACACGACGTTCGGCTTGAAATCGATCAGCCTGTGTTCCCGATCAAGCAATGGAAAGCCGACGGGTCCCACATGACTTCCGTAAAAGGGAAGCTGCTGATCGATGATCGGCCGGTGGCGAACGGCATGCTGCATCCAAGCAACACGGCAACTCATGTCATGACCGGTAAGGACGGCTCGTTCAAGATCACCCTCGATCAAAGCCTGCTGTCCGACATCAAAGTCAACGTAAGCTCGCTCGATCAAGCAACCGTTTCCGGGAAACGGCTTACGAAAGATATGACAAAGTCGCTTCAATCGGCTTCCGCAACGGTCAGCGTTTATTATCCGATTCGGATTACCAATGTCGAAGATGCTCCCCAAGACGACTCGCAGGTTCACGTTCACGGGCAAGTCATCCCCGGCAAAGGCGACGTCGTATCCTATTTTCAAGTCGATAAATATCGTATGGGAGGCGTCGTGAAGGATGCGGTCGGCAAACCGGTCGAAAATGCCGTCGTCTGGTTTGACCGGGACAAAGGCGAAGGGTTCGGAAAGTCCACGCCGACCGACCGGAACGGCAACTATTCCATATATTATTGGCCTGAGGACGAAGATACCCATTTATCGGTTACGGTCGGGACGAAACGATACACGCTTCCGAAAGGCAGAGTTTTCAGAATGCCTGAACAGACGAGCGTTGAGATCGATATCATGTTGCCCAAAAAAGGCACGGTCATCGACGACAAACCCCCGAGCCTGGTCAGCGTAACGTCTGCGGGAGCCATGTACACCGGGGTTCTGGTCGGATTAAACCTCCCGAAAGAGGTTCCGTATACCGCTACGATTCCGGACAAGCAAGGACGTTTTGTCATTACGGTTTCGAAAAAAATATGGGAGCAGAAACCGGCATTTTTCGAAACGACGGCTTCAAAATTCGTGGAGGGCAGCCTAACTACGGGAGATTCGCTTCCCCCGCATTACTTTCAGCCTGCCGAAGAAGATCCGAAGAATATAACGCCGATGATGTAAACATCGATAAAGCCCTGACATAGGTCAGGGCTTCAGCTGTATAGAGCAAAATTCAAATTCATTTTTCATCTGGTTCGCCTGCAAAATTATCTGCGCTCTCGCCCCGGGTTTCGGCCCCACATTCCCGCAAGTCCGATCAAACCGAGCAGACCAAGCCATCCCCAGTTCCAGCCGCCCCGGTCCGTTGGGGTTGAAGCGGCGCGCAATCTGTTATCCGTGTTGCCATTCAGCGTATTCATGCCGTATCCGGTGTAATTATTGGTTTGAATTCTGCCTGTATCGATCATTTGGTTATTCGTATTCCAGTATTGGCTGCCGGTTCCTGTTCCATAAACGCTGACATCATAATTCGATGTAGTCCCGACTTCGTTGATTCTGTAACGGGAACCATCGTACGCTTTTGTTCCCACGGTTCCCATTCCGTTGCCCATCCCGCCGTTGCCGCCGTCCTCCGTCGTCGTATGGGCATAGGCCGGAACCGTCAGCATCAAAGACAGGACTGCGGCCATGAAGCCGCTTTTGATATGTCTTTTCATAAGGTACCTACCTTTTGCAAATGTGGATTTTATGCCTTGCGTTATTGTGCCGCATCGCCTTCGTTCTTATGCAATGATAAGCCCGCCTGCAGCCGATTCTGACCTGGGACACCTCAGGCGCGGAACGGTTGGTTATTGTTATACAATGTCAAAACGAAACATAGGATATAAACAATGATGCTACAGTCTCTTCTCTTCATGAAATTGGAGAGCATGATCCTCCAGGGGGTGAGCGAAATGTGGGTTAAGCCGGAGTTTGAGGTCATTGAGGTATGTGCCGAGGTAACCGCATATGCGTATCAAAAGTAAAAATCGAGAACATGCCGGAGAAATCCGGCATCTGTTTTTTGGGGAGGAAGGAACATGTTTGTGAAGGTGCTGGGATCCGCGGCGGGAGGAGGTTTTCCGCAATGGAACTGCAACTGCCCGAATTGCCGTGGCGTGCGGGGGGATCATCGCTTTTACCGCGCCCGCACGCATAACTCACTAGCCGTCAGCGACGACGGCAAGGCGTGGGTTCTTTTCAACGCCACTCCGGACATTCATGCCCAAATCGTTTCCCACGGCGAACTTCAGCCCGATGGCAAAGTGCGCGGCACTCCGATCTTCGCCGTGCTGCTTACGGATGCGGAGCTTGACCATACGATCGGGCTGCTGCATTTAAGGGAATCCGCAGAAATAGAGGTGTATGCGGCGTCCCCTGTTTTGCGAGCTCTTGAAGGCCCCTTCCCGATCCGTCAAATGCTTGGGCCTTATGCGGCGTTCACATGGTCTGAAGTGAAGCTGAACGAATCTTTTCCACTTTTTGGGGGGAGACTAATCATACACCCGTTTTATTTGGGCGGAAAACCTCCCAGGTATGCAGCCGACCCGGATAAAAAAGAACCCGGCGCTCTCTCCCCTTGGGTGATCGGATACCGCATCGAGGACCAACGGACGGGTGGCAGCGTTGTATACGCGCCCGGAGTGGAATCATGGACGGATGAACTGGACCGGCATTCGGAGAATGCCGACTGCATTTTGATGGACGGAACCTTTTGGCAATCGGATGAGCTTAACACGTTGGGCATCTCCGAATTGAAGGCGAGTGACATGGGACATCTTCCGATCGCCGGTCCGGGCGGAAGCCTTGAACGCCTCGCCAACCTATCGGCAGGCCGCAAAATTTACGTGCACATCAACAACACCAACCCGATACTTCACGAAGATTCTTCGGAAAACCGCTGCCTGAAGGCGCTCGGAATCGAGGTTGGTTACGACGGTTTGGAATTGGAGGTCTGAACGTGAGCAACTATTTACTGTCCAATGAAGAATTAACGATGAGGCTGAAGGAAGTCGGGGAGCTACGATACCATGATAAACATCCTTATCATATCCGCATGCATGAAGGTAAGCTGAGTCCGGAACAGCTTCGGGCTTGGGTAGCGAACCGGTTTTATTACCAAAAAAATATTCCCGTCAAGGACGCGATCATCCTGTCGAAACTGCCGAACAAGGAAGATCGTCGCCAATGGATTCAGCGCATTATGGACCATGACGGAACGGCGGAACATGAGGGCGGAATCGAAGCCTGGATCCGTCTCGGCGAAGCCGTCGGCATTCCGAGGGAGGAAATGCTCGACGAGCGCCATGTGCTCCCGGCCGTCCGCTTCGCGGTGGATGCCTACGTCAACTTCTGCCGCCACAAACCGTGGCTCGAAGCCGTTGCGTCTTCGTTGACGGAGCTGTTTGCGCCCATTCTCATTTCGCACCGGATCGCCGTGTTTGAACGGCTCTATCCATGGATTCGGCCGGAAGGGCTGGAGTATTTTAAAGCAAGGCTGCACCAGGCCCCCCGCGACGCGGATCACGGGCTCGAACTCGTATTGCGCGAATGCAGGGATCGCCGGGACCAGGATAAAGCCATCGCTGCGCTTCATTTTAAGTGCGATGTATTATGGGCCATTTTGGATGCGTTAAGTTTGGCTTATCCGGATGCGGAGAACGAACGATGATGCGCTTGGAACTGTCGGAGCAATTCAGGCTGCGAAACCCGGCCCGGCTGAAATTCGATAAAGCAAGGCAAACCGATTTGCTGCTTCTTCCGGAACGCGTCGTACGCCTGAATCCCACGGCGGGTGCGATCCTATGGCTGTGCAACGGCGAACGGACGGTTGGCCAGATTATCGAGGAACTGGAGTCGAAATACAATCAGTCCGATCTGGAAGCGGATGTTCTCGATTTTCTGGCGCAGGCGGCGGATAGAGGGTGGGTGGAACCGTGGAAATAAACATCCCCTACGCCCTTACGGCTGAACTTACGCATCGCTGCCCCCTTCATTGCGTTTACTGTTCGAATCCGATCGAACTTCAAAAAAGGGAACGCGAGCTTACGACCCGGGACTGGATCAACATATTGGAAGAAGCAGCAGACCTGGGGATCGTGCAGGTCCACCTCACGGGCGGGGAACCGCTATTGAGGCCGGACGTGGATCGGATCATTAAGCGGGCCCGCGAACTGGGCCTTTATGTCAATTTGATCACCAGTGGCGTGGGAGTCACGGAAAAACGCATTCGGCAGCTCGCGCATGCGGGCATCGATAGCATCCAACTTAGCGTTCAAGCGCCAACGGCCGAACTCGGCGATGCGATCGCGGGATCTTTTGCCCATGAATACAAAAAAAGAACCGCGGCATGGATCCGGGAGGCAGATTTGCCTTTACATATGAATGTCGTATTGTACAGGCAAAATATACATGCAGTGGAGGAAATGATCGGGCTTTGCGTGTCATGGGGAGCTGAACGTTTGGAGCTGGCCAATGCCCAATACTACGGTTGGGCTCTTTTGAACCGTCAGCACCTCCTCCCTACGAAAGCGCAGCTGGCCGCCGCCGAGGAGGCATATGCGCGCGCCAAGGCGCGTTACGGCCGGCAAATCGAACTGATTTGGGTCATTCCGGATTATTATGAAGATTTCCCGAAACCTTGCATGGGCGGATGGGGCAGCATCTCGATGACCGTAACGCCTGATGGAAGGGTGCTGCCCTGCACGGCGGCATCCGATATCAAAACGATGAAATTCGAGTCCGTGAAAGAAAAAAGCTTAAAATGGATTTGGGAGGAATCCCCATCCTTCAATGCATTCCGCGGGTTTGACTGGATGGCAGAGCCATGCCGGAGCTGCGAGCACCGTTTCCGGGATTTCGGGGGATGCCGCTGCCAGGCCTTTCTATTGACAGGCGATTCGCAGCAAGCCGATCCTGTATGCAGCCGATCCCCTCACCATGGAATCATTACCGGAATCATTTCCTCTATAAACGATACGAACACTGAAGACCATAAACGAACGGATTCCGGGGCTGATCTGCTTGTCCCCTTCTTTTCCTATCGCGGCAGACCGATTCTAAACGGAAAAACGTCACTTGAACAGCCTTGATCGGGCAAACGTGGGCATCATTTTGATAAAGATCGTACCGAGGTCATTCTACGGAACTGTCACGATGAAAAAGTAATTTATACAAAAGATAAGGAGCCGGTGACTCATCATCGGCTCCTTATCTTTTGCCTATTTCCGGGCAAATCGAATGGTAAATTTCAAAATGAGGCCATCGCTCCCAATCCTAGGATTGGGATTCAAGGCCGGCCGCCGCCTTTGCTTCTACCGCTTCGGTCACTCCACTTTCGGCCTCCTGCTTTTCAAACATCTTGCCGATTTTCCAACCGATACCTATATTCAGAACCGCCATCGCCGCGAACAACACGACGTCCCCCCACGGCTCCGGAAGCAGCAGGTCCGCCAGCAACCATCCGCCGGCCATCGAAGCTCCCGTTATGGCACCTTTTACGGAAGATTTCAAGTGAATTTTCCCCATTCCCCATACCTCCATTGATGGACTAGCCTTACATCGAGGCTGAAGCTGAATTTGCCGTGTCTATGATGATTGTGGAAACAAGCTTGCCCAGCCATGCCGAACACCTTGTCTTTTTTCCTTCTATCGGCTTCTTTCCGGGTGCCGGATGCATGCCGGCATGCATCGACCCTTGCCGACAAATGTTTGCGGACATAAACCGTCTTTGCTTACCTAGATCGATTATATGTCGGGGACAAAAACGATTATGCTTCAAAACCAAGAAGATTGTCTTTAAGAGCGCATTTTGTTCAATCCAGGCGATCGCCGCCCGATGTTTCGACACGACGCTCCGCCATGCGGACGTTTGGCCCTCCCTGGAATTCGCCGATGTCATGCTTCATCCTTTGCCCAGCCAAAATGAAGCACCGTATCCACGCCCTGAAGCGCAGCTTCCACGGCCGGCGCATCCGTCACGTCCAGCTTGATGATTCCGCCGCCCGGGTCCGCATTGACGTCGGTCGCGATCACGTCGTACCGGTTTGATGACTTCAACCCTTCAGCCAGGCAGCTTCCGATCCGGCCGGCTGCTCCGGTGATCAGAATTTTTCGCCGCATGCCTTGCCCCCCCTTTGATTGATCAAGCTTTTTCTTCCTGATGCCACACATCCTTGTAGTCCTTATGCCGTTTAAATTGTACCAAAGCAAATGAACAAGCAGGAACGATCCGTTTGCCTTCCTTCCTGGCCCAATCCACTACGGCCTTCACGAGCTGATCGCCGACCCTCTGCCCCCGAAGCTCTTCCGAGACAAAGGTATGGTCAATCATAACCGTCCGTTCATCGATCGGCTGAAACGTGATTTCCGCAACTTCCCGCCCATCTTCGACCATGACGTATCCGTGGTCCGCTTCCCGTATCTCTCGCATGGGGTTCACCCTCCTTATTCCATTTATCAACATACTCTTGTATTTTTCCCCGTTCCCCGATACAGCGAAACATTCGGGAGTACTTCGCAGGAAAAAAATCGGTTCGCCTAAAATTTACTCTGGTGCTTTACCAGAAGAAAGTGTATTATTAGTACCTGTCAGTGTTTTTTTATATGCGACTTAAATTTCCATCATCAATGCTAAAGGAGTTTAACATCATGACCAGACACAAATTAGGCTTCTGGATCCTGACCGCCCTTGTGGTCGGCAACATGGTCGGTTCAGGCATCTTTATGCTTCCCCGTTCCCTGTCGGAAGCGGCAAGCCCGGCCGGTGTTCTTCTGGCATGGGCCGCGACGGGGCTCGGCGTTCTGATGCTCGCGCTAGTTTTCGGTAGTCTGGCGCTCCGCAAGCCCGAGCTTACCGGCGGCCCCCAAATTTATGCGAAGGAGCTGTTCCGCGAAGGATCGCTTGGTTCCCTTCTCGCAGGATTTATGTCGACCTGGGGCTACTGGGTCGGCAATATCGCCGGCTTTGTAGCCGTGATCACGACGTTTGCGAGTTATTTGTCCACCTTTTTTCCCGTGCTGACAAGCGGCAAGGTATGGCTGTCCGTCGGCGGATTCACGTTAAAAGCCGGCAACGCGCTGACATTCCTCGTCTGTTCGCTGCTGCTGTGGGGCACGCATGCCATTTGCATGAAAGGCATCAAAGGCGCGGGACGGCTGAATTTTATTGCCACGGCGACCAAAGTGGTCGGGTTTGTCCTTTTTATCGTGATCGCATTATTCACTTTCCAGAACAGCAACATCGGTCCGTTTTTGGCTCCGCGCACGAATGACAGCGGCCAAACAATCGGTTTGCTCTCCCAGGTGAACGCGGCGGCCGTCGCAACCCTGTGGGCTTTCATCGGCGTGGAATCGGCCATGGTTTTCGCGGCGCGCGCCCGCCGGAAGCAGGATATTCGCCGGGCGACGATCGCCGGCCTGCTGATTTCCATCGTTCTCTATGTCGGAATCAGCGTCCTGACGATGGGCCTGCTGACGCAGGATCAATTGGCGGCTTCCCAGAACCCGCTGGTGGACGGCATTTCCGCCGCGATCGGCCCGGTCTACGGCAAGCTTCTGGCCGGCCTTGGACTGATCAGCTTGCTCGGCTCCACGATCGGCTGGGTGCTGCTTAGCGCCGAGGTGCCGTTTCAAGCGGCCAAACAAGGCGTGTTTCTTCGGCCGTTCGCCAAAGAAAACGACATGGGCATGCCGAAAGCATCGCTTTGGATTTCGAACGCGCTTGGACAGTTGTTGCTTCTGTCTACGGTGTCGGGCTCCATCTCGGCAGCATTCGATTTTATCATTTATATCGCTACGCTTGCTTATTTGGTTCCCTATTTGATCGCATCAGTGTATCATCTTAAGCTGATTTGGACGGGCGAAACCTACTCTTTACGCAAGGAAAGGGTATCCGAAGGGATCATCGGGATGCTGGCTTTCATTTATTCGGCATGGGTCATCGTGGCGGGAACCGCGAACCTGAAGACGTTCCTGCTTGGACTCGCGCTCATCGGCAGCGGCATTCTTTTTTACCCGCTTCTGCTCCGGAATCGGAAAACCAACAGCAAGACCGTATAAGCCATGTGCTGCTGATAGCGGATAAGGCGTCCATCCTTCGATGGGCGCCTTTGTATGAGTATATTAATATCGATCTCTCAATTAAGAACCAATGAACAGCTTCTGACCGGAGAAAACTGCCGAATAACCAAGCCTGTACAACTCAAAATAAGGTGCAAGCGGGTCCCCCTCCAGGCCGTATCGATGCGACTGCAGGTAGTAGGAAATCCAATAGTCGCAGTCGATCGAATAGTAGGCTTCATGTAAGATCTGAACGGGATCATCGTAATCGGTATGTTCGGACACGAGGTCGGAAAGCGCCTCATAAACAATAGGATCATACCGATCATGCGAGCGGTATTCCTCGATCTCCCTTGGGGCAAGAACAACAACCTCTTCGATTCCGTCCAAATAGGACGCGGCTTCTTCCGCGCCATCAAGATCCGCGTGTTCCTTCAGCAGATGCTTGAGCCCGCGAATCAAATGTTCGCCATAATTTTTAAGCACGTCTTCGGCTACATGTACGGTTTTCCCGTAAAAATAACCCGGCACTGTGTCTTTCGCTAAAATCGTCCGGATCGAGCATATCATAGATCGGGGTGATCCGCCGTAAATACTCGGCCGCGTTTTCAAGCGGTAAAAAGGTGGCTTCCTCCCCTTTCCCGCTTGGCATGTACATCTGAAAATAGCCATAAAACGCGACGTCCTCAATTTCTTCGCCGTCCGCTTCCTCATCCATTAGACCAAGCAAATACTTCGCATACTCCTGAGTGTTGATTTACCTCATCTCCTTCCATAAATAGTGAAAACTGACCGTAGTTCACAGACTATCGTGGTTGTTTTGCTCTATGGTTGCGATTGCCCTATGTATTTTGCCGCTCCCGGCATTAGCTGGCGAAAAGTCCCTTTGGCCAACTTGCACTTATTCGGCATTCGTCCATCTTGAATCCAGCAGCCGCAGCGCTGTCTTTTCAAGTATAATATGATTCAAAACGAAATGAATAGTGCCGGTCAAAACTGAATAGATACTCCAACCCGCCTCCCCATCATCGCCTCAAGAAGCAAAGACCTTCTGAGTATAGAAAAAATCCCGTCTCTTCAGAGACAGGATCTTCCCGCTGTTTCCCGCAGACCGGCCGGCCCGGGTGCTCAGCTTTTATATAATCTTTCGGAAAGTTCCCTTTCCACAACCCACTTATGATTTTTCACCGGGGCTCCGCCCTTCGCAGGCGTGTAATCCACCATATAAACCGTCGTCCGATTGGCCGTATCGATTGTAGCCTGCGCCCCCTTCATGCCTTCCATATGATCGGCCTCAAGAATTACCTTCGCACCTTGCTCCAAAGGTTTGCTGCCGGCGTCCTTGATCTCCTCCTGGATGACCCACTTATGGTTCTTTACCGGTTTACCGCCGTTCGTCGGGGTATACGTTACAGAGTAGGCTATCGTATCATAGGCCCCCACAACTTTGCCGGTCGCTCCGTTCATGCCGGACATATGCTTGGCGTGGATAACCACGTCTTCTCCCACATGATAGGTTGGACTCATGGCTTCTTTTAACCCTTTCGGAATTTCTCCGGAATCGGAATGATGCATGCTCATCATATCCATTTCCGTTGGGGCGCTTTCCGCGGCCTTTTCGGCATGGTCGCAGCCGCTTAAAACGAGCATGGCCGCGATGCCCAAAAAAGCGAAGACTTTATTCATCGTTGTCACACACCTTTTCGTATTGAATCGATACCGGGAAACCCGGGACTTTTATCATTTTTACCCAATATTACCCGGTTCATAGGTGTGGTGAGCGAAATGTTCATTGAACTGCTTGATCATTTGGCGGTTTTCCAATACGCGGCATGTTCTTCGGCAAACTTTTTCAGGGATTTCGGCGGGCGTCCGGTGATTCGTTCCACGGTGTCGGTCACCAAATCCTCCTTGCCATAAAGTCTGATATCCTCATCCATCCCTGCAAGAAAACGGGCGTAATCCTGAGGCATCCCGAATGCTATGAAACGATTCGCCAGTTCTTGGGTTGGCACGTTGACGTGATGGATCGTCCGGCCGGCCGACGCGCCGATGATTTCTCCCGCTTCGGCGTAAGTCAAAGAATCGGGCCCCGTAATGATATGATCCGCATTGTGAGGCTGCTTGTCGGTCAGCGCCCTAACACCGACTTCAGCAATATCGTCGGCATCTACAAAACCGACCCTACCCGATCCGGTTGCCGTTACGATGGTCCCATCGTTCAAAATTTGCGCGCCGTGACTGTCCACGAAATTTTGCATAAAATAGGACGGCCGAAGCACCGCCCATTCCGGCGCCAGTTCACGTATAGCTCGATGGATCTTGCCAAAAACCGGACCCTCTTCGGGGATCGATGCGCTGCCGAGAAACACAATTCTGCGAACGCCTGTCTTGAGCGCTCTCTCCAAAAACGGCATCACGATTTCCGAAGGATCCATCACGGCAATCGGACCTACCAAATAAAGCTTATCAACGTCCTTCAAAGCAGCCTCATGCGTGGATTCGTCGAACCAATCAAAGATCGCGTGTTCATTGGCGCCGTTTGGCAACGACTTGCCCCGGCCGGCCGTTCGAATCGCATAACCCAAATCCGTAAGCCGTTTGGCTATCCGGCTCCCTGTTTTTCCGCTTGCCCCAGTGATTAATATTTTTCCGTTTTGATTCATATTGCTTGCTCCTTTTTTAGATTGATTGGTCCAAAATGTTAACGGGAAGATATTCCTTGTCTATCGACCTCGGATGTTCGTTTTTTCTGTTTAAGCGTCATGAAAGCAACCAATATGCCCAGCAACGTTATTACCAAGGCAACGGTAAATGCAATATGCACTGCATGATTCAAGTCGAACGGCTTTGAAGTTTCCAGCTTGATGTCTGATCCCAGGCTCGCAGAAATGATGGCCATAATGATGGCCAACCCTACCGAACTGCCGATTTGCTGGCCTGTCGAAACGATGGCCGACGACACCCCTTGGTCTCGTGGTTCAATACCGGTGCCGCCCGCAATGAACATGGTCGTAAACACAAGCGCTTGCCCTAAGCCGATAATGACGGTGCCGGGAATCATTCCCCACACGGTGCCCTTGTCGGAAAGTTGCGTAAGCAGAATAAAGCCTATGCCGCCCAAAGCCATGCCGATGGCAATCGTACCCGCCGTGCCTGCCGCACCCAGCATCTTGTTGATGAGTCTCGAACCCAAAAGAGCGCTGATCGTGAGCGGCAAGAAGCTTAAACCGGACTGAATGGCCGAATAGTGCAATACATCCTGCGTGTATAAGGTAAGAAAGTAATACAGCGTACCGAAGGAAGCCGAGAACAAGGCCGCGGTTAACGCCGCTCCGGAAAGATTGCGGTTGCGGAATAATCGGAATGGAACCAACGGTTCTTTCGCGAAACGTTCAATGACGGCAAACCCGATGAACAATGCTGCGCTGATCAGTCCAAACGGCAGCGTCCCCATGCTCAGCCAGCCTTCAATCGGAGATTGGATCAAGTAATAGACGAGGAGGATCATTCCTCCGGTGACGGATATCGTTCCGAGTGCGTCAAAATGTTTATGTCCGGGTCCGGCTTTGCTTTCCACCAGAACGGATGGCGCAAGGATCAAGGCGATGAGGGAAACCGGAACATTAACAAAAAAAGTGAACTCCCAGCCGAGATAGCTGGTCAATATTCCGCCGAGCAGCAATCCGAGGGACAGGCCCACGCCTCCCATCGCCGCCCAAATGCTCATCGCCCGGTTACGCTCCGCACCTTCGTCAAAATTGGACATGATCAGCGACAGCGTTGACGGTGACAGAAGCGCCCCGCCGAGTCCCTGCAACCCTCTGGCAACAATGAGCAACACTTGGGAGCTCGCCAAACCGCCGATGAGCGAACCAACGCCAAAGAGCGCAATGGCGATCATAAACATCCGCCTCCGCCCCAACATGTCGGACAATCTTCCTCCCAACAACAAAAATCCGCCGTACACGAGCGAATAGGCGCTGACGACCCACTGCAAATGATTGGCAGAAAACCCTAAATCCGCTCCGAGCGAAGGCAATGCCACAAAAACAATCGTGTAATCCAACGCCAACATCAGTTGGGATACGGCGAGAATCATAAGCGCCAAACCTTTATGCCTGCTTGTATTCATGCAAACTCTCCCTTTTATCAATTATAGACCAAACAGTCCGATTTATTTAGATTTTTTGACCAATCGATCCGAAATAGCCGAATGAGGGGAAGCGTCAAACAACGCTTCATCAATCCAGCACCGAAAGCGTAACCGCGGCGATCTCCTCCAATTCCTTGGGATCGTTCATTAGTTTAGCCGCTTGCGTCATCGCATATCTTGCATGGTACAAATACCGCGCCAGCATGTGCAGGTCCTTGCCAACGCTAATCTCCCCTTGATTTTGAGCGCGGACCAGCGCTTCATGGAACGCTTTTTCCAAACGTGACCGGTCTTGCTCAAACAGCGCCGCAATGTCCGGGTCATGGGGGATTTGGTCGATGGCGCTGTGCAAAATCATACATTCCCTGCGCCGCTCTTCATCCTGAAGCACGGACACGATCGTTCGAAAAATTTCGGCGATCGCTTTTTTTACGGACTCCCCACCTTCCAAATGGGCTACGACCCCGGATGACTTTTCGTTAACGTAATGTCTGACCGCTTTGATGAACAAATCTTTTTTCGTACCGTAAGTGTCGTACAAACTTTGGCGGGCGATCCCCAGTCCGTCAAGCAAGGTTTGCAATGATGTGCCTTCGTACCCGTAATGTCCAAACACTTCCATCGCTTTATGCAGGACAAGGGTCGTATCGAATTCCTTGTTTCTTGCCATGTAAATGATACCTCTTTTCTATATCTCTTCATGCAATCAGCAAGTCGATCAAACTTATCGGACTGTTCAGTCTAAAACAATCAGCTCAAAGCCTCCTTTCCTTCGTGAACTGAATATTATCATTTCCGGATCGTTCAGTCAATAATGAATTGGAGGCCGTTTATTTTCCCGATTTTATTTATGGATTAAATATTCAACGACGGGGTAAGAAATCACATTCCTGTCCCGATAGGTCGTTGTGATCACATCAGGGGAATTGCTTAAAATTCCATTTTGCAACATAACCGGTTTAAACCCTCTTTCAACGGCTCCGTTGTAAGTAAACAATACGCACTGTTCTGCGGCGAATCCGGAAATGATGATCAGCTCTACGTTTTGATCCGATAACGTTCGTTCCAAATCCGTCTTCCAAAATGCGCTCGAGTGTTCTTTGGTTAGAATCAAGTCCTTAGCGTCAACCCGGATTTCCGGAATGGTTCGAAATAAATCCTTATTGGATTCGTCCATGCCTTCAATGTCTTGGACATGTACGACAACATGACCGTTCCGGCGAAGCACATCCGAAACATAGTTGATATATTCGCAAGCCCGGTTAATAATTTTGTTATCCAAATTCTCAAGGTGGATCGTCTGCATATCGATAATTAAAAAGCCGACCTTCATTGCGGCCGCTCCTTCCAAAATGTTACTTTAAAGTAATTGATCCCACAAAAATGTGAAACAGTAAAATATCTCCGAATCCGATTTGTTATCATCGTACCATACGCTCTCCTGCTGCGGTCGGGAGTGTTTTTTTATAGCCATTATTTCTCGGCCAGTAAAACAGCTCCCGTCAATTGTATTTTTTGTACATGCCTACGGATGCCGGGGCGCCGTATTCGAAGCCGTACTGCCGATACAGCCGATCGGCCGGCACATCGGCCATTAAGCTGACGTAAGCCCCTTTCGTGGCATGTAGGTCCAAATAGGCCGTAATTTCCGACATGATTCGTTTACCCAGCCCTTGGCCTTGATGTTCAGGGGACACGGCAATATCCACGACATGGAACATGCAGCCGCCGTCGCCGATGACCCTGCCCATGCCGATCAATTCCCCTTCCATCCTGATCGTAACGACGAACAAGGAATTGGGCAGCCCCCTGCGGGAAGCTTCGATATCCTTGCCGCTGAGGCCCGACTTAATCCGAAGGTTGACGTATTCCTCCGCTTCGGGAGGCTCGTAACCGATTTGAAAATGCTTATCCACCGCGAAACATCCTTTCTCGAGGTCTATTGGCACATCATAACACATAATACAATGGCAACCCCAGCCGCTCATAACAGCGAGCAAATCTTTACCGTTCCGAAACCGAGGTTAGCAGCTCGATCATCTCGTTTTCCTCGCGGCTTTTGGCGATGTCGAGCGGGGTTTGACCATCTTTGTTCAGGCGCGATGGATCCGCCCCGTGCTGCAGGAGCACTTCGACGACATCCAGCCTTTCCTCCCCGTCGGACGCCTGCGCGTGAATCGGCGTGCTCCCGTCATCCTCTGCGGCATTGACATCCGCCCCATGCCGAATGAGCAGAGAAGCGATTTCAGGATACAAAACGATATGCAGCGGCGTTATGCCCTCGTCATTTTTTGCATGGACATCAGCCCCATGTTTTATTAAAAATTCCACCATGACTTCGTTGTCCGTCATCACTGCCGCGTGCAAAACCGAAAACTCGTATTCGTCCGCACCGTGAATCAGAACCGGCTCCGATTGCATAATCCGCTGAAGCTGCCATCCTCCGTCAGATTTTGGCTGATCCTAAATTCATCGATATGTTCGGGAAACGAACGGTTTCGGAAAACGGCGGAAAAATGCTGTTCGGCTTGTTCCGCCGCCTCCTTGCAATGATACTTGCAAACGTATTCTTTTGCCAACCGTCGGGGATGAATCTTCCCTTTTAACGCTTCGCGAAGTCATCCCGCTCCAGCATCAAATAATGACTCCAATGTCAATAATCCTTCTATTAAAATTGGATGTTAAGTCGCTCATCGGGCGCCAACCCTTCAGCCTTTCTATCATTGATATAGCGAAGCGAGCTTGTCGGCCGTTTGCTGCCAAGTGAAGTTCTGCATGACGCCGATTCTTCCGTTGGCTCCCATTTTACGCCCAAGTTCCTTGTTTTTCCCGAGTCGGATCAAATATTCCGCAAATCTTTCGGGACGCGAGTATTCATCCACCAAAAAACCGTTGCGCTCATGGATCACAGCTTCGGAAATTCCTCCGATATTTGAAGCGATCACAGGCAATCCGGAGGCCATAGCTTCGACATTCACGAGTCCAAAAGCTTCATGTTTTTGGGAGGGGCATACCAAACAGTCCGCGATCTGATATACCTTATGAATTTCCGAATGTTTTTGTTGGCCGATCCATCTTACAGGCACGCTTGACTTGGATGCCCAAGCCCTGAGATGCCTCATGTATGAAACGCTCCAACGCCCGGCAACGACCACTTGAAGAGGAACTTCTTTCCTGGCAAGGCCTGCCGCTTTCAGCAATACGTGTACCCCTTTTTGCGGAATGATGCGACCGACAAACAGAACGGTATACCTATCGCCTATGCCGAACTTTTTCCTGTATTGGGAACGATCGGCCTCGGTTACGGGGCGGAACCGATTCGTATCGACGCCAAGCTCAACGACCCGAATTTTTGGGGCCACATCGGGAAAACGGTTTGTTAATTTTTGTTTCAGCGAAATGCTGTTTGCAATGATCAGATCGGCATACCCTAACAGTTTGGCGACATGCTTGGTCGGCGGAACAAACGTGAGCGAATGCAGAAACAACGTGACCTTCATGGTTGGGAATGCCTTTTGGATAGATGCCATGTATTGGGGACGATTGTCAACCTGGATGACGTCATAATCCTTCCCTTGAATAAAGCGAAGAACCGAAGCAAGATAAACCTTTGAACTGCCTGATCGAACCCTGACGATATTGACTCCGCCTGCGTTGCTTTGAGCCGGAAGCCCCTTTGAAGCTCTGCTGACGACGGTTACCTTATGATTTTGGGCCAGCTGCTTGGCAATGGCAAGTATGCAAATCTCTACCGACCCATTGCCGGGAACGGGTATTCGCTCCGGTGCGACAATCAATATATTCATGTTTCCCTCTCCCTTTTTGCCACAAATACTGCTCTAACACTAACTATAAGTATTCAATCATTTAAGACAGGTACAGTCCCATTCACTTGTTGCCGGCCTTTTTTACGGATCGTTATACCTATAGTCTATTTGTGCATGATTTGTACGAATTCCCTGTTCGGGCAAGGCGAATACAGCATACAATGCGAAATCAAGCTGCATACGTTGGATTTGGAGGGATCGATGGGTATGAGCGAAAGAAAGCCGCGCAGATTTTTATTGAGTAAATGGACGAAAACAAAGGCACTCCTGACAAGCAATGAGGTGAAACCGTTTATTCCGGATACTCGCAGATTCAGTAAACCTACACTGAAGAAAATGCTGGAGCTTTACAAAATGGTCTACGCGAAACCCGAGGTCGGGACTTACGGCAAAGGGGTTATGCGCGTGCAGCGCCTGAATTCCGGTGCGTACAAATACCAAACGGGGACGACGGAAAGAACCTTTGGGGACTATGAAAGCTTGCACAACTCGATTCGGAATGTAACGGGGAAGAAAAGTTATCTCATTCAAAAAGGCATTCATTTGTTGAAGTATAATAAAAGGCGTTTTGATATACGGGTCATGGTACAGCTAAGCCCCAAAAGGGAATGGGAAACGACCGGTCTCATTGGCAGAGTGGCGCATCCCGGAAAAATCGTGACGAATTATCACAGCGGGGGCACGCCCATGGATGTCAAACCTTTACTTACCGCCCATCTCTCCGGCAGTGATATGAATAAAGTCATACATCGCTTGACCAAACTTGGCGTATCCACGGCAAAACACCTCCACAAAAAATACCCCGGGATCAGGCAAATCGGATTGGATGTTGGATTCGACGATTCTTGGACGCCATGGATTATCGAAGTGAACACGAATCCGGATCCTTTTATATTCAACAAATTAAAGGATAAGTCGATGTATAGGAAAGTCATGCGTTACAGAAGGGCTTCCGGGAAGCTCTAGATTGAAGGCGGGAACCCCGGGTTCCCGCCTTCATCTTTTTCCAATCACTTCAGCAGCTGTCAGTCATGTTTAAAACAAACGCTCGAGCTCATCAATCAGCGATCCGACATAAGCCGCGGCGTTTCGGATCGGTTCCGGTTTCGACATATCCACCCCTGCGAGCTTCATCAAATCGAGCGGGCTCATGGAGCCGCCGGCCTTCAACGCTTCGAGCCAACGATCCACCGCAGGCTGCCCTTCTTCCCGGATCAGCTTGGCTACCGCGGTAGAAGCGGTAAGTCCCGCCGCATACGTATAAGGGTACAAGCTCATGTAGTAATGCGGCTGACGCATCCAGGTCAACTTGGCATGGTCGTCGATCATGACATCCTCTCCCCAGAACGAAGCCAAAATGTCTCCCTTCAGTTCGCATAATTTCACGGCCGTAATCGGGACGTTTTGCGAAGCAAGATCGTAGACCCGGCGCTGAAGTTCTCCTTCGAGCAAATGGGTGACAAAGTTGTGGTAATACGTGCCGAGAAGCTGGGAAATTACCCAACGGCGCATTCTCGGATCGTCGGAACGTGTCAAGAGATGATCCGCAAGCAGGAGCTCATTCATCGTCGACGGAGCTTCGATAAAATACAGGGAAGGTCTATAGTTCGTTATCCGCTGGTATTTGCCCGCCAGCATCAGATGGCCGGCGTGCCCCACTTCATGGGCCATTGTAAACGCGCCTCTCATACTGTCCGCCCAGCTGATCAGAATATAAGAATGGACTCCCGGTATGGAGCTGCAAAATGCCCCCGTTCTTTTTCCTGCGTTATCCGCGTAATCCACCCAACGGTCGCGGAATGCGGCCGAAACGATTTCCCCGTATTCCGGACCTAGAATCGACAATGCTTCCTTGATCAATTCCCCCGCCTCTTGGAAGGAAATGGCCGGGCTGAATTCCGGGTCGAGCGGCGCCTTCAAATCGGCGAACGTCATTTCGTCCAATTGAAGCACCCGCTTCTTTAGAGCGGCATATTTCCGCATATGAGGCGCAAGCTCCTGCTGCAAAATGTCCAGCACATTGTTGTACATTTCTTTCGTCACCTGCTGCGGCGTCAGCAGCATGTCTGTCACGGAGTCATATCCGCGCAGGCGCGATTCGATCACCTGCCGTTTCACTTCGGTGCCGTACGTCTCCGCAAACGTATTGCGGTATTTATGCAGCGTTTCGCTAAAAACTTGAAACGAATTGCGGCGCAAAACGGTGTCCGGCGATTCGACGTACTTGTTTTCATAAAGCGCAAACGATACCGGCACTTCCTGCCCTTGACCGTCTTTGGCTGCAGGGAACGTCATGTCTGCCAGCTTGCTGCGTTCATAGATGCGGTATGGCGCTCCTAAAACCTCGCCCAGCGATGCAAGTACCTTTTCCGTTTCCGGCGTCAATCTGTGCGGTTTGGTTTGCAACAGCAGCTTGAGGCTGCGTTCGAAATCCCGGAGCGCTGGTTGTTCTTTTATGTACTCTTCGATCATTCCGTCAGGGAGTGCGATAATTTCGGATTTGATAAATGACAGGGCCGTGACCACCAGCGAAGACAAATCACGCGCCTTGGCGGCATTGATCTGGTTTTCGGGGTCGATGCTGTCTCCGGAGAGAAGCAGATGCGCATAAGCCGAGGTCCGGCTGACTCTGCCCTGAAGTTCTTCCTGGGCAAGAAGACAGTCCAGCAGCGTATCCGCTCCTTCGCCGAGCTTTCCTTCAAATTTTGCAACGGAGGAGATATCCTGTTCCACCGCCTGCATTTCATTTTCCCAAGCCTCTTTGGTCGGAAAAATATCGTTCAAATTCCATGTAGTTTCTACTGCCACTTCCGCGCGGGATAAAATTTTCGACATACGTGTGCACCTCTCCCTTTCCATGAATTGACCAATGTTTAATAGCTCCAATAAATCCCATTGTATCATACATTTCTATGTCATTACCTGCATATTTCCGCCTGCGAAAAATTTCCCTTAAAGGCTGGAAGAATCACGGACACTTGAAAGAGAAAGATATCGTAGTCATCAAGGGAAGTGTACGATATAATTAGCCTCAGATTCTCCTTATGGAAGGGGCAATTCCAGTGAAAATAAGCCAAATTTCCAAAGCAACCGGCGTAAGCGCCCGATCAATTCGGTATTATGAAAAGAAAAATCTGCTTTCCGCCAAACGTTTGGAAAACGATTATCGGGAATTCGACGAGGCCGACATCAAACGGATCAATACGATCCAAATTTATTTGAAGCTCGGCATGTCGACGAAGGAAATTCTTGAAATATTGAAGTGCCATGATGATTACGATGCTTATACCGACAACGATGGGTTCTGCGTGGAAATGCTTGAAGCCTATGAGGAAAAACGGGCCGAAATCGCCAATCAAATCCAATCCCTTTCCGCAGTACAGAAGCGGTTAGATCAACGCATAGAACAAATGAAAATCCGGCAGGCAATCATGGCCAAAACGGGCGGTTCAATGGAACAAAGAGGCGCATCTACATGAGCGGATTTGATACGGAAAAGTCCGGCCCCTCTTATGGGCCGGACTTTTCCGATATGGTCATACCTATTTTTTCCGAAGCTCTTCGGTCAAACGGGCAAATCCTTCCATTCCGTAGCCTGCGTCGATCGCTCGCCTTGCGATATGGTTAGCCGCGATCAGTACGCTGGTATCGATGCCGTGAGCAAGCGCCGTATCAATGATATGCTGCAATCCTGCGGCTGCCGAAAGCAGGTTGGAGCTGTCTCCCGGATATTGCCCTTGATCCGCTTGCTCGGCCAGTGCGGCCATGATATTCGGAAGAATGCCGCTAATGCCTTGTGCGAAAGGCAGCAGCTCTTTCCCTGAGATGTTTTCAGCTTTTGCCAAAGCGAGCGCATGAATGTAACCGCTCATCGCCGTCCAGAAAATATCCAAAAGCGATACATCGTATGCGGCAGCCCGGCCCGCGTCTTCGCTGAGATATACGGAAGCACCGCCGATCCTTGACAAGATTAAACGATTAGCTTCAAAGACCGCCTTGGCTCCGCTGTACAATACGGTGGCCGAATTCTGTCCGATCGTAGTAATTGGCGTCATGATCGCTCCGTCAAGGTAATCAATTCCGTGCCCGGCCGCCCATTCGGCCGTTTGGCGTGCGCGAATCGGCGAATCGGATGTCAGATTCACCAATGCCCGTCCACTTAAGCTTTCGCCGATCGGTTCGACGATTTCGTGCACGGCGTCATAATCCCGGACGCACACGATCGTCAGCCGACTTGCCGCAGCGGCTTCGGCGGCGGTATTCGCCAGGACTGCCCCTTGAGCGGCAAGCGCCTCGGCTTTGCCGGGCGATCGGTTCCAGACGATCGTCGGATGGCCTGCCTTCAGAAAAGCTCCGGCCAGTGCTCGTCCCATCGGGCCGAGGCCGATAACGGTCACGGGAGGATGCTTGTCGTTGTCTCTTTTTCCTTCATCACTTTCCGAGTTTCCCCTTTGCGTCTTATCCGTCATTATATGACTCATCTCCTTTCCCTCCCATCTTAAAACGTTGACATAGTGTCAAAGTCAACTCCAATGTTGGCCACCGTTTCTGACGGATATAAGAGCAAGCAACAACTGATCCGGTTGCTCATAGCTGGAATGCTGAGTGAGCAGGCACAAAAAGTGCTGGATGAAGCGGAAACGGGATTTTTTCGATACTTCGGGAGTGAACTTAATTTAATCTTAAAGAACAATTAAGGTTATCCTCAGGTTTCTCGTTTACAATGACATTAGGCTGAAACTCTCACACCCATAACCTAACGACTACGACACGCACCAAAAAACAGGAAAAGAGGATTTTAACCATGAACATAAAGCGAGTGATGATTGTCGGAACGATGGTAGTGATTATGTCTTTCGGAAGCACCGCGTTAAGCGGCTCCATCACAAGCGCATGCCCGGCACTAAAATGGTCTTTTTCTACAGGCAATTCAGAAAAAGACGATCTGCTTGAAGCACTCAACCAATCATCCGACGAAGAACTGTATGAATCTTTGTACGAAGGCAAATCCTTGCATGATATCGCGGCCGAACAAGGCGGAGATATCAATGATGTCATCGATCTTCAAGTCTCGCAGCTAGCCAAGCAGTTGGATGACCGCCTTCAGAGCGGAAGCATTACGCCCGAGCAGTATGCCGCCCACAAGGCCGAGCTCAGGGAAATCGTCGAACAGAGCGTCTTGACTTCCTTCGGTTGACGACAGGTACATAAGGAAAGAAGCTCGCGTACCTTAAACGATATCTTTCAGGAAAATAAGAAAACGTCTATCGACGTGCTTTCACAGAAGACAGACCGCGCTTAGCGGAAATTTTTCTTGAGATATTAAGGAAGCAATCACTTCGAAACTTATACGTTCTTATATCCTCAAAAAAGGACTTTCTCCCAACCGGAGCGTTTTCCGCATGTTCCGCTGGAGAAAGTCCTTTATCTTTTGCAGGCATGGCCTAAGTTCAGGTTCGCGCGAACCTCCGGAACAATTTTCGAATCCACCCGACGACTACAGGCAGCAGCATGAGCGCGACAACCGCGCCCAAAATCAAATAGAGGGTTTGGTTTTTCCGTTCGTATGAGACCATCCGGTCAACGCTCGATCCGATCAAGATGACGCGCCGCTCGTCTTCGCCCGGCAGGTTAAAAGGCTCCAAACGGCCGTTTTGAGCCTGGCCGATGACCGTCACCCGGTCGCCCGGCGAGACGGCGTAGTACCCGTATGCGGTTGATTTGGGTTTTTCGATGAGAAGCGGCCGGGAAGAACCTTCATCATAAATTTTGGATACTTGCTCGAAGGGAACCGTCGTATTATCCAAAGGCAGCCAGTCGGCATAAAAGCGGAACTCGTCGGATTGAACGGATACCCCGTTGATCTTCAGCGTACCCCAAACCGAGGGCTTTTCGTCTTTATTCAGCTTGTACGAGCATCCTCCTCTACTGCATTGCCAGTTGAACATTTCCTTCTGAAGCAGCGCGTAACGTTTGCGAAGCCTGCCTTCATCCGTATACGCAGCCTCGCCCTCGGCCGTCCCTTCAAGCCTGACCATCCCCGTCGTATCGGCGGTCAGTTTCTCGACCGGACGGGAATTTAATATGATCGACGTTAACCTGGCCGAATTCCAATAAAGCAAAATCGCGCCAAGAAGCACAATGAATCCAACCGTTTTTAAAAATCCAAACCAAAACCGGCTAGCCAAGCTCTCCTTTGGCGATTTACGCTTGTTTTTGTTTCTGTCCTGCGGCTCTCGCGAACCTCTGCCGTTGTTTTTATGTACTGATGCCAACACTGTTGCCAAAACTATTGTTCCTCCCCTCATAACGGCCGAACCTTCGTCATTGTAACATACGCTCGAGGGAAGCGGATGTTTCAAACGCACCGGATTAAGAAGCGCATCAACACAATGACGTATGAAGCGAAAAAGGCGGGAATCCCGGAGTCGTCCGGGATCCCGCCGTTCAAAGAACGAAATTTTATAAATTATTGCTCTTTCAACGCAATGTTAAACGTCGAGCCCGCTTCTCCGGCAAATACGACCACTCCGTTTTTCGGCAGAACGGCATCGCTCTTGCCGCTGATGACCGTGAAGTTCACGCAGGTCCCCGTTTCGTCATATACCGCAAAGGAACCTTGTTCCGGCATGTTGACGCTCATGGTTTTGCCGGCTGCTCCCTCCGGAACGGTAAACCATCTGGCATAACCGTCGGGCTGAATCGTTACCGTGGACTGCTTCCCTTTATAGAGCGCTTTTATCTTGTCCCCGCTGACATACAAACTTCCGGCCGCTTCCAGATATTCGCTGCCGTTTTCTTTAAAGAAATGATATTCGGCCGTATCCCGGCCGCCCATGGCCGGAATCTGCACCTGGCTAGCCGCTGTGTCCGGACCGGAAATTTGATTTGCTCCGAAATATCCTTTCAGGTCGTTAGAGCGAGTGATTTTAACCGTCGGCTTTAGCATGTACATGAGCGAACTGAATTTTTCGTTGATCGGATAGAATTCCTGACCTTCTCTTTTCGCCCAAGCTTTTTCCGCATCCTTCGCAATCGGGTGATCCTCAAGCTTCTCCGCCATATAAGTGGACACGGCCACTTGCCCTAATCCCGGGATGCTGGTGTATTCCCTGTCCCATAGATAGGTGCGTCCGTTTTTCTCCGTAACAAACGCAAGCTTCGCAGTGCCTTCAGGATTCACGAAGGTGCCGTCCGCCGTATATATGAATTTTTGCTCCGGAAGACCAGGCGTGTTCGGCACCGAAAGCGTAAGCTCCCCGTTTTGAATGGCGATTTTGATTTGTTGGTTGAGGTAACCGTAATACCCCGCGTATTTCTTAACATCGCCCGGCATATCCGCTTTGACCGGCTTGCCGAACGATTTTTCCGGCTTGATTTCCTTGATCGTCCCTTTCTCTTTTAGCGCTTGAAGCAGCAGCTCGGTAGCCATCATCTGGTTCGTCGAACTGCTTCCGCCTGAGGACAACACGGCGGCGGCCATATTCTGCTCCGGCAGCACAACCAGCGAGGCATGGTACAAGATGGTGTCCCCGCCTTTGGTCAGTGCCTTGATGCCATAATCGTTAAACGGGTACAGCCTTACGCTGTCCCAGCCAAGCCCGAAATCGACGGAATTGTCGGCGTCTTTCGGCCACAATCCCCTTTTGTATTCCTCCTGCTGCATGGCTTGAACCGACTTGTCGGTGAGGATGCCCTTTTGCTGTCCCGTGAAAATTTGCGAGAACCGCGCCAAATCCTCCGCCGTGGAATAGATGCCGCCCGTGCCGATCACGTTGACCGTTTCATTCGGAAGCTGCGTATCGAATCCCGGGTAATAAAGCCCGGCAAATTTGCCGGGTTCCATGACATCCTGCGAAGTTATCGTATGGTTCATGGACAACGGCTCGGTAAAATTTTGACGGATGAATGCAGTAAATGTCATGCCGCTGACTCTTTCGACAAGAATTTCGGCCAGCGTAAACCCGTCGTTGCAGTAAACCGAAAAGGCCCCCGGATCCGCTTTTAGCCGCTGCACGGATAACTGTTTCAGCAGCGTATCATGCGTATACGTGTCCTGGTCATTGAACAGAAAGGAATTGCCCAAGCTGGAGCCCTGCAAACCTGAGGAATGATTCAGCAGCATGCGCGGCGTGATCTGCTTATACCGTTCGTCTTTCATTTTGAAATCCGTTATGTACTGCACAAGCGGGGCATCCAGATCGATTTTCCCCTCATCGACAAGCTTCATTACGGCCGCCGTCGTAAACATTTTGCTCGTGGAGCCGATGCCGTACAACGTATCCTTGGTCAATGGTATTTTCCCAGCCTTGTCGTTGAGGCCAGTTTGCCCCGAAGCCAATAGATTGCCGCCGTCAATGAGTGCATATTGGACGCTGGTCGTCCCGTATTTTTCGGTGAGCAGCGCCGCTTTTTCGGCAGCGAATTTCTCCAAGCCCTGAACCGATACAACGGCCTTGCTTTTGGCGGCCAGCGCCGCTGTCGGAACGAGCGGAGTCAGCGCAATTGCGGCGGCGAGCAGCCAGATGAACCTTTTTTTCCCCATGAAAGAGCCTCCTTTTGATACGAATCTCATAAACTAGTACGTTTCACCGGAAAAAATGGTTCAACTTTCCACAAAAAAACGAGAAAAATAAGAGTTGTCTATTTTATGTCGGATCTAGCTCCTCGGCTCAAAAGAAAAATGCAGGGCGCCGCGTTCAGCCAAACGCGGTTCCTGCATCCTGATTTTTCCGAGAGCAAAACGCTATTCAGCGTTAAACGGCATGACGATTCTGCTCCGAAGTCCCGATTCCATCGTCGTTTCAATCACAGCCTTCTCCTCCTGCCTAAAATAGAGTCGTCGACCAGCTTAATAAATCCGACGGTCGTACTGATCCTCAATGCCGGATTTGCGGTAAAAGTACGAGTTGACAACGTCTCTCCATTCCTTGGCATGCGCAAGCTGGATCCGAAGCCGTTCCAACACCGCTTCATAGCGCTCCGCATCGATGTACCTTTCCAGTTCGCGCCAGAGTCCGATGAATGCCTCCACACCTTCCACCCCTTCAAAATGGCTGTCGTAAATATGCTGGATGACCGTTTTGCCGGAATGAAGCACATGGGTGTATGGAACGTGGTGGAAGAAGAGCAGCAGCTCGTCCGGGCAGGACTCCAGCGACTCGTAACGCTCCATGTTTTCTTTGGCATATTGAGATGTATACCCGGTTCCGTTTTTCAAGGTACGATTGACGCCCATTCCCCGGCTATCGGCATAATGGTACGTTCCCCACACGGAGTACTCGTAGCCGTCGACGTTCGGGCCGTAATGATGCCCGGGGTTCACCATCCATCCGATCCCAAGCGGCGACGTATAGCTTTCATAGATGCGCCAGGAGTCCTTTAACATGGACCGGAGCGCTCGGCAGACCGTTTCATCCGTGCCGAAAGTGAGCCGGATCCACTCCGCCGTGATCGCCTCTTCCGTCAAATCCGGATTCCACGCCAACCGCCCGAAGCCGTAAAGATTCGCCTGCGCCAGCGTATGCCCGGTCCAGTTCGGATCGTCTCCCACGTTAATGACCGCGGCCATTCCGGAGTGTGCATAAGGATGCGTTTCCCCAGCGACGACCTTCTTCACTTCCGATCCTTCGCCCCGCGTGAACGTATCGAAATCGAGCACCTCCTTCCACTGCGGGACGAGATACGCAAGATGTTTTTGCTGACCCGTGTATTCCTGCGTAATTTGGAACTCCGCCATTTGGTTGGTCTCCGGCATCGCGCCGAGAAGCGGGGAGACCGGCTCCCTGACCTGAAAATCCATCGGCCCGTTTTTGATCTGCAACACGACGTTTTTCTTGAATTGGCCGTCCAGCGGTTTGAAGTGATCATAAGCGGCGCGGGCCCGATCGGTCGTACGGTCTCTCCAATCCTGAAGGCAGTTATAGACGAAACATCTCCAAACTACGATGCCGCCGTAAGGTTCGAGCGCTTCCGCGAGCATGTTCGATCCGTCCGCATGCGTCCGGTTGTAGGTAAAAGGACCGGGCCGGTGTTCCGAATCGGCCTTCACGACAAAACCGCCGAAATCGGGGATAAATCCGTAAATTTCGCGGGCTTTTTCCTTCCACCATGCCCGCACGTCGGGATCGAGGGGATCGGCCGTATCCAGCGCCCCCAGTTGGATCGGGCTGGCATAATTGATGCTGAGGAACAAAGCAATTCCGTAACCGCGGAAGATTTCGGCCACCGCCGACACATCCGGCAAAAAACGGGGCGTGATCAGCAGCGTTTCGGTATGGTGGACATTAACGTTGTTGATAGCCACGCCGTTTATTCCGATGGAAGCCATGAGCCGCGCATAATCCTTGATCCGCGCCCGGTCCCGAATAAATTCGTTATCCTTGAAAAAGATCGATCCGCCGGCGTATCCGCGCTCGATCGAGCCGTCCATGTTGTCCCAGTGGTTCATCATGCGCAGCCCGTTGCGCGGATTTTCGAGGATGTTCAGGCTGCCGCCCAAATCGCCGGTTTGCAAGAGCCTCAGCAAATGGAATGTGCCGTATAGCACGCCTTTTCCGGATTTTGCGGATATGACGATCGATTCTCCCCCGTTTTCGGCGATCGTCTGAATCGCATACCCTTCTTCATTCAGCGCTTGTCGGGGCACAAGCTCCTGCAGCCGCTGCGGCAAAGCCTCATCGAATTGGACCAACCGGATCACGTTCGTTTCCACGCCATCCGGATCGTCGGTCATTTCCGGCGTCGTCCCGGTCATTTCCGCAAGGCCGAAAGCAAGCTCCCGCACCGCAGTAGCGAACTGTTCCGACGTACCGTAGACCGCCACCCTTTTCAAACACCTTATTTCTTGCAGGGATTCATTCCTTGCGTACCTCAGCCAGCATCGGTCGGCGGCCGAATAAGGAAGTTCGTTGTTTATTGCAAGCATGATGTTCGTTCCCCTTTCGCTTCTCTCTTCCCTTTAGACAAAGTAATGCGGGTACTTTTCCTTCAACATATCCTGCTCGATCACGACCAGCCGCAGATGATTCTCCATCATTTGCATGGCCTGCTCCATCTCTTTCCCTACGATCAAACGGTAAATTTCTTTATGCTGCTCAATGATGTTGCCCCAATTGGAATCTTTCGACAGTCGAAGCAGCCGGAGCCGGTTAAAATGGATATTCAACTGCTGGAGCATTTTCCAGGTCCGCTCTTTTCCCGTCGCTTCAAACAAAATTTGATGGAATTCCTCATCCAGCTCAAACAGCTTGTAATAATTGTTTTGCGAAGCGCAGACATCCTGCATCACGATGTTGGCTTCCATGCGAAAGCGGTATTGTTCCCCGAATTGTTCGCATGCCAGCGCCACGATTTCCTTCTCGATTTTTTCCCGGATAAAACGTCCTTCCTCGACATGCTTCAGGTTGATCCGGGAGACGACGGTGCCGCTTTGCGGAATAATATCGAGCAATTCCTCCTCCGCCAGCTTCATGAACGCTTCCCGGACGGGCGTCCGGCTGACGTTCAGCTCGTCCGCGATCTCTTTTTCCGAAATTTTCGTTCCAGGCTCAAGCTCCAGATGAAGAATCCTTTCCTTTAGCAAGTTATAGGAATACGCGCGGGTCGATCCCTTAATCTTTTGCTCAGTTGACATACGGTAACCTCTTTCTGCAATCGCTTCATTTATTCCTATTTTACATGATTTGCAGCGGCGTCGGGGTGTTGATGAAATGGACCGGTATGCCCGGAAACCGTTCTCCGATCATCTCCGAAAGCAGCTTCATCCCCGGCGCTTCGCTGGCTGCATGCCCGAGCAAAAGGAGCGAACGGCCGCATCCTTGGGCGGCTGCGTCCCGGACGTATTCGGGCGTTTCCCACTCGGGGCCTTCCCCTGCAAGCAGGAGATCGACATGTTCCTTCTCGTACAGAGGAACGGCGATCTCACTGCCTCCCCGGTATCCTACGGCGATACCGATGGTTTGACAGGCGGATTCCAGGCTGCCTGCCGCGCGTAGGTACGGTAGATGAAGACTGCTTTTGACATGGAAGGCGATATCGCAGCCCCGACGCGCTTCAGGCAGGGTCACCACAGCCGCGGCCTCAACGTATTTGTGCTCATACCGCTCCCAATCCAGTGCGCGCAGCAGCCCCCGGGTGATCAGGTCGGGGCTGACCCGGTGCGGATGATCATGATAACGGTAGATGGTCATGCCTGCCGATTCGATGAAACTCTCCTTCACCTGTTTTACCCGGCTGTGGCCATCCGCCCCCTTCCCGCCTTCCTGATGGCGGTAAAATACGCCTTCATGGGAAATGAACAAATTGGCTCCCAGCGACGCCGCTTCCCGAATGGCTTCGCAGGAAGCGACGAACGATACGGCGATGCCGCGGACGGCCGCTTGCCCGCTGCCTGCAACGATGCGGTCGACCGTAGGCTCAAGCCGTCCCGCTGCCGCAGGAAGTTGATCAATCACGTCCTGTACGGTGATGTCCAAGTTTTCCCCTCCTTGATTCGTACGTAGTTATTGAGTGCAACTTTCCTCCGATAGTTTCATTAGGATACTAGTATAACTAGTATGGTAGTTTATTGGGTTTTATTGTAAAGGACCTTTTCCATGAATTCAATCCTTTTATTTTTTGGCAAACATATTTTTGATGTCCTTCAGCGAAGCGTTGTTCGAATGAGTCTGATCCCGTACCGCACATGGCTGCCAAGCTAGGCTAAAAGCAAAAACCCACCGTCAGGCCCCTGCCTAACGATGGGTTTGAAAGAAGTTCATATTTTTTCAGCCTCATAAGCGAATGCCCGGCTCAGAGGACAAGCCTCATCCGGTTCTTGGACGGATCTTCCGTTATCCATGCGCCCCGGTCTTCTTGGACGGAAACTCCCATAGACTTCAGCCGTTGTACCGCAGCCGTTCTTGCCGCCTCGGTCGGATAAACGATATCGAAGGAGGTCAACCCGACGCTGTTTTCCGCGGGCGCTGGGGCACCTACGCCGTTCCATGTGTTGAATCCGATGTGGTGATGGTATTGGCCTGTCGAAATAAATAGCGCCTGGTTGCTTAGCCGGCATACGACCTCAAAACCCAACCCCTGGATATAAAATGCTTCCGCATCTTGCAAGAAAGAGACATGCAGATGGATATGCCCCATGAGCGTACCCTCGGGAAGCCCTTTCCACTCCTGCCCGGCCCCTTCCTGCAATAGATTCCGAATATCCAGGGCAACGGTATCCATCACGATTTCCCCGTTCCCCCAAGCCCATGACGAGGACGGTCGGTCGGCATAAATTTCGATGCCGTTTCCGTCCGGATCCGCCAAATAGAGGGCTTCGCTGACCAAATGGTCGGACGCCCCTTGGAGCGGGATCTTATGCTGAATAAAATGCTGCAGTACGCATGCCAAATCCGAACGCTTCGGCAGCAGAATCGCAAAATGATATAAACCCGTCGTGCGCGGTTGTTTCGGCATAACTTGTTCCGGCTGCTCGATCGTCAACATCGGGGTTTTGCCATCCGCCGTCATGACCGCCTTCCGTTCCGATTGCTCCAACACGCGAAATCCGATCACATGCCGATAAAAAGCAAGCGATCGAGCCAAATCCGAAACCTTTAAATGAACGTGGCCTACAAAAATGTTGGGTTTGCTATGAAATGTCGTCATGAATGGAGACCTCCGGGTTGATTTATTTTGCTTTCGAGCGGAAAAACAAACGGTCCAACGCGAACAGCGGTGAGCCGGCGATGACGAAATAAACGGACATGATCAGCAGAGCCAAATCAATTTCATACCCCGGCATCTGATCGTTTCCCAAAAAACCTGCGGCAAATTTCACCTTGACAATGGCTCCGGCCAGAATGACGGCAAACAAAAACGAGACCAACCGCGTTCCAAGTCCCAATAGGACGGCAAGTCCGCCCACAAGCTCGATCGTTGCCACAACATACGCGGCAAACCCGGGCAGGCCCAAGCTTTCAAAGAATCCCGCAGCATTGCCGATGCCCCCTTGAAACTTGGCAAGTCCGTGAATAAAAAAGGCAGCGCCTAAAAATACCCGCAAAAACAATGCGCCGATATCCTGTTTTCTTGTCATGGTTACTGGATCCTCCTGATCGAAATTCAAACAATAATTTTGTAAGTAAATTACTTTATGTTTGTGATTATATTTTGATCAGCGAACAATGTCAAGGAAACAAATGTAGTTTGCGAGTATATATGACCGAAGGACACTCAAGGAAAAAAAGGACGACATCCCGAAGTCCGTTAACTTCGGATGTCGCCCATGGCATTCATTTTTACAGCATATATTCGGCTCGACGTTTTGCAACTTCATTACGAAACGCCGATCGTCCGATTTGTACACTGAATGGTGGCATAAGTCCCTCATTTAAAAACTTCGATCGGAATCATTTCGATGAGATTGAGCAAATGACCGTCTGGATCGAAAACGTCAAACATGACATGTCTATTCCATGGAGAATCCCATGTTTCTAGTTCCGAAACCCGGTATCCCTGGGTTTGCAACATGACATGAAGCCCCCTGGCGTCGCTGCATTTAAAATTAAAAAGATTTCTAGTCGATACGGCGATCGGCTCGCCGGTTTCGGCTAAAGTCAGCAGGGCCGCATGCTCGGGGTGCGGATTAAAAAATAGTGTCGCCCCGCGTTTCCCCTCGCCCCAATCTTCAATTCCCCGACAAAGCAGTCCGAGTCCTTCGGAGTAAAAAGCGATAGACCGCTCCAGTCGGCTTACCGGAATAAAAACGCTGCCGATCTGTTGAATTCCCAATATACATTCGCCCCTTTCACATCGCGTTTATTTAGCGCCAGACTTCAAATAATGCTCCAAAAGAGCCGTCACGGGAATCCCGTCGATGGTCATCCCGTCAAGGCGGCAGTTGTTAATGTTAACATCACTTAGGTTGCACCCTTCGAACCTGGCCGTGCTGAGATCGCTGTCCCTGAAAACGACCGGTTCCACGTTAACCCACCCATCGGTGCCGGGCTCCTCATCCAATCGGCTTTGGATGGCCTCCGGCCGCCGAATATGCTCGAATACCGTTCCGCCCATCTGAATTTCGTCGACATGAACGCCGGCAAAATAGATATGCTCCAATTCGGACCCTACGAAGTTCACATGCCTCAGGCGGCTGCTCCGCATGTCGATGCCGTGAAGATCGGCGTTCTGAAAGCTTGCCATCCGGACCCTTTCCCCCCGCAGATCTTGGAGGACATGCCCTCCCTTTTCATCCACGACGATTTTGTCCGTAAGACGTTTATCCTTCGCCCGCCGGCGGACCGGAAAATGCATCTCAAATAAGGAACGTTCGTCATCCGCGCCAAGATAACGTTCGTCATGCCGCTCGAATTCGAAATCGTCCACGGCATCGTATTCCGCCTGCTGCGGAAACCAAAAACCGTGGAAATAATCCCAAACCTGACCGAGCCCGCTTGCTTTCCCGCGATAGGTAACGACGACGAAGTCGTTTTCCGGGACCGTCACTTCCGTCATCCCTTCCGGCAGCGGAGCCTTCGACTGCGCCTCGACCTCCACCCCGGCAACATAACGAAAATCCTGATGAGGTCCAAATGGAGGGTCGTACCTGTACAATCCGATCGTTGCCAAAGGCTGTTTAACATCCGCAATCTCCCGCAGCCGCGGCATGACGCTTTCCCAAAACGCCGGAATGGCCCGCTCCGCTTTTGTCGTTT
Organism: Paenibacillus sp. VCA1; assembly: GCF_031583795.1. Taxonomy (NCBI): domain Bacteria; kingdom Bacillati; phylum Bacillota; class Bacilli; order Caryophanales; family Paenibacillaceae; genus Paenibacillus; species Paenibacillus sp. VCA1. The sequence continues at coordinate 525,542 of NZ_JAVLSX010000004.1, read as the reverse complement.
TTTGGTCGATGAACGTCTCCGCTCCGACGATCCGGCGATCCCTACCCTTGCGGACCTCGACGTTCATGATTCCGGGATATCGGTCCGGGACGAGAAGCTTCGATTCGCTCAAAATCGGCGCGAAAATGTCGAAATCGAAGCTGTCGATCTCGTCCGCCGGAATGTCAAACGGGTTCATCGGATTGAGACGGTTCATTTCAAATCCGAAGGAGCCTTCACGCGTATCCCTTGCATAGGTCCCTTCCGCAAACCATTTGAAAAGGGCGTCGTAAGCCGCCTCCATTTGGGTGCGGTCCCCCTGGACGGTCATTTTTGCAAACCGCTTGGCCGGGATGGTGATCGCCTCAAGCTCGGCAGGCAGCCCGTCGAAATGATGCACCGCCATGCCTACCCACAACGTCGTCACTTCCGTCGCCCACTGCCACTCCGGGATGAAGACGTAACCGTGCTCCCGCTCCGCCACCGCCGGATGTCCGTCGAGCCAAGCGGTTACTTTGGCCCAAGCTTCGCGAACCAGGTTTCCGTCTCTTGGAATCCGCAGAACCGCGGCTTTTATTGCCGGCCTTTCTACAATTTCCACGTTCACGGCGTCACCCCCGCATGCTGCTGGCAAACCATCACGATGTTCCCGTCCTCATCCCGAATGTTAAAAAACGAAACCTGTGGAAGGCGTTGAATGCCATAAACGATTTCGAAGCCGATTTCCTCCGCTTCTTTTGCGGCTTTATCGATATTATAGGTGCCCAGTTGAAAGAGGACCGGCCCCCGCTCGGGAATCGGTACGCCCTCCATCCCGTTGGAATCCAAAATAAGATCCGCCCCGTTATCCATATGAAACACGTGCAGGTGATCGAAACGGTCCCGTTCCCTGACCTCCAGCCCCATCAGCTTCGAATAACGTTCCACCGCGCGGTTTAAGTCCCGTACCCACAAAAATGCCGCTTGGACATGGGGTTCGATGCTGCAGTGGGCGCGGCTGCCGTCAATCCCTCCGAACGCCAAATGATACCCGTCCGGATCGGCGATCACAAATTCCTTCCATGGTCCGCCGTCCGGATAAACGACAGGCTCTTTGGCGATGGTCGCGCCCTTGGACTTGAATTCTTCGTAAAGGCTGTCCAGCGCGGCCCAAGTGTCGACATATGCGGAAACATCGATTCCGAGCTCCGCCCCCGGTTCGGGCGGGTTCGGATGTACGGCGGATGGATCCGGGGCCTGATGAAGCTTGAGGGCCAGTCCGGTTAAACCGTCCCGCTCGGCCCACCAATCCGTCACGTCGAAGCCGAGAACCTCCCGGTAATATTGCCTTGAGCGAGCCAAATCGGACACGGATAATACGGTTAAAGAACTGCTGATTTGTCTGGGCATAGGTTACAGTCCTCCTTCATTCATTTGCGCGACGACAATACGATTGCCGTCCGGATCAAGTAGGGCGAATTCGCTCAGATCAGGGAAATAGCAGGGTTCGCCTGCAAACTGAAATCCTTGATTCCGGGCAAAGGTCCGTGCGGCGTCAAAATCGCCGGTTTCGAAATAAAGCACTTCCGTAAACGATTCCTGGTTCAAATAACGGTTATGGTCAAGCAGCAGCGCGGCACCGGATGCCGCAGGAACGGAATAAATCCTTTGCTCCGCAGCGGCATCGTCATACGGCACGCCCAGAAGATCGGAATACCAGCGGGCGGCCTCCCGCATATTTTTCACATCGACAAAAACGCCGCCGATGCGCGGCTGGATCGGACTTTGCCCCTTAAATGCCTGATCGGCATCCCTCTGATCAACCCAGCAAGCCATATGCGTGTTCCCCTCCGGATCCCGGAAGTTGAAAAATGCCATCGATCCGTGCCTTTCCGGCTCACAAATCGGTTGTCCGCCCTTCTCCCGGACATACCGGAAGGCATCGTCGATATTCTTCGCTTCGAACATGATGCGAGGCATCATCCCTTCGTTCCAATCCGGATTTTCCCGGTTCACCGCATCCGAATCTAGAATCATATGCGTGCCTTGAAAATCAAACCAATAGACGGGACCGCCGTTCAAGCGTTCCTCCATCATCGGCAGACCCAGCAAGCGGCTGTACCATTCTGCCGATCGGCGCAAATCCGTCACGTGCACAAACACGCTGGCGACCCGATTCACGAGCGGAATATCGGCAGCCGTATGAGAAACGTTTTCGTGATTAACCAACTGAAATCATCTCCTTTTCCGAAATACGGATCGTTAACCCTTCGGGGGATGTAACATAAAACAATTGGATGCCATCCTGGTCACGGCACAGGCCGGCTGCTACACCCTTTCCGCATAATTGCCGGTAAGCTTCGCGGATATCGGACGACTGCAGCGAATAAATGGCTCTGCCGTTCATGGCTTGCAGCGCTTGGCGATGTTTCCCTTCGTCCATGCAAATCATCGTGACGATCGTTTCTCCTTCGCCGATCTTCAGATCGGCTCCTTGTCCCCAATGGTTATGCAGCTGAAAGCCCAGGACGTCGGAATACCAACGGATGGAAGCTTCAAGATCCTTAACGGGGAGAAACACTGCAAGAATGCGATGGAACATCGGCGGGAGCGGACGGGGGCTGGGCGTGTAAAAAAGCGAATGTTCCTTTTCATGGCAAATGCCGACCACATTGCCGAAAGGATCGGCCATTTCGCAAACGTTCATGTATGGCGTGCGCATCGTATCCGTTATGCGAATTCCCCTGGACTTGAGCCACTCCCCGTGAAGATCAACCCAATGCGTATACAAGTTGAAGCATGGAACATGTCCCTCCGCATCCAGATGCAACTGCGGCCGGAACGGTTCCCGTTCCTCCGGCTCCGTCAGCGTCAGCCATGTTTCGCCATCATGGATCTTGAGATCGATCTCTTTGCTGCCCCGCCTTGCGATTTGGAATTCGATTTCGCTCGCGTACCACTCCGCCGCCAGCCTGACGTCCGGAACCGGCAATAGCACCCTATCGATGTGCCGTATCGTTGTCATCCCGGGTGGCATGGATTACCTCCTCTCTCCTCTCGACCGTAATTAGCCTGTTTCGTTGTAATAACGATTAAATGGATTTGAACCATACACGTTCATAAAAAACATTTCAAAAAAAAGATTCGCCGATGAGCAGCAGATTGCCGTCGGGGTCATGTAACGTAAAGAAGTATCGCCCATCCCGGGAACGGATTTCCTCGATCCGGCAACCGTTTTCAAAAAGGCGCAAATAAGCGTCGTAGATCAGCCTGGGATCATGGCGGCGGAACGCATCGGTAACGGAGGCGAGCAGCTTGGCGGTTGCCCCTTCCCGGCTTTGTTGCATCGGATAGGCGCCGGCAGCGGTTCTCTCCGGCTCGCGAAGCGCCAGAAGGCGCAGCCGCTTTCGCGCCCTTGAAAGGGCGACCTGGACCGATCCTTCCGCCATGTTGATGCAGAACCCCGCTTCTTTGGCGGTCATGCCGAATACGTCGCACAACAAAACGATGACAAACGGTTTGGGGGTCAAGCGATACATCAGCTCTTCCAGCATCTCGCGCGTAATCAAGGGGTCCGAGTCGGCGGGAGCGGCCGGCGCATCGGCGGGCTCGAGTTCCTCGAAGGATACGGATGTTTGCCGCCGGTGAAGGCGGCAGCAGTCGATCCAAAGATTCCGGGCGATCCGGAACACGTAGGCCTTACTCGCAGTAATCTGCGGTGCTTTCCCATGGCGGTTCAGGACGCGGATCATCGTCTCCTGCACAAGGTCCTCGGCTTCCCACTCCATTCCTGTCAAGGATCGGCAATACCGCAGCAAATCGGGTCTTAGCTCGGTCAAACGTTGAGCGAGGTCGCTTGAATAGGAAGAATAAAGGGGTGTCGTCATCTCATTTGGCTCCATCATTTCATAATGAACTCCATAAAAAACGCAGCATTCTCTCAAATTGATTTGATTTTACCACACATTTGTTCCCATTTTCCATACATTTCCTCAAAAAGGAGGGTGCAAACGCTCGGCCTCGGGTGCTACAAATAAAAAACGCCCTTGATCTTCCCTAATCAGGAGATCAAAGGCTGTAACGTCTAAGCACGCGCTATTTGCATGATGTCCACCAGCATCTTCCATCAAAACGCGCCGTCAAACGCCTGTTCCATTTGCTTCGCCTCTTTGGAAACGGCAAAGAAGACGAACGGTCCTTTGGACTTCAGCACATGGTTTTCCACCAGAAAATATTCCTCCGGGCGGTAATCTTTGAATTTTATTTTTTGCGCGGCGATCCGCTGCTCGATATTCTTTTGGACTTGTTCCGTCTGCCGGGCGTCCTTCAGCTTGATGACCGCCAATTCGTCCGCCCGTACATTCGATGTTGACGTGTAAAGGATGAAGCCGTCCAGGTTGTCGGGATCGATTTTGTAGAGCTTCTGCAGCTTCTCCCCGTCCCTTTGTTTCATTTCCTTCAAATCCGCCGCCTGCTCGATTTTAGTTCCGAGCTCTTCGATGGAAGGTGCGGCATCGTTTTTATCCGCCTTGCCACCGCATCCGGACAACAGGGCGATGGCGGCGACAACAGCCAAAATAGAGGCAAGCAAAGCCCTTGTTCTTTTCCACGATGTTCTCATATATGATCACTCCGATAAATTTAAAATGGATGGGTCTTCGAAAAACGTGTTCACGTTGTATAACAGCAGCATGTCTTGAATCCCCTGCTCTTTCACGAACGCCGTCAAGTCGTCCTCGTAATACCGCAGGTCCACGACGTCGATTTCGCCGAAATGCCCCAGCAAAAACGGAATGAAGCTGTTCGCGTACGAATCCTTGACGACCAGCAGCTTTTTCCCGTTCGGATGGGCCGATTGGATCCGGATCAACGCGTGATTCCCGTTCAAAAACACCGCATATTTGTCTTTTTTCTGAAGCTGATCCATCGCATACAGCGAATCCGAGGTCCGCCCTTCGCCAAAATACGTTACGGTGTACTTTTCTTGCTCTTTGGGCAGGTACAGCCGAATGCCGTCGGGACGCAGATGCCTGAAGCCGCTCTTTGAATACAGCGATCCGTAAAATTCGCCGGTGATTTGCCGGATCTGAAACTCTTCTTCGTGCTGCGGCTCTAGTCCCATTTGCTTGCAGAGCTCCAGATAAGCTGCATAAGCGCCTTTGGTCGTCCAGTGATGGTCGGTTTTATAAAAAATAGGCTGCTCCCTTTCGGCGTATAAAGCGGGGAATACATCGACAAAGCGGATATCGGAAGGCAGCTTCTGCCGGATTTGCCCCAAATAAGCCTCTTCGGTGCCGGTTTCGGCGTATTTCGGCAGCTTGTCTTGAAGCACGGCCGCTGCCGTAGGAACGATCATGGCGTATTTGCGAAGGCCTGGTGTGGCGTCGTCAAACGCATGGATGGCTTCCATCTTGGCCTCCAAATCTCCCTCCGCCGGCGGTTCGAACTTCTGAATCAAGTACCCGTCTTTTCCAAGATAAACGCCGTTGCTTTCCTTTTTCCCCAGCAAGCGGTCCGTATCGGTTTTCGCGCCGATCCACAGGTCCCTGAAAGCAAATTGGTCGGACACGTATTTTTCGAAGTCGGAAGTAAACGTCCCCGATAGCAGTGCATTCAGCGAAAAATGCGGCAGCTGCACAAGCATCCGGTTCTCGGATTCCGAAAAGGCCCGATCCGGGGACGCTATATTGAAAATGGCAATCAAGCCAGTAAAAAATAGCAGCAGCAAAGCCGGTAATGTTTTGTTAAGTTTGTCGTAACCGTTCATGTCCGCCTCCTTTAAAATCGAAAGTATAAAAACGGATTGTACGTTTCATTGACCAAATAGGCCGTTGACAGGAACATGAACAGAACGTATAGAAGCGGAACGGCAACGGCGCCGGCAATTTTCCATCTATTTTTCACGTAGGACAACACCTTGCCCGGAAGAGGGGTCGCGCAAAACGCCAATACGACCAGCAATACGGCATTTGCTGAAAGATCGTAAGAAGCCTGCCGATCGGCAAATCCATTCCCGTAAACACCGAACATCACGCCGATGAAACGCCAGGCGGAAGCCAAATGCTCCATTTCGAACAACACCCAGCCAAGGATGACGATCAGAAGCGTGTAGACATGGCGGATCCATGCGGGAAAGCGCTCAAGCCACCGCAGCAGGAACAGCTTTTCGATCATCACGAAAAAACCGAAATACAATCCCCAGACGATAAAATTCCAGCTGGCGCCATGCCATAAGCCGGTCAAAAACCACACGACCAGCACATTCCGAAGCTGCTTCGCCATCCCCTGCCGGTTGCCGCCAAGCGGAATATACACATATTCCCGAAACCAGGCGCCAAGCGATATATGCCATCTGCGCCAAAATTCCGTCACGCTCCCGGATATATACGGATAACGGAAGTTTTCCATAAAATCGAACCCGAACATTTTGCCGAGGCCGCGAGCCATGTCGGAATACCCGCTGAAATCGAAATAAATCTGCAGGGTAAACGCAATGATGCCAAGCCAAGCGGACAGGACGGAAAGCTCGGCGAACGGCTCCGCTTTGACGCTTGTCCACAGCATCCCGATATTGTTGGCCAGCAGCACTTTTTTGGCCAGGCCTCTCATGAACAGCTCCGCGCCTTCGCCAAAACGTTCAAACGTAACTCTTCGTGACTCCAGCTGCCCCGCGATATCGCCGTATTTGACGATCGGACCCGCCACAAGCTGCGGAAACATCGTCACGTAAGCCCCGAAGGAAACGATGTTGCGCTGTACCGGTACCTTGTTCAGATATACGTCAACGACATACGACATCGTTTGGAACGTGTAAAAGGAGATACCTACAGGCAGCGGCAGATCGGCCGTTTGCAGATGCAAATGAAACAGCTGGTTGATGTTGTCCACGAGAAATCCGGCATATTTGAAGAACCCGAGAATGCCTAAGCTTCCCGTCATCGAACCTAGGAAGACAGCCCTGGCGATTCCCTTTCGGTGTCTATACTTATCGATCAAAAGACCATTAAAGTAATCAAACACCGTCGAAAATACCATGATCAAAATGTATACGGGTTCGCCCCATGCATAAAATATCAAACTAGCGACAAGGAGGATGACGTTTCGCAGCTTCCTTGGCGAACCATAATAAACCAGAAGGGTGACGGGCAGAAAAAGAAACAAAAAGATAAGACTGCTAAAAACCAACCCGCGTCACCTCCAAAACAGAGTGAACCGTCGGCATATTATTTCGTTTGCTCCTTCAACAGCTCCAGTAATTTCGTATAATAGTCGGGTTTAAAATGAATCCCGTCCACGTCATAAAAATCGGGGCTGTTTGAAAAGATCGGCGACAAATCGACAAAAGAGGCGCCTTCTTTGCCGGCCAGTTCTTTGACGGCCTGATTGTAATCGCCGATATTTTTATACCGAGGCTCCATTTTGATAGCGTCCTCCGTTACCGGTGTCACCGACAACAGCGTGATCCGGGCTTGCGGAAGCTTTTCCTTGATCATGCCGATCAACTTTGCGTAATTTTTCATGGAGTAAGCAATAGGATCGTCCGTCGGCCATAAAATGTCGTCCGAACCCAATTGAATAAAGATTTTCTTTGGATTGCGCTTGGTGAGCTCGTCGATGTCTTTAAGCGAAAATTCCGCCGTTTTCCCCGCGCCGGCAAGCACATTTTTTTCGTTCAGCACGTCATGGAAGGAAAGCCCCTCCGTAATGGAATCCCCTAAAAATACGCTGTCTTGAAAAATGGTTTTGAACGAATTTGCATCCGATTTCTGCATATCCGCCTTTTGTTCCTGCGCCTGGGACGCCGCCGGCTGTTGAACCTTGTCGTTCGCCGCTGGGTTTCCGCACGCCGCCAGTGCCAACGCGACACTCCCCATCAGGATTGCAGTAGTGATTTTTTTGTTCATATCGATCTCCCTCTCTTTATCCAAGCTTCAAATATTCTTTGATTCCGTCCAGAATGGAGCCGGCGATCCGGTATTGAACCTCGCTATTTTGCATTTGCTCCTCTTCCTGCGGATTGGTTACATATCCCGTCTCGATGAGAACGGCCGGCATAAAGGTATCCTTCACGACGAAGTAATTCTCTTTTTTGACGCCCCGATCCCGAAACCCGCTTGTTTCCACCACATGGCGCTGCATGATCTCGGCCAAAGGACGGGAATCTTCATGGTAGTAGTAGGTTTCCGTGCCGGACACGCTTGGATCCTCATACGTATTGCCGTGAATGGAAATAAACAGATCCGCGCCCAAATCATTGGCGAATTTCGGTCTGGCGCGGTCAATCGAGGATATGAAACGATCGTCCGTACGGGTCAGATAGACCTCGATTTCGGGCTCTTGCTTCGCCAGTTCCTCGACTTTTAGCGCCAACTGCAGCGTCAAATCCTTTTCGAAACGTCCGCTTGCCCCCGTCGCTCCCCGATCCTTGCCTCCATGCCCGGCATCGATGACGATTTTGTACGGCGCCCCCGGCTGATGGGATGCGGCTCTGTTTTCGCTTAACAGGCGTATCGTTTGATGGTATTGTTCGTTTTTGCCGCGGCTTGCCGCCCTGTCACCCAAGAGGATGTTGCACAGCAGGATGATCAGCGCCACAGACAGCATAAACGTTACGACCAGTATGGCTTTCCTCTTTCTCATTCTCTCTCTCCTCCTCCCGAAAAAGAGTTTAATCGCGCGAGATCAAGATAAAGTGCAGATCATATGAAAAAGATTTATAGATTCGGGCGGCAAAAACAAAAAAAGGAGCGCTCCTTGCAAGACCGCATGGTCTCCCGGAGCAGCTCCTTCTTTCAAACGAAGCCTTCAATATGCATGGCCGCGATTATAATCGATGATCCTTCTGAAAATTCATATGGAAATGCTCGTCATCGTTGTAAACGCCAAAGCGGTAACCTTTTTTCTGATAAAACGCGATAATTTCCGGAAGAACCTGCAACGTTTGCGGCTTTTCATGCAACAACACCACTTCCAGATCGACTTTCGTCGCTTTTTTGATGTTTTCGACGATTTGCTCCGGATGGTCCTTCAACTTCCAATCGTTCGAATCGATCGTCCAATCCCAGATTTTGATGCCTTCTTTGGCGATTTGATCGCGAAGCTTACGGTCTTCGAGTCCCGGAGCCGAGCCGTACGGCGGCCGCACCAAATGGGGATTTTCGCCCGTGAGGTCATGGATGAGCGCCAGGTTTTCTTTCATTTCGGGTACAAATTGTTTTTGATCGTAAAGCTTTTTATATTGATGGGTCATGCTATGCCCCCCGACATAATGGCCTTCCCGCACCGCGCGTTTGACGAACTTTTGCAAATTCTGATGTTTCAATTGGCTTCCTTGCATAAAAAAGGTTGCCTTGACCCCCTGCTGATCGAGCACGTCCAAAATTTTACCCGTCCAATCGCTGGGACCGTCGTCAAACGTCAAATAGACAACCTTCCCTTTCGGCCTGCCATTTTCTTTATCTTGAACGGCCTTACCGGCTGCCGCCGCCGGTTGCCCGCCCGCGAACGTTTTTGCGTGCTGCTCAGCAGCTACCTCCCCGTCAAACGTCGTCCATCTAAAAAGGCAAAAACCGACCAGACAAAGTGCCGCAATCAGCACCATCAAACGTCTGCGTTTTTTTGCTGCGGGCGTTTTACCGTTCGAAACATGATCCGGTTTTGTTCCTGCTGTCATGATCCCATCTCCTCTCTATCTACAAAAAAAGATTAGTAGAAAGAGATGCAGAGCAGATGCAGATGAAATCAACATCAATTAAAAATAAAAAGCGCAGAACCGAAGTTCGCGCTTTAATCTTACGTTTTTTTATTCAAATAAAAATAAAATTGGACCCCGTCCGCCGTGTTGGTCACGCCGTAAGGCACACCGTGCATCTCTAGAATTTTTTTCGAAATGGCCAGGCCGAGCCCGGTTCCTCCGGTCGAACGATGGCGGGAGGGTTCCCCGCGGTAGAAACGGTCCCATATTTTCTCCAGTTGCTCGTTCGGGATATGAGCGCCCTTATTTTCAATGCTTATTTTTACGATGTTCGCTTCTTCAGCGATCGTGATATATATGGATTCCTCCTCCGGCGTATAGCGAATCGCGTTGGTAAGGAAATTGACGACCACTTGCTCGATCCGGAGTTCATTGGCGACCACCTCTATGGGGTTAAGGGAAACATGCAGCTGCAAGCGTTTGTCCTCGATCTCCCCTGCCAGTTTAGCGCAAATCCGCCGGATGACGGCGTCGATCGCAAACGTATCCAAGTCCATTTTATACGTGCCGGATTCATATTTGGCCAGCTCCAGCATATCGACGATCAGCAGATTCATCCGGTTCACTTCATTTTCCATCGCCGCAAAATAATGATCCCGCTTATGGCTCGCAACCCCGTCCTTCAGCACGGAAAGGCAGCTTTGAATGACGCTTAATGGCGTCTTGAGCTCATGCGATACGCCGGAAATAAATTCCTTTCGCGTACGCTCCAGCTGTTTTTCCTTTGCGATGTCCTCTTCCAGCCTGAGGATATGAGCTTGCAGCCGCTCGGAGAGCTCGTTAATGCTGTGCGACAAATCGCCGATTTCATCGCGCGTCGTCACCTGGATTTTTTCGGAAAAGTCAAGCGCCGCCATTTGACGGGCCGTACGGTTGATGCGCAGCAGCGGCCGGGCGATCCGGCGGGAATAATAAAACGAAACGAGCAGCGCGAGCAGAAGGGTGGCGATAATGATGTACACGTAGTAGTTTTGGATCATCCCTACGGCTTCATTAACGGGCTGCAGCGACGTCATCGCAAACAGATATTCGGAATTTCCGTTCCGGTCTTTGATCGGATCCACGAATATTTTGTAGTTCACATGGTTTTCTTCATAATTCAACATTTGATTCGCATTTGCGGTTTGATCAAAATCCCCGTAAAGCAAATCCGCCTGGAATGCTTTGATGCGTTCCAGAAACAAGTGGTTCGTGTAGCGCGATCCACCTGCGCCTTCCGGTATTTGCACTTTCGTAATCATTCCGCTCGCCAGAATGGAGGGATATTTTTCGTGATACTGGGTCGGAGGAGTTGGGTATCGGTTGACGACTTCGTACTCCTTGTTTACCATCTGCCGATTCTCCAGCTGGCTTTCCTCCCGCAGATTATATGGGTATTTCGCCATCCGTTGGATAACCAGCTGCTCTTTCATGATCAATCCTTCAAAGGCGATGGGTTCGCCCTCCTTGATCCAGGGAGTCAGAAACGTGTTATCGCTATAAAATTCTTCCACGTTAATAAAGCTGTAGAGCGGAATCTTTATCGTGCGACCGGAATATGCAGGGTAATCGTACGCTCGGTCCAGCTTGATCTCCATAAAATAATCGTCGGTATTTTGCAAATTGCCGCGGGAATCCAATACCGTGATCCAGGTGTTATGCTTCTGGTAAAAATCCTGTTCGAGCTTCGCCGTCTCCTGCGCGTTCGCGGCATGTTTCATGTAGTCCTGTTTGTAAGCCTGTAGTGCCGACTGAACATCCTTTACCTTTTGATGGGCATAAAATTGTTTAAAAAACACGGTTTGCAAGGCGAAAATAACGGCGATCAGGAACAGGCACAAACCCGCCGTCAACAGGAACAGTTTTAGAACGATTCCCTTTTTCATGGCTCGTCCTCGAATTTATATCCCGAACGCACGACCGTAACGATATGTTTGGCATGTTCCCCCAGCTTGGAACGCAAATTGCGGATATGGCTGTTGACCGTGCGGTCGTCTCCCACGAAATCGTAACCCCAAATTTTCGTAATCAGCTGTTCCCGGCTTATGATGATCCCTTTGTTTTTCATCAGGTACGCCAGAATTTCGAATTCCGTATGCGTCAAACTGCAGCTTTCCCCGTCGACCGTGACGGTTCGGGAAGGAAAATCGATCAAGATGCCGCTGCTGGACAACGTGTCGCTCTCCTGTTCCCGAACCTGCCGGTTCTCCAGAAGCCGCTTCGCCCGCGCAAGGAGTATGGGAGGGCTGTACGGTTTGGTCACGTAGTCGTCGGCGCCGAGTTCGAAGCCAAGGAGCGTGTCGTCTTCATCCGAACGGGCCGTCAGCATGATGATCGGGACGTTCGACGTCTTGCGGATGCGTTTGCACACCGACCAGCCGTCCAATTCCGGGAGCATAATGTCTAATATGATCAAATCAGCCCCATGCTCTTCAAATAACACGAGCGCTTGTTTTCCGTCCGCGGCTTCAAGCACCCCGTATCCTCCTTCAAGAAAATAATCCTTCATGATTTCCCGTAAAATAGGTTCGTCTTCCACAATCAGTATCGTTTTTGGCATAATACAACCTCTCATGGTTCATCGATCCGATGGATGCGTCGAAACCTTGATATCGCAACATCCTCTTCATATGTCGATATGCTATCATGTTTGTCGAATTCAGACAAATGTCCTTCAAAGAATCTCTCATTTTCTCGTGTGCGATTGCGTTAATTTGCCAAAATCACTATATTAATTTACAGTACGGTTTAGTTAAGTATTAATGACGAGGTGATCTTCCGAATGGGCGAAAACGGCAAAAAACGGGGACGTCCCCGCAGCGCGTCTACCGATCTTTTGATTTTGCAAGCGACTCGGACATTGATGCTGGAATTCGGCATGAACAATTTCAGTATGGATGACGTTGCCGCACGTGCCGGCGTGAGCAAACCGACAATATATCTTCGATGGAATTCCAAAGACGAACTGATCACGGATGCTTTCGGTCTGGCAGCCGAGCAAACGGCCATTCCGGATACGGGAGATGCACTGGCGGATTTGCGTGCTTTGCTGGAAAATATGTTGGCTTCCATGGAGCTTTCTTTGGGTTCGGCGGAGGCCGCTCCCCATAAATTGGTGGCCGGAATGCTCGAATCTCCGCAACTGCTTGAACAATACAAGCAAAATTTTATAGCCCCGCGCCGCAAAGATTACGCGAAAATTTTAAAGAAAGGTATTCAAAAGGGGCAAATCCGCAAGGACATCGACGAGGATACCCTCATCGATTTGATTAGCGGCGCCTACTTCTACTGCATGCTTTTTAAACCTGAAACGGAAAATCCGAGCGATTGGATGCAAAAAGCGTTCAACATGATCCAATACGGAATCTCTCCCGTTAATTAACCGATGCGGGCTTCCCGATTCGAAACTTGCCGACTCATCTTGAGCGGCAAGTTTTTTTATTTGATTTTGAAAATTTGCATATTGACACGGTTATAAAATCGAAATAATATATATTTACTTTACGGTTCAGTATTTTATTTATGATTAAAGGAGGTTTACCTCATGGAAGGGAACTTATCGGCGAATGCGGTACATTTGACCCAGCATAAGGATCGGCGCAAATGGTGGTCGTTAACCATCGTTTTGTTTGCGACGTTTATGGCCATTTTGGACGTTTTTATCGTGAACGTTGCGATACCGCAAATGAAAAAGGGGCTTGCCGCAACGGATGCGCAAATCGAATGGGTCGTCGCAGCTTATACGTTGGCCTATGCGGTACTTCTCGTAACCGGAGGAAGATTCGGGGATCTTTTCGGCAGGAAGAAAATGTTTATCGCCGGCGTCTCCGGATTTACCGTCGCCTCTTTGCTTTGCGGCTTTGCGGAGGCTGCCTCTTGGTTAATTGCAGCAAGGGTATTTCAGGGCGTTTCGGCAGCCATTATGGTGCCGCAGGTTCTTTCTACGATCCAGGCTTCTTTCCCTAACCAGAAAGAACGGGGTGTTGCGCTTGGCATATATGGGGCCGTCATTGGATTAGCTTCCGTTGCCGGTCAGGTCGTCGGCGGTTTGCTCATCGAATGGAATATGCTCGACATGGGTTGGCGAAACGTTTTTTTCATCAACATTCCATTTGGCATCGCAGCCATTCTGGGGTCTTTATTCATTCTGCAGGAGACGGTTTTGGAAAAAGCGAAACAGGTTGATGCAGTTGGGGTTCTTCTCATCACGGCAGGACTTTTTCTGTTCGTGTATCCTTTAATCAGCGGAAGCGAACGGGGTTGGCCGGCATGGACCTGGGTATCGCTGGCTGTGTCGATTCTCGTCATATCGTTTTTCCTCAAATATGAAAACCGGTTAAAGCAAAAAAGCAAATCTCCCCTGATCGATTTGAAATTATTTCAAAGCTCGGCCTTTAATTTCGGAATGATCGTCATTTTGGCGTATTACTCGGGAAATGCGGGCTTGTATTATGTTCTCACGTTATACTTGCAGCTGGGGCTTGGACTTGAACCTTACTCATCGGGCATGACCTTTCTTCCGCTTGGACTCGGCTTTGCCGTCTTTTCAATGCTCGCTCCCCGGCTTGTCCGCAAATTTTCGATAAATATTGTTTACGCCGGGGTCACCATTATGTTCCTGAGTTATGTTGCAATGATTGCAATCATACGATTATCAAGCGGCGGAGCTTCCATCCCTGCTCTGGCTGCCGCTCTGTTGTTCGCAGGTGTCGGTCAAGGGATCATTGCACCGCTCCTCATTCAGAGCATTCTCGCCAAAACCGCCAAAGAAGATGCGGGTTCGGCTTCGGGGGTGCTCACCACGTTCACGCAGGTTTCCCAAACGCTTGGCATTGTCGCCATAGCCGCCGTGTTTTATTCCGTCCGGGATTCTCATCATGATGATTCCATCGCTTTTCAGAGCGCGATCTGGATATTGATCAGTTTATGCTTGGCGATTACAGCCGGATTGGTCAAATTGATATCGGCTAACAAGCCGCGAGACGGACATTAAACACCCTTTCAAGCCGCAAATAGCCAGTCGTCGGAATGGAATCCACGACTGGCTACTTTGGTCTCGGATTGAACCCAAGCAGGGTCTGCTCCTAAATGATTACGATTTAAGAGAATGCGCAATTTCGGTAAAAATGACGCCAAGCGCATACGCCCCGGCATCCGGGTAACCGATGCTCCGGTCGCCGATCGTACCTGCGCGCCCCATCCGGGCTGCGATCGCTTCGGTTTTTTTGGCTCCTTCAACCGCCGCCTCAGCAGCCGCGACTCCGGCGGAGATGATGTCGGAGCCGGCTTCAGCGGCGTTTGCCCACGCTTCCGCGTAAGGAACGAGTGCGTCGATCAACGTTTTGTCGCCGACAACCGCCCCTCTTCCGAAGGATCTCTCGCCGGTGTCCTGGATTCCTTTGACCACCGCGCTCATCATTTCGGAAATTTCAGGAACGGAAAGCTCCTTGCGTTCCCCCGCATATTTTCCTGCCGCCCGGAACGCCGAACCCCAAATCGGTCCCGAAGCTCCGCCGCAATGCTCCATGATCACCAGCGAACAGGCATCCAGGAACGAGCCGATATCTTTTGCCTGGGAGATCACGTCGTCCCATTCCGCTTTGAGCTGCTTGAATCCTTTCGCCACGCTCATGCCGAAATCCCCGTCGCCTGCATGGGAGTCCAGCTCGCAGAACGGAACTTCGTTTTCGATGATCACTGCGCTCATTTTATCGACCAGATAAATCATGTTGTCCAGCGACAGCTTGCCGCCACGAATGACGGCATGTTCTTCGCCGGTAACCATGCCGAACGATTCCGGTTCTCGCTCTGCCTCCTCGATCGCCGCCCCGTTATAACGAACCGGCTCGAACGGTCCGCGGACGACCAGCGCCGGCGTCTCGCATTCCGCAGCGAGCAGCTGCTTCAGCCGGTCATTCAGTTTCATGATCGATACGGATGCGCCCGCCATGTCGATGCTCGTCATGTAGTTGCCGACGAACACCTTGTACACCGTGATTCCGCGAGAGTCGAGCTCGCGCATCACGGCATGGTTCAACAGATAAAGCTCCTGCAGCGGCGTCCCTCCGAAGCCGTTTACCAGCACGGCAGCTTCTTCGTTATCCTTTCCGCTCATCTGCAGGCTCTCCAACAGCTGAGCGACCATGCGGGCAGCCAGGATGTCCGCCGGAATCATCGATTCGCGCCGGATGCCCGGTTCGCCGTGGATGCCGACGCCATATTCCATCTCCTGCTCGCCAATCGCGAACGTCGGGGTTCCCTTCGCCGGAACGGTACAGGAGGTCAGCGCAAAACCGATGCTTTTGACGTTATCGATCGCATCTTGGGCGGCCTGCTTCACCTGCTCGAGGGACAGGCCCGCTTCCGCCGCCGCGCCGGCGATTTTATGCACGAGCACCGTGCCTGCCACGCCTCTGCGCCCGACGGTGTACAGGCTGTCTTCCACCGCAATGTCGTCGTCAACTTTGACATAGTCAACCCGGATGCCGTCCTCGCCGGCAAGATGCGCCGCATTTTTAAAGTTCATGATGTCGCCGCTGTAGTTTTTGATGATGAGCAGCGTGCCTTTTTCGCTTGCCGATGCGCGGATGGCTTGATAGACCTGGATTTGCGACGGCGAAGCAAACACGTCGCCGCAAACCGCGACGTCGAGCATTCCCTTGCCCACGAACCCCGCGTGAGCGGGCTCATGACCGCTTCCGCCGCCGCTGATCAGCGTAACCTTTTGCGGATTCATCTCTTTTTTCTTGATGATTTTATATTTGCCGTTGAACTCGAGTTCCGGATGCGCCATGACGAGGCCGCTAAGCATTTCCCTGACAAGCGTTTCCGGCTTATTCATAATTTTTTTCATCGTATCGCATCCTTTTTGCTTTGTTTGAAAGCCCGGCCGATTTGGTCCGCAACCAAAATGGCCGAGGCCACAGCTTCCTCCGTAATCGGGAATGGCATCGCATGGATGGATTCCTCCGGTATGCAGGCCGTTTCAGCAACCAAACGCAGCTCCTCCGGCGTCATGCTCTCTACACCGATGTCTTCTAAGCATACCGGCAGCCCGACCGACGCGCAAAATTCCAGCACTTCGTTGATTTCCGCCTTGGACGCATTTTCAAGCACGAGTTGGGCGATCGTGCTGAAAGCAACCTTTTCGCCGTGGAAATAATGATGGGTTCCCGGCAGAACCGTCAAACCGTTATGAATCGCATGCGCAGCGGCCAATCCGCCGCTTTCGAAACCAAGGCCGGACAACAGGATGTTGGTCTCGATGATGTTTTCCAGCGCCGGCGTTACTTGATTGGCGTCGCAGGCGACTTTGGCCTGAACTCCGTCTTCCAGCAGCGTGTCGTAACACAGCTTGGCCAGCGCCAATGCAGCCTTGGTTCCCCTGGCGACGGGAGCCGCACCTTCATGAACGCCGCAGGGCAATCCCGCGTTGACTTTCGAAAAGGAGCGTGATGTGGCTCTGGCTTCAAAATAAGTGGACAAGGCGTCCCCCATCCCGGATACGAGGAAACGGGTCGGCGCGTTCGCAATGACGGTCGTATCGATCATCACCACGCTTGGGCTTTGCTTGAAATAAGCATAATCTTCAAAAGCTCCTTCGCCGGTGTACATCACCGCCGAGTGGCTGGTCGGCGCATCCGTGGCGGCAATCGTCGGCACGATGATGAGCGCGTCGCCTTCCGCAACGCATTTGGCCGTATCGATCGCTTTGCCTCCGCCGAGGCCGATCGTGCATGCGCATTGTTTCTCCCGGGCAAGCTCTTGCAGGCGCTTTACTTCTTCGCGGGAACACTCCCCGCGGAATTCGCTTTCAACAAGCGTAACATTGAATTTTTTGGATGTAAAATCAAGCTTGTCCTTCACCCGTTTGACGTCTTCCGGATGGGCGATCAGCAGCGCGGAACCTCCGTAGGTGCGAATAAAATACCCCAAATTCAGCAGCTCGTTTTCGCCTTGGACGTATTTGCTTGGGCTGATAAATGCTTTTCTCATGATTCATTTCCCCTCCGCCGTAATCTCATGTCCATTATATGCGGGGGACTAGCGGAAATCATGGCACTCAACCCGCTTTTTAAAGCGCTTTCCGATGGTGTTTTTTTGTCCTATCGTCTAAAAATTGTACTATCTTGTTCCTGAAAATAGAGTTTTAGTATAATAGAATAAGCGCAGCTGCGGTCGGACGCCGTATTCCTGCCTCAACGGCTGCTCTTTTTGCTCTAACGAACAAAACATTGGGAGACGATGCACATGAACCCGCGTTACGACTTGAAACGAATCATCGATATCGATAAATGGCATAAGCTGCAGGATTCGCTCTCCACCGTGACCAAGATGGCGATCATCACGGTCGATTACAAAGGCGTTCCGGTCACCAAACACAGCCGATGCCAAGCCTTTTGCCAGGGGGTTCGCAAGGACGGAGCCTTGTCCTCCTACTGCCAAAAATGCGATGCGCGCGGCGGCCTCGAAGCGGTTCGCACCAATAAGCCATATGTATACCGCTGCCATTTCGGCATCGTAGACATCGCCGTGCCCATCATTGTCGACGACCATTATATCGGCGCCATCATGGCGGGACAAATCAAGCTTCGCGATGCCGATCTGCCCCTCGAACAAATCGTAACCCGTCCGCCCAACGCTGAAACAGACCGGAAGTTTAAGGAGCTTGAGCCGGAATACCGCGCGCTTCCCGAATTATCCTCCGAGGAGGTGTCGACCATAGCGGACATGCTTTTTCATCTATGCAATTACATCGTCGAGGAAGCGATCGAAAAACATGCTACCGTCGACATGTACAAAAAGCTGCTGAACACGGAGCCTGCCGTTTCCGAAACGATGGTCGGCACGCCACAGGCTTACGAGCAGATCCAGGCGATGAAGCATGAACTGTCCAGCACATTGATCGAAACGAAAATCAAACAGGGCACGGAACGCGTGTATCAAGCCGGTAATCCGTTGCTGCAGCCTGCTTTTGATTACATGTACCTCCATAAAAACGAAAACGTTCGCCTTCAGGACATGGCAGTGCTTTGCCACGTCAGTCCGAGTTATTTCAGCCGTGTGTTCACCCGGGAAACAGGAGAAAACTTTTCGGTGTTCGTTCCGCGCCTAAAAATCGAATGGGCAAAGCAGCTCCTCGAGACCACCGATTTATCCGTGAACCATATCAGCGACGAGCTTGGATTTGCCGATCCCGGATATTTCATTAAAACGTTCAAAAAGTTCGAAAGCTTGACGCCGGCCGTATACCGGAAAATCTATCATCGCGGGCGGCAATAAAATTTGCGGGAATAGAATCCGCCAGTTTGTCGCCATGCTCTATTCGTAATATTTTTTATAACTGTACCGTTTGTCCCGGGGCAATCTCGACCGGGTCGCCTTCCGCGCTGATCCAGACGGATAACGCCGACGGATTATGGACGATACGGTTGTCCGCTGAAAACCGGAGCCGCTTCAACGCGTCCGAATAGGCATAAATTTCGGCGTTGGTCGCGTACCAAATGTCCTTCCTGCCGCCGGCGATTTCGCCGAACCGTTCGATCAGCTCCCAATTCCGGTCGTTTTCGAATTCATAGCTATGTCCCCATACGTATAAAAGCGCCATGTGCGAATGCCTCTGCTCCAGAGATACGAACTTCTCCGCATATTCCGCCATTTGTTTATGATGGCAGGTCGGATGCCAGCGGAGCCAGTCTTCAGGCAAAGCAAACGAGCCGTGGCTGTTGACCGTACGGGCATATTCGATGCCGACGGAACGAAGCAGGTCAACCACTTGATCGCTGTAAGTACCGTACGGGTAGCTCATTCCTTTTACAGGGACGCGGATAAGAGCCTCCAGCGCTTTCCGGTCCTCCACGACCTGCCAAACGATTTGCTCCGCCGGCGATCGGTCCAAAAACGGATGGCTTACGGTATGCGCCGCGACTTCATGTCCGCGGTACAAATCCTCCACTTCGGCCGGATCGACGTACCCCTCCCTGCCAAGCGTGCCGCTATTTAAGTGAAACGTCGCCTTGAGTCCGTAATCGTTCAGCATTTTTACCAATCTGCGATCATGCTCCCTGCCGTCATCGAAGCTGAGCGTCAGCGCTTTGTTCGCGCCATTCGGAAACCGGTCAAATTGTATGCGCATTCAACATCCCCCCGAAAAAATGACTTCTTGTTCAATACTATATTAATTCGCAAAGCGAAGTAAATCGGACCGAAAGCCGTGTTTTGTGTATCGTTCTCCCGCAGTCGATCGAACCTCTGCGCACGCACGATTAACGGCCATTCCGATTTAAAACAGCGCTACTCCGCGACACGGTCCGCTCTGTTCATTTTCCTGAATTGGTTGGGTGAGGTCCCGTTTTTCTTTTTGAACACCGTTATAAAATAAGAGCTGTTTTGAAACCCGATCCGCTCCCCGATATCCTTCACGTTTAACGTTGTCGCGAGCAGCAGCTGTTCGGCTTCATGCAGCCGCAGATCGGTCACGTATTGCGTAAAGGAAACGCTCATTACCTCATTAAACAGTTTGCTGAAATAAGGCACGGAAAGGTTGAGCTCGGAGGCGACAAGCTCCGCCGAAAGACCGCTGCTCCGGTAATGGTTTCCGATAAATTCGCAGGCGATCCTCACGACATCGGCGCGATCCTGGTGCCGATTCATTTTCAACTGTTCGATGATAAAATCGGCCAGCTCTCCATAAAACGCCTCGACCCGTTCGAGCTCCGCAAAATGCTGCACGATGCCGTAAAGCGAATCTTTCCCATAATCTCTTAGCAGCGGCGTAAAATCTGCCATCGTTCCGAATTCGGTTTCAATCGTCGTCACCGATTGCCGCAACGCGGCACGGATGTCCGCCGGCGCGTAGCGGCGCAGTGCACCGAACCATTCGCCGAGAATTCTTCCTGCCTCTTTTCGGTCGTTAACTTTAATGGCTTCGAACAGGGACCTTTCCAATTTGACGGGATAACGAGATGAAGATTCCATTGAGGCCCGAATCGCATCGAAATGATAGACCATTCGGCGATGGTCCACGAAACTGTACTCCAATGCTTCCCTTGCATCCTCAAAAGATTGCCCCAGCTCCCCGATCGACACCGCCCGGCTGCCCACGCCGATTTTCATGCGGAAGCCCGTCACCCGTTCAGCCTGCTGTACCAGCATATTCAGCCGATGGGTCGAGGGATGGTCCTGGGGCTCATGCATCAAAATCGCAAACATCTGCCGTCCGATATCGACCTTTTCCATCTCCTCCCGTTCCTGAAAAATGCGGCGCGCCAGCTCGAAAACGGTATCCTTGACCAGCCGGATTCCCGTATCCGCCACGCTCCCTTCCCTTTGAACCGGACTCTCTACGACGACCGCCACCGCCCGCATCGGTCCGGAATGCAGCCTTATGCCATGCAGTGCGGAATGCAAATCCTTCATCGTTTCGTCGGTGGCAGGCTCGCCAAGGAGAATATCCTTAAGACGGCTTTCTTTCAGCCTCTCCCTGTGTTTGACCGCTGAATCTTCAAGGGACGTGACTTTGCCGATCAGATTTTTGAACACGTCGCTTAAATACGCGGCTTCATCGCCGGATCCTCCGGCAGCTTCCCCGGTTGCCGGATGGCTTCCTTTGACCATTTGAACCACGTTTCCGATGGGGCCGTATAATTTACGGTTCATTAGGATCGTGGCCGCAAAACATGCGAAAAGCAGCAGCAATGATATGATGATAATGTTTCGCTGAAGTATAAAGCTTCCTTTTGTCAGATACGCATAGCTCGTCGCATTCAGCAAATACCATTCAAGCTTGTCGTTGTAAGCATACGTGACCAAAGATTTTGACCCGCTTATCGAATCGACGAAGCTGCCGGAAACGTTGCCCGACTTCATCACCTTGCCCATGAATTCGGCGCCGGAAGCGGCGTCCATGAACGCCTCGGGCTTGTCGCTGCGGGTGATCAAAATGCCGTTTTTGTTCGTGACCATAAAGCTGGATTCCGGGGAACCGCCCATTTTGTCAAACAATTCCTGAAGGGCCGACAGTTTTAGATTAATGAAAATCGCATACTCCGATCTCGCATCGGACGGAATGAAGATCAGGGAAAGAATCGGGTTGTCGTAATGCTTGCCCGAATAAACGTACTGCTGTCTGTGGGGAAGAAAGATCATTTTGCCCAGTCCGCTGCGGACATGAACCAGCCTGCGGGCTTCCGGATCGATGTCGAATATTTCAACGTCCTGCGGGATCGAATGGATGAAACTTCCCGTCGCCCCGTTATACAAATATACGGAATTGATAAACTCGTTCGCATTGACGGCATCGTGAAGCTTGCGGTCCAGGACGAGCGAATCCGCCGGATCCAGCCGGAGCGCATACAGGCTTTTGATCACGTCCTTATCGTTCAGAAGCTGCTCCCCGACCCGAAAAGCTCTTTCATACAACATTTCAATGTTGGCATTGGTTTGATCGAGCAGCTTCCGGTGCGTTTCCGAGATTTGCTTCTCGCTGATCATATTGGTAAACGTGTAGTTGACGACCGAAAGAATAAGCAGGCTCAAAACAAAAATGATCGTGTTGGCAGCGATCAATCTGAACAGAAAGCTTCGGGTCGGCACATGCCATCTCCATTTCATCGGGTTCACCGGCGCTTCACATCCCTGTCGTTCTTGATTCCTAAATATATTGGCCGTTGATCGGCCGAATCCTTCCGATTCGAAGGCGGTCGAATCTTCCGGGATCGAGGATACAGGCCTTCCCCTGACGAGGAAGGCCTGCTTTAGTTATCGCGCCGGCGTAAGCTTGGCGTCGGCCCAATCGGCATGGTCCTCGGCGTTTCCGTCTCCGCCATCCAGAACCACGAGTTTAAGCTCGTTTTTGCCGGAAATGTCGACATCGGCCTGGCGGGCAGGCATGCTGCGATTCATCGCGCCGCTGTCGAACAGCTTGACGCCGTCCGCCCAGACCTGGAACACGGCCGACCCGCCGTTGCTCTCTTGATCGATTCCCACCGTGGCGGTAAACCGCTTGTAGCCTTTGCTCCCGATGGAGTAGCGGATTTCTGATGAGGCATGGGTTCCCAAGCCTTTCTCGTAAGAACGGCTGCCTTTGCCGTCATACAGGGTCAACGCGTTTCCGCCGACGCTCCAATCTTTTCTCACCCGGCCCCAGCCGCTTGTTGCGTCCGCCCATTCCATATCGCTTAAATACTGCGGCGCGTCTGTGAAATTGAACTCAAAATCGTCGCGGTCCGTGAGCTTCATCCGGACGGTGCCGGAATATCCGGAGCTAATGGCAATCGGTTTTTGTACCGGATTCGCTTCGATCCATCCGGGGAATCCGGCTGGATGCGACCAGCCGTTCCGGATGTGCAAGCGTACCGAGCTGTCCGCGTTCAAAGATGCTTTTACCGATCCGGAGCCGTCACCTTGGACGGATACGCGGTTCCCGGATTTCCCGAAAATGAGGGAAGCGTAATTCACGTTGGTCTTGGAGGCGCGGAAATCCGCTGTCCCGAGGCCTTCCTTCTCATCCTCCATCCAAGGCCAATCCGGTTTGACGCCGTATTTCTCTTCCCCTTCGGCCCGTTCCTTATAAGCTGCACCGCTGAGTCTGCCGATTTGGTCTTCCGGATAAACGTTCCATTCGCCATTCCGGTCCCACGTGATCCGGTCGGCACCTGCGGCGGCATCAAAGGATACGCCGACGGCGTCGTAAATTTCCGGCGGGTCCGCAACAGTATATGTCGTGGAAATGAGCCCTTTGCCGTCGATCCGCATCTCGAAATCCACGCTAGTCGCTCCGTATTTGCCGGAAATGCGGATAACGGCTTCTTTGCCCGAAATGCTCTGGCTGATCCCGGAAGGCGTCCACGCCCCCAGCTTCGACGTATAGCCCAAATCCAAATACGGCCCGCCGGTCAGAAGCGTTTTCCCTTGATATTCACCGCTTGTAATCATGCCCGTGAGCTTGCTGAAGACCATCCGAAAGTCTTTGCCGGTGACGATAATCTCGCCTTTCGTTTCCTTAATGTCCGGGGTTTTTCCTTGCGGCTTCCACGGAACAATTGTTTTTTGCCCGATGGTAAGCATGTATTCGTCAACAAGCGGGTTCGCTGCGGTATGGTCATCCCGGTATATTTTCAAGCGGATGGCATCGCCGTTTTTCCACTTTCTTGCCGGAAGCGCAAGCTGCCCTTTGCTCATCGGCTCTACGGATGGCCCCTGGATTTTTCCTTTTTCTTTCCCGACGCTCCACTCAATGGTGACCTCGCTCAAGTTCGTATGATTATAACGATTTTCAATCGGAATCGTCAGCTGTTTGCCGGCTCCCGGGTTCGGAAGCGAATCGGCGTTAATCCTTACGGGGGAATAGGCTTTCTTGACGTTCCAGTATTCCGGCTTTTCCCTGTTCCATTCGTCGAGGATGCCCCAGTTGACCAGGAAGCCCTGCCAGATCCCGTTCGGACCATAAAAGCGGAGATCGCGCGAGTGCCAAATGGCTCCGCCTAACACGCCCGGCGTCTCGTACAGGTCATCCCACAGCCGGTGAAGCGCTGTACCGTAGAAATCCCGATATGCCGGATCGTCATCGATCCAGTCGCCGTAATAGACATATCCGTGAGCATATTCGTCATACAGCTCCGGTTTGTCATGCGTGCCGAAAGTATGGCCGTAAGGAGTGTAATGAATGCTGAACAGGTCGGTATAACCGGCCGGAGCGTTGAACCCCCAGCTGAATTTCACGGGCCGTGACGGATCAACGGCTTTGACGTAATCATGGGTAGCGGCCACATTGCTCCCCCACGCGCTTTCATTGCCGACGGACCAGATTACGATGCTTGGATGGCTGCGGTCTTTCTCGATCGTTTCGGAGAACTGGCCCATATAGTTGTTTAAATATTTGGGATCGCTTGCCCTGCCGTCGCTAACGAACATGACGGAGTTTTCCTGCTCGACGTAAAAGCCGAGCTCGTCGGCCAGATCCAGCACATATTCATATTGCGGCCAATGGGATGCGCGAATGTAATTGACATTGGCTTCCTTTAACTTAACAAGCGACTCGCGATCATGCTCCGGATCGGCGGCGACGCCGATGAGCGGGGAGGACTGATGCCAATCCACGCCGCGCAGCTTCACGACTTTCCCGTTTACCAGCATGGCGTTGCCTTCCATCCGGATCGACCGGAAGCCAACCTTGCGGATCACGGTTTGCACAGGTTTACCGCCTGCCATGACCGTGGCTTTCAACGTGTAGAGCCGCGGATGCTCGGCATCCCATTTGGCGGGCTTGGCGACCGGAATTTGGATTGATGCTTCCGGCTGATCTCCCGTCACGGATATGACGGACGATTGAATCGGCACCTCTTTCCCGTCCGGATCGGTAAGCTGCAGCTCAACTTCCCCCTGCTTCGCTTCCTCCAGCGCCATGCCTGCCGAAACTTTTAAGATCGCGTCCGAATAGGCGGCATCAAATTCGGTTTCCGTCTGCAGCCGGGTCATATGATCGACAGGAAGCGCAAACAGTTTTACCTGCCCGACCAAACCGCGGACGTGCTGATATTCGATAAATCCCGTTTCCGCCGTTAGGCCTACGGTGATCGTTGCGGGTTCGCCGGGGGTAACGTATTCCGTAATGTCGGCGTCAAAGGTCGTGAAACCTCCACGGTGCTGACGGACCAAATGGCCGTTAACCCAAACGCGCGCGTAATTGAATGCCGCTTCGAAACGGAGCATCACCTTGCTGCTTTGAAAGGTTTCGGGAATGTCGACCGTTTTCCGATATGCGTGTTCAATGTTGCGGTCAGGGAACCAGTCGCCTCCCTGTTGTCCGCGGATGTCGAATCCGAGCACCTCCAAGTTGGCCGGAACCCGAACCTCCTTCCAATCCGACGTGTCCGTGCCGTTTCGCCAGAATCCCTGGCCGGGGTTCAGCTTGAACTTCCATGTTCCGTTTAAGCTGACGACGGGGTCGGGTACGCCGTTCACGGATGCCGGGAGAGGAACGATGACTGGCCGCGGCCAACCGTTGGTTTCCGGCCCGACCGGTACGTTCGGCATCGGATCGCTTGGCGTTCCCCATACCGCGAATTCGCGGATGCCCGCCTTGGTGCCGGGCTCGAGCCCTGTAACTGTGATCCGAACATAACGCCGGGCCGTCTCCAGGAAGCGATCTTTTCTCACCTGATCCCGGCCGGAGATCCCCGTTTGGTCAGCCGCCTGATACCAATGGAGGGCGTCGGCGGACACTTCGATTTTGTATTTGTAGTTTTTCGCTTCATTCCAGGTGATCTGCGTACCCGTCAGTTCGTAATCGCGGCCCAGATCGACCAGCAGCCAGCTGTTTGGCTCCGTACTTCCCGCGATCCATGCGGTTTCGTCCTTGCCGTCGACGGCATTCGCAGGACCAGCCGTCGGCTGCGACGACGATGCGGACGCCACTTTGCTCAGCGCGACGTTGGTTTCATCGCGTAAAATGCTGTACGTCATGGATGCCGTAAGGCTCTTGTCCGTCCCATCCGTGACGTAGGCGCGGATCGTAACGTCGTCTTCGATGACAACGGGATCCGCATATTGTTTCCTGGCCGCCGATGTCAACGGGTCGGAGCCGTCAAGCGTATAAAAGATGGAGGCTCCCGGAACGGAGCTGGACAACGCGACGGCCGTGCCCGCAGCCACATCTCCCGGCGGCGGGTCAGCCGACAGCGGTATGACTTGATATTCGAACGTTTTGACCTCGCTGTCCTCTTTTCCCTCCTTGGCCGCATAGGCCTGCAGCTTGGTTATTTTGCCGATACCTTCGCCGTGTAGAACGATCGGCTCCTTATACGGAGTCTTTGTATCTGATGTCCTTGGATCGGTGCCGTCGGTCGTATAATAAATCGTTGCCCCAGGCTGGCCGCCGAACAGCTCGACCTTCGTGCCGTCGATCACCGGTCCCGGTTTGACGCTTGCCTCCACAGGCAGCACGACGGCCGTGTTGTAGAGTTCAAACTCCCATATGGCAGCGGCAATGCCGACTTTCTCCAGCTGGTGAAGCCTGACGTAACGCGCCTTTGTCGGGGCAAATCCATATACCTGATCCTTTGAATCGTCATTGCCCGTTTCCTCGGCCACCGTGGTCCAATGCTCTCCATCCTCCGACGCGTCAATCGTAAACTTGGTCACGTAATTGACATGATCCGGATTTTTTCGGAGGACGGCGTAATTGACCGGCTGGCTGCGGCCCAGATCGACGGTCAAGTCCCACAGCACATTCTGCTCCGGTTGGGCGTAGGTTCCGGGATTGCCGTCGATGGCGCGTCCGGCGACATTGCCCCAGCCTGCAGGAGACGACATTTCCGCGGTCGCGGTCAACGCCAGGTTCGGATATTGGGAAAAGTCCTCCGTGAGAACCCGATATTCAAAGCTCCCGATCTCGCTGACACCCCCTCCCTTTTCGTCGATCGCAACCGCTTTGATGCTCATATCGGACTCGACTGTAATCGGCTCAATGTATTTATGCCGGGTCTCGGATGTCACCGGGTCCGTTCCGTCCGTCGTGTAATAGACGGCGGCCGTGCCCGGAGAGCTGGAGAGCTTCACCTGCGTGCCCGGCAATACCGTTCCGGATTGCGGCTCAGCCGTCAGGACGGGGACCACGGCCGCCTGCGCGTACAGCTCAAGCTCGCTGATCCGTACGGCGGGCCAATCGACGCCTTCTGCCGTCTTTTTGGTCACGTGGAGCCGGACATATCGGGCCGATACGGCATCCGGCAAAACTCGGTCGGTCACGGCATCCATGTTGCCAACCACCGAATCCGCCGTTTGCCAGGGGCCGTTCATGTCACCCGAGCTGTATTCCAGTTGGAAATCCTGCGTAGCCCACGTGCCCGATGCGCCATGGTACACCGTCCAGCGCTTGATCGGCTGAACGGAGCCCAGGTCCACCATCGCCCATTCGTCGGCCAGCGGACTGCTCTGCCATCCGGTATCGCTTGTGGACCACATGCGGTCCAAACGACCATCCGTCAAGTAGACGCCGGGATGCTGCGGAAGCGCGCTGCTCACCGTCACCGGCTTGTTAAGCGCCAAGTTCATCCCGGAAACGGCAGCGTCGGTACTGTCGGGTGCTGCTGCCCCCTCTCCCGGCTCAATCTCCGGCACGGTCTTTTGTCCCCCGTCAGCTGGGGGCTGGACTTCGGCTGGGGGAGATGTTTCCCCTGACTGCTCCTGCTCTGATTCAGGCGTCTGAGCGCCGGGAGGTTCTTGCGCCGCTGGTTGTTCGGCTTCAGGCCGTCCTTCTTGCGGCGGCGCCCCTCCCGGGATCGGCGTCTCGGTCCCTGAGCCGGCGGCAAATACCCTTGGAGAAAAAAGCGGTGCGGAAGCAAATTGTCCAAGCGCAAGTGATGCGGACAAAGCGGCAATGGCCAGTGATTTCAACTTGAGCATTTCGGAATTCCCTCCCCAATATTTCAAAATGAATGCGACGAGCGAACTGACACCTTAAGAGCCGTTATTTCTGCTTGGAAGCGATAAATGCATCCAGCTGCCGCTGCATCTCTTCGATGACTTTGTCGATTCCTGCCGATTTCAGCTTGCTTTGGAATTTCGGATAAAATTGATCATAGTCCGAAAATCCCGCATACGCCGCATCCACATATTCCTTTTCGACGGCATTGATTTGGGCCATTTCGGCTTTGACCGGATCGGCATTAAACCGGAAACCGAGCGTAGGCGCCTCAACCGCCCCTTCATCCCATTTTTGCAGCGATTGGATAAGCTCCGGGCTGACGTGCTTGCTGAAATGTTTGAGGCGAATATCGTCCCAGGCCCAGTACACCTGATTGTAGGTTTGCTGGTCGCCGATGCCTTCAACGGAAATGGCGCTGCCATCCATTTTATAGTTGACGTCCTTCACGCCGTAAGAAAAAAGGTCGTAATTCTCTTGCTGGCTGCGGAACCAATTGACGAAGGCAACGGCCCCTTCCGGATTTTCGCTCGTAGAGAATACCGACAGCAGGTTGGAGGCCGCATCAAAATTGTATTTCGGCTTGTCGGGATTCAGGAACACGTCCTCCAGATCCCCTTGGGGAAGCGTTTTCTTGAACGCGTCGATCCGTTCCGTCGTTTTCAACACGTTGGACCAGATGGCCGCAAGTTTCCCGTTATTGAGCGCGGCTTCGGGATCCTTGATTTCCTGGGCGTCCTTCGGCATCCAGCCGTTCAAATACCATTTTCGCTTCGTGTTCACGATGTTTTTAAAAATTTCGGATTCGTAGAAGTTGTACACTTTCAGCTCCGGATCCGCAGGATCCACATATCCCGGCCCTGCTCCCATGTCGCCGACGGGAAGATAAACGTCTCCGAACTCCCGCAGCAGCGCGCGGGTGCCGTCATTGGCGATCGGCATCATTCCGGGTTCGTTTTTCTTGATCGTATCGAGATAGTTTTCAAAATCGGCGAGCGTGCGGATTTCGGGCAGGTTGTATTTTTGGCGCAGGTCTCCCCGAATCGCAAAGAAGTTGTTGTTTTCGGCCGTCGGCACGAGCGTAGGAATGCCGTAAATCCTGTTATCGATCGAAGCGCTGAGCCAGTTGGCCGACGGAATGCTCGCCTTAAGGTCCTTGCCGTTTGTTTCAAGCCACTCGTCAAGCGGCGCCACGACATGTTTGGAAACGATTTGGGATAACCAGCTAACGTGCGTCCAGGCCAAATCGTATTTTTCGCCCGAGGCGGCGATCAGGTTCAGCTTGTTGGAATATTGATCCCATGGGAAGTACGTAAATTCGAGCTTCAACGGCAGCCCATCGGCGTTCAGCTTGTCTTCAAGCGCTTTCTGCACGTTGGCCAGATCTTTTGGCGCGTCGCCGGGAAGCACGATTTTGACGGTTCCGCCGACTTGCGCTTTTTTCTCTCCTCCCGTGCCCTGTTCGTTTTTCTTCTCGTCCGCGTTCCCCTCCTTTTCGGACGCTGAACCGCCGGAGCCGGAACAAGCTGTGAGCAGACCGCATAGCATCATCGCCAATATAAGGATGGAAACAAGCACCTTCTTTTTCGTCACCATTCAGAACCTCCCCTATTAAGTAGAAAAAATCTATCTATGTTGAACCGCCTTCGGACGGCTGCAACCTATCCTTTGACCGCGCCGATCATGATGCCTTTCACGAAATACCGCTGAATAAACGGATAGACGAGGATGATCGGGCCGATCGTGACCAGCACCATGGCCATCTGCGCCGTCTCCGACGGCAGCGTTTGGCTGCCTGACACCAGATTCCCCTGCGTGCTCATGTAATGGATCATGGATTGGATTTTGAACAGGATGAATTGAAGCGGGTACAACCTCCGGTCGTCGATTAACCACAGCGCAAGTCCCCAATCATTCCAATATGCAAGCGAATAAAACAAGGCCACCGTCGCGATAATCGGCGTGGAAAGCGGCAGCATGATTTTGGCAAACACGTAAAACGGTCCCGCCCCTTCCATTTCAGCCGATTCCATTAGCGCCGGCGGCAGCGACTTGAAGTAATTCCGGATCAGGAACACATGAAAAGGATTGACGAGCATCGGCAAAATCAATGCGGCCAGCGTATCCTTCAGATGCAAATATTTGGTGACGAAGATGTACCATGGGACAAGCCCCGCGTTAAAAATCATCGTAATGAAAATAAACAAGGCGATGCCGTTGCGATATTTTACCTTCTGCCGGGCCATCGTGTGGGCAAGCATGGCACTGAGCAGCAATCCGAGTCCCGTCCCAATCGCCGTCACAGCAATGGAAACCATATACCCCCTCCAAATTTCGTCTCCGGAGAAAATGAGTCGGTAGGCATCCCATGAAAACGTGTCCGGAAACAGCGAATACCCATGCTGTATCACTGAGGACTCGCCGGAAATCGAAACCATAACCGTCAATAGGAACGGAATCGTCGTAAAAGCGCAGAAGGCGGTCGCGATGAGATGAAATAATGCTTGGGAAAACGAGTATCTTGTTTTTTGTGCGTGCATACGATCATTCCTCCGTCAAAACAGCGCGTTGTCGTTGTTCATTTTTTTGACAGCCCAATTGCAGCCGAGAACAAACAGAAATCCGCATATCGACTGGTACAGGCCTACGGCTGCCGGCATGCTGACGTCCCCGACGTTTTTGACCGCCCGAAACACGTAAGTATCGATGACGTCCGTCGTTGGAAACAAAAGTCCGTTATCACCGACAATCGAGTAGATCGTTTGAAAATCCCCGTAAAAAATTTTCCCGACCGCAAGCAGCGTGACGATCGTGATGGTCGGCACAAGCAGCGGCAACGTAATGTACCGGATGCTTTGCCAACGATTGGCGCCGTCCAGCGCGGCCGCTTCAAATAATTCATCGTCGATGCCGATGATGGTCGCCAAATACAAAATGACCGCATAACCCGTATTTTTCCAAACGTACACGCCAACAAGGATCGCCACCCAATACCCCGGAGCGGAATACCAGTCGACAGTAGCCAAATGCAACAGATCCCTCAGCTGGTTCACCAGTCCGTATTTGGAGCTGAACATCAAGTAAACGAAGTTGCCGACGACGACCGCCGAAAAAAAGTAAGGCAGAAACATGAGGCTTTGATACATTCTGCGAAAAAAACTTTTACGGATTTCGTTCAGCAAAATGGCGAAGGCGACGGCGATGACCGTCCCGAAAACAATGTAGTTGGCGTTGATAAACAGCGTGTTAAACGTCGTTCTCCACGCATAATCGCCTTGAAAATAAAACGCGAAGTTCCTCAGACCCACCCACGGGCTTCCGAATATGCCGTCCTTGAAGTTGTAATCCTTAAACGCGATCAAAATCCCCGGCAGCGGCAAATAACAAAACACCAGGAAATATAGCAGCCCCGGCAGCGCCATCACATAATACCACCGATTGCTTCGCAGTTCCTTGAGCATACCCTTCATACCATCGAATCGCTCCCCCAACATGTGAATTCGCCTTGTAAGCGTTGTCATCAACGATGATAAAAGGTTTGCCCCGGAAAGGAAATTTCACTTTGTTAAGATGATATAAAAATTTTACGAAACGGCCTTTAAAATTTTTAAGCGGATGCTGATTTTTGCAAGTTGGACGAGGGAATACGCATATTTTTTCTTTTACCGGCCGGTCGGAGTATTCCTGTTCAAAAGGTTCAAGCTGTGAACAAACCTCCTCCTTGTCGCTCCCCTTTCCATAAAAAAACCGCCTTAAAAAGGTTAAGGCGGTTAAATATAGGCATGTGCGATAGCGCTATTTTTTTACGCGAATTGGAGCAACCGAATGATTTCGCCGTCCACGATTTCTTCTGTAACTTTCATAAATCCCAGCGACTCGTACAAATTTGCCGCAACCAGATTTTCGGGTCGATGTCCAATCATTACTCTTTTACAGTTTATGGCTCGCATATGTTCCAACAATTTTTTTAACGCTGCTTTACCATAACCCTTGCCTTGATGCCTTTCATCGATCATGAAGGCCGGTATCCAGCAGTTTCCTTCTTCATCGGGCTCCGGGCAAAATACGATAAAGCCGACCAAGCTGCCGTTTGCGTTTATGGCACGAAGTTCGAAATGATCCATGAATTTGGACTCGGCGATCCAGTAGACCACTGGAGCCGGAAATACGTTCAATTGTTCCGTCTTTACCTTTAGCCCGGTACAAGCATACCAGTTTTCAGCCGACACTGCTTCAAGTCTGATTTCCAATAAATATTCCCTCCCGGTGATTGTTCTGCGGAGGAAATTTCACGGCCGTTCCCCCGCTGGTTAGTGCATGTTTCCTCTTTTGATCGTTTGGATATTTTTCATACCACATCACTCCCTTCAAAAAACACACACAAAATGTTGAACGCATCAAACGTTCCGAAATTAACTAGTTGACGTCGCCAAGATAGCGGACCCCATTTTTGGTCCTCTGTTTACGAACCGGTTGCTAATGCTTTAATAATTATTTCAGCGCATTCATTTGGCGAAAAAAGGCTCGTGTCGACCGAACAGCTATAATGTATGTTATCCGCCATGAGTTGGCTTTGCCAATCGGATTGATCTTCCGTTCTGTCGTGACGTTCCCGGTTGCGCTGCCTGCAAACTTCCAACGGGCAAAACACCTCAACGATATCGAACGGATATCCGGCAAAAATTTCCCGGACCGTGTCATAGTGGGGCTTCAATTCGGGTCTTTCAACTAAAATGCCGTCAATGAGAACGTTCTTTCCCAGATCCGAAAATAACCTTGCGGTATGATACATCATCCAAATGGCTTCGCTCAAATATTTCCAGTAATCTTCCTGCAAATATTTATCGCCGATCATTTGCTCGAAAAGATCGTTGGCAACCACATAAAAAAATTTCTCGGATCGCGATTGGATGGCGTCTACAATAGATGTTTTACCTGAACTCGTCACGCCGTTCAAAAAAATAATGCTCCCTTTCCCCATTCCTCTTAGCTCCTCATAAAACATGATTCCCACTAGGATTTTACGTTGCTTTCGGACCGCAGACCGATAGGACATCAGTGCTTAAATCTTCTTCAACATCAACTGCCTCCGCAATGCTTCCGCTTCTTCCGCCGCCTCCATCTGCATCTCCGCGATCCGCATGAGTTTTCGGCTCTCTGGCGCCTTCGGGTCCTGTTCCAACTTTTTCAGCAGCTTGGGCACCTCCCACACGGCACGCAGCGCAAAAGCGGCAAGACATCCGAAGCGAGGAAGCGCCTCGTCGCCACGCCACCCTGCACCCTTCAAACCTGAGATGTATGAAGATATGAAAAGCTCAAGATCATCCCTGTACGACTCCAGCGGAACTTGTCCACGGCTGACGGATAATCCGAAAAAGCGGCCCAGATCCTCGCCGACACCGGAAATGCTGGCAAACTGCCAATCGATCAACGCAAGGCTTCCTTCATGCAAGCCATCGGGCGTCAGCAAAATATTGGATTCATAATAATCCTGGTGGGAGAACGTTCTCGGCAGTCGCTCCAGCGCCGCCAACCATTCGGGGATGAGGGTTTCCAACACGGCAAACCGGTCGATGACAGAAGTTAAACCATTAGACGAAACCGCAGGGTGTTTGGCTATAGACTCCTGATGCACTTGGCGGTATTTCTTGCATTCATGAATCCAAGAACGCATCCAATGACGATTGATCCACGAAAAATCGGGCAGCGGCTGGCCGAGTACATAGGCCGCGTGAAATTCCCCCAGCTTAGCGGCTGCAAATGCGTAGTCCCCTCGCTCCCAGCGCTTGGATTCATGCGGTATGTCCTCAAGCCATAACCAAACGGACCCGTCATCCTGTTCATCGATCGCATAGCATTCCGGCGCCCGGAAACTTGCAGGCAGGCTTTTCAGCAATCCAGACTCGTAAGCGAGCACCTCGCGGCGCCAATAATTGTAGTGGGCCGGATCGTCCCGGTTCGGGTCGGCCAAGACGATTTTAAGGATTGCGGTCCATTCGTGAACCGCTCCCCCGATAACGTATTTGCCTGAAACGCGGTAAACCCCGTCCGTCACGAAATTCCGGTTCTTCGGCCCGATCGGTTCGCAGTCCCATTGGGAAAGGAAACCGTCGTCCGTTTGAAGTATCTGTTTTGAGACTGCCTTCAGCCGGTTTTCACTAATTTTGGCTGTAACGCCTATTTCGCGCATAAACATGAATCCTCCTCTACGGATATAAGGCCATTTGTGCTAAGAGAGAGATTCGCCTTTTTTGATCCGGCTATGGCTTGCTTGCAAACCTCGACGTAGCTGCCTCCGTTATGTATCGTTATCGTTATGTATAATTTACCACACGTCCCATGCTGTTCCAACGCAAAACAACCATGATTGCTGCGGCCGAAGGGAATAATAAAGGCTTGCGTTTTTGCACCGTTTCGTTTAATTTAGTTTTCAAACCGATTTATCGTTAAATTTTTCCAACCCAACCAAAGTTGTTGAAGGAGCTTATGATTTTTATGATCAGGTCACTTGGAAATCGCTTTTTAATCATCTTTCTCATCATCGCTTTGTTATCAAGCTGCAACGTTGCCAAAAAACAAATCGTCCCTCAAGACGTCGAACCGGAAACCATATTGTACGGTCTGTATAATTTTAAAAATATTAAATCGGTCAAATCCGTATCCCGCCTGCCCTTGAATGAAATTTCGGAAATCGCAGATGACATTCACATCTATTATCAATATGCTTTCTTGATAAAAGGGGCCGTGAGCCAGCAAAACTATCCGATTCCGGACCAGCTTTACGTCATTGCCGCGATCGATAACCAGAGGGAAAACGGGGAGATGAATATCAATAGAATAGAAGGCACGATCAATGGGAAATACGCGCTTTTACAACCAGACGACAGAAAGTTTGACGTCAATGTCTGTTACGGAAAAACGAAATCCGAATGCAATCCTAAAAAAAATCCGCCCTATCAAGTGCGGAGCATCGCTTTTGAGCTTGATAAATTTGAATCCTTTAAGGCTAAGCAGAAAAATATCGTGGATATCAGCGTGCAATACGCTTTTGGGAAAAGCAAAAAGGAGCTTCGCGGCAGATTTTTTAGCGAAAGTGGATTGGGTTACTCCGGGGAAAGAAGCGTCTCGTTTGAGCTGCCGGCCGAATTTTTTAATTAATAACATTTATATTTTGCCTACAAACGCCCCCACCGGTTTAGAAATGACGAGCTCTCCTCCTTTTTCGCGGATCAGCTCTTCCGTCAATTGAATAAAACAAGGAGCAATGGCATCGCGAACTTCTTTAGAT
The DNA here is from genome assembly GCF_031583795.1 of Paenibacillus sp. VCA1. NCBI lineage: Bacteria > Bacillati > Bacillota > Bacilli > Caryophanales > Paenibacillaceae > Paenibacillus > Paenibacillus sp. VCA1. The sequence goes on along the minus strand of NZ_JAVLSX010000004.1, from coordinate 490,139 downwards.
AGGTTGTCGTCGTTCATAGGCCCTTGATACAGCTGCGTTGCCGCATAATATTGAAATACGGGCTCCGGCTCTTTCACCATAAAACCCGCTTCGTACGTCCAAGATTCGACCTGCTTGAAATGTTTGCTTAACGTTTGCTCCCCGTTCTCCAAGGAAAACGCGATCAGCTCTTCCTTAACGCCAAAAGGAATGCCTAGCCGGTCCATCGTGTTCAAGTGCAGTCCGAACAACTCCGGCATGCCTTTTTCGCTGTTGGTTGTTGCGAGTAATCGGCCAGATTGTTTTAATACCCTGCCCATTTCCGCCAGTCCCCGATTCAGATTCGGAAGATGGTACAGCATGTGGTTTGCCATCACGAGATCGAATTGTTCGGACAAAAACGGGAGGTTCTCCGCATCGGCCTGCATATGCAAAATGGGCAATGATTCCTTTTCGGCTTGAACCCGGGAAGGAATCATTACCCCCTCGGCCAAATCGCATGCAGCCAAAAAACCGCCGCTGCCTTTCAGCATTCGGCCGACAGGCAGAGAAAATCTCCCGTTTCCCGCCCCGACGTCAAGCACGAGTTCACTTCCCGTCAGCTTCAGCTTGCCGATTAACCACTCTTCGAATGTCTCCTTTCGCAAGCCGTACGTTTCCAAGACCTCATATTTCGCCTTCAGATTCTGTTCCGTGCCATAAATGGATCGAATGGCGTCTTTATCGTGGGATCCTTCGTAATAATTCCGGATTTCCTGCATTTGTACGGCCTCCCTATTCCTTATAATCATGACGAAATGATCTTGTATTGTTCCTCACGTGTTCCGCTTTCTTCCCTAAATTCGCCGCTGCTTTTAAAAATCCATTTTATTCAAAACGCAGGTTGATTATAATCATGTCATGATCAACTTGGAAAGGATGTGGCTCATGACCAAAACGGCCCGAGTGCCTTTGACTGCGGTGGTCTCAGTTTTGGATCTCTCCTCCCCGGACGGGCGGGTTTGGTACAAGAAAAAAAGAAACTTGCTGCGGATGGCCCTTATCGTGTTCTGCTTGATCGGCATGTTGGTCGTTTTTTTCAAATACGGCGGCGACGAGCGCAAGCATTTATGGATCGGCATTGGCGGGTACAGCGGCGTACTGTTTTTCTTCAGTTTCATTCCTACATATGTCTTTTATCGAATCCGCCGCCGACGTGCAGGAATGACCAAAGCAGACCTAGGTTTCATGGCGTTTCTCGTCTTGTTGTCCCTGTACCCGCTCATCATGCTCGGAATGGTGACGGCCGATATCGTGCAGGGCCCGATCATTAAAATAATCCATGTTGAGGACAAGTGGAACCCGAAGCGCGGCGGAGACATGGTCAGAACGAGCGAAGGCACGCAATACGAAATTGCCGACCCCAAGATTGACATTAGGGAGGGGGGCACCTACCGTGTCAAAGTGCTGAAACATTCCAAACTGATCCTGGAAGCGAAGAAACAGCGCTAAAAAAAAGCAAATTTGCCTAGGGCAAATAACGTGCTCCCGGTGTCAGCCAAAAGGAGCTATGAAACATCGATCCTTCGTATTTCGTAACGAAAGCCGACGGCAGTCCTGTTTTCCAACACGGACCCGACGGCTCTCTTTTTACCCTTTTTCCAGAAAGTTATGGTCAAAATAAGCTTTGAAATTCGGATACAAAAAAACAAGATGCTCTTGGAGTTTCTTCCGTTCCGTATGTACTTCGTCCAAATCGAACAAAATTTCGTGGTCAATCTCGTAAATCGCCTGTTGCTCCCCGTCCGGTCCGCCGCCCACGTCGATGCACCAAATGCAGCCATACTCCCCTTCCCACCTGTGTCCACAAAAATTCAGGAAGCTATTTTACGCCGAATCCAAGCAACTACAACCAGCAAGATCGGAATTAACACTAAGGTTATAATCGACGAACCCGTCCCCCCGGTCGGGAAATAGTGAAGCATTTGCTGAAAGTTTTTGGCCACCCAAATGCTGAATACGGCGATCAGCAGGCCGACCGGAAATACCAGCGGGCGATAATCTTTAATATTAAGCCATTGCGAGACGCTCAAAACAAATGAGTAATGCCACATCGAAATCTGCACGAATCCGCCCAGAATCCACAGCGCCATGACGGTAGCCTCTACGTGCGAGAAAAAATCGGATATGTTGATATAACGCGACGCCGACAGAAAAGGAAACGTCAGGTTGGCCGTCGTCTCCCCGAACAGAAACAGACAGGTGGAATTGGTGATCACCATCGTGAACATCATAAGGATGACCGCGAGCAAACCTCCTTTGAGGCGATTATCCCCTTTGCGAACGGAAGGATAAAAAGAGGTGATAAACAAAAATTCCATAAACCAAACCGACGGTTCAAGCGCCCCCTTAACCGAAGGAAGCACCCCCAACCCGAACACGGGAAGGATATTCAAAAAATCATATTCCGGCAGCAGAAATATAAAGATGGACACGACGAATAAAAAGAAAATCGGGCCGAAGATCAGGGCAAATCTGCCGATGACCTCTACTCCCGATCGTACGGCAAAGGAACACGTGACCACGATACACCCGACAATGACGGTAATCGGCGTCTGCGACAGAAACGCCTGTACGATAAATTCGGCATATTCCCTCGTAATAAGCCCGATCGCGTCGATTTGGAAAAAGAGGATCAAAGCTCCCAGCACGCTGCCGATCATTCGGCCAAACACGCGGTGCAGGTGCTGAACCATCGTTTGTTCCGGATAGAACCTGTTCATGATCCACGCCAGGAACACGCAAACGATGCCGAATATCGAACCGATGATCGGCGACAACCACATGTCCTGTTTGGCATACATGGCCGTAAACGAAGGCACGACAAGAATCGAGGTGCCGCCGACCATCAAATACATCATGAAAACGAGTTGCGTGCCCGAGATTTTTTCCTTCTCCATTCTGTTCCGACTTGCCTCCTATCCTTCAGGATAAAAGATGTTCCAGATCGGCCTTGTCGCATAATTGATCAGCTCGGTCGGCCCCGGTAGGCGGGGGAAAAACATGAGCAGCAGCGCAATCGCCCATCCGGCCGCGGTTATAACGGCAAATGCAATCTTCTCTTTTTTTGCGCCCGGCCGCAATCTCGGGTAATCATAAGCAAAGATGGCTGCGGCCAGCAAGGTAATCCCCAGCATTTGAATTACGATCATACGTCACCCTCATTTGTAGCTTTTCCCGGAGAAACCAGGCCATAAAATTTCCACCTTAGAATCGGCATTCAGATCGACGTTTTGAAAAATATCGTCCCAATGTCGCTGCTCCCTTACCCACGTTTGCGGATATTTCCGCCAGAACGCATCCGAAAACCCGAAAACGTCGGCGCCGGTTTCCCTTTGGATGAGCCGAAAAGTGGCCTGGATCCGTTTTTCGATCTCCCGGTTCATTTGTTCTTCCACATGCCGTACTTCTTGCGGCTTCATCAGATTGACGCGCGTTTCGTTTTGGAGAATGCTCGCCTCGCCTTCGAAACGGACAATCATGCTCCACCGATCGCCGCGGATAACGGGAATTAGCTTCGTGCGGCCTTTGATGACCCTGGCGGTCATGACTCCTTCTCCTTTTCCGCCTCTTTCGTTTACATGAAACGTAACATTCGTCCTTTTGAGCTTATTCAGGATCAGCAAGGTATCGCGTTTCGCCGTATCGTCGAATGCTCCCTGCAGTTTTCCATCCTTAATGACGGCGGCACCGGAGATGAACGGGAAGGGGCTGCCATCGTTATCTTCCTTTTGGACAATATACGGGACTACCGCGGCTTTCGAGCGGCCTGTAAGCATCTCGCTCAAATCTTTGAGCGAAACATTCATGCCGAATGGCAAAATAGCCATCTCCCGCAGCGTTTCCGCAACGTCCCTTTCCATTTTCGGATGAATGTCCAGAATCTTCTTGGCATCTCCCTTGCTGATGAAAACGTAAGCCCGCTCACGCGGCTGCGGATGCCGAAAAATAAAATCGATCTGGTCGAGTATGCCTTGTTTCGCCAGCCGTTCCCCGATAATGAATACCTCGCCGTGGCCCCAAAAAACTTTTCGCGGCATCTGCTCCTGCAGCTTTGCGGCTGCCTCGGCCAAGTCGGTCCCGCTGGCGCTTTGAACGACAATCGTGTCGCTTCCGGAGCTCCCGCCCATGCCGCCGCTTCCTTCGCTGCCGGATTGGCTTGGCGTGAACACCTGTACGGAAAGCTCGATGTCACCGTTTTGCCCGACATCCAGCCCTGCCGCCATGATCAAGGCAAGATCATTCACCTCCGTGCGATCCCAGCATCCGCCCAATAAAGGAAGCAGGCCAAGCAGAAGGCATGCAGCGCCGATTTTTTTTAGAACCTTCATCATTTGCTACCACCCCGGGATGAGCCTGGCCGCTGATGGGGCCCTTGACGGTATCGGTTCCAGAATCCCGTTCTGGGCCTTCTGTTCATTTTCCAAAACGGCACGCGGACCGCGACGTCCTTCAATTGTTTCCAGCGCGTAACGGTTACGATCGATGTATACGGCGCACCAAACGACCGGAGCGAAAACAAATGGGTCAATATAAGCGCAAAGCCCATCATCAATCCGAAAAAGCCCAGCGTCCCCGCCAAAAGCATCATCGGAAACCTTAGCAGCCTGATGGAAATCCCGAGCGTAAAATGCGGTATCAAAAAGGAGGCGATGCCCGTGATTGCCACGACCATGACCATCGGGGAAGAGACGAGCCCCGCCGCAATCGCGGCCTGTCCGATAACGAGCGCCCCCACGATGCTGACCGCCGCGCCGATTTGTTTCGGAAGCCTTACTCCCGCTTCGCGGAGCGCTTCGAACGTGATTTCCATCAATAACGCCTCGACAAGAGCCGGGAACGGGATTTGTTCCCTTGACTTGGTCATATTCAAAAGCAGCGTGGTCGGAATCATTTCCTGGTGAAACGTAACGACGGCCACGTAAAATGACGGGCCGATCAGGGCGATAAGAGCAAAAAGATAGCGAAGCCAGCGGATAGCCGAGCCGATATAATAACGCTGGTAATAATCTTCAGGCGAATGCAAAAAAGCAAAAATCGAAGTCGGCGCGATCAGGACGATCGGCGTGCCTTCGACCAGGATGGCTGCCCTTCCTTCCAAAAGATTGGCCGCCACGACATCCGGCCGTTCCGTCGTTTGCAGTTGAGGAAACGGCGAGTATGGATTGTCCTCGATCAGCTCTTCAATGTTGCCGCTCTCCAAAATCCCGTCGACGTCGATGCGTTCAAGCCTCGATTCGATTTCCGAAATCAAAGCGGGATCGACGATATCATTCATATAAGCGATGACGACCTCCGTTTGGGAGTATCGTCCGATCCGCATCGATTTCATCTTGAGCGTCGGCGTCTTCAGTTTACGGCGAATCATGGTCACATTGTCGATCAATGTCTCGACAAAACCTTCACGGGGACCACGTACGACCGATTCCGCCTCAGGTTCGGTAATCGAACGTTTCTCCCATTTTGCCAAAGAAAACGAAAGCGCCTGATGTTCGTCCTCCATGAGCAGCACCGGGTTTCCGTTTCCGACCTCCATCACGGCCTGCTCAAGCGTCTTTACTTGGGAAAACGACGATACGGGCAAACATTCGCATAATGCGTTCAGCCCTCCCTCATCATCCGCCAGCTTCTGAAGCGCAGGGTCAAGAATATACCGGTTCAGCATTTCGTTGTCGGTCATCCCCGTCAAAAATACGATGACCGCCGCCTTTCGGCCGCATTTGAGATCGTGAAAAACGACATCAAAGCAATCCGCGTACAGCGCTTTGATCCTCTCGATATTGTCCATAAGTCGGGGCGTTATTGCGGATTCACCGCTGTTGTTCATCTCCGCACCTCCCGGGCAACGATTCGCTATTGATGCCATGCCGCTTTAACGGTTTCCGTTTAGTATGTTCATTCGCGCCTGAAAAATTCGGAAATGCTGCAGGTTTTTCTCTTTGAAGGCATAACCCGGTGAGAAAGGAAAACGGATGATTCAGCGATTCATCACGGCGTTTTCAGCGGTGCAGCAACGTTTTGCCGGATGATTGCACGGATTTATTCGGTAGTTATTGCCTTGAAAATCCGAATTTCCGAAAAAAAGCACCCGATGCGCATTGCGCACGGATGCCTATTTCCTTAATGGCCGAAGCTTCAACTTCTTCATGGAATCAATAACCGGCACATACCTGATCCCGGAGACGATAAAAATCTCTAAGCTGATCCTGCTCGTAAGCGTAACCCGCGCGGATCAGCAAATCCTCCCTGCAGCGGGCCGCGACCAGCTGAAGCCCTACGGGGAGCCCTTCGACGGTCAACCCGCACGGAATGGACATCGCGGGAAGTTCAGCCATATTGAAAATGCCGGTGTACCGCGTCATAGCGTCAAAGACGCTTTCCTTGTACGGACCGATCTGCACTTCGTCAACGCCGATTTTTCTGGCGGGAATCGGTATCGTCGGCGTTGCAAGCACGTCGATGCTTTCCCTAAACAGCTTGTCGAACGCCTTCATATAGACTTCTTTCATTTTGAGCGCTTCAATATATTGAATTGCCGTAATATCCAGCGAGGATTCGAGAAATGCCCTGGCGTCCGCCCCGTATTGGGACAGGCAACATTCCATCCGGCTTTTGTGCACGACGCCTGCTTCCGACGCGGCAATCGTTAGCGAGACGTCGGCATTGCCGGCGACGAACGACACGTCCGCGTCGATGAGGATCGCGCCGAGCGACTCGAGCGCATTCAAAGCGCTGCGGTACAGCGCGTAGGTATCCGGATCGATATGCTCATTGAAGTAGCTGGTGGGAACGCCGATCCGAAGTCCCCGTATGCCCTGATTGAGGCAAGGAAGATAGGATTGCTTGGTCATGGCTCCCGCAAGGATCGCCATATCGGTCATCGTTGCCGTAATCGGACCCACATGGTCGAGCGTCCATGATACGTAAAATACGCCTTGGGTCGGCACCTTGTTATAGGTCGGCTTTAATCCGATGACGCCGCAGGATGCGGCCGGAATCCGCACGGATCCGCCGGTATCGGTCCCGATCGAGGCTACCGACAGGTCGGCCGCCACGGCGGCCGCCGATCCGCCGCTCGATCCTCCGGGCGTATATTTCGGGTTCCAGGGATTATGCACCGGACCGTAATGGGGATTGTTGGACGTTACCCCGAGCGCATATTCGTGCAAATTGTTTTTTCCTAGCAGAATGGAATCCTCTCCGAGCAGCCGGTCAACGATTGCCGCATTTTTGCCCGGAACGTGATTCGCATCGATCGAGGAGCCGTTTGTTGTACGTATGCCTTTGGTGTCGATATTGTCTTTGTACGCAAGCGGAATGCCGTACAGCAAGCCCGTCTGTTCGCCGGCCTTGGCTTTGGCTTCGATGATTTTCGCCTCTTGGACCGCCCGTTCCTTGGCCGTCGTGATATAGGAATTCAACTTCTTGTCTTTTAATTTTATGCGTTTTAAATATCCTTTTGTTATTTCGAGCGGCGTATACAAATGATCCGCGTAACCTGCCTGAAGTTCTTGAATCGATTTTCTGCCCATGGGCCAAACGCTCCTTTCGGCATTAACATGTTAAGGTTTCAAAGTTCTTCTAGCATTCGCATCCCTTCACCTTATGCCGAAAAAGATAGATTGGTATGGGGAAACATTCAAACCGGGCCGAAATTGGCCGGATATATTACGGCTGCTGCCATGCTTGAAACTTATTGCCGTCCGGATCCTTGAAGGTTAACTGCAAACCGCAGCCGCCTTCGTCCCGGATTTCACTTTCCGCCCAAGCGCCGGATTCCTTCAAGGAAGCTCCCAGTGCATGTATATCGTCCGTCTCAAAGCAAAGCGGGAACATTTCATAAGGGCTTCCGGTTTCATCCCAACCGGTCGTCTCAAATCGAAGCGGATGACCGCCGGGACTCGGCAGCAAAAACAGCCACTGGCCGCTGCCCATGATCATGATCGCTCCACGCCCGGGCTCAAGCGGCGAACGAAGCTTCAGGCCAAGCACGTTTTCGTACCAGCCCACCGCCGCAGGAACGTCGCTCACAGGGACGTATGCGCATTCTATGCGCTTTAACAACGCATTTTTTTCCATTCTATCGCCTCATTTCATCAAAATGGATGACGCCGGAATGCCCTTGCTTCCCTCTGTGATGGACGATTGAAGCATTGCCTGCAGGATCCGAAAGCAAACATGCGTTCTCTTATTTATAGTTCGCCGCTTCGGATTTATTTCCTTCTTATCCCTGAATTTCCCGGGGAAATTCTGAGTCGTTCAAGTACCCCGATCTATTCAAATTGTAAAATGCTCCACGAAACGTCTCGCAAACGAAAACAATCTTTCCCCGATATGCAAAGACCAATCCAACATATTGCCGAAAACGAGAGCGGATAAATATAGAATCGCTGCGATCAGCAGCACGTTCATTATAATTTTATTGAACTGCTTTTCTTCCATCGTCATCACCTTTATTTTTCAAAATGCGAGTCGATCCAAGGAAGGACTACTTGAGCCAGTATAATCGGAATCGCCCGATTCGCCTATCGATTTGGATGACGCCAACCTTACAGCCTTGTAAGCCGAGTTGTAAAGTGAATTTGGATGTGGATGAAGGTTCAACGAAAACTTCCGGAAAACCAAGGTAAAAAACGGCTATAACCGATCTCTCCCCTCTCCATAAACCGAATCACGGCTAAAATAATAAGCAATAAATCAAACGGAGGCGATTTGCTATGCGGCAATTCACAAACAGAACCCATTCGAAAGGACAAATCATGATGAAGAAAACGGTGATCTTAATATATGAAAATAATCAATATTGGGGTGTTGGCCCATGTTGACGCAGGAAAAACGACGCTGACGGAACAGATCCTGTATCAATCGGGCGTAAAAAGCCGGGCCGGGTCCGTCGACCGCGGAGATACGACGACGGATTCGCTCGACATCGAGCGGAGAAGAGGCATTACGGTGAAATCCGCAGCGGTATCTTTTTGGGTCGGCGACGAACTGAAGGTAAATTTGATCGATACGCCTGGACATGCCGATTTTATTTCGGAAGTCGAGCATTCCCTGAGCGTCCTGGACGGGGTGATTCTTGTCATATCCGCGGTCGAGGGCGTTCAGGCGCAAACCCGGGTGCTCATGCAGACACTTAAGCAGCTGGGCATGCCGACCCTGTTATTCATGAACAAAATCGACCGCATGGGCGCGGATTATGCTAAGGTCCGGAACATGATCCGGTCGTTATTGGATGAGCATATTTGCGAAATGAACATCGTGGAGAACGAAGGCTGCGAAGAGGTGCGCCTTCAGGAAGCCGATCCGTTATCAGCACGGTGGCTCGAAACCTTGGCCGCTCATGACGATGAATTGCTTCGGTTGTACGCGGAGGACGTTCCCTTAACGTCCGAAAGGCTGCACAAGGAATTGATCCAACAGACAAAAGACGGAAAAGCCTTTCCCCTGTTCGCCGGTTCGGCCGCCAAAGGCATGGGCGTCAAGCATCTGCTTGATTGCCTGGGCGACTTCATACCCTCGAACGCTGCGACGGGGAGTAAGCCGGCAGAGGACCGCCCGTTGTCCGGCATCGTGTTTAAGGTCGTTAAAGATCGGGCGGGTGAAAGAGCGGCTTTTATCCGATTATTCGCGGGGCAGCTCCGGTTGCGGGACGAAGTGCAGGTGATTTCCCGGAATGGCCCCGAACGCATGCTTAAGGTCAAGCAGCTGCAGTTCCTTCAGGGAGATAAAAGAACTGCCGCCAGCTTAGTGAGTGCAGGAGACATCGCGGTGATGACAAGCGCGGAGCTGTTTGTGGGCGACGTGATCGGCGTTCGATCCGGCCGGATCAGGGACTTCGCCTTTCACAAACCCCCGATTCAAGTAAACGTGCTTGCGGAGCATGCCCAGGATCCGACGGCTCTTTCCCATGCGCTTAGCGCTTTGACCATCGAGGATCCATTTTTGGAGTACCAGCATGATCAAAATACGCAGGAGCATACGATCCGGGTGTTCGGAAAGGTTCAGCAGGAAGTGCTGGCCGAGACCATTTGGGAGGAGTACGGCATACGTGTCTCCTTCTCCCCTCCAAGAGTGATGTGCATCGAAAAACCGGTTGCTTGCGGAAAGTCCGCGGAATTTATAGGGGAAGCGGGCAATCCTTTTTGGGCGACCGTCGGTTTCCGGGTCGAACCCGGCCCTGCCGGCAGCGGGTTAACCTACAATTTGGAGGTTGAGCTCGGGTCTCTCCCCCTGTCCTTTCAAAAAGCCATTCAGGAGACGGTCGCCGAAACGTTGAACGAAGGCTTGTACGGCTGGCCCGTAACCGATATCACCGTCACGTTGACGCATACGGGGTACGCAAGCCCCGTATCCACCGCCAAAGACTTCCGGCGATTGGTTCCGCTTGTGCTGATGGATGCCCTGTCGAGGGCTGGCACGGTCGTTTATGAACCTGTCGGCAGCGCCCGCATGATATTGCCCGAAAACAGTTTAAGCAAAGTGTTGTCCCGGCTGGCCCAGTTGGAAGGAACGTTTCAGGAGCCCGATTTTCAAGGCAAGGTTGCCCATTTGAACGCGACGATCCCGGTGCGGACGGCGGACACGCTGAAAGCGGAGCTGCACTCGTTAACGAACGGCGAAGGCATGCTGTCGATCAAGCCCGTCGGCTATGCCAAGGTGCGTTCCGTGTTCCCGGAAAACGAGCGCAGGCAATTAAATCCGCTGAATCGCGGGGAATATCTGCTGCGCTTGAACAAAATCATGGAGTAAACAAAAAGTCCCGCTTGCCTTGGTGGCGTTAGCGGGACTTGCTTTTTCAATAACTTATTCAGCGATTTTTTTCTCCATAACGTAATCATCCATCACAAAACCGTTTCCGATGTCCGCGACTTGCGTTCGTACGGTTTTGAAGCCTTTTTTCTCGTACACGGCGATGGTGGAATGATTATGCCTGTTCACAGTCAGCCAAATCGAACCCAAGCTCCGCTTTTTGCATAACTCCGTCAGGAGCTTCATCGCTTGGCTGGCATACCCTTTTCCCCGGTGTTCCTTAAGAATGTAAAACTTGCTAAGGAACAGCCTGCCATCCTCCTCTTTCATGCCCAAATAGCCGATGTTGGCGCCGTGTATGTTCATAAAATAATATTCGTATCCTTGACGTTTCGTCTGGTCTTGGATGGCCTCGACGGATTGGAACTTCTCCACCATGTATTCGATTTGTTCCTTCGAGATGATGCTTACGAAATATTCAAACCAAATACGCGAGGCCATGTCCGCCAACGACGCGATGTCTTCCTCCGTTTCGGCTTGCAATAATGTCAGATCCATCATCAACCTCCATCCTTCCTGAATATCGAAAAGCTAAATACCGAGCGTTTAGTGCCGTAAGCAAGACGTTATTCGTCCAGCAAAGCCGCTTGGCGTTTATAATGATCTTCGATCACCATGCATGCCATCGCTTCGATCACGGGCACGACGCGCGGACAAATGCAAGGATCGTGGCGGCCGATGGTCGCGATTTCCCGTTCGTTGCCTTCCATATCCACCGTGCGCTGCGGAGAGGAGATGGACGACGTCGGCTTGACGACAACCCGGAACACGATCTCATCTCCGGTGCTGATGCCGCCGATGATGCCGCCCGCATGGTTCGTCAAAAACCCGCTTGCGTCCATCTGGTCGTTATGCTCGCTGCCCCGCATGTTGGCCGCTTCGAAACCGGCGCCGAATTCAATCCCTTTAATCGCCCCGATCGACAGCATCGCCTTGGCCAGCTCCGCATCCAGCTTGTCGAATACGGGCTCCCCGAGCCCCGGCGCCACGCCGCGAATCCGGCATTCCACGATGCCGCCGCAGCTGTTGCCTTCCGCCGCCAGCCGTTCGATGAGTTCGACCATGCGCTCCGCCGCCGAGGGGTCGCATGCCCTCACCGCGTTGCGTTCAATAACGTTTTCGTCAAACGACTCGCACCGGATGCCCCCGATTTCCAGCGAGTAGGCCACGATCGAAACGCCGCGGCGTTCAAGCAGCCTGCGGGCCACTGCTCCTGCGGCCACACGCGCCGCAGTCTCTCTTCCCGAGGCCCTGCCGCTGCCGCGGTAGTCGCGGATGCCGTACTTTTTCTCATAAGTGTAATCCGCATGTCCCGGTCTGTACATGGATTTGATGTCATCATAAGCCGATGGGCGCATATCCGTGTTGTTCAGCATGATGCAAAGCGGTGTTCCCGTCGTACGCCCCTCGAACGTTCCGGATAAAATCCGGATTTTGTCGTATTCTTTCCGCGGCGTCGTCACGGACGATTGCCCCGGCTTCCTCCGGTCCATTTGGACTTGGATATATGCCTCATCCAGCTCAACGCCTGGCGTAACGCCTTCCACGATCACGCCTACCGCTTCGCCGTGCGATTCTCCGAACGTCGTCATTTTTAATCTTTCGCCAAACGTGCTTCCGGCCATTTTGATTCCCCCTGGGTCGTTAGGATTTCTTCTCTTTTAGTTTAGCTGTATACTTGAAATAAATGAAATTGCAATTTTCGATGTTTGTCATAGAGAGGATTGATAACAAATGATGATCAATACCGAATGGTACCGGATATTTCTTCATGCCGCCGAAAACTCCAATTTGACCAAAGCCGCCCAAACCCTTCACATGACGCAGCCGTCCGTAAGTTACGCCATCAAACAGCTGGAGGAGGCGCTCGGGGTCGCCCTTTTCGACAGACTGTCGAAAGGCGTTCGGTTGACGCAGGAAGGACAAGCGTTATACATGCATGTGCGGCAAGCATTCGAAGAGCTCGAATCGGCGGAGCGTTACATGAAGAAGCTGAAGCGCTTCAGCGAAGGCAGGCTGCGAATCGGTGCCAACGGGGCGATTATCAAGGACTTTCTCCTGCCTACGCTGGACGTCTTCCATGCCCGCTACCCCCAAATCCGCATCCAGATGTCCCAGGAAAATACAAGCCGTATTTTGGAGCGGCTGAAAAACGGGGCGCTTGATCTCGGTTTGGTCCATCTCCCGATTTCGGATGATGAGATCCGGATCCATTCCTCCCATGCCTCATCCTATTGCGCCGTTGTCGGAAACGCCTTTGCGGACCGGGCGCAAAAGCCTTTGCCGACAGCGGAACTGACGCAGCTCCCTCTCCTGATGTTAACGCCGGGCAGCTCAACCCGTTTGTTTATCGAAGGATGGTTTCGATCGCAGGGATTCGAGGTGGACGCTGACTTCGAATTAAACAATTTGGACATGCTCGCCGAATTTGCCAAACGCGGGTACGGGGCCGCCTTTTTGCCGAAAAGTTTCGTCGCCCACAACATCGCGGACGGTTCCCTGCTGGAACTCGAGACCGAAACCCCGCTGCCTGAACGGCGTTTCGGCATCGCGATTCCGAAGGATGTATCCTTGTCCATCGCCGCCGGCGCATTTCTTGAATTGTTGAATTAGCTGGAATGTCGGAACGATCTTGCTTAACCCAGCCACTATTACATGGCACCGACCTCGAGAATGATTTTTCCGATATTCCGGTTTTCCAGCATGTGCATGTGAGCTTCCTCGGCTTTTTCCAAAGGGAAGATGGTGTCGACGATCGGCCGCATCTCTCCGTTTACAAAATACGGCAACGCCGCGCCGTAAAATTCTTTTGTCAATCGAGCTTTATAATCATCGTCCCTTGGCGTTAGCAGCGTACCTGTCAATTCGATCATTTTGCCCATAAGCGGGAATAAATCCACCTGCTTAACCACGCTGCCCCCAAGGATGCCGATCAAAACCCAGCGCCCGGACGGCTTGATGCTTTTCAGGTTTCTTTCCCAGTAGTCGGCTCCGACAAAATCCAGAATGACATCGACTCCTTTGCCTTCCGTCGCCTTCAGCACTTCCTCGTCAAAGTCCTGCTCCTTGTAATTGATGAGGACGTCTGCGCCCAGTTTTCGGCAAAACTCAAGTTTTTCGCGGCTCCCGGCCGTTACGATGACTTTGGCATTGCGCAACGTTTTGGCCAATTGAATGGCCGCCGTACCTACGCCGCTTGCGCCAGCATGGATTAACACCGATTCGTTCTCCCGGAGTTTTCCGATCCAAAACAACGTCTGATAAGCCGTCAGAAATACTTCCGGGATCGCGGCCGCTTCCGCGAACGTAAACGACTCCGGAATTTTCATCGCCCGCTCCGCAGGCATGACCGCATATTCCGCATAACCTCCCCCGTTGACCAAACCCATGACGCGATCTCCGGTCTGAAAACCGGTATTGCCGCTGGCCTCCGTCACCGTTCCGGCGACTTCAACGCCTAAAATCGGGTTGGTCATATATCCCGCCTTCCCTTGCCGGGTAACGATATCCGTTCGGTTGACCGCCGCGGCATGAACTTTGATCAGCAGTTCCCCCGCAGTGGGGCGTGGAATTTCCAACTCTTTCAGTTCCAGCGGGTGACGTTCTCCCGTTCTGTTTACCGTGATTCCTAACATTGACGAAACCTCCTGCGTATAGCTTTGATGTATGTGATTTTATGATCGCCAAGACGGCTGAATATATGATGAAATCCGAATTTATTATAATGCTTAACCTTTTTCGTCACCAAACAGGTTCGGGTCGTGCCGTCCATTGCAGCTGATCGCAAAAAGCGAATAAATCTGCCAATGATTGACCAAATCTCTTCAGGATGTTAATCTAGCGAAAGTTTGTTGACTTTGCTTAACCCTCCTACATTCGATAAAAAGAAAGGTATTTGAAATGTCGATCTACAGCCGCATCGCCATCATGATGCCCCCTTTTCCCTAGCTAGGCTCCTATTCTTGACGTAACGGAATAGCAGCTTTAGCTTGTAGGAGGGCTAACATAAATGAAAAAATAAGCAGCACCGTCTTTATTGTTGATGATTGTTCTTGTGGCGTTTCCGCAAATCAGCGAAACCGTCTATACGCCGTCGCTCCCCGATATTTCCGCGGCGCTCGGCGTTTCGAACAGCTCCGTTCAGTTCACCCTAAGCGTTTATTTTATCGGATTTGCGCTGGGCGTTTTCGGCTTCGGGTGGCTATCCGACCTGATCGGGCGCAGGCCGGCCATGCTTGGCGGCCTCGTGGTCTACGGCGTCGGCAGCCTTTTATGTTTTTTTTCGGAATCCATTGCCTTTCTTCTAATCAGCCGGTTTATTCAGGCATTCGGCGCGGCAACGGGGTCGATCATTACGCAAACGATGCTTCGTGAAAGCGTTCCGGGAGAAAAACGGCATGCGATGTTCGCTCGAATATCGGCCGTCATCGCTTTTACCCCTGCAGTCGGACCGCTGATCGGCGGATGGATCGACCAGGCCTTCGGTTTTAAAGCCGTCTTTTTTTCGCTTGTGGCGATGAGCTGTTTGCTGTTTGTTTACGCTTTTTTGAAACTGCCTGAAACGACGGATGTGTCCGCAAGGACGAAAGCAGCCGTTTTTCCTGTCGTGAAAACTATGCTGTCATTGCCGCGGGTACTGGCGTTCGGAGCATTGATCGGCGGAATCAACGGGGTTTTATTCAGCTATTACGCGGAGGCTCCCTTCCTTTTTATCGAACGCTTTCGCCTTTCGCCGGGAGTTTACGGCTTTTTGGGTATCTTTGTAGCGTTGGCATCCGTCGTGGGCACCTTGATCTCCAAAAGATTGCTGCGCACTCGCGCTCCGGAAACGATCATTCATCTGGGCTGTCTCGTGATGGCGTCAGGTGCGCTTCTGTTAACGATCGCATGCTGCTTGCCGATGCTGCCGGACATCTTGGTCATGATCGGCATCGTCATCACGATGTTTGCCTTGTTCATCGGATCCGGAATTGCGCTGCCCAATTGCCTGAGCCTGGCGCTTGCGGATTTTAAAGACGTGATCGGGACAGCCGGTGCCGTATTCAGTTTGGGATATTATTTGCTGGTCAGCGCGGCGACATGGGGAATGAGCGTTCTTCATAACGGTTCGCTGCTGACGATGCCGTTGTATTTTCTGGCCATCAGTATCGGAATGCTGCTGATCGGCTGGAAATGGATTCGAACGAAAGCGTAAATGTTGTTCTTGATAGATGTTTTAAGGAGCGATAAACCGGGGCAATCGGGAGTATTGGCAGTCCAGCGCTTTAAGAAAAGCCGCTGGACTGCTTTTTTTGCAGGATCTACAGCTTGTAAAACGGTACCGGATAAAGGCGTCCGTCAGCCGACTGCTCATGTGTAGGTTTTTTCCGGATCGGTCTTTCGTTTGCGGTACCATGGCAGCGTCGACAGCGGCGCATCCACTTCCATTTCGCAAGGTCCGGTTACCCGGCTGCCGTCCGCTCCCTCCCAGACGCCGGAAGGAAAGACCACCTTACGGGATACCGCTTCCTTATGCAATACTGGCGCAATCAACCCCACCAGCATTCGCCAGGCAATAATGGAATCGTCATCTTTTCGTTATACATGGATTCTCCTCCCCATTTCGGCCGAGACACAGGGTACGTTCTTGGCTTTTTTTCAATGGAAACCCTAAAATTCCGCGATACCGACTACGTTTCATAAAGCGGTGTGAAACCTCAGCCTCCCGGCATCTACAAGCTTTTGTCGATAGGAAAAGAAAGCCCCGACCATGCTTTGCGCGAGGTCCATTCCTGATCCGCATCGCGCCAAAACGGAGATTCCGCAGGCAGGCCAAGCGGCAAAAAGACCAAGGAACATAGATACACGCTTCCTGCCGATATGTATAATTCTCCTATTTCCGGCTGGTCCCCGCAGAAACCGATGCTCAGCCATCCCCGGTCGTCGTAAAAACCGGGAGCTTCCGCCATCCGCTTGATCACGGCAGTCAATGCGCAGCGCACTTGAGGCGGGGCCAGCTTTTCGGGGAGGTCTTCCCGAAGCGCCATTTGGCTTAAAGGCTGAAATGCGCCGAAGCGGTATGCAAGAGAGCGGCCGATCGGAGGAAACGTGCCTTCGGGAGAAATGAGCCGTTCCTGAATCGCCGCATACCGTTTCGCCCTTTGAAGGACGACCGGACGGCTGGCGGCCCAATCTTGATACTGATCGCCGACCGTATCCAAAATGTCGATCAGCATCGGTTGGATGACGAATCCGTTGTAATAATCCCAGGCAAACTCTTCCCCGTCCGAATACATCCCGTCGCCAAGATACCACTTTTCATGCTGCTTTAAAGCAAAATCGATCCGCATCGGGTCCCACTGTTCGCCGATCCGGAACAAACATGCTTCCACGGTCGCCGCGAACAGCAGCCAATTGCTGTAAAAAGGCCTTACCCTCCGCAGCGTATACAGCGCATTCGTGACGTTTTTCTTGACCCTTGCATCCAGCTTATCCCATAGTTCGGTCGGGGCGCGAAGAATCGCCTGCGCCAGAAAGGCCATATCGACAAGCGGCTGCTCCCCTTGAGTGAGGTTCACGCAGTCGGGGGATTCCGGGTCCGTCCCGGCATCGATCGCCCGCCTTGCCAGCTCGGCATACCGTTCGCGCAGTTCTCCTTCCTCTCCGCTCCGTCCGCCCGTTTCCAGCCAAGGCGCCATGCCGGCCAACAACCTTCCCAAAGCTTCAAGATGCATATATGGAATCCGCGACGGGTCCCCTTTGACCGGCATCGATGCTTTCAAGCGCTTTTCGGAAAGCGCATTCAAAACGGGCTCCGCAATGCGGCTCATCGTATCGATCCAATACCTTCTGCTATCCGTTACCATGATCAATCGCCCACCTCTTTTTTCGTCGAAGATGTATTTCAACAAAATCAAGCCATAACGAGCTTCCTAAACCTTTTCTTCGCGTTCCGCACATTTCCTTTTCGTTTGGTTAAAATAATTCGACAACATTCTTCCCGCAGAAAAAAAGCCCTTGCCGGCATGATCCGGCTAAGGGCTTTTAACGATAACATGGTCACCTTCATAACGCTCAGCTATGGAAAGAGGAACGTTCTTCCCGATCGAGACAGGCATATGAACAAACCCGACGCCGACTGCATCTGCATGTACCGATTATTCCAACGCTCCATCCTGCTCCGATAACGAATACAAAGGCACTTCCCGTTCATCTTGCGGATTACCCAGCGGGTAAATGCGGGCGGTTTCGTTTTGCTCGTCGACATGTTGAATGTAGATCGGCGTCCCGTCGCACATGACGTTGGCCATGACCGGTGACGATGCGATTTCCTTTGCCCTTTGTACATTCATGCGAAAAGGCCTCCTTGATTGATAGGTTCGCCTTTTACTATGCGCAAAGCAAATATTGGCTATTCGCCTTTCGCCGCCTCGCGGCCGAAAACCTCGAACTGGCTCAGCGCCGGGAATGGCGACGGTTCATTCGATTGGATCAGATCCTTCAGCGTAACCCATTCCACTTTTCGAGGTTCCAGGACGATCATCTGCTTCCGGTCGGTTTTGACCAGGTCTGCAACATGTTTGCTCCCGTCCGAAAAAACAAGCGTAACCCGTTCCCAATAATTATCATGCGGAAAATCCGCCCGGATCGTGATCGCCACCTTGTCGATGTCGACCGTTCTGCCAAAATGGACCGTAATCTCCGCATCCTTCCGCTGGTTGATTCCCCAAGACTCAAAAGGCCACTTTCCGTGGGAATAATTCATGCTGTTGCCGTTGATCGCGTTCCGTGCGGCAAAGACGGATTCGCCCCGGGTTTCCACGTTTGCGCTCGCATGGGGAAAGCAAGAGTCGTTATCATGATGGTCATAGGCATTCAGCGCCACGTTTTTGTATGCGTTGATTTCATCCTCCGCCGCCAGTCGCGCGTTCAGCGCATGCAGCTCGCCGGAAAACGCTTTCGGGGAATAAGAAAACTTTTTCTCGCCGAAAGGAACGGGAAAGCGGAATTCATGCTCCTTTAAATAGATAAAGGCCGGGCCTATGGCATCGTCAAGTTGCATGATCAAATATACGTTTTTCGATTCGCTTTTTAAAACAATTTCGTCCCCCGGCTGATAGTTGCCGGAATAAACGAGTTGGACCTGTCCATCGTCGGTGACGGCCGCTTTTACGGTTCCGTCGCTGTCTAGAACTTCAAGCGTGATTCGATCCAATTGGCATCCTCCCATCTGCATTTCAATGTCATACTTTACCACAATAACATATCTTGCTGAAACAAGGTATCAACAAAATTATCGGCACCGGTTTCGGTTTCCGGCAGGCTTTCGGGGTCCAATCAGCGGAAATTCTCCGATTCTTAAACGGGCGCACCCGTAGGGAATCAGCTGAAGCTCCGTCGCCGGCTGGCCGGCACAGTCAGGGTTCATCGGCGGCGTACCGGCATTGTTTCCCTCCATCTTCCAGTCTTTGATCAGCTTGCCGAACGCCGTGATCCGCACGGGTGCACCGTCCCGGGAAAATGGCTGCTTCGGGATTTCCGATTCGGTAACCTTAAACCCGGTGTCGGACAGCAATCCGTATTTCCATGCGGAACCCGGATACACTTCCCAGTCATGGAACCTTTCACGCCGCTGGATCGTCTGCCAGTTTTCCTTGATTGGAAGCACATAGACAAGCGGCCCGCGCTCCACGCTGACTGCGTATTGGTTTCGGAAAGAGGTCGTGACCGTCATTGGCAGCGAAAGGCTGATGACATCCCCGTCGCGCCATTCCCGCTCCAGGCGTGCGTAACCGTTTTGAACATGAATGTCCACCCTGCCTTGATTGACGGTGACCTCAGGCCGGTCGCACCAAACAGGAATACGCAGCGAAACGGCAAAGGTGTCCGGACGCTCCAAATGGATATCTATTCTTACTTGCTCGCGGAACGGATAATCGCCGGTTACGGTAAGTTTGGCGGCCGTTCCGCCGCCGACGCTCGCTTTAACGGTACAAGGCGCGTAGGAGGCGGCTGCAAGCCCGCCTTTTTGATCGCTCATCCACAAATGCGAGGCATATTTCGGCCAGCCCTGATGCATATTTGCTGTACAGCAGCCAAAATTCGGCTCCAGACCGAAAATGTTCGCATCCGGCCCGTTCACCCAGCTGCGCGGGGCCACGTTGCATAAAATCTGGTTTACCTGCTGGTCGTATTGGTGAGCGCTCCAATCGGGAGCGATCCCCGCAGGCAGCGCATTAAACGCCACCTTTTCAAGGATATCCCCGAATCGTCCTTCGCCGAAAATCCGCGTCAGCTGCTCCATCGAAAACATGTATTCGACTACGGCGCACAGCTCCACGCCTTGACTCGGATGCGTTCCCGAAAGAAACTCGTCGCCGGAAAACATGCCGTGAGCCTGACCGTGATACGTCATCAGCGAATCGATTCCGCGATGAACCGCGTCGCGTTCGAACGCATCCCCGGTCAACTCATAAAGAACGCCGGGTGTCTTGATGCCCATCGCTACGTTGACGACGTGGGTTGTCCAGTCAAACGTATCCACTTTGCGCCAAAACGGAAAGTCGTGAAAAATATCGGTCCAATCCGTCGTCTGGTTTGCAACGATGTCCGCCAATTCCAGCAGAAAGCTGTCCTGCGTTCGCTTATAAAGCCAGATTATGCTTAGAAGCATCTCCGCGCCGCGTGCTTTGGCCCATCCCTGAAGCGGTTGTTCTCCGATCACGCGATAGACGTAACCAAAAAATCGGGTCAAAAAAGGAATCACCCGTTCATCCCCGGCCACTTCTCCATATTGCACGATGACTTTTAACATAATCATCAAATGCCACCAATCCTGGGATTTGTCGACATCGTGATTCGGCGTTTCGATCCGCTCGGGTCCAAAGCTTCCGTCCTCTTTTTGGTTCGCCAGCGTCCATTCCACCCATTTCTTCGCTTTGGCGATCAGTTCCCCGTCTTCGAGCAAATAAGCCAAGGGCAGCAGACCGTCTACATAATACGGCCCCCGTTCCCAGCTTTCTCCTTTGCCTCCGATCCAGCCGTTATCCGGTCCCACGTCCGGCCAATGTTCCTCCAAATGCCCGGTTAATCCGTCGGCTTGGATGCGAAGCTGATCCTTTAACCAGCCCATCGGTTTAATCGCTCCAAGCAGCAAACCGTCAAATGCAGTTTCGAACAATTTCACGTTTCCCGCTCCCCTCCATTCGATTTTGGCATAAACGCCGTTGCTTCTTTCGAAATATAACATGATCGTTCGGCGGTTTCGATAACCGAAAACAACCTGTTTTTATCCGATCGCAACCTGTATGGCATCCCTCGCTTATTGGCATCCCTCCGTATTCTCGTTATGATAATAGCAACAATAGCCAAAGGAAGGAGGAGAGCAATGTTCCAATTCGTATCTCCGCCCCTCCCCCACTACGTTTCGTGCGGGGAAGACACGTATCCTCCCGGCGGAACCCATCCGGATCGGAGCGGCATCGGCGTTTTCGACCTACTCATGGTAACCAGTGGATGTTTGTATCTGGAGGAGGAAGGCAGCCCCTTGCATATCGCGTCCGGACATTACGGGATTCTGCGCCCGGACCGGTCGCACAGAACCGCCGAGCCTTGCCGGACCGAAACGCATTTTTATTGGCTTCACTTCCATACGCTCGGAAGTTGGAACGCCTCATCGGATGAGGCATCCTTTTGGGCGGAACCGGAGGATTCCCCTTATGGCCGGATCGAGAAATTTTCGATTTACATTCCGCAGACGGGAAAGCTGGAGCCAAACGGGCCGGCCGGATCGGCGGTACGCCGCATCATGCTCCTGAATATGGAGCAATCCGCAAAAGCGCGCTGGAAGCAGCAAGTCCATTTGCAGGATCTGCTGTCCGCGCTTCAATATCAAGGAGGCGAATATGCGGAAAGCCCCCATGTTCGCATCGCGGAACGGGCAGGCGAATTTCTTCGCCGCCATTATATGGAACATATCAGCTATCAAATGTTATCCGAATCGCTTCATTTCCACCCCAACTACATTTCCTTATGCATGAAAAAAGCGTTTGGCTGCACCCCGTTGGAATATTTGACGAGATACCGGATCGAGCAGGCAAAGCGGATGCTTATTCATACGGATGAACCGATCGGCCGAATCGCGGAGCTTGCCGGCTTCAGGTCCTTTCCTTATTTCGTGAGATGTTTTGCCCGAAATGCGGGACAATCCCCGAATTCCTACCGGAAGCTTTTCAGAAAATAATACGCCCGGAACGGAAGAAATGGGTTCGATGATAGGCCTGCGTCCGTTTCGCCTTTCTTGATGCGGATTAGACTAATACAACAGGCATATATACCTCATGCAAATGATCCGTACTTTTTATCGTCAGGGGGAATCGCCATTGAGCAGGCAAGTCATCATCAACGCCGACGATTTTGGGCTGTCGCCCGCCGTCAACGGAGGCATTATCAGAGCCTATCAGGCTGGAGGAATTACCAGCACTTCCTTGATGGTCAACATGCCCGGCTCTGAAGATGCGGTCAATGCCTCCCGATGGCTGCAGGGACTCGGCATCGGATTGCATTTCAACCTGACTTACGGAAAACCCCTTTCCAACCCGGCGAGCATACCTTCGCTCGTAAGGCCGGACGGCGTTTTTCACGACGGCAGAACCATGCGCTTTCGGGATGCCGCCGATGTGAAGAAAGAACTGGATGCGCAGTGGAATCGCATGATCGGCACCGGCCTTATTCCTACCCACTTGGATTCCCATCATCTGCTGCATCAAAACGATCCCGTGATTTATAAGGTTATGGCGGAAAAAGCCGTCATAGAAAACGTGCCGCTTCGGAAATCCCAAATCGTTCATCCGCTACGTGGCGTGCAGCTGCCCGGCATGACCGACGCCGTACTGCTTGATACCTATGGAGACAGCGGTGCAAAGCAAAGATTGATGAGATATTTGCGATCGCTTCCGGAGGGGATCACGGAGATCGTATGCCACCCGGGATACGTCGATGACGTTCTCCGCGGAATATCGGAATGGACGGACATCCGGGAGCGGGAACTATCCGTGTTCACGGATCCCGACTTGGCCTATGCCATGCAGTCGATGGGCATCATTCCGGTCAACTATACTGCATTGAAATTGCCGGCGAACATCCTCCATCCCGCTCCACTTTCAGACCATAACCCCCCACGAGCTCGCCGCAGCCGCGGCAAGACGGGCAAATCCAAGTCCGCAACGCGCGCCGGGAACGCATCTAAATCACGAAGAAACGCCCGACACTTTCCCATGTCGCGCAGTCATAAACGAATTTAGCCCTCCGTTTCATTTTCTTTTTCTCACTAAATACCGAGCCCTGCCGTTTTATTTGACGGAAAGGCTCGGTTTCTTTATGAAAAGCAGCCGCTTCCCATTCATATGAAGTTCATATTTTTTATGGATCTTGGCTTCAGTCGAACCGGATTCCGAAAAACGCATGAAGTCGATCGCCTGGCTTTTTGCCAAGGCGGATCAACGGTTTGATTGTTTCTTACATACCTGTAAGATTCGCGTAAGGATCACAAATAGCTTGATTAGCGGACTCATCGTATACTGATACATGTTCACGGTCGATACAATGCGAAAGGGGTTCATATGGAAGTTAAACAACGCAAAATCATTATAGCAATCACAATTTTTTATGCCATCGTCATTTTATACCTCATGTTTTTTGGCTTCGGACGGATCGATGCAGCCAAACAAACTCATGAGTATACCTTTATATGGTTACCCGACTCTGTGTTTAGTTTGAGATTTCCAAGAGCATCCGATCTGCATTTTTTTATGATGTGGTTCTTCAATTTAAGCAATGTGGCGGCATTCATTCCATTTGGCATCTTGATTCCTTGGCTGTTTCGCCTGAAGTTCCTCCCTTTCATTTCGCTTTTTTTCGCGGGCATTTTATTGCTGGAAACGCTGCAGGCGCTGACGTTTCTCGGCAGCTTCGACATCAATGACGCGATTCAAAATTCAATCGGCGCCGCCATCGGATATGGGGCAATGGCATTCGGATTCCGTGCGGCCAACATCTGGAGCAAGCTAGCACGGACCGGCATGTTAGCCGTTGTCCTGACCGTGGCGTTCGTAGGCTTTTCCGAAGCGGTTACGGCAACGTTCGCCAAAAAGGAAGGTCCGGTCATTGCTCTATCTGACCTTCAGGAAACCAGTGGCCAGTCGTCCGCCGCGAATCACTCCCAAACCTTCGCCATCGGGGGCGAAACGATCAAACCACAACTCAACCTGTATGCAATCGAAGGCAAAAAAACGGGAAGTTATACTTACCATATCGGAGGTAAAGAAGGGGTTCTTGCAGGTTATTACGGTTTACCCGATCAGGCAAGCAAAGACGGGAAAATAACGATTTTCGTCAACGGCAGCGAAATGCTTACCGTTTCGGGCGAAAATGGAGACAACCAAATCAACGAATTCGAACTGCCTCTCGAAAAAACGGATGAACTGACCATCACACTTGAAGGCGATGAAAAGTTGTGGGACGTCACCTTTAAAGAAATGAAGCACTGGTGGGAATGAAAAAAAACAGCAAGCTCCCGGAATCGGGGGCATGCTGTTTTTTTGTCGAAACTTACTTCGGCTGAATATATCCTTCCGCTTTCAGCAGCTCGGCGATCAGAACGGCGCCGCCTGCCGCTCCGCGAAGCGTGTTATGCGAAAGGCCTACGAATTTATAATCGTATATGGAGTCCTCGCGAAGTCTGCCTACCGACACGCCCATGCCGCGTTCAATGTCGCGGTCGAGCTTCGTTTGCGGACGGTTTTCTTCCTCAAAATACGTGATGAATTGCTGCGGCGCGCTTGGCAGCCCGAGCTCCTGCGGACGTCCTTTGTATTGACGCCAGCGTTCGATGATTTCTTCTTTCGAAGGCTTGTTTTCGAAGGAGACGAACACGGTGGCCAAATGGCCGTCCGTCACCGGAACGCGGATACATTGCGTCGTAATGAGCGGCGAGCTGGCTTTGACGATTTCGCCGTTTTGCAGCTTGCCCCAAATACGCAGCGGCTCCTGTTCGCTTTTTTCTTCTTCGCCGCCGATGTAAGGGATCACGTTGTCGAGCATTTCAGGCCAGTCGGTAAAGTTTTTGCCCGCCCCGGAGATCGCCTGATACGTCGAAGCCACCACTTTTTCCGGTTTGAAATCAAGCAGCGCGTGAAGCGCCGGCACGTAGCTCTGAATGGAGCAGTTCGGTTTTACCGCAATAAAACCCGTTTTGGTGCCCAGGCGTTTTCTTTGAGCTTCAATAACACCGATATGATCCGGGTTGATCTCCGGAATGACCATCGGAACGTCCGGCGTCCAGCGATGCGCCGAGTTGTTGGAAATGACGGGAGTCCCGGTTTTCGCGTAAGCTTCTTCCAGCGCCTTGATTTGGTCTTTGCTCATATCCACGGCACAGAAGATAAAATCGACCTGCGAGGCAAATTCTTCGACTTGCGAAGCATCCTGCACGACGATATTTTTGACCTGCTCCGGCATGGATCCGGCCATTTTCCATCTGCCCTGCACGGATTCCTCGTACGTTTTGCCCGCCGAATTTTTGCTTGCCGCAATCGCGGTCACTTCGAACCATGGATGCTGATCCAGCAGCTGGACAAAGCGCTGACCAACCATTCCCGTTCCTCCGACAATACCCGCTTTCAGTTTTTCAGCCATAAGTTTCAAATCCTTTCGATAGTGTCATCATGTTTGAGGTTTGTTTAGATCGTCCGCCAAACGGACCGGTATCATCAATCTTCCTATACTCATTACCTATTCAGTTCGCCTGTGCGGCGTACATGTCGTACATGCAGCATCGAACCCTGATACAATAAAAAATCCCACCCCCAAGACCTAGTCTCAGGGACGAGATTGAACACTCGTGGTACCACCCCAAATTCGCCGATACGTCGCCATATCAGCCTCTTCAAGTACGGCATGCGATCCATGCATATACTCTAGCCCTGTAACAGGAGCACCTGGCACACTATCCCCGTTGTATGGTTCCAATGTGCTGCTCAGAGGCTTTGTTCAATAAATAACCCTTTGCTCCTTTTCAGCGGACGGAGCTCTCTGTGAAAGAATCGATTTATTTACTCTTCTCTTCATCGCATTTGATAGGATACTGCATTTGATAATACGTTTATCATATAAAAAAATCGGCGTGAGGTAAATATGTTTTTTGAAAATTCATAAAACCGATCAGCCTTTCGTTTCCTTCAGCGTTTCTTTCCATCGCGTCAGCACTTCGTCCGGATTTTTTAACTGAATCTGTATCCCCGAAGTAATATCCGCATATTTGGCCACATCTTCTTTAAACGAAGCAACGACGGCCGAAAACCGCTCCAGCGGATGTTTAGCTTCTTCCGCCATTCCGATTCGCGTAAGCGAAAGGCGTACGTAATTCACTTTTCCTTTATAGACGGCCACGAGAAGCGCTTTGCCGCTTCGAATGCAGTTTTGGGTCGTATTCGTTCCGGGCCATAAGGCCAACCGCAGCGTTTTTTTGTCGAACGCGACGATTTCCCCAACGCTGATCATGGCATTATGAGGCCAGCCATCGTCGGTTACGGTCATCAGCATCATCGCTTCATGTTGTTTTCGGTCGAGCCGTTCGCCGTCCAGCAGTTCAAAAAGATCATCCGAAATTTCGATCGTTTCCATGGATAATATCTCTCCCTCTTCATCATGATGCAAATACAAGAAAGAACCAGCCTGTGGAAGGCAAGCCCTATGTTAAGCATAACATGCCATCGTGTCCGATTACTGTGACGCCGGATGCTCCGCAAGACGCTCCAACGTTTGTTTTCCATCAGCTTTCGCTTTCCGCCTGCTTCCGGATTGATTCGACCGTGATCGTAAATGCCTCCGCTGCTTTAAAGGCATCGAGAGCGTCCTGTAGGCGTTTCGCCTGTTGGCTGAACTGGCTTGGATGGTCTGCATGTTTAACAAGAGACCGCGCAGCAAATAGAAGTTCTTCACGAGCAGCCTTCACCGCCCGGTTGTGAGTTTTCTCGATCATTTGGACAGCCATATGAGCATAAATCGCCGAAAATTCCTTGTCATGGATTTGCTGCTCGCGGGCAGCCAGATCGCTTTCGCTTATTTCCCAATCCCCGGAATCGGTTTTGGTAGCCGTCAAGCGGCCGTCATTGATCATATTCAGCACCGTTTTGTAATGAACCCCGAGCAGCACGGCAGCTTCTTTGGCATTCATAAACGCGTTCACCTCTTATCCTCAATTATCCTTATAATAAAAGATAAGAAGTGGTATGTAAATTAAAAAAGTTCATCTTCTTACCATGTGTTTTTAGACCGGACAAAAAAAGTCCGGCAAACTGCCGAAGCAGCCGCCGGAACATGCGAATGTTAAGGATACAAACCGATCTCGGCGATTTGCAGCTCCTCTCCGCCGTTGTTTGCCGTAACGTTCAATCGGTAATATTTAAACGCTGTCGAATTGTTCAACCCATAAGTTTTCGTCTGAAAACGGCTTGAAAAACTTTCGTTCGAGCGGGAATCCAGCGTCGTCCAGTTCGTTCCGTCGTTAGATCCGAGAAGCGTCCAGTTTTTCGGATCCCTGGCTGGATAATCGTTGGCGGACGTGATCGAATACGACGCAGCGGCATGGGCGGCGTTGTTTCCGAACTGATACTGAATCCAGCCCGAATTCGCAAAAATAAGCCATTTGGTCGCGCTGCTGCCATCGAACGCTTTTTCTTTCTCTTCTCCGGCCGGGCTGTTCGTCGAGCTTGCCGCAGCCGTCCCGCCGGTCGCCAGCGATCCGGAGCTTGGCGAGGACAGCGCATTGTTGATGGCTGCCGCATAATCGGCCGCCGAACCGGCGCCCGGATTATTCAATATCGCGTCGTAATACCAGATAAATCCCCCGGTAATGCCCGCCGACGCCTTCCAACCGGCCATCCGGCTGGCGACCTGCCCCGGCGTATTCCCGCCGCTGGACGTTTTGCTGTCAAGTCCCGGCATCACGGTCATTCCCATTTGGCTGTTCCAGTAGGCAGGATCGTTTCCGGCTCCGCCGTCGTATACCTGCAGGTAAATGCGGTCCACGCTAGCGCCGAGCTGGGACTTGACGCTTTTCCAATAACTGACATTGGTATAAGGACATAACGTAATGTTGAATCCAAGATCGGACAGCATTTTGCCGAACGACACCGATGAGGCGACGTCATACAAATCTTCATTGTCGAAGCTCACGGCATCGGCCGATGTGGCATTTTTCAGCGCGACAAAATTTTTGTACAAAATGCTGTTCGTGCCGGTGCCTTGGGAAGCAATCAGGTTTTTAATGTTTTGAAAATCGCTTACGCCCCAAGAGCCGACGCTGATTTCGAGGCGTTTGACCGAGGTCGGCGCTTGCTTGAGCGTTGCGAGCTGGCCCGGCCAAGCCGAATTGCCGACATAGGTCCCGTTGGAAACGACGAGCTGATCGTTGTAATAAAGATCTCCGTTGCCGTGGACATGGATCGTCCATAACATCACGGTCGTAAATCCGGATTGTTTCAGAGTGTTCATGGTTGCCGTGCCGCCGGAATAAAACGGTCCACCCCCGTAAATGACGGATTCCGGTTCCGTTTGCGCGGACGCGCCCGCCGGAAATAACCCGACCAGGATCAGGCAGCTGAGAAGCCAGTAAAGCGTTTTTCTTTTCATTCGTTCACCTCGCGGAAAAATGGTAAAAAGCGTTCTGTGCAACAAGAACTCGACGCTATCTAACGATATGTGTCAGCTCTCGGGTTTTAGAATCGAACCGCTTGCACGAATTTCGCTTTTTTCCAAAATCAGCCGACGAGGAGAAAATGAAGATTTCATTTTGCCAGTCCGTCGTATCAAAAGCTTGAAACGGGCTGCCGCTCCTTAACTTGGATGGCTGGCTCAGCTTCCCGAAAGAGGGGCCCAAACGGCCCGCGTCCAAGCAAGACGCATACCGGCCCGCTCCATGTTGTTTTGGCTTGTGCTCCCGAATGCGGCCTGGGCGGCGACCAATTCGCATCCGGCTTGATAGGCTTCATGCATCCGCCATTTCAAAAGCGAAGACTGCAAGCCTTTGTTCCGAAACTCGGGATGCGTAGCCGCAAGCGTAAACGAGGCAATCCCATCGGAGACATGCATGACGCCGACCGCTGCGGGCTGATCCTGCCAATAGGCCAAATACAATGTCCAACCCGGCCGGTTCAGCAACCCGATATTGTTCTCCGCAAAATGATGTTTATGGGCGATATCCATCCCGGAGCCGACGCAATGAATGCCTGCATAAGCATCGAAATCCGCTTCATTGTCCACTTGGCGAATCGTGATGCCTGAAGGGAGTTCCGGCTTTTGGGGGTCAGGCATTCCATACAGGACGGAATGGAAACCTTGCTGGAACAGCCCGTTTTCCGCCAAATGGCGGAACAGCTTCGGGTCCGTATCCACCGGATCGATGTCCAGCAGAAAAGCGCGATTCCGCTCTTTATAAAACCGGATGATATCTTCAACCCTGCCTGCGTCGTCACCAGACAACCCCTTGACCGAATTAAACAACCCCCAAGGCATCGTTTTGACGTAAAAGGAAACGGCGCTTCCGAAGGTTTGAATTTCGACGCCTTGCGGATTGCCCGGTTGTTCGCCGATGGAACGGATCCGCGAGGTCGTAAAGCCGATTTCGGCCCGCTGGATTCGCTTCGCTAAAGCTTCATGGGTCACTGGCCATGTGTGCACCTCTTCAACACTCCTTTTTAATATGAACATTATGTTGCAGGCACGCATAGGCCCGATGGATGCAAAAAACCGCAGATGAACAACGGTTCATCTACGGCATTCGACGTAAGAGGCAAAACCCTATCCATGATAAAAACATCATTCTAATATTTCACATATTTTCCTTTATTGTATTTGACTGCATTTTTCTCGTCAATCGATTTTTAAACCGCATAAGGCTGCGGCACCATGAAAATTATTTTAAATCGCTTGGAGCGCTGCCGCTCAAGCATGTTTCAGCAAAAACCGCTGTCCATATTCCCCGTGATCGTGGATCGACGGATGTTCGATTTGAATGGTGGAATGGGCGATGCCGTATTTTTCCTGCAACAGCGCATTGATCGCAGAAATAACGTAAAAAGGCTGCATGTCTTTCCGAATGAACACGTGGGCGGTCAACGAGTAATGCTCGGTCGAAACGGACCACAAATGAAGCTCATGCACGTCTTCAATTCCTTCCAACGCGCGGATATCTTTCCGAATGGCGTCCAAATCGAATTTGTCCGGCACCGATTCCATCAGCACGAGGTAGGATTCGCGGATGATTTTGGCCCCTCCGGTAAAAATAATTCCCCCGATGACCATGCTGATCAGCGGATCCAGAAATTGATATCCGGTAAAATGAATCAGTACGGCCGACACGATGATGCCGACGGAGCTCAGCAGATCTCCGAAAAAATGCCAAAGCGCGCTTTTCACGTTCAAATTTTCTTCTTCCTTCATGCTGCGGCTGAGAACAACGGTCAAAACGATATTGACGATCAGCCCGATCACCGCGATGGTCAGCATCGTCGGCAGCTTCACGTCCACCGGATGGATCATGCGCTGAATGCCTTCCACGAAAATGCCCAATGCAATGACGGCCAATGCCAGGCCGTTCAAAAACGATGCAATGATCTCAAACCGCAGAAACCCGAACGTGTATTTCCGGTTCGGCTTCCGGGTGGCCATATAAATGGCGGCCATGCTTAACCCTAAAGCCAATACGTCGGATATCATATGCGCGGAATCGGATAACAGGGCCAAGGAATGGGAGATCAGCCCGCCCGCGACTTCGACAATGGTAAAAAACAAAGTCAGCAGCAGGGTAATCCACAGCGTTTTTTTCGAGGTGTGCTGCTCTTTGACGTGGTCCAGATGATGATAGTCGTAATTTTTCATGTCTTCATTCCTCCTATATTTAAATTAGAATTATTCTAATCTGATATTTTATATAATCAATATACACGTTTTTGTTCGAGCGGTCAAATGAACTTTTCTTGGATCTTACAAATGATTTTCATTACCAGACCCAACCCACGCCAACAAAAAAAGCTGCCGAGTTTTCACTCGTACAGCTTCGCCGAAATCATTTTCTGTAATATGGAGTTTTTCGAATACCTGTTAGGTTCGTCGAAACCTTTTTCCGTACCCTGGGCCCTGTATTAGAAATCATGTTCGGGTACTTGTTATGCATAGATTTCCAATTCTTTCTCAATGCACTGCCTGATCAGATCGAGGCATTCTTCAGCCGTTTTGGCAAAAATCCGCTTGCCGTTGACGAGCGCATAGGGCCTTCTCGCGCAAATGCCGCAAAACGAGAGGCAGGTGCTTTCAAGCACTGCAACCTCCGGATATTCGGCTTCCAATAGGTCGGCGATATCGATCTCCCGAATGAGACTGCCGTCGCAAATTTCGACGATGATGATCCCCATGGCTTTCCCTCCCCGAGAACAGAAGCGATGGTTCGTTCGTGATTTAGACGGGACTTGCAGAAAGCAGCTTTCTCGCGTTGGCCTCATCCTGTTTCATTTGCTCAATCAACGCATCCAATCCCGTGAACTTGATTTCGCCGCGCAAATAATGCGTGAAGCCGATCGTTACGGTCCGGTCGTACAAATCCCCGGAAAAGTCAAGCAGAAAAGCTTCGATCAAATACCCTTCTCCATCGACGGTCGGGCGGTACCCCGCGCTGATCAATACGTCGTATCGATCTTTCCCCTCCGGTTCGCCGTGGATTTGGGCCGTCCCCACGTAAACGCCGGGCTTCGGAAATACATAGTCGTCCACGCCGCCCATATTAATAGTAGGAAAACCGAGTTTCCTTCCGAGCTTCTGACCGTGAATGACGATCCCCGTAACAGAGTATGGACGGTTTAAAAGGGCTGCCGCCGCTTCCACATGGCCGTTTGATATGTCGGAACGAATCGCCGCGCTGCTTATTTTCGCCCCGTTTTCGGTGACGAGCGGGATCACCGTCACTTCCGCGCCGATCCGGGAACAAAGCTCGCTTAGTTCCTTCTTACCGCCTCCCTGTCCGTGGCCGAAGCGAAAACCTTCCCCGACAACGATCCGTTTGACGTTCAGGTTTGAAAGATGCTCCAGCACGAATTCCTCCGCGGAAACCTCCGCATATTCCTTCGAGAAACGAATCCGGTAATAACGCTCGACGCCATATTGCTTAAGAATGTGCAATTTGTCGCCGTCCGGCGTGATTTTCCGCTTGAACGCCTCATCCTGTTTCAATACCCAGAGCGGATGCTCCGAAAAGCTCATGACGGCAAGCGACTCCCCTTCCCCTTTCAACCGAAGGGCCGTTTCGAGAATCGCCTGATGTCCTTTATGGATTCCGTCGAATTTGCCGATCATTAGTACGACCGGTTTGGAATCGACAGGCGGCTTTGACGAGATATCAATGACTTCCATAACAAAATCCCCCGCTTTGATCGTTTATTCATGATTGTTTGTTTAAAATGAAATTTCATTCAAAAAATAAGCACTTAGTAAAGTCAAATGTATAAAAAGTAGGTGACTCCATTAGAACATAATGGTTGGAAAAAATCAATCGCTTTCCGGAATGCAAACATCGTAATCCTCTTCGTGGTAGGAATGCAGATCAAGCAAACTTTTTGAAAGCGGCTATGCATAAATAAGATAGAAATATTATACTCGCAAACAGGAATAACTCCAATACCGTTCTTTTTATGCAAAGGAGGATTTTGCAAAAATCCAAGGAGCGACTTTCAATCAGCAATAGATAGAGCGAAACGGTTCAATTCGTCTATATATTGTACCCGGGAGCGGTCGGAATCGAATTTCACAAAATCCCGGCAAAGAAAAAACCCGCAAAAATGCGGGTTTTGAGCGTCCGGGTAACCATTAGACCCGAACGGCGTATTTGTCTCGCGAAATTTTCGTCGCTTCCACCATGTTGCGCAAGGAGGCGATGGTTTCATCCATCCCCCGGGTTTTCAATCCGCAGTCCGGATTGATCCAGAACAGCTTCGGATCGAGCACGCGCAGCGCGCGGTCGATCATGCCGGTCATCTCCTCGACGCCCGGAACGCGCGGACTGTGGATATCGTATACGCCGAGACCGATGCCAAGCCCGTACGTGTTTTCCTCGAAGCTGTGGATCAGTTCGCCATGGCTGCGCGAGGTTTCGATCGAAATGACGTCGGCATCCATCTCCGTGATCGAATCGATCATGTCATGGAACTCGCAATAGCACATATGCGTGTGAATTTGCGTCGTATCCTGGACCGTGCATGTCGTCAAGCGGAAAGCTTTTACGGCCCAGGCCAGATATTCCGCCTGATCTTTTTCCTTCAGCGGCAGCCCTTCGCGGACGGCAGGCTCATCGACTTGAATCAAGCCGATACCGGCTTTCTCAAGCGCCTCTACCTCCTGTCTCAACGCATAGGCCAGTTGGTAGGCGATTTGTTCGCGGGAGATATCTTCCCGGACGAACGACCAGTTCATGATCGTAATCGGGCCGGTCAGCATGCCTTTGACGGGGCGGCTCGTTTTCGATTGGGCATATTTCGTTTCCTCGACCGTCATCGGCTCTTCGAACGCAACGTCCCCGAATATGATCGGCGGTTTGACGCACCGGGAGCCGTACGACTGCACCCACCCGTATTGCGTGAAGGCAAAACCCCCTAGCTTTTCGCCGAAAAACTCCACCATGTCCGTCCGCTCGAATTCGCCATGGACCAGCACGTCAAGCCCGATATCCTCCTGCAGGTTGATCCACGTATCGATTTGATCGCGGATGAAGCCGGCGTATTGTTCGCTGCTCCATTCTCCTTTTCTCCACAGCTGCCTGGCTTTGCGGACCTCGACCGATTGCGGAAAACTGCCGATGGTCGTCGTCGGAAGAACCGGGAGCTGCCATTTTTGCTGCTGGGCGGCATGCCGCTCGGCAAAAGGCAGATTCCTTCTTCCGTCCTGCTTGCCGATGACGGCAACCGCATCTTGGATATCGCTCCGGTTGCGCTCTTTTGACTGCATCAACGCCCCGATCGCTAGGTCGCAAGCTTCGAGTTCGCCGGCGACGGCGTCCTTGCCCGAGGAAACGGCTTTGGTCAAAAGTACGATTTCGTCCACTTTCTCGTCGGCAAACGCCAGCGCGTTTTTCAGTTCCGGCAGCAGCTTCGTTTCGTTTTGTACGGTCACGGGGACATGCAGCAGGCTGCACGAGGACTGCACGACGATCCGGTCGGCCGAAACGAACTGCTGAAGCGTCTCGAGCAGCCCGAGCTTTTCGCGGAGCGGCGCCTTCCAGATCCCCCTTCCGTCGACGATTCCCGCTCCCAACACTTTATCCGCAGGGAATCCCGACGACTTGATCGACCGGATATTTCCGGCGAATCCGTGCACAAAATCAAGCCCGATGCCTTGAACCGGCAGCGCGACGATTTCATCGTAATTTTCGATCGCTTCGAAATACGTTTGCAGCATGACGTTAAGGGCCGGGACCTCTGCGGCAAACGTGCCGTAGATGGTTTTGAGCCGCCCAAGGTCTTCGCCGGATAGACGGGTGACCAAGATCGGCTCGTCGATTTGTACCCATGCCACCCCTTCAAGCGCAAGCTCCCGAAGAATTTGCACATAAAGCGGGAGCAATCGCTCAAGCCAGGCATCCGTTTCGGATTCGGAGTACCCTTTGGACAGTTTGAGGAACGTCAGCGGTCCGAGAAGGACCGGTTTCCCTTCGATGCCGAGATGTTCCTTCGCTTCCCGATAGGCTGCCAGCGGTTTGTTTTCGGTAATCGCCGGCGTCGCCCCATCCAATTCCGGAACGATATAATGATAGTTGGTATTGAACCACTTCGTCATTTCGCTCGCCGCCGCATTTTTCGTGCCGCGGGCGATTCCGTAATAAACGGACAAAGGCACGGCGCCCCCGTCATAATCAAAACGCTTCGGAATAATGCCGAACATCGCGGCCGTATCCAGAACATGGTCATAATAGCTGAAATCGTTGACCGGGATCAGGTCGATGCCTTTTTCCCGAAGTTTGCGCAAATGGTCCAACCGGATGTCCTTCAACCGGCTTTGAAATTCCGTTTCGTCGATTTTTCCGGCCCAAAACGCTTCCAGCGCTTTTTTCCATTCACGGTTTGATCCGATGCGCGGGTATCCCAAAACACTGCTTTTTGTCATCTTGTAACACTCCTAATTAAGATTTTGCCAAATCCTAAATAAAATGGTTACAAGAAAGATATCACGTATTGATGGATATAGCGTAACTGTATTATCCTATATCCAGTTATAGCTAAAAACTATACTCAAAGCTTCCGGCTTTCGATTATGATAAAGAGTTGATTACCACTCGGGAAACTTGCTTTTCCCAGGAGTCGCTGCCGGATAATTCGATTTTCAAATATTGGGTGCCTGCGGGCATTTCCAGCGGTGTATACGTTTTTTTGTACCATTTGCTTCCGGTGTAGCTGCCTGGCGTGCTCGTATGGGCAATTTGCGTCCAATGCTCGTTGTCGGCAGACGCGTAAAACGCGACGCCGTCCCAAATGCTGAATTGATACAGATCCGCTTTAAAATTTGTAATGTTCGGAATGTTGTAAACGAAGTTTTCGGTGGTGCCGTTATTGCGTTTTACCCGGGACGTATCGCCGTTAAAATATCCGCTGTTGCTGGAGTCCATGACGAGGCCGCTGGTGTGGGAGTAGGTTTTGGACCAGTCGTTTAATTCGTCCGTGAGCGTTTGTTCCTGGAGAGACGGCGAGCCGTTTTCGCCGGTGTAGGTCACGATGCTTTTTGGAGGAAGAATGGCGTGAAATTTTCCGTTTTGTAAAGGAATGGCTGGACCTGCGGCCAAATTGAGGTTGTCGTTGGTCGTATAAGGCGTCAGGCGGCCGGCCGTAAAACCGCTTGGCACGAGGTCGAATTCCGACGTGGCGTCGTTGTCGTTAATGGCGACGATCGCGAATTTGCCGGTGGCCGGATCTTTATAAGCCGAGGTGTATACGCCCGATTGGGGACTGTCAGGGGCTCCGATCCGCACGTAGCCGGGTTTGATGAACTTGCTGAAATTTCCGAATGTATAGTAGCGTTTCGTTACTGCGTACGTGTTGGCGGCTTTGTCGACATTGATAAGCCCTTCGTCGTTGTTGCCCGGGATCGCGCCGGTCCAATACATCCACGCATTAACGCCCGCCTTGGTCATGAAGTTATGCATCTGCTTGGCGAATTTGAGGCCTGATCCCATGCCCGGATCGTAGGAGTCGACCTTGGACACCTCCGTCATCCATACCTTTTTCCCTTTGGAAAGGGCCGTCGAAAACGGGGTTGTCGGCAGCTCCGTATTGATAATCGGCACGGGGTAATTGTGGCCGGCGACGATATCGAGCCTTTCGGCGGAAGCGGGATCGTTTAACGAATCTTTGATCAGGTCCTCGGACCACCAGGACGATTCGCCGGCGATGACTTTGGTCGCTTGAACGCCTTCATTG
The DNA here is from genome assembly GCF_031583795.1 of Paenibacillus sp. VCA1. Taxonomy (NCBI): domain Bacteria; kingdom Bacillati; phylum Bacillota; class Bacilli; order Caryophanales; family Paenibacillaceae; genus Paenibacillus; species Paenibacillus sp. VCA1. Next base: position 453,819 of record NZ_JAVLSX010000004.1, on the reverse strand, counting down.
ACCATGGCCTGTTTCAAATAATCTTTCAGGAACACCTGGAAGTTCGTCGAATTCCATTCGCTCGAATCCCAGGACAGAAACGTCATGGAGTTGGGTTCGTTGGCGATCGAAACGGCGTACAGATCCAGGCCGAACTGCTGCTTGTATGCCTTGATGAATTTGGACATCAGCGCAGCGTAATCGCCGTAATTCTCCTGCTTCAAATACCCGCCGTGAGTCGTCGAGTTGTTCGTTTTCATCCACGCCGGAGGACTCCAGGTGCTGGCGATCAGTTTATCGACTCCTCTCGCTTTCGCCTGCTGCATGACCCATACCTGATCGGGTCTTACATTAAAATCGTATTGCCCCGGAGCGGGATTGAACTCGGGGAACAATGCACCGCGGAAAATCGATATGCCGATCCCGATATCGGGCCTGAACAGCAGGTCCATCACTTCACTCCGAGCCGGTTCCCTCAAATCGTAGATGGCATCGGACCAACCGGCCTGCGAAACTCCGAACCCGTCGATCTCCTGTTTGACATCGTTCCAATTGACGGTGACATCCGATGCCGCCTGCGCGGTAAACGGCAAGGCCGCAGCGGCGAGCAGCAGCGCGCTTAACGACATGCCCATCAGTTTTTTGACGAAGGTTCTTCCCATAACAAAACCACCTTTCGCAGCGTCATAAAATCAATGTAAATCCGCTTCACAACTCCGAGAAAAACAGAACGATGCTTTCCGAACCCGTTTCAAAGCTTTTACCGCGACTAGACAGCCCCCCCTTTTTTTTCATTTGAAAGCAATTGTAAGCGTTTGCAACTAGATTATATCCATCTCTTTTTCGCCGCGCTACCAGGATGATGACTTGCTTTTAACACTTCCGTGACTTTTTTGGATGACCTCATCATATAACAAAGAGGCAGGTTTTAAAGCCGGGATACAAAATAAACCACAAACTTATTGTAAGTTACTTGACAATGTATATGCGATGATATTATGATACTAACAACCGAATCAATTCATAACACGATAACTACAATCCCGATAAGGAGAGAAGAAGAGATGTCTAAACTGAACATTGGTATTATTTTGGGAAGCACCCGCGAAGGCCGTTTGAGCCCGCAGGTTGGGGAATGGGTCAAAAAAATCGCGGACGAACGCGGCGACGCGAACTATGAGATCGTGGACATTGCCGATTACAAGCTGCCCCTCCTGGGAGAAGCGGACGCTTCGGAACAAGCTGAAGCTTGGAACAAGAAGCTTTTCGAATTGGACGGCTTCGTTTTTATCGTGCAGGAATACAACCACAGCATCACCGCTTCGCTGAAAAACGCGCTTGATTATGCTCGCGATGCATGGATTAACAAAGCTGCAGGGATCGTCAGCTACGGTTCCGTCGGCGGCGCCCGTGCGGCGGAACATTTGCGCGGCATTTTGGGCGAATTGTCCGTGGCGGACGTTCGTATCCATCCGGCGCTGTCGCTGTTCACCGACTTTGAAAACTTCTCGACGTTCAAGCCTGCCGATCTGCATCTGACGAACCTGAACGGAATGCTGGATCAAGTGCTTGCATGGAGCGGCGCGCTTAAAACGTTGCGCTAATCATCGCAGAACGGGACCGTCCCTGGCCGAAGCCAAGGGGCGGTTTTTTGCTGCCTTCAAGCCCCCTTTCGTTCCTTTATCAAAAATCCGCCCCCTCTGCGTATAAAAGGACGCTCCCTCGCCTATGCTCGGTTGCGTCCTCCTTCATTCACCTGCGATTTTTAATGTTGCTCGGCACGCCGCATTTTGCAGGGCTGTTTGCTATTTGATCTGCCAAAGCGCCGGAACGTTCGGCGGTTCCCATCCGGGCAGGGAAGTATGCGGTTGGCGGCAGATATAGGTTTTCCCTTGATAGACTGCTTCGTCTCCGGTTTTGTAGCTGACATTCGGAGCCCATGCCTGAACGCCGCCCTGCGCATCCGTCGTGACGGTCACCGAGGTTCCCGGCGAAACGTTACCCGCAGCGTCCCTTGCGGTGACGGTAAACGAATAGGTTGTATTTGGCGTTAAACCGCTGATCGTGGCGCTGGTTCCGCCGACGTTGACGCTGCCTGTTCCGTAGGTAACGGTATAACCTGTAACGCCGACGTTATCCGTCGAAGCGGTCCAGCTTAACGTCACGCTGGTAGCCGTTTTGGAAGCGACGGTCAAGTTGGTCGGAGCCGTGGGCGGAACCGGATCGGGAACCGGCGGGGTTAAGGCATCCAAATAAGCACGGTGATTGTTCGAAAACTCGAAATTGTTGTACCGGTCCCAGTTGATTGACCAAGTCATCAACCCGCGGAAATCCGGATATCCGCCCGTGTTCCCCCTCATTTTGTAGCCGGGCAATTGAATCCCTTTGATCAGGGCGTCCAGCGCCTTTTGCACTTCGCTGACGGAAGTGAATCCACCGCCTGCATTTGCGTTCGCCGGCAGCCCCAACACCACTTGGTGCGGCCTAAGCGCCGGGAAAAAGCTGTTTTGATTTTTGGCGACCGGAAACCCGGTCAGCAGCATATCCGCCATGGCGACGTGGAAATCGGCCGTGCCCATGTTGTGGTATTGATCGTCAAGCCCCGTAATCGGGCCGGAATTGTAATTCTGTACCTGCAGCCAGTCAAGGATATCGCGGGTCGCGTAGATGACGGGGAGATAGGCCCCCGCGCGGTTGTCGCAGCTGATGCAGCTTCCGCCGTAAAACGAATAACCCAGCTGCACGAAAAAGGTCTCCGGCGCCATCGTCAAATAAAACCGATCCGTTCCGAAATGATCGTTAATGGTGCGCAAAGCCGAAATCAAATTCACAATGACCGGAGTGGTCGGATGTTTGAAATCGTTGTCCCCCGTGTTCAAATAAAGCGAATGGCCTTCAAAATCGACGTCCAACCCGTCAAATCCGTATTTTTCAATGATCGCCGTGACGGAATTCACGAAATTGTCGCGGGCTGCCGTACTTACAAGCTGGACCTGCCCGTTCGCGCCGCCGATCGAAATGATGACCTTTTTCCCTTGGCTTTGCAAATAGGCGATGTCCGCCTTGAAATCCGCATCCGTGTAATTATACGGCGCAAAGGCGATTGTACCGTTCGTCGCTCCGGAAGCGGGCTCGGCAAAAGAAACATTGATCACGTCGAACTTGGGAGAAACGTCTCGAAGCCTGATAAAACCGGAGCCGTTGTCAAAGTTATGCCAATAGCCCACCATCGTTTTGCCGGTCACGGCGGCATGCGCTTTCGGTATTCCCGCCCCTGACCACTGGGACAACGTAAAAACCATAAAAAAAGCCAATGCGATACTCCATGTTTTTCGGAATGCCATTCGGTTGAGGATCATGCGTTACTTTCCTCCTCTTATTGGACTTGACAGCGCTTGCAAACGTTTGAAAGCAATGGGTTGCCGGAAAACTCCCTCCCTTCGGCTTCGTTTTTGCAGGTTAACTCATGCGCAAGCGTTTTACTTCTTCATTATCAAGAAAAGACACGGCGAGCAGAAGGGATATTTTTATAATAAAAAGGGGTAAATTCCTTTAATTGTTATTCAGAGCCTATTAAAGATGTAAGTCCACGAACGGTTTGCCATTCGAACACCCGCAGAGGAGTCCTTCACAATTGGACAAAAAAACGGCATACCCGGGTCGGGTTGCCGTTTTTTGATAATCTATTAATAGGCCAGTACGCTTCCTGAATACGTAATTTTTTGTTCGAAAACACCGTTTTTGTTAATGGAATGAATGCAGGCAATTCGGTAATAAAAACCTTTAACCCCGACAAAGATCGCATCGCCTGTCACAAAATCGGACGAATTTCTGGAGAAGAGGTTTGAATTGACATTCACCCAGCCCGTGCCGGTAAACCGCTGCAGCGTCACATCGGCTTTAATGACGTCAACGACCGTCGTAGCCGTCGTTTGCGCATTGACGCTTAGCTTTCCGTCGCCGATCGCCGAAATATTGGCGTTTCCATCAGCAAGATACAAATAATTGCCGTTAAGGCTCATGTTATTGTAAGTCTCTGGAGGAGGTGGTGTGAGAGCACCAGGCTCAGTCACTGCAGAAGAAGCGGAAGTATTGTCGGCTGCGTACGATTCGGCTCCCGCCCCGGTCGCCAGCAGCATGCTGAGCGCAGAGACGGCAACGGTCATGGATAATAGCTTGCGAACATTGGATTTCTTCATACTCTCACCTTTCCTTGAATGGTTATTTTTGGAATACACTAGTTATAACGTAAATCATTTGGACAAGGTTTCACTATTTTACAAATTTTTTTGTGAATTTGCTTCTGCTCCTCTTTTGCTGTCTTTTGCTGTAGTATAATAAGTTATCGCTCGGCTTCGTGGCATTTTAATGCGAGGAGGAATAACGTAAATATGATCCGATCGGAACAGGATCTCATTCGTCTCGTGCAATCGGACGACTGGATGATGGACATCCTTCATGCCGCCAAAACGCTGCAGCTTCCGGACTGGTGGGTTTGCGCCGGTTTTGTCCGCTCGAAAATTTGGGATGTGCAGCATGGTTTTACCGAAAGAACGCCTTTGCCGGACGTGGATGTCGTCTTTTTCGATCCGGGCAATCCGGACGAAGCCGTGGAAAAAGAGCACGAAAGCAAGCTGTTTTCCATCCGCCCGAATGTGCCGTGGTCCGTCAAAAACGAAGCCCGGATGCATCTATTAAACCGAATGCCTCCGTTTGTTTCATCCGTCGACGCCATTTCCAACTTTACGGAAACCGCCACGGCCCTTGGCCTGACATTGGACGAACATGACCGCATTGTGCTGACCGCCCCGCATGGCATACAGGATGCGATCGACTTGATCGTCAAACCGACACCCTACTACAACACCACGCCGGAACGCGCGCAAATCTATGAAAACCGGGTCAGGAACAAAAACTGGAATAAGATCTGGCCTAACCTCACGATCGTACAGATTAATGTGTTGTAACATGGATAACCGCAGCCTCAAAAGAGGTCTCCATGCCGGAGACCTCTTAACCCTCTCTAACGTTTATTTGCTTGCGTTGCCGTAAAATCGCACCTCCGGGTACGCCTCATTCGGTCCTTTCAGCAGCGTTCCGACGTTTCCCTTCAAATGTTCGTCGAAAAATTCCAGCACGTACCGATCGACGATTTCCGCGCCCCGGCTTCCCTTAAGCGCACCCGTCATTCCCGTCCATGGGAGCAGTGGGGAGAACAGCTGCAAATCCGTAAAATTATAATGTCCAGCGCCGTCGATCTCCACAAAGTTCCCTCCGTGTTCCACTGCTTTTTTGGAAACAGAAAACTCTTTTTCGAGATGTCCGAGACTGGTTTTGTCGATGTTCTTGTCGTTCTTCAGGATATCCATATTTTTGATATAATCCCCCGCCCTCATGAATAAAAAAGGTTTGTTCGGCGCTTCCCGGCCCTCCAGCTCATAAACGGTTCCGTCCATATCGATTCCCGCTTTGATCCGGTCGTCCGTATAGGACGCATCAAACGCCGTCGCCCCGCCGAAGGAATGTCCCATAATGCCGATCCGCTTCATGTCCATCATCCCTTCCAATCCGGCTGAACCTGCCCCCGAGTTGACCGCTGCCAATTTGTCCAAGACGAACCTGACATCTCCGCTCCATACTTTCCCGATCTTCCTTCCCTGCTCCCAAAAATGATTCTCGTCCATGACCGTCCTATAATCCGTCACCCTGCCGTCCGGAAAAACCGTCGCCAACGTGCTGTAGGTATGGTCGATCGCGGCAACGACGTAGCCGTGGCTTGCCAGGTTTTCAGCCTGTGAAGCGTGAAGCACCATCCCCGTGCCCATGCCATGGCTTAAGATGACCAGAGGATACGGCGCCGCTTCGCGCACCGCTTTGGCATTTGGATACGAATGGGTGTCGATATATTTCCAGTAGCTCAATAACCATGACGGAATGCCGATCTGCTTGGCGTAACTTCCGATATAGGCATCAAAGTCATGGTTGTTATGGGGCAAAAGCGGCTCAGGACGTCCGTCGGCCAGTTTGTCCGCGGGATACCACACACGTACCATCAACTCCCTATGATCGGCAGGGTTATCCGTGAATATTTCTTCCCGATTTTCATCTACAAAATGGAACGTTTTCGTGCCCACCTGATATTTTCCTCCCGGTTCGGGAAACCGAACGACAGGCAGCAAGGCGGATAAGCAAACGGAGACCGATAAAAGCAGCACGGCAGCTGCATATGTAACGTATTTGAACCATCGCCTTCGTATTTTCGCCAGCCTGTTCGCACCAGACAGAAAGCCTGCCGCCCAATAACAAATACAAATAAAAGACAGCGCATATACGATCCCCATCTGCCAGCGGTATCCCTCCACAAGCAGTTGGGCCGCCAATATTCCTAAACTGATCACGCCCAAAATGGCCGCCGCCACATTTTTACGAACCGTTTTTTTCGTTAAAACCAGTGAACTCAGCATCATAAAGCAAGAAATGGACAAAAGCGCTTCAAATAACCGCATACCTTCCTCCTCATGGAACCTTCAACATAACCATCACCAAAATCATAAATGTTTAAGGTTAAAAAAAGCATACCTTTTCGTTTAAAAAACATTAAAATTGCGCAATCGTTTCTTCAATGCGTTCCACCCGACCGACGTGTACAAGCAATCGCAAAAAGGCATGATTCCCTTCGGGAACCATGCCTTTCACATCTTGGACTATCAAGTTTAGTTGTACACTACGCCAAATGGCAAGCCACGAAATGCCCGCCGCCTGCGTCGCGGAATTGCGGCACCTCTTCTTTGCATCGAGCTACCGCAAACGGGCAGCGCGTGTGGAACTTGCAGCCGGCCGGCGGGTCCGCGGGATTTGGGATGTCCCCTTTCAGGACGATCCGTTCTCGTTTCAGCTTCGGAATCGGAATCGGCACCGCCGACAAAAGCGCTTTGGTATACGGATGAAGCGGATTTTTGAACAGTTCGTCCCGCGATGCGGTTTCCATCATCGAACCCAAATACATGACGCCGATCCGGGTACAAAGATGCTCGACGACGCTCAGGTCATGGGAGATGAACAAATACGTGAGCCCCCGCGTTTCCTGCAGCTTACGGAACAAATTGATGATTTGGGCCTGGATCGACACGTCCAGCGCGGATACCGGTTCGTCGGCAATGATCAGGTCCGGGTTCAAAATGAGCGCCCGGGCGATCCCGATCCGCTGACGCTGTCCTCCCGAAAATTCGTGCGGAAAACGGTCGATATGATAGGACGACAATCCGCAGGATTGCAGCACCTCAAGCACCCGTTCCCGGATTTCCTCTTTTGGCACGAGACCGTGATCGAGCAGCGCTTCCCCGATGGCATCGCCTACCCGAATCCTCGGATTTAGCGAGCTGTACGGATCCTGGAAGATAAGCTGCATGCTGGGACGGATTTTGCGCAGCTCCTCGGCGGACAATCCGTATACATCGACGCCTTTGAATTTCACCTCGCCATCGGTTTTTTCGGTAAGGCGGATGATCGTTTTGCCGACCGTACTTTTGCCGCTTCCGGATTCGCCGACAAGGCCGAAGGTTTCCCCGCGCGCAATCGTCAGGCTGATATCGTCGACCGCCTTTACGTGTCCGACCGTCCGGTTCAGCAGCCCTTTTTGGATCGGAAAATATTTTTTCAAATGATTGACTTCAAGCAATGCCTCAGGCATGGACCAGCGCCTCCTCGTACAGCCAGCAAGCGGCTTTCTGCTGCTCGCCGACTTCTTTCAAAACAGGCTGCTTCGTTCTGCAAATGTCCATGCAGTGCTGGCAGCGGTCGTGGAAATAGCAGGATTCCGTCAACTCCAGCGGATTCGGGACCTGCCCCGGGATGGAATACAGCTCATCCGTGCGCTGGTTGATGATCGGTTTGGATTTCAACAACCCTTGGGTATACGGGTGTTTCGGCGATTGGAACAGCTTGACGACTTCGCCTTCCTCCACGATTTTGCCCGCGTACATGACGATAACGTAATCCGCCATTTCGGCCACGACGCCGAGATCATGGGTGATCAGCATGATGGACATGTTGTTTTGTTCTTTGAACTGGCGGAGAATGTCCAGGATTTGCGCCTGGATCGTCACGTCGAGCGCGGTGGTCGGTTCGTCGGCGATGAGCAATTTCGGATTGCCCGAAATCGCGATGGCGATCATGATCCGCTGCAGCATGCCTCCGCTCAGCTCATGCGGGTAAGAATCCGCGATTTGCTCGGCACGCGAAATGCCCACTTTTTCGATCAGCTCGATCGCCCGTTTCCGCGCTTCCTTCTTGCTCAGCTTTTGATGGACGAGCAGCGGCTCCATGATTTGCTGACCGATTTTCAGAACCGGATTAAGCGAAGACATCGGCTCCTGAAAAATCATCGATATTTCGTTGCCACGGATGGAGCGCAGCTCGTTTTTGCTTAATTTCAAAAGATCCCGGCCCTCAAATTCGATTTGGCCGTTTACGACTTTGCCGCCCGGTTCCTCGACCAAACCCATGATGGACATCGCGGTCACGCTTTTGCCGCAGCCGGATTCCCCTACGATGCATACCGTCTCGCCTTGGCGTACGCGCAGGCTGACATCGTTGACGGCTTTGACCGTACCGTTTTCGGTATTAAAATGCGTGCTGAGATGATTTATTTTCATTAAATCTTTCATCGGAAGTTCCCCACCTACCTCTTCTGTTTAGGATCAAGAACGTCTCTGAGGCCGTCCCCGAAAATGTTGATCGCGATGACGGTGGCGAAAATGGAAAAGCCCGGAGGAACCCACAGCCATGGATGCTCCTGAAAATCGATCAGGTTGTTTGCCGCGTCGATCATGTTCCCCCATGTCGGCGTCGGTGCCATGACCCCAAGCCCGAAAAAGCTGAGCGCCGATTCGCTGAGAATCGATCCGCCGATGTTCAGAGTCGCGATCACGATCAATAACGGGACGATGTTCGGCAGCAAATGGTTGAACAGTTTGCGGCGGTCCCGGAGCCCGAGAACGACCGCGGCCTGCATGAATTCCCGTTCCCGAAGGCTCAGCATCTGGCCCCGTACCATCCGGGCGAGGCCCGGCCAGTTAACCAAACCGAGCATCAACATGACGATGTACATCCGGTATTCGGTCGGCACCTTCCAGTCGGAAAGCAGCGCCCCGAAAATAAACAGCAGCGGCAGTCCCGGAATCGTCAGCAAGAGGTCCGCGATCCGCATAATGATTTGGTCGACGATGCCCCGGTAATACCCTGCGATCGCTCCAAGAAGCGAACCGATAAAAACGGACAATACCATGGACGCCAGGCCGACGGTAAGCGAAATGCGGCCGGCCTGAAGCACGCGGGTCAAGACATCCCGGCCAAGGGCGTCCGTCCCCAGCCAATGCTTGAGGCTCGGCGGTTTGTTCATCAAAGCCATATTGACTTTATTATCGGTGTAAGGCGAGAAAAACGGCCCCACAAAACAGGCCAAAAACATAACAACGACAACGATAAGCCCCGAAACGGCGAGCTTGTTTTTCATCAGCCTGCGCATCGACTGCCTGAAAAGGGATGAAGATTTCGCAGAAGCCTTGTTTGTCCCGACCGCTCCGGGGATCGGAGTGCTGTTCAATGACATATCTGTTCCCCCCTCCTAGTGCAGCCGGACGCGCGGGTCGGCAATATGATACAAAATGTCGGAAAGCAGCGTACCGATGACGGTCAACACCGCTAACAGCATCGTAAAGCCCATAAGCAGCGGATAATCCCGCAGCCCGAAGGACTGGATGTACAGCTGCCCGATTCCCGGCCAGTTGAAAATTTTCTCGATGATCAGCGAACCACCGAACAAGGACGGAAGCTCAAAGCCCACCAGCGTGATGGCAGGCAAAAGCGCATTGCGAAGCGCGTGTCTGAAAAGCACCTTGTTCTCCTTCAAACCTTTGGCCCGCGCCGTGCGGATGTAGTCCTGCTTGATGACGTCGATCATGTTGCTGCGGAAATAGCGGGTCAAGGAACCGACCCCAAGCAAAGTCATGACAACGACGGGGAGCGTCATATGGTGAATCACTTCTTTGACGTACGCCCACCCCGTCGCGTTGCTGCCCGTCGTCAGCATGCCGCCCGGAGGCAGCCACTTCAGGTCGACGGCGCATATTTTGATCAGGAATAAACCGATAAAAAACGACGGAAGCGACATCGCCGCAAAAATCAAAACCATCACCAGCGTATCGAACCACGAATACTGCTTGTACGCGGAAACGACGCCGATAATGACGGCGATCACCCACGTTAAAAACGTGGACACGACGGCAAGCAGGAAGGAATTCCAGATGTATTCGTTAAACAGCGTCAGCACCGGCTTCTGCTGGGCCAGGGAATATCCGAAATCGCCGTGCAGCGCGTTTTTCATCCAAATGCCGTACCGTTCGAGCAGAGGTTTATTAAACCCGTATATTTCCCTCAGCTCGGCTTTGCGCTCGGGACTTAATTTGATGTTGTTGCTGATGAAATCCCCCGGTGTCAGCGCGTACAAGCAAAAAATCAACAGCGACGCAGCCAGCAAAATGATCAGCATATAGCTGATCCTTTTCGTTAAATACGCACTCATCATTAGCCTCCTAATCGCATGGTCCCCCGTCCGCGGCGATCAAGCCGCGAAGCGAGGGACGTAAATGTTTGCCGCGGATTATTGCGCCGGTTTCAGCGTCCAGTCCGGAAGACTGTTGGCCAACCCGACGAACGGGCTAACAGAAAGATTGTCGATTCTTCCATTGTATCCATAGACGGTTTTTTTGTAGCTCGTGAAAATGATCGGCAGTTCATCGTTCAGCAGCTGGAAGAGTTCTTTGTAAACTTGTTTCCGCTGCTCGATGTCGGTCGTCGCCAAACCTTTTTCATATAATTCTTTGAATTTCGGATTGTCGTAGCCTTTGATTTCGCCGTTCATGAACTGCACGACGCCGTCGGAAGGGTCGGACAGCATCGGCGTGGAGAAGGAAACGAGATCGTAATCTCCGCTTTCCACTTTCGATACGAGCGAGTTGAAGTCCGCGAACACTTCCGGTTCGAATTTCACGCCCAGCGCCTGGAAGTTTTCTTTCGCAACCGCGATGAAAATGTCGGTCTGCTTGTTTTTGGACCCTAAATAATGGATAGTCAGCGGTTTGCCGTCTTTTTCACGGATACCGTCCGCTCCTTCCTTCCATCCGGCTTCGTCCAGAAGCTGCTTCGCTTTTTCCGTATCGAATTTATACGGGTTGATGCCTTCTTCCGTGTACGCCCAGGAGATCGGGGAAGCCGGAATGTTCGCAACCGAACCTGCTCCCTGGTTGGCATCCACGTAGATGCTTTGGCGGTCCAAACCGTAGGTGAGCGCTTGCCGCACTTTTTTGTCCTTAAGCACATCGTGCTCAAGGTTAACCTGAAGGTATCCATAGGAACTAGGCGTATAAGGGATGATGTTCACGAAGCCGAGGGATTTCAGCTTCTCGATGTTTTCCGTCGTGGCGCTGAACGAAGCGTAGTCGACTTCGCCGGTTTCGAGGTACTGCCAAGTATCGCCTTCCGACGTTTTATAAATAAAGCGTTCCGTTTTCGGTTTGCCTTTGTAATAATTTTCGTTGGCCACGAAGCGGACTTCTTGTCCCGGAATGAATTTTTCCAGCTTGTACGGACCGCTGCCGACCGGGTTCGAATGCAATTTTTTGATGTAATCCAATTGTCCGAATTTATAGTCTTTGCCGTAATACGCTTTGGACAAAACCTGTCCTCCCAACATGACGAGCGCGGTGGCGTTCGGTTTTTCGAGCGTCACGGAAATCGTCTGCGGATCGATGACTTTGATCCCTTCGATGCTTTGCGCTTTGCCTTCCTTGTAAGCCTGCGCCCCTTTAACGGCGAGCGTCGGAACCATGGAATCCCCGTCATAAGCTTTGTCGAACTGAATCGTCCACGTAAACGCGACGTCATCCGCCGTCAACGGCGATCCGTCGCTGAACTTCAAGTCTTTGCGCAGATGGTATGTATAAGTGAGCTGATCGTCCGAAACATCCCATTTTTCGGCCAAATCAGGAATTGGCAGCCCTTTATCGTCTACAGTTACCAGTGAGCTGAACAACAACGAGTTGACGTTGCCGTCATAGCCGCTTTGGGTAAAGTAAGGCGTAAACGCGCCGCTCGGATCGGTAAGGCCGACGATGATCGTATCGGTCCGCTGCTTCGCGACGGCCGGAAGTTTCGACATGTCCGCTGCCGCGTAAGGTTCCTTTAATCCGGATTCGCCGCCCGGCGTTGCCGCAGCCCCCTCCTTCGAACCTTGTTCCGTTTGCGCGGCATTGCCGCTTGCGGCCGGATCCGCATCGTTTTTGTTCGAGCACGCCGCCATCAGCAGCGAGCCGACAAGCATGAGTGAAGTTAATAAAATAACGCCCTTTTTCATGAAACGATAACCTCCCATTTTGTACCCATCTCGATCATTCCTATAAGATAAGTATGAATTAAGATTCCATTAATTATTGTCTATTATAGGAACCAAACCGAGTTCTGTAAATAGAGAACTTAAAAAGTTTTCTGAAAAAATTTTTATAAGGCCCCTGCTGTATTCACGAACTTTTATTTTCACTACCCATCGAACGATAAAAAACCTCCTCACCGCCGTGTCCGGCAAAATAAGGAGGTTACCGCTTGCGTCAGTCTTCTTCTATATAACGGTATATACGTTCCTGAAGCTCGTCCAAAGCCCGTCTTCTCAAGCTGTATTCGGTCAAATTCTCGCCTTCGAAATGGGCGTAAAGTACGCCGGCGCTGCGGAGTTTCGAGATATGATCGTGCGTGATGCCCTTGGATAACTTTAAATGGCTGACGATTTCCGTGAACGTGCGCGGGCCAAGGTTCAAAAATTTCAATATTTTCATCCGGTTTTTTTCGCCGAGGCTGCGGAGCAACCGGAGATCATGCGTCGGAATGAGGTCTTCATCCCCCAAATAGATGCGCGCATTATAATGGCAGACGAGCATGCTCCCGTATTGGGCCACCATATTCAGCGGCTGAAAATGGTATTGAGGCACGAGAACGAGCTTCTCGATTTGGGGCAGCGGCTTGAAAAGCATGCCGTTCGTCGTTTCGTCGACGAATTCTTCGCCCTGGATTTCCCCCAGGCGCCGCAGCCTGTCCTGCTTCTCGCGCTCTAACGCCGGCAGGATCGCCGGGTCTACGTGCTTAAAATACTGCTCGTGCCACTCCCGAAACAGGTGCAGCATTTTTTCATGGAAAACCTCGATGTCTTCCTCCGGAAATTCGTTGCCGTTGGCGGCGAAAAGCTCGATCAAATCGCGGGTGCCCAGCTGCCCGAACCAATCGAGAAAACCGTCAACCCTCAAGCCCTTTGGAGCAACAAAAGCGGTCAAATACGCGAAGCCCCAGTCTCCGTTAACGAGCATGTCATCCAGCAGGCGGGCAAAATCAGGCGTGAGCCGCTCCTTTGTTTCTTGTGCCCAGCATAGGGCGAGATCTATCTTTTTGTGTGACTTTCGACATATGTAGGAATGCAAGCTATTCATAAACTCGTGAACGGGTTCAAACGCAATTTCTATATCAAACGCCAACTTGTCTCTCCTCCCTCCCAAAATATGAACTAAATTGACTTCATTATATCGTGAACACTTTAACGCATTCCACTATTTCAATCGAAATACTTTGTAATTTATGGCGTCGTTGTATAATGGCTCTCTTGTGGGCCGATGCAGATAGTTGCCATCATACCAGAAAATCCACCCGTCGTTCAACAATGCAAAATCCCCCGCAGAATAAGGTGCCTGGCTTCGATATGTCGGTTCAGGTCCTTTGCGGGGTCTTTCGAAAAACATCAAAAGACACGGGCCAAATGCACCCGTGCCTTTCATCTATTTCACACTTTATGCGCCCGCTTCCTCCGCCATAACCTGCGGTATCAGAAGCTTAATCCTTGAAATGCGCTTGTGATCCGTTTCTTCCACTATGAAAATATGTCCATCGATTTCAGCCGATTGCCCCTTGTGCGGCGGGATCGTCTCGATGTGGGAATACAGCCAGCCGCCTACGGTGTCGTAGTCCGACGTATCCAAATCGAGTCCGAATCGGTCGTTGATTTCATCGATAAGCATCAACCCGTCAATCGAATATTCATTCTCATGAATCTTCTCGATGCCAGGACGTTCTTCGTCGAATTCGTCCTGGATTTCACCGACGATTTCTTCCATAATGTCTTCCAGGGTTACGAGCCCGGATGTGCCGCCGTATTCATCGATCAAAATGGCAATCTGGGTCTTCCCCCGCTGCATCAGCTTCAGCAGAGCGCTGATCTGAATGGATTCCGGTACAGCAAGGATCGGACGAATTAAAGCATTATATTCGGTAGCCGTAGAACGAAGCAAATCCTTAATATGAATGAAGCCGATGATATGGTCCTTATCGCCGTCGCAGACCGGGTATCTGGTTCTCATGCCTTCGTAAGCAATTTCAAGATTTTCTTCGCGGGAAAGCTGCGTGTTGAGGCAGATCATTTCGGTACGGGGAATCATGATTTCCCGCCCGGTCGTCTCCGCAAAATCGAAAATGTTGTCCACGAGCGCAAGTTCCGTATTGTCGATGAGCCCGTTTTTGTTGCTTTCCTTCATCAGAATCCTGATTTCTTCCTCCGTATGGGCGGATTCGGATTCCGAAGCCGGGGCGATCCCGAACAGGCGCAATAGCGCGTTGGCAAGCCCGTTCAATACCCAGATGAACGGATACATCAGCTTATTGAAATAAACCATTGGAGCGGCGGACATAAGCACGACCGATTCCGCTTTGCGGATCGCCATCGATTTCGGCGCCAGTTCTCCAAGCACGATATGAAGAATCGTAATGATGAGAAACGCGATGACCACGGCAATGCCGTGAACTGCGGCTTCTCCAAAGCCCAGGGCGTGAATCAGAGGTCGGACCAGACTTGCCACGGCCGGTTCCCCTAGCCATCCAAGTCCAAGTGATGCCAGCGTGATGCCGAGCTGGCAAGCGGATAAATAAGCATCCAGATTGTTGACGATGCTGCGGGCAAACGCCGCGCCTTTGCGTCCTTCGTCAACCAAAGTTTCTACGCGGCTGCTCCTGATTTTTACCATGGCAAACTCCGCGGAAACGAAAAAACCGTTCAATAATACAAGTACCACTACCCAAATCAAATTGATCAAACTCGGTAAGGGGTCAGTCAATCTTCTTCCTATTCACCGCAAGTCTTGACCGGCAAATAGGTACACCTCCTTCGTATCGTAAAATGATGATTCCTGTCATGCATAAAAATAGTGTTGGCCGTCAACTTCCCAATGGATCCATCTCCTATCTATAGTTAAGGTTTTTCGCAAAATCCGCTTGTGTATGATTTTGGAATATATATTTAATTATATATTTATACACTGGACAGTCAAACCTTAAGGTAAGTCTGTATATGACAGGGACCCGTTGTTTTTGCAAGCAAACATCCGCTAAGCAGGCAAAAAGAGCCGCCCCCTGTCTTTTATGACATTAAAGGCGGTCTTTTCGGCGCTTTAATCCAAATACGGAGATAAACTTCCCGCCGCACTCTACATCTAGAAGAGCGGCAATCCCTCGTTACCGGCTTTGGGGCGGATTGCCGATCACGCCGGGATATTGGTAAACAAGGGGCTCGTTAAACGTGATGAAATCCAGATTCAGCGTCAACAGCAGGATGCGCTGACCGGTGGACCGTTCGGAAATGATGATATGGTCCCGACCGGCGGCTTCGATGACGCCTGTGAAAATTTTGGCGTTCCATTGGGAGTTGTTTTCGTAAGTCATGTAGAAAGTTCCCGTTTTTCCCAAATTCAAACGCAATATGTTTTCTACATAGGACTGCTCGAATTGCTGCGGCGCTTGGACTACCGCTCCCGTCGGGGTCATCGGGCTGCCGCTTGTGACTGAGGGCGGAACCGTTCCCATTGTTCCCATCGTTCCTGGAGTTCCCATCGTTCCTGGAGTTCCCATCGTTCCTGGCATTCCAATTGTTCCGGGCGTTCCCATGCCGCTTCCCGATATTCCCGGATATCCGCTGCCCGTCGGATAAGGCGCCGGACGAAAAAATTGAGGCATCATACGTTCAAATCCTCCTTAATTAAGTACAATTCGTAGCTTTTGTTCGTTATTTTCGAATCAATACACATTCGGACAATCCTCGCTCGAAGGACTAAAGAAGCAGTGATTTTTAAATCGTCCGGTATTCGCCTGGTTAAACCAGGTCGACGGACAATTGCCCGTGGGGCGGAAAAACCATAAAGCGTTGGAAGCCGGCCAAAACCGTTCGCCGTTAATATTGCGCTGCGCAAGCCTGATGTCCTGTTCTCTGGCCCTTTGATAAAAATACGACTTCGTCGGGGCTTCAAAACCGCCTGGGCTTTGATAAACCATATCCCTGATGCTGCGGATATTGTTGAAATCCAGACAATTTCCGAGAATCCGGTTCACGCCGACGTTGCCGACCATCAGCATTCCAAGACTCCCTTCACCTTCGGCTTCAGCCCTCATCAAACGAGCGAGCAATCGGGTCTGCCCTGTATTCGTTTTGATAACAGCCAAGATTCTACCTCCCTGCAAGAATGATTTTCCATATAAGTGTATGTGCATTCGCCCAGATGAGTGACAACAAATCGCTGCAACTTGTACTTTATTGCGACAAGGATAAGTCAATTCTGACGATTTTCCCCTTCCATTCCCGATCGGCCAACGAAGAACAAGCGCCTTCTCCGGTTATCATCGGGAAAAGACGCCTATCCTATAGGTTCGCATTTCCTCCAAAAAATTAACGGCAGTCCGCTCGAATCATACGGACGAATTGGTCAGCGCATCGACCTGCCGGACGATTTGGCTTGCGATCGAGCGAAGCTCAGCCGGATCCAAAGCCGCATCGAAAGCTTCCCATGCTTCGTCGCGAATCCGCTTGATGTCCGCCAAAATGGAAATCGAATGTTTCATGGATGCCGAATATCTGCTCCGGATCTCGGCGATTTCTTCCGCGAACGCCTCGTCCGTGCCTGGTTTTATGGCCAGTTCGTACACGTCGAGAATGCTGTCGCCTTCGCGGCTCGGAAAATGCTCATGCGGCGCGGTGCTGTCGAAAACGGCCAGGCTGAGCTCCGGAAAAATGAGCATATCCAGGCTGTTCGGATCAAAGCCGCAGTGGTAAATTTCGGTGTCGATCCCCCGCGTTTCCGCTTCTATAGCCAATTTCTTAAACATGGTGGATTTGCCGGAACCCGGACGTCCCTTCACGAAGATGCGCGTGCGGAGCGTTTCCGTCAAATTCGGCACGTAGTCGATTGCCCCTTGCCACGTCGCCGCGCCGAGGAACCGGCGGGTAACGTTCGCTTTTTTGGAACGGAACGGGATCAGGCATTCGTCGGCAAATTCGGCCGTGATTTGATTGGCGCGGTCGCGGTCCAGGTTATCGATATAAAATTTTTCCCATTCGTCGTGTATGCGCAGCGTTCTTAAAAAAGAGTCGAACGCCTTCGGGTACAGGTCCGCGATTTCCCGCTCCTTCTCCTTCACCTCGGCTTCGGCTTCTTCGAAGAGCCCTGCCCGCAGCGCCGCGGTAGCGTCGATCACGCGGATTTCCGTGCCTTCAAGCACGGGATCGGCGCTCCACGCGTTTCCGTCGACGATGCCGATCCGCGCTTCCTCCAAAATGATGCCTTCCAGCCGCTTGCTGTCCAGCGTTTCATGTATATAATGCTTCGTCCAGCCGTTGTCTTTCCATGCTTCGGCCAGCTCGCCAAGCACCTGGGAGGTTCCCGGACCGATCCGCCCGTCGATGACAAATACCGTATCCAACCCGCTTAAAATGGAATCGTACAGCGTATACAATCCCGCCGCCGTATTGCCGCGCCCGAAATAGTGTTTCTCAAGTCCTGCCATTTGCGTTCACGCTCCTTTATCTCACTCGCATTGCCAACACCTTATGTTATGCCTTTTAGGCTTTCTGTGTGAATGCCCAGATGATCCGGCCTTAAGTCTGGTGCCGCGAAGCGGCATGGAAATCTTATATATTAAAAAGCCTCTTCCCGGCTTTAAAGGCACGGGCAGAGGCTTTGACGGAAAAATTCGTTTTAACGGGTTATGGCTTGGCATTTCGCCAATAATCGTAGGCGTGCACCACGTTGCCGGTATAGGAAGGGGAATTCGAGAACAGTTCCGGCAGCTTGGCAAGCTCTCCCTCCATATATTCCGCTCCTTTTTCGAAGAAGCTGATGTGGGCGCCCTCATAATTTTCTTTCATCTCCACCGAAATGAGGATCGGCTTGCCCAATTCGTTCGCAAATCCGATTTCTTCTTTGGAGACGCCGGCGATGCCGTTGGACCCGGCGGCCGTATTCCGGAATGCCATCAACGACACATGGTCCATGCGCTGAATCATCCATTTGCTAAGCGAAACGTCTTCGCCGGGGGCTTTATATTTATCCAGCCAAACCGCCAAATCCATGCTGGCTTGCAAATGGGAATCTTTCTTCAGCTCGGTGACGAACGCATCCAGATTGGATGCCCATTCCGATATGACCCGCTTGTCATCGGTTTTCCATTCCGGCAGGACATACGGCTCGATATCCAAATGGATGCCGTGGAAACGTTCGTCCCCGTCCACCGCGCGGTTGTAGTCTTTGACGTAATTGACGAGCTTCATCATTTTGGGCCTGCTTTCCTGAAGCGCCCAAACCGGGTGTCCTCCCATCGCATGGACTTCAATCCCCGCGGCGGACGCCTCTTTGACGAAGGTCCGATACGCGCTGAACGGCTGCTGCAAATCGAGGCGGACGTAAAGCCAGTTGAGCTTTTTCTCCTTGGCAAAGTCAAGGATTTCCTGTCCGTTCTGCAGCACCTGGTTCGCTTCCCAGATATACGTGCCTCGTACCGTTTGATCCCGGTTGACCGGTTCCGCATCCGGAACCATGTCCCCTGGATCGGGCTCGGGATCCGGATTGTCGCCGCCGCTGCCTCCTTCGTCGGGCATGTTCTCCCAATAGCGGAAGTCATGTATGACGAGTCCGGAAAAAGAAGAATGCGAGCTCAATTGTTCGGATAACGCCGAAAGCGATTGGTTCATCTGTTCTTTATTCCGGCCGTAGAACGTGGTGTGGCTCTCCCCCGGCATTTGCTTCGTGTTCACGCCGATCAGTACTTTTTTGCCGAGCCTGTCGCCCAAATCGAGTTCGTCTCTGGACAGCGGGATGATCCCGTAATCGGAGTCGATTTCATTACGGTAGGCGAGCACGGTGATGTGATCGAATTGACGCATCAGCCATTCGTTGAGAGATCCGCCCTCCGACGAGCTGTAACCGTCGAACCAGAAAGGAATATCGATGCCGAGCTCAAGACCGGAGCCGGATGTTTTGCCCAGAAAAGCGGTCAAGTTGCTCTCCCAGGTTTGAATGACGGCATTCGGATCCTCTTCCCACTGGGGTAGAACATAAGGTTCTATATCGAGATGGATGCCATCGAACCGGCTTTCGGGCGGCGCGACGGCATTATAGTCCATCGTCCATTCGGCAAGGCCAAGCATGCGGTCCAGATATTTCGGCAGCGCCCATCGCGGATCCCCGCCCAGCGCATGAACGGCGACATTCCCTTCGTGTGCGCGCCGCACGAACGTTTCATAGGTCTCTTTAGGCAAATCCCGATTGATTTGCAAATAGATCAGATTGATGCCTTCTTTGTGAGCGAAATCCAGCAGATGTTCTCCACCATCCTCGATTAGTTCCGTCTGCCAAACCCAAGTGGCCTTTACTCCCTTCGACGGGGAGTCGAATCCTGTAAGCAGGACCGCGGCCAGAATCAGCAGGACAGCGAGCCATCGAGAATTTTTGACAATCATAATTTCCCTCCATTCCTATGTGAGGACTCCCCAATCCTCAAGTAGTAAACGGAGTAATTATAGCATTGATCCCCTAAAAAAAGATGAGCCGTAATCCTTAAAGGAACAGGCTCACCTTATGGTCCGGCAAACGAAACTGCATAAAAGGAACTATGCCGGTGACGGCGTGTCCGTCCGCTCGGCGTGCGATAGTGAAAAAATGGAAAGCTTTAGGGCCAACTGCGCAGGAGAAAAGTTACGGTTCGTAAATCATTTTTCGAGTCATTCCCCCATCAATCACCAAATGAGTCCCGGTTACGAAAGAATTGTCCGGGTCTGCCAAATATAGGCAGGCTTTGGCGATATCCTCCGGTTTGCCTACCCTTCCGGCCGGATGCTGCTCATGATCCGCTTTTTTCAAAGCGTCGTAGCTCTGCGTTTCGATCCATCCCGGACTGACGCAATTGACGCGGATCCGGTCCGGGCCGAGCGATACGGCCATCGCGTGGGTCAGCGCCACGATCGCCCCCTTCGAGGCGGC
Organism: Paenibacillus sp. VCA1; assembly: GCF_031583795.1. Taxonomy (NCBI): domain Bacteria; kingdom Bacillati; phylum Bacillota; class Bacilli; order Caryophanales; family Paenibacillaceae; genus Paenibacillus; species Paenibacillus sp. VCA1. The sequence continues at coordinate 433,450 of NZ_JAVLSX010000004.1, read as the reverse complement.
GTACGCTTCCGAGTTCGGTTCGGACATCAGCGCGCGCGTGGATGCAATGTTGACGACGGCTCCCGGAACGCCATGCTTTTTCATCGAAAAGGCCGCTTCCCGGGTGGCGAGAAAACAGCTTCGCGCATTCGTATTCAAGACGTCGTCCCATTCCTCGACGGACAGCTCCAAAGGAGACTTCCAGCGGGAAACCCCTGCATTATTGATCAGCGCGTCGATTCTGCCGTATTCTTCTTCCGCGGCTTTCATAAGCCGCTTTATGTCTTCCTCTTTTCGTACGTCGCAAGGGACAAAAATAGCTTGTCTGCCTTCATGCCGAATGGCCGCCGCCGCTGCTGCGCCTTGATCCCCGTTCAAATCCGCCAGGACGAGCTTTGATCCTTTTTCCGCAAAAGCCTTCGCCACGCCGTACCCGATGCCTTGGGCCGCCCCGGTCACAACCACGACAAGATTTTCAAATGACATGTGTTATTCCTCCTTGGTACTTGCCTAACCTGATGCCTCTACTTTACTTTCACCGGAGCCGCGTTTCAAGAAACATTCGCAAAACGCAAAGGACCGCATCCCCAAACAGATGCAGTCCCTTTCATTCGGCACGCGTCATTTCCGTATTACAACCGCTCATAATTCCGATATCGCGCCCCCGCTTCGGCTTCTCCGGCAAACCGCATGCGCCGTTCAAAGCCTTTGTACCTCGTGCCTTGAAACGTAAGCCTTCCCGAATCCCCTTCCGCGCACAAGCCGAACTCTTTGCCGCTGACGGGAAACTCCATCCGGTCTCCGCTGTCCACTTCGAACGTAATATAATAGACCGTATTCGTATGGCTGGTCATCTGATCATTCGGTTCATGCGTATGGCGTTGATGGACTTCGGTCCGCTTGCTGACGATCCGGGAGTCGACCGTGAGAACAGGCTGCTTGTTGTTCCGCCCCCACTGCAGCAATCCTCTGCCGGCAGACACAGCGATGATACCGATAATGGCAACAAAAAAGATCGGCATGACTTTACCGAAGAAGTCAAACATCCAAAATGACGATTCCCCTGGCATGCTTCCCCCTCCTTTTCAACTTTAGGCTGAGCGATGCTTCCTATGCGGGCCTGTTCATAACAAGTATATGCGGGGAAAATGACAAAAAAACCACTAGTCCTTGTCAGACAAGCATTTCATGAACTTTTTCCCGGTTATTCGCAAGCGGCTTCGCACAATTTTGCATCCAGGAGAAGCAGCGATCCGATGTTGGGGCAAAACCCGCAAGAAACCGCCTTCCAGTTCAAGCGATGACCTTGCGGGCCGCCATCATGCGGAATTCATCATACGGAATCCATCATGCGGAATCCATCATTAAACTGTATTCACTTCAATTACAGTAGGTAAAGTGCATATGGTCTACTGATTTATTTCAATCTTATACATGTCCGGCGTTAAAAACGCTTTATCCTTATTTTCGTCGTACCATTTGGCATACCATTCGTCTACTTGCTGACCACCCGCTTTATCCCATACGGATTTGATGTCCTTCATGGCCTGGTCCACCGAATACGAGGAACCGCTGACCACGACCTTGTTGATAATATCTCCCATAGGTTGGCCTGCGTTCGATTGGATCAACTGGATGTTCTGCGGCGGAGAAGGCATATGCTCATCCGACGCGATCGACGCCAGGGGCCGGGAAGGATCCAGGTAAGCCTCCTTGGCTTGATCGATGATGCCTAAAAATTCCTTCTCCAGCGGTTTCGAGGGATCGAGCGTGCTCGCAAACGTTCCGCATTTTCCGAAATCCGTTTTGTTGGTCAGCATTTGATAGTCGATATTGTAACTGAGCTCTTTATCGTTTTTTTCTTTATCGATGACAGCCGGACAGCCGCCGCCGGCCTCCTTCCAATGCTCGCCTTCAATTCCGTAGCGCAGCGTCTTTTGAGTATCCTTTTTCACAAGGAAATCGACATACTTCATGACGGCTTCCGGATTTTTGGCTCTGGCATTGACGGCCGCTGTCATTTGGATCGGATTTTGAACCGCCGGACTGAATTGGCCGAATTCGCTTTTAGGGAGCGGTATGGCTCGGATGACTGCATTCGGATCGTTTTTGCGCAATGCTTCCAGCAGCTGCAGGCCCGGGGCATCCGCACCGTTGTTCATGCCGAACATGCCGAGCTTCCCGTTGATGAAGTCTTGTCTCGCTTTTTCCCCGTTTTTGTCGGCCAGAAAGTCCTTGTCGACCAAACCTTCATCGTACAGTCTCTTCTTGAATATCGTTGCAGCTTTCTGCCGGTCCCAATCGTGAATCAGCTTTCCGTCCTCAATGACCCAGCCTACGTTTTGGAAGATCTTATCCGTAATATTGGCCGTTACAAAACTAAGGCTGTATCCGTAAGTATCCTTTTTCCCGTTGCCGTCCGGGTCCTGCTCCGTAAATGCTTTGGCCACCTGATACAGATCTTCGGTCGTCTTCGGAACGTCCAAATGCAGCTTTTTAAGCCAATCCTCCCGGATGTAAAGCACATGGTTGGTTGCCAGTCCGTTGATATGCCCAAACTCGTACATTTTGCCGTCCGATTTTATGGCGAGCTTTTTTAAGAGCGGGTTTTGTTCGAGCAGCTGCTTGTAATCGGTGCTGTATTTTTCGATCATGTCGTCGATCGGCATCAGCTGCTTCTGGTTGTACAGTTGGTCCCGAAGACCCGAGTCGTATTCGAAAATAAGATCGGGCGCCGTTTTTGAAGCAAACAATGTGTTGTACTTTTCTCCCGACTCCCAGCGGGGAATCGCCGTAAACGTAACGTTAACCGGCCCGTTTTCGTTGATCCATTTCGTCCAGCGGTTTTTCTCGACGGTCCCTTCGCTTGGCGGAACGCTTCCCCGATCATAGATCGCGGAGGAGATGGACGGTTTGCCATCCGTAGTGCTGCCGTCCCCCTGATTTCCTCCCTTGGCGCAGCCTGCCAAAGTCAGCGACAAAAGTGCCGCAATCGCGATGAAGGTTCCCATTTTTTTCGTCGTGATCATATTTACCCCCATAAATGTCGACTTTTTATTATCCTTTAATCGCGCCGATCATGACGCCCTTAACGAAATACTTTTGCAGGAACGGATAAACGGCCAAAAGCGGAGCGATCATGACTACGATCCCGGCCGATTTTACCCCATCCGGCGTCAACTGCTGGATTTCATCCGGCTGAACGTTGTTGATTTCCGACAGCAATGACTGGCTGTAGATCATTTGCTGGACCAACACCGTTAAATTATGTTTTTCCGGACTGTTGATATAAATCAAAACGTTCATAAATGAATTCCAGTATCCCACCGCATAAAAAAGGGTAAGCGCGGCAATAACGGGCATCGACAGCGGCAGAAAAATTTGACCGATCAAGCGCCATTCATTGCACCCGTCGATTCTTGCCGCCTCCTCCATCTCGGCCGGAAGATTTTCAAAATGAGTTTTGAGCACAAGCATGTTGAAAGCGCTCACCAAACCGGGCAGCCATAGGGCGCTGTAATGATCTATAAGTCCCAGCGCTTGGATCACCAGATACGAAGGAATAAGCCCGCCCCCGAACAACATCGTAAATACGATGGCCAGCGTGAAAAACCGGCGTCCGTAGAAATAGCTTCGGGACAGCGGATAAGCAGCCATGATCGTGGCAATCATGCTAAGCGCAACGCCGACGACCGTAATCTCCACGTTGTTGATCAGCGCGCGGACGATGCCGGTTCCAACGAACAACGCCTTGTAGGAATCCAGCGAAAAACCCGAAGGCCATAACGAAACTCTCCCCGAAGCGACAGCATGCGAATCGCTGAATGACACGGATACGATGTTCAAAATCGGCAGGAGGCAAAGCAGGCCAAACAGTGAAAGAAGCGCGTAATTAAACAGGTAAAATACTTTCTCGCCAAGCGTATCCCTCATCCCAAGCATCCCTCCTTACCAAAGTCCTTGGCCGAATTTTCTGGCGATCCGATTGGCGGTAACGACCAGAATCAGGCCGATGATCGATTCAAACAATCCCATTGCCGTCGACAGCGAAAATTGCGCACCCTTTAAGCCAATCCGGTAAATATAGGTGCTGATCACTTCGGAAATGTTGGAGACAACCGAGTTTTTCAGCATAAACACCTGGTCGAATCCCACTTCCATGACGTGGCCGATATTTAAAATAAACATCATGACGATCGTGGGCAATATACCGGGCAGCGTCACATTTAAAATTTTCTTCCATTTGCCTGCGCCGTCGATGCTGGCGGCCTCGTAAAGGCTAGGGTCGATTCCGGATAAAGCCGCCAAATAAATGATGGCCCCCCATCCCGCTTCTTTCCAAATGCCGGACCCGATAAAAATCGCAATCCACGAACCTTCTTTGTACAGAAACGGATAGGAAAAACCGAACCAGGCCTGCAGCAAATGATTGACAATTCCCGTTTCAATCGAAAAAATCGTCAGCACCATCCCGCCCAAAACGACCCACGACAGGAAATGGGGCAAATAAACGAGCGTCTGCACGGTCCGCTTGAACCACATTCTGCGAACGTCATTCATCAAGATGGCAAGCAAAATAGGAAACGGAAATCCGATGATCAGTCCCAAACAGCTTAACACCACCGTATTTCTAATGATCGATAGCGTCTGCGGATTGGAAAAAAGCATCCGAAAATTCTCCAGCCCGACCCATTCGCTCCCCCATATGCCGCCCGAAAAATTGTAATTTTTGAAAGCGATCACAAGTCCGACCATAGGAAAATACTTGAACACGATGAAAAATACGATGATCGGAATAAACAAGATGAAGAGCGGAATATTGCTCTTGAAACGTTTGCGGCGGCTGCCGGCTTCATTCATTTTTAATTTTTTCTTTCTATCCCCCCCATTTCCATGCGCTCTCCGCGGCCGGATCACCACGGTATCTGTTTTGATTGCCTTCATGCTCTCCCCCCTTTCTTCTCCCGGCTTGATCCGGAGTGCCTTTACGATAATGCAGCGCCTAAGCCCAATTCAATAAACAGTTTTCCTTCCATGCACAATGCTCGGTTTTTCCGGCGAAAACCCTTGAATTACCGGCTGTTTTTCCTGAAATCGCCCGGCGTTAACCCCGTCATTTTTTTGAAGACACGGATGAAGGAAAATGCATGCAAATACCCTGAATGAACGGCAATATCCTTGATAGCCAGGTCGGTGTCCACCAGCATTTGCTTGGCGTGCTCCATCCGAACTTGCGTCAAATAGTCCACAAAATTCACCCCGTACTCCTCTTTGAACAGTTGACTAATATATTTCGGATTCAGCCCAAACGTATCGCTTAGGTAGGTCAACGACAAATCCGGATTGCCGTAATGCTGGTCGATGTAGGTTTTGATTTCACGAATTTGAAGATGGTTGCGCTTCCCTTCGCGTAGCCGCTTCAATCGTTCCGCCGTATCCGCCAAACATTCGCGCAATTGAACATAAAGTTCTTCCGCCGTATCGAATTGTTCCAAACATTCATGAAGCCGGTCCGCCGCCCCCTCTTCCCAAAGCTCCCGCACATCGGCCGTAAGCCCTCCTGTTTCACGCTGCAAGTGGTAAATCAGATAACCTCCTACATTTTCAAGTTCTTCGCGCGAGAGCAGCATGGCCCGGAGCTCTTCAAACAGGCGTTCAAAATCGTCCAGCCACTCCGCATTTCCCATTCTGAATTTCTGGGCCAGGGAGCGGATCGTTTGAAGATGGGAAAAGATTTCCCCCGGATTCATCCCTTCGATCTCTTCATAAGCGATCGTTCGCCCTGTCCCGAGCACGGTCTTGTATCTTAAAGCTTCGAGGGCTTGCCGGTAGGATTCCGGAATGTTCGCAGGCGGCTTTACTCTTCCGCCTACGCCGACGGTGACGGTAAATTTCAGATTGCCGGCGATCCAATCCAGCCATTTCCTGGACGCGTGCAAGATGTCGTACTCCGTCGCCGGGTTGCGACGATATTGATACAATACGGTCATTTGCCTTGGATTCAGCCATTCGGTCCAAATGTTTGCTTCGCCATCGGAAGAAAGCTCCCGGACGATGCTGCTTAGCACGAATTTCAACAAATATTGATCCCGCTTGGAATATTCCGCCGCAAACCGTCCATAATGGTCGAGCTCCAGGACAATGACCTGGAATGCTGCGCAGTCCGCAGGAAGCTCAAGCAGCGCCATCTGTTCGCTCCATTCCCGCTCCTCGATGATCCGGTTGCCCTCCATTAATTCCTCAAAGAAAAATTGACGGCGGTAAACAAGATCCTGCCGCTGGCGCTCCTCGTACCGGATCGACTGTTCCATCAGATTGTCCACAGCGTTTTCGATAAACTTGAACTCATCCTTGCCCGATTGGGGGAGCAAGTCCAGCATTTTCCCTCGCGACGCATGCTGGATTCTCATGAGAATCGATTGGATCGGATTGTAATTTCGCCTTGTTACGAGCACGATTCCGATAATCCCGATCATGATCGCCAATCCTCCAACCGTGAGCAGTATTTCTGCAAATCCCGTAATTAAATTGAAAATGCCCGTATACTTTATGCCGGATTGCAGCTCCCAACCTGTATACTCGGAACGTACGCGGGCCGTCTTTGGATTGTCGAAAAAGGTTTGGGGGGAAGCTTCATCATGCTCCTTGAACAGATACTTGCCCTTCTCGTCGCGAAGCCCGATGCTGGTATATTCCGAACCCATCACATTCTCGATCAGCTGGGATATGGAGCTCGTCCGGATATTAACGACGATAAACCCTTCTCCGCCGCTGATGACCGGGACCTGACGAACTAACGACACGACGTCCGCCGGGTTCCCTTCCCCTCGAAACTCCCGATAGCTCCTCACATCGGACCAAACTTTCGCCGGGCCGTCCGGCTCGTCAAGCAGCCCTTGGATAAATTCGCGGTCCCCGCTTTGGTCTATCGGAAGCAAGGAATCCGCAGATAACACGGCGCCGTCCCGCTGGCGGTATAAATAGATGGAATCGATGCGGATACTTTGGATGCCGGTCATCAGGCTCCGCAGCATATTCGAAGGCTGGTACAGCGTATTAAACGTCGTGCCTTCTTCCGGCAGGTAAAAAAACTGGGCAAGCGCCCCGCTTTTTCCAAGTTCCTTCAACACGGCGGCATCAATCGATTTCAGCGATGCATCGAGCAAATCCATCGCATGTGCGGCTGATGCGTCATTGGCTCTCTCCGACGCTTTCTTGGATATTTCGCTCATTGCCATGGCCGAGATAAACCACAGCAAAGAAGTGATCGCCAGAAAGATCGGCAGGTACGATAGCAGCAGCCTGTAAAACCATTTTTTGCGCATTTGTCATTCCTCCATGGTGTTCTTCGGTTTCAAAACAGTTCCAAAACGATATGTCAATTCTAAACAGTGGCACCCTAGTAGGTTCCGGCACAGGCTTGAACGTCACTTTTTTTAGTATATAAGCCTGCGACGATAGCGTGATAGAGTGTTTTGCGTTCAATTCCAAACCCATCTATCAAAACAAAAAAGAACCGCTGCAACAATCGGGGTTCCCAATCGATTGCAAGGGTTCTCTAAAAATTTTTAATGGTCGGCTCTTCATGCGGCAACTTGTTGTTCAAGCTCCGTTTTTTATGATGCGCTCTTTTTATGCGTGAGGAATAGACTTGGAATGAAGATGACCGCAAGGACAACGGCGGACACGAAAAATCCGGCATGGTAACCTTTTAAGTCATTGGAAATCGTGGGTCGCATTCCTTGTACGGCAGCTGCGACAACGGTTGCGATCACCGCTGAACCAAAGCTGGAACCGACGTTTTCAATCATATTGATCCCGACACCCGCTTCCGGAAGTTGTTTGCTGTCAAGTCCCGTATAAGCGTCACTGGTGAGCGGGAGCATAATTCCTCCAAAACTGGTGCCGCGGATGAACAATACGATGGAAATCCAAATCATGCTTGTTTTATCGGTGATAAAGATGAGCGGGATCGATCCGATAAGGGAAAGAACAAGGCTGGCCATAACGACGTATTTCGCGCCGATCTTATCGATCATTTTTCCGATCATCGGCCGAGTAACGAGCATTCCGACGCCTTGAGGAATTAACGCAAGCGCTGCTTCGATTGCCGTGAAATGACGGAGGTTTTGAAAGAACAACGGCAGGATTAGCATTGGCCCCATGACGGCAATATTCGCTAAAAACAAACCGATGCTTGCTGCTGCGAAGCTCTTGTGCGCAAACAAATCCATGGGCAGCACGGTTTGATTTTTTCTGATCCGATTGTATACGAAGTAAATAAGGGCTAAAGCGAGGCCGATACCCACCCATAGAATGGTTTCGCGATTGGTAAAGGATGCATGGTCCGCCGCTTTCGTAATTCCGTAAATCAATGCCGCACTCATGAAGGACAAATCAATAATCCCAAACACATCGAGTTTACCGTCTTTGTTGAACGGTTCAAAGTCCGGAATCTTTTTCATCATCAGCGGTGCAGCGATCAGAACGATGAACACGTTGATGAAGAATATCCAATGCCATGATGCGCCTTGAACGATGAAGCCACCGATGACAGGACCTAAGATCGGTCCGAGAATCATAGGCGTGCTGACGATGGCCATCACTTTCCCTACATTTTCAGGACCCGCTGTTTTAACCAAAAGAGTTGACATGATCGTGGTAATGATCCCGGCGCTGAATCCTTGGAGCAAGCGGAAGAAGATGAAGCTGGAAATATCCCAGCTGATTCCTGCTAGAACAGAAATGATCCCAAAGGCGATCACCGCCCCGATGTATATTTTCTTACCGTTATATTTGTTCATCAGCCAGCCGGATACGGGAACTGCAATCGCAAGGGCTAACACATAACCTGTTACGGACCATTGAACGGTATCCAAAGTCGTGTTGAAATCCTTATTGAGTTTGTCGATGGCGATGTTCACCATCGTGGAGTCAAGCATTGGGGCAATAGCTCCCAGTGCAATAGCCCAGGCAGCCATGAGGATTTCTCGGGGTAATCCCGGTTCCTTTATATTGTTTTTTGTCATTTTATTCTCCTCTCTCAGAAGTTCTCGTTTGTTTCCTTGTCAACAATATCGCAATTTTGTTTCCCTGTCAACAAAGTAACCAAAATAAAAAAGCAGCCCGCTCTCAATAGAGCAAGGCTGCTTGTGGTTTCATTTTCATATTCGAGGTTTTTGCAAAAATCCAAGGAGCGACTTTTAATCAGCAATAGATAGAGCAAAACGGTTTAGTTCGTCTATATATTATACCCGGAAGCGGCTGGAATCGAATTTTGCAAAATCCTGATCCCATGGATTCTGGCTTAATGTATACTTATCCCCTGTTTCTTTATTTCTGCATCCAAATGCCTGCTATACATTTCGATGAAGCGAAGCATACTTTCAAATTGTTCTTCGGTTACCTGCTCAAACACGGCTCGATCCCGCTCTTGAAACTCTTTGTGCAGTTCCTCATGGATGTTATAAATGTCTTTCCCTAGCGAGGTAAGCCTAAAATAGATTTCTTTCTTGTTTTCCGGCTTCTGGTAGCTATCGATCAGGCCCTTTTCCATGAGCTTCTTCGTCAATTTACTTATGGCGCCTCTCGTCATATATAAGGACTCGGCAAGTTTAGTCACGTTGGGATCGACATGCTTTCCAATGGATTCGATACAATGTACTTCGGAAGGCTTATAACCCTTAAGACTGTCTTCCATCTTATTCTTATTAAGCCAAGCCATCTTGTTAAATAAATCCCTGAACTCCAAGAGGACCTCTTCTTGTTTGTTCATCGCCTATCCTCCCACCCGTTGGTGCATTACCATATTATATGGAGTTTTTGTTTCTATTTCAACAATGTAACAATACACGACGCTTCTATGTGATGCATTGAATCTCAAAAAACCTTGCGAATTGCAATAAAATAGGGAAATTTAACATGATCCCAAAACAGATTCACGCTAAATTTCAAAAGAAAAATAGGGTTGTGAAACGGAAAAAATCATTCGTTTCACAACCCTACGGGTCCACACTCTGAAACGGAGAACATCCTGTTCTCCATTCATGTTACAACACTCTCCACGTGACTCCGCCATCGGTTGTCTGAAGAAGCCGCGAGCTTTTTTGCTCGTTGTTGCCGATGAGAAGCCACCCCACGGTTGGAGACGAAAACTGCAGCTTGACGACTTCAGGGTACTGCTTCAGCTTTTCCTTCAGCGCTTCATCGCCGGCCATCGCCGACCATGCCTTGCCTTGGTCGACGGTATGATACAGCGTGCTGCCGACCAGCGCCCATCCTTCGCTTGCATTAATGAAGGAAGGCCGCAGGGATTGGTTCAGACCTTCGCTTGCTTGAAGCGCGAAGTTGGCAAAGGTCCACGTCTCGCCGCCGTCTTTCGTGAAATAGCCGTTATATTTGGTGCTCTCACCCAGCCTGCAGCCGATCGGAATCCATCCTTCCTGACGCGAAGCCCCAAAAAACTCAAGGTTCCCCGCCGCATAGGAGACGCACGGCTTCAGCTTCTCCCTGTCAAAAATGGACGGGCCTGCGATCCATTTCTTGCCCCCGTCCTTCGTCCGGTAGAGTTTCGGTTCGCCCAACTCCTGAACCATCACGAAACCGTTCAGCGAATCCCTGAAGTTCAGGCCCACCGTATATCCAAGATGCGGAATGGGACTGCCGGCGCCCGATTTTCCCGGATCGTAGACCGTGTTCTGCATCGCGACGTTCCAGACGGCCCCGCCGTCATCCGTGCGATAGAGCACCTTCAGCTCCTTGCCCGTCGATGCCTCCTCCGTCGTCATCATCACGCCGTGCAGGGGCGAATCGAAATTCAACGCCGATACCCTGTTTTTTTGCGGGATCGAAGAAATGCTCCAGGTTTCTCCCCCGTCGCTCGTATGCAAAACGATCGTTTCCGACATTCCCGAAGGATCGCGGACAATCCATCCGTGCATCGGGTCCGTAAAATAGATATCTTTTCCGTACTTGGGGTTCGCCGGAAACTGCACATTGGCCGACGGAGAAATGTTAACCCAGGTCCGGCCGTTGTCTTCGGTTAAATACAAACGAAGCTCATTGCGGGTCAATCCCCAGGCAATGCCCTGCGTTTCGCTTAACAGCTGAAAATCGGTCAGCTTGGTTTGAATTTTATATTTGCCTGCATCATTTTTTGGACTTACCTTGTTCTCTGCGCTCGGAGCCACCACCGTCAACGTCTGGCCTTCGCCGGCCGCCGGTTCGGCGGAATCCTGCACGGTGGGAGCTGACGCCGGCGCCGCGGTGTGTTCCTCCCCGGAAGAACAAGCACTTAACAATAGGCAGCACAGCAAAGCGATTCCAAAGAGCGGTTTGCGCCAACTCATCCTAGTTCCCCCTCTCCTGAGGACAGCCTGTCCTTTCAAAAAAAGAATCCCCCAGCTCAAATAATATAACATATTGAAGCGTTTGCGCCAATGAAGCAGGGGGAGGCAAGGACCTGCTGCCTTTTGCGGCAAAGGGAATTGCGGCAAAAGGCGGCGAGGGGATTGCGCCAAAACATGCTCATTCTCGGTCGGAACCGCTAGAGTTACTGCTTCACCCAGGCCGTCCGCAAATCCATTTCCCGGATGCATTCTTCGCTGTCATGCGTGTCGTTGCCGATCAGCGGCGTGACCGGGTATGCCTCCATTTCCTCGTCGGAGTAGGTTTGCAGGAGCGAGCTTAGCCGGTGAAATTCGCCGGGTTCTTCATTCAGCCAGTCTTTTATCGCTTCCTCCGGCAAAATGGCCGGCATCCGGGGTTCCTCCAAATTTCCGATCAAGCGGTTGGCGCTTGTCATGACCAGCGTAAAGGTCCGGAGCGGCTCGCCATGGTGATCTTTCCAGATTTCGTATAGACCGGCTACTCCGAACATCCCGCGGTTTTTCATCACCACTCGCACGGGGTACGCCTTCTTCCCTTCCTTTTTCCAATAGTAAAAACCGTTGCACGGAATAACGCACCGCTGTTTCTCGATCATTTTGCGGTACGAAGGGTTGTCCTTCACCGTACGCAGGTCGGCGTTGACCGCGTCTTTCCCCCAGTAGGGAATGAACCCCCAACGGAACTCGTCCAGGACGCGCTCGCCGTTTTGCTGAAGTATGACCGGGGTAAATTGGGTCGGACTGACGTTATAACGGTTTCTGTAATAATACATCACGCGGTCAACTTGAAAATGGTCCATCAACACCGGCAGGTCGGCGGCCATTGAATAACGCTGGCACATGCAGCATCACCCTCCTCTAATGAACGTTAGTTTTCGCCATAGGAGGAAATTTATGCATATTTTCCGAAAAGTGCGCCATCTTCGAATATAATGGGTCGAGTTCCATGTATGTGGCTGCATACAAAAAGAACCCGCAATCCTATATGATCGGGGTTCTTTTTCCTCTTATACCGGTTCATTTATTATAGAGCACGCGAAATCAACTGATCCCGTCTCGGGCCGACCGAAACATATTTCGCTTTGACCTGGACGGCCGATTCGATATATTCGACATAACGCCGGGCGGCCTCAGGCAGTTCCTCAAACGTGCGCGCTCCGGATATATCGCATTTCCAGCCTTCAAAATATTGAAGCACCGGCTTCGCACCGTCAATCATGGAGGTTACCGGAAATTGATCTGTTACCGTACCGTCTTCCAGTTCATACGCAGCGCAAACCGGAATTTGGTCCAGATAGCCGAGCACATCCAGATTGGTCAATGCGATTTCGGTCGCGCCCTGCACCATGCAGCCGTAGCGCGTCGCCACCGCGTCAAACCAGCCGACCCTTCTCGGGCGGCCCGTCAAAGCGCCGTATTCGCCCGCATCGCCTCCGCGCCGGCGCAATTCCTCAGCTTCCGCTCCATCGAGCTCGGTCACAAATGGCCCGGCGCCGACGCAGCTGGAATACGCTTTGACGACGGCAACCACATCGGTGATCGCCTGCGCAGGCAGCCCTGCCCCGACCGTTGCGAAACCCGCCAATGTCGAAGAGGACGTCGAAAACGGATAGATGCCGTGATCCGGATCGCGTAGCGCCCCGAGCTGGCCCTCAAGCAATATGGAGGCTCCGCTGCGGTAAGCTTCATTCAGCATTTGGGTCGTGTCAACGACGTAAGGCCGAAGCTTTTCGCCCATTTCCAGCAACGGCTTCGCCAGCTCTTCCGCCCGTATAGGCTGTTTACCGTACAAATGCTCAAGCAGCACGTTTTTGGCGTCAAGCAGTTGTTCCAATCGCGGTATCAATCTTTTCCCGTCATATAAGTCCGCAACCTGGATCCCCAGCTTTGCATATTTATCGGCATAAAACGGGGCGATCCCCCGTTTGGTCGAGCCGAAACTCCGCGCGCCCAACCGCTCCTCCTCCAGTTCGTCAAAAAGCCGGTGCACCGGCAGAACGATCTGAGCCCGGCTTGAAACGGCCAGCTTCGGTTCCGGCACGCCTCTCGACAACAGCTCGTCCCGTTCCTTCAGCAGCATTTCAACATCCAGTGCCGTTCCCGGACCGATCACGTTGACGGCATCAGGGTAAAATACCCCCGACGGCAGCATATGCAGCGCAAATTTTCCGTAATCGTTAATGATCGTGTGTCCCGCATTGCTGCCTCCTTGAAAACGGACAACATAAGACGCATCCGCCGTAAGAACGTCGGTCATTTTGCCTTTGCCTTCGTCTCCCCAGTTAGCTCCTACAATCGCTGTGACTGGCAATTGCATTTCCTCCCCATCGCTTGAATTTATCAACAAGGATAAGTATAATTCCGATTATTACATAAGTGAAATTGATATTAATAATCTTTGATATAAACAGGAGTAATGACAATGGATACGAATATGGAATGGTACCGCGTTTTTTATTGGACCGCCAAGCTGGGCAGCTTAACGAAAGCAGCGGAAGAACTGCACATTACGCAGCCCGCGGTCAGTCACACGCTCAAGCAGTTGGAGGGCAGCCTTGGAGGGCCTTTGTTTTTTCGCACGTCCAAAGGAGTCGTTCTCACTGCCGAAGGCGAGGTTTTGTTTCAATACGTTGAACAGGCCATTCACCTGCTTGAAGTCGGCAAGAAAAAAATTGCGGAAATGCAAAATTTATTGCATGGAGAAATCCATATCGGCGCCAGCGACACGTTATGCAAGCATTACCTGCTGCCTTACCTCGAGCAGTTTCATGCGAAGTACCCGGAAATTCGCGTGCACGTTACGAATCGTACGACGCCGGAAACCTTGGCGCTTTTAAAAGAAGGAAAAATCGACTTCGGGATCGTCAATCTGCCCGTGTCGGACCCCAAAGTCGATTTCCGCCAAAGCTTGGTGCTGCAGGATTGTTTGGTGGGCCATCCACAATACGTTTCCCTAATGCAGGCTCCGTTTCCCCTGGCTTCCATCGGCCAATATCCGTTGCTGCTCCTGGAGCCCGGAGGAAGCACGCGGCATTATCTTGACGAATACGCAAAATCCAACGGCGTCGAGTTGAGGCCCGAATTTGAATTGGGAAGCCTTGATTTATTGGTCGAGTTTGCCCGAAGCGGCTTCGGTTTGACGTTTATCGCCCGCAATTTCGTTATGAATGAACTGGCGACGGGCAAACTGATCGAAATTCCGCTGGATCCGCCGATCCCGGAACGACGGGTCGGGATTGCAACTTTAAAGGGCGTCCCGCTATCGGCAGCTTCGAAAAGCTTCATTGAGTTTTTACCGTAGTTTTCGTGTCCCTTGGACTTTTGTCCACTTCCAGATGCAGCCGTTCAAGGGGGATGTTTAGCCACGCCGTACATGGTTCGGCTTGTTACTTTTCCATGATAAGCCGCCCGATTTTATCGCATTCTTCCGCAAACCAGACATCCCCGTTTTCGGACACTGCAATGCCATGCGGTTCCGCCATGTCGGTCGGGATCAAGTATTCCGTCATGGCGCCGTCGATCGTAATCCTGCCGATGCGGTTGCCTCCCCATTCGGTAAACCAGAGGTCTCCCCGTATTCCCGGCGCAATCGCATGCGGCCGCGCATTCGGCGTCGGAATCGCGTATTCCTTGATCTCGCCGCCGATCGTGATTCTTCCGATCTTATTCCCCATAATTTCGACGAACCACAACGCGCCGTCGGGTCCGTTTGCGATTCCGACCGGTCCGGATTGGGGCGTCGGAATGTCGAACTCCGTGATTTTCCCCTCCACGGTGATCCGGCCGATTTTATTTCCCTGATTTAACGTAAACCAAAGCGCTCCGTCCGAGCCTTGGGTTATAAAGGAAGGGAATGATTGGGTATTAGGCAATGCGTATTCGGCAATTTCGCCTGCGGGTGATATTTTTCCGATCTTGCCCGTGTTCATTTCCGTAAACCATATCGCGCCATCCGGACCTTCCGTCAAGCCGAAAGGCGCGGCGTTTAGCGTCGGAACGTCATATTCGGCAAAAACGCCGCCGGGCTTCCATCTCCCGATTTTATTCGCGTGATATTCCGTAAACCAGACGTCCCCCCGGGAATCGGCAACGACCGACATCACACCCGCTTGCGGCGTCGGGACAACAAAAGAGCTTATTTCTCCGCATTCCGTTATCCTTCCGAGCCGGTTTCCCTTCTGCTCCGTAAACCACAAAGCACCGTCCTGGCCGCAGGCCATACCGTACGGTCCGGAATCTGGCATCGGCACCTTATACTCGCGAAATGTCCATTTCATGTTTAGTTCCTCCTTGATCATGTTCACGGAATCAGGGACATAAAATCCGCGCAAAAAGCCCCTGTTCCGTAATCCGGACAGGGGCAGGCTGACGCGAAATGACAAGCCGTTCATCATGGAACGGCACACCTCGTGCATATATCGATCAAAGCCCACACTAACCCTATCCGGAAATGAATCGTTTAACACGATTATTCGCTGAAGACAGGATTAGTAGATCATTGGCCTTGGTTCACCCTTTCAATGCTGGTTGGGTTAACCATATCACAAGGTCTAATATGAATTCAACATCAAATGACGGTTCAAATTTTATTTGCAAAGACTACGCTTTGAAGAATAAGGAATATTTATGAATCAAGAGGAGTTGCAAAGTGATTCATCATTCTAAGCAAGAACCTACTCGTAACGAATTCCGTTGGACAGTTCCTTAAGCGCTCGCGCGTCCAAAATGTAAATCAAATCCTTTTCTTTGCGGATGACACCTTGTTCGGTTAGCTTCAGGATGACGCGGTTCAAATGACGTGACGTCGTGCCGATCAAATCCGCGATTTCCTGCGTATTGGCCGTCCGGATTTCCTGGCCGAATTCGCTTTGTTCATGCAGGGTGGACAGCAGATAGCTGGCAAACCGGTTTTCGACGCCGGCCAGCAAATTGACCCTTGAAGCCGCCGTGCAGGTCTGAAGCTTGAAGGTAACATGGGTCAACAGGAACATTAGAAATTTCGGGTCGTCCAATAAATGCCCGTAAATATACGAAAATGGAACCGCCAGGCACAACGTGCGCCGAACCGCCTCCACTTGGGACTGCACCGGCACGTCCTGGATCAGCTCAATGTCCCCCATCACCGAAAATGGTTCGCAAAACCGAAGCAGCAGCGCTTTTCCCGTCTGCACGCTGGATGAAATTTTGACCCTGCCCTCCACCAAAAACAACAGCGCATCCATCCGCTCTCCCTCGGCAAGCACGAGTTCGCCTTCTTCGTAAAGGCGGAGTTCGAACGGGATGCCGGAAAATGAGGTGAACAGGCTTTCCAGATCGAATTCCCGCATTTTCTTTTGCAGTAAGTTGGAATCGTGTATCACTTTCATGAGATTCGATGATCCTTTCGGGACATATGTCCTTTCCTTGGTCGCCAACGCCTTCTATGATATAAACAAAAAGACGAAGGATGTGCAACCAATGAAATTCGTATTTGATCTCGACGGTACGCTTTGTTTTCAAGGCAAGCCGCTTGGCGTCGCCATCGTCAACGCGATCGACGAACTGACTCGCCGCGGCCACGAAGTTATTTTTGCTTCCGCGCGCCCGATTCGCGACCTGCTTCCCGTCCTTCCCCCGCATATGCACCATTATCCGTTGGTCGGGGGAAACGGCGCTTTTGCAGCCAAAGATAACCATATCATGTCGACGGTTCATTTTGAAGCGGATACGCAAAAACATCTGCTGGCGATCATCGAAGAACATCGGCTCCCCTATCTTATCGACGGCGAATGGGACTACGCCTACACGGGAAGGGATGATCACCCGATCCGGCGCAATGTCGATCCGCAGCGGCGCGCACGCCAGGTTCCTCTCACTTCCATGGACAAAATTGTAAAAATGGCGTGGCTTGACGTCCCGGACCGCAAGCTGCTGCTCGGTAAACTGTCGGCATTGCCCGTTGTGGTGCATGAGCATGGAAACGAAGGCATATTGGATATTAGCCCTCCCGGCATCGATAAGTGGAGCGGGCTCATCAAGCTTGGACTGGAGGACAAGTCGTACGTTGCTTTCGGTAACGATGCAAACGATGCGACGATGTTCCAGCACGCCCATACCGCGGTTATGGTTGGCAGCCATCCAAGCCTTAAGCCTTACGCGGCGGAGCAGCTTCCTCCGGATGAGACCGTCATTGCCCGCAGGCTGCACGCTTTTTGCATCGCTTATTCCAACCCCAAACTGGCATGAAACGCATCATGCAGGGAACGATACCTGTCCCGGAAAAAACGGACGCTCCCCTCGCCGGCAACCCGGCCCCGATGTAAAAAGACGACGTGGTCGGCCAACTCCTCGGCCACTTCCAGCTGATGCGTCGAAAATATCATCGTGCCGCCGTCATGCCGGAGCTGCTTGAGCAAACGAACGAATTCTCGGGTCCAAAACGGATCGAGGCCGTTCGTCGGTTCGTCCATGAGCAGCGCGGGCGGCTTTGCCAGCAGGGCCTGGGCCAGAAGGAGCCGCTGCCGCATCCCTTTGGAAAAGGAGCCGACCCGCTTTTTTCCGGCGGTTTCCAGGCCGACCATCGCCAGAACTTCTTCGACCCGTTCCTTGGAAACCTTTCGGAGCGCCGCCCAAAAAAGCAATGTTTCCCGCGCCGCAAACCCAGGCTGAAATTGAAAATCATCCGGCATATAGCCGATTTGTTCGGCATACAGCCGCCGGTTGTGCTCCCGGCTGATGCCGTTCACAGATACGCTCCCGGCCGTCGGCTGCACAATGCCGGCAAGCATGCGCAGCACGGTGCTTTTTCCGGCCCCGTTGCCGCCGCACAATGCCAGGATGCCGCCTTTCTTCAGGCTGAAAGAAACATCGCTTACGATCGGCTGTTTTTTTATGCTTTTGGATAATCCTTCGACCTGTACGATCACTTCATCCACGCCGGCGCCCCCTTTCCCAAATCCAATACACGGCTGTCATCAAGCAAACCGTCCACATCAGGCATGCCGCCCCAAAAAGCAAACCCCCGCCGGGACGCTGAATCCACTCGACCCATCGGTAATATTCCGGACCCAAAATAGAGCCGCCTCCCAAACGGACGACGACAAAAATCCGGACCAGCTCGGCGGGATTCAGAAACGTGGACGTCACCAGCAGCGGTTTGATCCACAAATAAGGCAGCAGGTTTAAAAAGGAAAGCAGAAACGCCTGCCAGCCGATGACGGCAAAAAACCAGACGGATACGGAAATCGTCAGCGCGTGCCATCGGTTTTTGGACAACGAGCCGACAAGCATGGCCAAGCCTAAAAACAGCAGGACCAATAAACATGAAAAGATGAAGAACAAGCCGTACGTATTAAAGTCGAGATTTGCGCCGATCATGCCGCCAAGCATGCCCATCAGGCCATACCCGAAAGACGTCACCGTCAGCAGCACGACAAGGAGTCCCGCATATTTCCCGGCAACGAAAGCGAGCGTCCCGAGCGGATACGCGGACAGAAGCTGCCAGCTTCCGTCTTCTTTCTCGGAAGTAAGCGAAAACGCTCCGATAAACAACGTCATCAAAGGCAGCAGATACAAAATAAGGCTGAGCATCGATGCTGTCACTCCGGAATACCCTTGCACATAGTTCTGAGCGTTAATGCCAAGCAGGCACAAACCAAAAACGCTGAACAAAATCAGGAAGGAATACGACCAAGGATTCCGGAACCCTAACCTGATTTCCCTTTTGGCCAATTGGATCATATCCGACATGTTTGCATCCCCGGTTCCTTTCGTTTATGGATGGTCCGAATGCCCCTGCTTGCGTTCGCTCGTCCCGTCCATTCCTTTCATGTCCTTCATGTCTCCCGATCCGCTTCCCTCATGCCCCATCATCATGTCTTTATTTTGCTTCCAATCATGATGGGCCAGCTCTTCCGCGCTCATGACCTTCCCGACCCCTTCTTTGGCAACAAATTCCTCGGCCGCTTTTTTGTCTGTGAAGCTGATCACCCCGTAAGCCATGGGCGTGCGGATGGACGGATCATAAACATAGGTGGCCTTGTCATGTTCGATCCACGTTTTATCGTTGTAATCGCGAACGAAATCCATGCCCAGCTTTTCCTGCGCATGCTCCTTTTCCCATTTTTCCATGCATCCGATATCGTCGAACTTATAATTTTTTCCGTCCGCCAGCGTCAGCTGCGTCGCGTATACGCCGTCTTTGACCTGCATTTTGCATTCCTCGCAAATATCGACGGCTTCATCGATGGGCAAGGCTTCGTATTTTTTTGCACCGCAACCGCTCATAACGAGCGCGCCAAGCGTCACCACGGCGACCGGCATCCAGAATCTTTTTGTTTTCATGTTCGAATTCCCCCTAAAACGATTATCGATAACGCAGCTGCAAGCAGCACGAATCCGACGGCGGCTACGGCAACGTTATCCCCTGTCCGGCCACGCGCTGCCGCTTCCTGAATATCCAATTTCATCAACGGCGCATTGTCTTTGGCGGCTTGAACGCCTCCCGAAAACATCTCGCTCAAAAAATTCATCCCCGGAGACTGGAAAAACAGCTGATAAGCCGAATTCCCCGCAATGACGTTCTGATAGAACGGACGAACCGAAAACGGCAATTCGCTGATTCCGTCATTCGTCAAATCGAGTCCTTGAAAGGAGTCCCAATAGTTCCCCGTTAAACGGTTGCTCCCGCTTTCTTTTTCCGAAGCTTCGATGACATTTGCGACAAACGCGTTATGTTTCATTTCGTTCCTGTCCGAGCGGATCATTTGGATGCCGACAAAATTGCGGATGAGATCATTGTCCGCCAGCCGGTTTTCCGCAGCGTTTTCCATATAAATCCCGACCCGGTTTCCTTCGAGCACGTTCCGCTCGATCCGGGATTGGCGCACGTCGTATAGCAGAATCCCCTGCGAATTGGCGTTGCCCTTTTGCATTCGGAATGCATTGCCTGAAATCGACGTATTGGACACGACCATCACCATCGCCCCGGTAAAGTTGAATTCCCCGGTGTTATCCGCCACTTGCGAATCGTCTATGTACATCAGGTGAATGCCATACCGCGAATAAGAAACCCGGTTCCCTTGTACCGTTTCGTTGCGGCCGTTTTCCATGTAAATCGCATCCCGCATATAAGCGATTTTGTTGTTCGAAATTTTGTTATTCTGAGCGTTGTAAAGATCGATTCCATTCCCTTTTTCTTCGGGATGCGCGGCGGTCTCCGCAAAAGATGCGATGTCGTTGTTTCGGATCACGGCGTCATTCGCGTCCCGCAGCATCATGCCATGCCCACGAGTGTTGATCTTCAGCCGCTCCAATTGAACCGAACGGGCATGAACCTCAACGCCGGCCGTATCCCCATTTCCTTGATGTCTAATCAACAGTCCGCTTAACCGGGTTCCGTCGGCTTCAACGGAGATGGCGGAGTTGGCGCTGTCGTTTATTATGGTTGCTGCACCGTCTCCTTCGATGGCGACGGATTTGCGGATGGTGACGGGGCCAAGATAAGTTCCCGGAGCGAGCCGAATCGTCTCCCCGGTCCGGGCCTGATCTACGATCGGCTGCAGGGGAACGGCGGCGGATGCAGCTGCCCTACCTGAAGCGGATGGAAACAAAACGAAAAAGCAGCATAGGAGCGTAACGGCCCATGCAAAACGAAATTTGGACAGCGGATAACACCTCCATGGGTTCGGTTTACGTTACATATTCTACAGAAGTCGCCCTTCGTTCCATATAGCCCGAGTTGGCTAAAATTCCCGCTAATTGTGTCTACTTTGTGATCCGATTTTCCGATTCGCCGCATATTCCCTCGTACTTCATCGATTTATCGTTAAACGTTCGATCGCCAGCGCAATTCAACAACTCGCCTTCAAACGTAGCATCAACAAAAAAAGCAGAGAGATGCCCTCCCTGCTTTACGGTGCTATACGAAATATAAGCAAATAATTTTCATTTGCAAGATGGAAGAGGATTATATAAAATCTACCATATTGACAAAAAAAACGATCCCATTCCGACAGGGGAGGAACGATTAAAATGACCATATACGCGGCGCTGCTTCGCGGCATTAACGTCGGCGGGCATAACAAAATCAAAATGGCCGAGCTTCGGGAAGTACTTGAGAAAGCGGGATGCAAGCAGGTTCAAACGTATATCCAAAGCGGCAACGTGGTACTGGCCTCGGATCTGGACGCCGATTCCTTGCGGGATCTCATCGAAAAGGAAATCAATAGCGCTTTCGGGCTGAACATTCCCGTCATCATCCGCAGCGGCGCGGACTTTACGGCGATTCTCCGGCAGTGCCCTTATGATGAAGCTTCGCTTCAGGAAGGCGAATCCATCCATGTGTCGATGCTTTCGGGGATTCCGACGGCTGAAGGCATGGAGCGCCTCGCCGCGGTCGACCGCGGCATCGATGAATACACGATTATCGGTCCCGACCTTTACATGCTGATCCGCAACAAATTCAATGAATCCAAGCTGGCGGACAGTTTGAACAAGCTGGGTACGCCGGGTACGGTTCGGAACTGGAAGACGATGAACAAACTGGCGGACATGGTTAAGGAACTGCAAATGTAACGAAAAAGACGAAGGTGCGCCCCGTTACGCGGGGATTGTCCCTTCGCCTTTTCCTTTTTTCGTGGACCCTTCAACCGCTGTTTGCCAGCAGCATCCTCATTTCCATCCGTCACAACCATTTGAATGAATGAATGCGCTACCCCTTCGTCCCTCCCTGCATGCTGAAACCTTTGGACATAAACCGCTGCGACAGAATATACAGCACGATCGACGGTATCGCATATAATACCGAAAACGCCGCCAGCCTGCCGTAGTCTACCATGCCGTATTGGCCGAAAAATTGATAAAGTTTTAAAGAGGCGGGAAAGTTTTCGGGATTTTGCAGCAAAATGTAAGGAACGAAAAAGTTGCCCCAGCTGCCGGAAAACGTAAAAATCGCTACCGTGCAGATCCCGGGCACCATGAGCGGAGCGACGATTTTTCGAATGCCGGTTAACACCGACGCGCCGTCCACCCATGCCGCCTCTTCAAGATCTTCGGGCACGGAATCCATGAAATTTTTGATCATCCAAATCCCGTACGGCATGGACGAAGCGACGTAAAAAAGCACGACGCCAACGACGTTGTCATACAGCTTCAACGTGAGAAACAGCTGATACACCGGCACCATGACGGCCGTAATCGGCAGCGAAGTCATGAACAATATCGTCAGCATAAACGGCTTCTTGTATTTCAATTGATAGCGGGACAGCGGATAGGCGGCAAGCAGCGCGAGCAGGACGACGACGAGGGCTTGACCCAGCGACATCAACAGACCGATGGCAAAAGCCCGCTGGTTTTCACGGCTGGTCAGCACATCGACATAGTTCCCGGCCGTCAGCTGCTTGGGCATTTTCAGCGATTGCATAGCATTCGGATCGACGGATGCCACCAGCACCCACAATAGCGGCAGCAAAAAACAGATCCCGATCAACGATAAAATGACATAAGGAAGGATTCGATAGATAAGCTTGCGCTGTTTGGCGTTCATACGAAATCTCCTTTACTCTTTTAACGAACGGATATAAAACAGGCTGAGCACGATGCCGAGCAGCAGCAACAGAAGCGAAATGGCCGTTCCGTAACCGAGCTGGTAGTTCACGAAGGCCTGGTTGTACATAAAAATCGGCAGCGTCGTCGTTTTGGTTCCCGGACCGCCGCCCGTCATGGCGTATATGAGGCCAAACACGCCCAACGTTTGCAGCGTGACGAGCATCATGTTGGTCGTGATCGTTTCCCTGATATAGGGAATGGTGATCCGGAACAAAATTTGCAGCCTGGATGCGCCGTCCACGACCGCCGCTTCCTCGATTTCGCTCGGCACGTCATCCAGCGCCGCCTGAAAGACAAGCATCGAAAAAGCGGTCCCGTGCCAGATGTTCGCGAGAATAACGGTCAACATCGGAACGGTATACAGCCACGTGACCGGCGAGATGCCAAAAGACGTAATGATTGCGTTCAGCGTGCCTTCATCGCCGAAAAAGCTGTACAAGCATAGGGCGCACACGATTTCGGGCGTGACCCATCCGGCCAATACGACGGTGCCGATGACGCGCCGGAACGTCTTGTTTTTATGCTTCATCAGCAGGGCGATCAGAAAACCAAGCACCTGCTGTCCGATCACGGCCGAACCGATCAGGAATATGAGCGTGTTCCAAATGCTGATTCGAACCGTCGGGTCCTGGAACATCCGCGCGTAATTGTCCAACCCGACGAATTTCAGCTCTTTTGCGGCTTCCCCGGTTAACGCCAGGTTCGTAAAAGAGTAAAAAAACGTCAGCAGGATCGGATAAATAAAAAACAGCAGCATGATGACGATGGAAGGCAGCAGAAAATACAACCAGGTCCAGTTTCTTTTTCTAAACTGAGGGGATGATACCGAGACTCCGCCCATGGACGCGACTCTCCTTTCTCGGATGAAATGCGAACACCGCATGCCCGCGCTTCGCACCGATGACGGTTTCGCGCAGGCATGCGGGGCTTTTTATTTTTCTATGACATGATCCTGCCCGACGATCCGGGTGACGTCCTGCGCGTACTTTTTGGCTGCATCCGCCGCGGCTGTGCCGGTCGCGACCGACTCGACCATCGTTTGGATTTGCGTCGACACTTCCGGATATTTGTCCTGGGCGGGTCTGAATTCAGCGTTTTGCAAGTATTCCGTCGCGATTTCATTAAACGGCATTTTCGTATATTCCGGATCTTTGGCGACATCCGCCCGTACCGTAATGTTTCCGGACGAAATGACAAGCTTCTTCGTGTTTTCCTTGTTCAAAGCGAATTTGATGAAATCCCAGGCTTCGTCTTTATGCTGGGCATTGCTCGGAATGGACAGCGCCCAGCCGCCCGCCAGCGTGATCGTACCCGGATCCTGCCCTTTGCTGGTCGGCATCGGCGCGAATCCGAGGACGTCTTTGTACTCCGGCCAAGGAGCGGCCCCGCTATCCAGGTAATTGCCCGTAATCCAGGAGCCGTCCAGCGAAATCGCCAGCTTGCCCTTCGGCAAATATTCGCGGGTCGCGGTGTTGCCCGCCTGCCCGTTCAACACTTTCGAAAGCGGCGGGCCGAGCTTTTCCTTCGTCACCGTCTCGATAAAGCCGAGCGCATCGTTGATGCCTTGGCTTTTGACGATCCATTTTTTGCCGGCGTCGTCATAAAGCCGTTCGCCTGTTCCGTACAGCAGCATTTCGTACGTCTGCATCGAGGTGGCTTCCCCGGTCGCTTTGCCAAGGTTCATCCAGATCGGGACGACGTCGCCGCCCACTTTTTCCTTGATGGTCCGGGCCGCATCCAGCACCTCATCCCACGTTTTTGGCTTCCAATCTTCCGGGAGTCCCGCTTTCTTGAATATCTCCTTGTTGTACCAAAGCCCGCGCGAATCCGTATTGTACGGTACCCCGTACACTTTGCCGTCGCTGGCCGTAACGCCCTTTTTCATCGCTTCGATGAACGAGCCGTTGCTCCAGTCCTCCCAGCCTTTCAGCCTGTCATCCATCGGTTCGAGGAAGCCGGCGCTTGCGTCTGAATTCAGCATGAACGTATCCTCGGTGACGATATCCGGAGCGGTGTCTTTCGATTTGAGGGCCAGCGCGATTTTGGCAAAATAATCTCCCTCCGATGCCTGGATCGGCGTCGGTTTGATTTCGACGTTTTTATTCGGATATTGCGCAGAAACCTCTTTGATCCATTTATATAACGTCCCTTTTTCGCCGGTGCCGTCGTCGCGGTACGTGATCGTAATCGTTTTCTTTTCCGTCGTGCCTTTGTCTCCCCCGCTCTGGGATGGAGCAGGATCGTTTCCCGTTCCTTTGGGAGCCGAACTTGATCCCGGACTGGAACAACCCACGGTCACGGCTAGCAGCAAAACCGACGACATCAGCGCCCATTTCCGTTTTGCGATCATCATCATATCCCTCCTTTTTTCGCTTCGAAAGCGATTCCGTATTTCATCTTTATTGCGTTTTGTCCGCAAATATTCAGTTCCCGATTGTAAAAGTTGCAAGAAACGAGTTCTGTGGAATCAAGCCGATTTTTGCAGCTTCCCTTCCGCTTCCCCCATGTCCTGATTCCCATCTTCAATTCCGCCAAATACGATAAAAGCGAAAAAAAATCGCCCATCAGGCCTTTTGCGTGGGCCGGCCAAGGTTTACTTTCTTTTTTTGACACTTCGAAACGACGGCGTTCGCCAGGTCTGATCCTAAAGGCCGTCCCTCTTCGGTCTCATACCAGATAAATGTAAAAATTGTAAAATGAAAATGTATTTTACTAGTGTTCAATTAACGTTATGGACAAAGGGGGGCCGGAGTCGAAGCATTCCATTATCGATTAAAGGAGGATATGAATTGAGCAGAAAAAAAAGGACTAAAATTCGCGGGTATTCCAAGCTTATGTTAAGCGCCGTGCTCGCGGCAGGAATGATTTATCCCGGTGCGGTTTCCGCGGCCCCGGTTGCGTTCAAACTTCCCGAAAACGCCAAAATCAGCCTGGATTCCCTACTAAAGCAAGGAGCCGCAAAGGATTTGCTGAAACAAAACGCTTCCGGGCTTCAAGCGTTCTCGGCTGCTAAAAAACCACAAAACTTCGTGCCCGAATCCGACAGCAGCGAGCCGATTTCCGTTATCGTCCAGCTTGAGAACGACCCGCTGAAGGTGTACGAAAGCAAACCGTCCTTGCGGGCCCGCTCTTCCATCGGCAGCTATCAGACGCAGCTGAACCAAGAGCATCTCACGTTTAAATCGGCCGCGCTTGCCAAAACATCCGCTCAATTTCACCGGGAATATTCGAAAGTGTTTAACGGTTATGCCGTGACGCTGCCTGCGAATCAGGTCGACCAGCTGCTGACGCTGCCCGGAGTGAAGGCTGTTTTCCCGAACGCGGAAGTCCATGCGCTCCCGATCGAGGAAAAGCCTGAAATTACCCCCTACATGGACGAGAGCGCTCCGCTGATCGGCGCGAACGAGATGTGGAATTCGGGTTATGACGGCAAAGGGATCAAGGTAGCCGTCATCGATACCGGCATCGATTACCACCACCCCAGCTTGAAGGACGCTTATAAAGGCGGATATGATTTTGTGGATAACGACGGTGACCCGATGGAAACGCTGCCCGATTCCAGCAAACCGCCGAAAGACGGCAAACCTTACGAAACCTCGCACGGCACCCATGTTTCCGGCACGATTGCCGGCCGGGGGGATCCGGATCATCCCGACACAGGCAGCGGTTGGGTTCGCGGCGTAGCGCCTGCTTCCGACCTCTACGTATACCGCGTGCTTGGTCCTTACGGCTCAGGCAGCACCGAAAATGTTATCGCCGGAATTGAAAAAGCGGTCAGCGACGGCGTGGACGTCATCAACCTGTCCCTTGGTTCTTCCATGAATAATCCTTATACGCCCGACTCGATTGCGGTGGACAATGCCGCTTTGGCCGGCGTGACCGTGGTCGTCGCCAACGGGAACGAAGGCCCCGGCGACGAGACCGTCGGCAGCCCGGCTTCCGCGCAGCTGGCCATTTCCGTCGGCGCTTCGACGCCGCCGCTCAACACGCCGATCTTCATTTCCGCCAACTTGGGTACCATCTATGCCCAACTGGCGGCCGGATCGGGAAAGCTCGACAATACCGATGCCGACCTTGAACTGGTGTATGCGGGACTCGGAAAAGCGGGCGATTACAAAAACCTGAACGTTGCCGGAAAAACGGTGCTCGTCTCCCGCGGCGAAATCTCGTTTGCCGAAAAATCCGAAAACGCCGCGGCAAACGGCGCAAAAGCGCTCATCATTTTCAACAATACGGCAGGCGAAATCAATGCGACGATCGAAGGCGCGAAGCAATCCGTGCCGACCTACACGATTACGCAGGATAGCGGCAAAAAGCTGAAAGATGCCATCGATAAGGGAGATAATCATGTCGCCTTCAATTACAAGAAGGAACAGGATTTGCTTGCGGACCTGAGCTCCAGAGGCCCTTCCCTGCCCTTTTACAGCATCAAACCGGATATTGCAGCCCCGGGCGTGGGCATCAAGTCATCCATTCCGGCTTTCGACGGAGACTATGCGAACGCCTACGAGGAATTGCAGGGCACCAGCATGGCAACGCCTCATGTGGCCGGTTCCGCCGCCCTCTTGCTTGAGAAAAGCCGGAAAGACGGCCTGACCCTGAAACCGGATCAAATCAAGGCTTGGTTAACGAACAACGCCTTGTTGATGAAGGACCGTCAAGGCAGACAATACGGCGTGAACGAACAAGGCGCTGGCCGGGTCGATTTGAAAAATACCGCCGCAGCCGAAGCGATCGTGAAGGTCGAAGAAAACCTGCCGTCCCAGCTGCAAACAGGCGAGGTCCAAACCGCTTATTCGGGCAGCCTCTCCTTCGGACAATTAGGCGCAGGAACGACTACAACAAGAAAGCTGACGATCGATAATATCGCGGGCAGCAATCAGCACTACGGCGTGTATGTCGATTGGACAAGCAACAGCGGATTATCGCTGATTCCGGATCTGTGCGATATCCATTTGAAGTCGAACGAGTCTTCCTTTGATCTGCCGGTCACGCTCACCATTCCGGAAGGAACGCCGGAGGGGATCTATCAAGGAAACATCGAATTTACGCAGATGAAAACCGGGCATCAACTGCATGTGCCGTTCAGCGTATATGTCGGCGAATCCTATGATCAGCCTGAAATGTCGAATGTGGAAGTAGATCCGATCTACCTTTCGACCGCGGAAGGCGGCAAAGGGGTTACGGTTTATTACGCGTTAAACGAAAAAGCGGACGATTACGCGTTTATCGTAGCTCTCGTTAACGATGACGATACGCTGGAACCCGTCGGTCAAATCTATCAAGACGACTTCGCGGATAAACTCGATCCGTTCTACTATTCATTTGATTGGGACGGAACGATGTATGACGATCAAGGGAACCAAGTAAAATTGAACAAAAAAGACCATCCTGACGGTATTTATGCCCTGATCCCTGTACTTATAAAAGCGGGAGCCAAGGAACCGACGCTGGTGCTCGATTCGGCAAAAGCGTTCCTCCTCGACAACACGGCGCCGATTGCGAAACTTCCGGAAGAAGTAGCGGTCAGCCCCGACAAACCCGATGAAGGCGTGCTGCAAGGCAGCATTAAAAGCGACTTGCTCCTGAACTTCGGCCTCGGAACCGTTCAAGACCTGATCCATGTGAAGGCGGTCGTGGATACGGCGGATCCGAAAAACAAAGAATTTAAAGGCACCATCGATTCCGCCGGCAAATTCACCGTCAAGGTTCCCCTGAAGCAAGGGCAGAACAAAATCGAACTCTACGTATCCGACGACGCCGGAAACGGTTCGGCCGCGCCTGCCAAAACTTATGAGTACAACTTGAAAGGCGACGGCACGGACGTTAGTCTCGCAACGGTGCAAAGCAGCGTGTACACGAATGAACCATTTGACGTCAACATCCATTTCGACGGCCGCGACGACATTCAATCGATGACGGTTAAAGTGACTTATGACGCCAAACTGAAGCTGAATCAAATCGTTCCCGGCGCCAAAGAAATTGAAACCAGCTCCTTGAATGATGCCGGCAAGAAAACGGCGACCTTTGGTTATGATTTGGATCGACCGGCAAAACAAGGCACCCTGGGGCATTTCACGTTTACCGCACCGGAACCGGGCACTTATTCCATTGACCTCGGCGGAGCCGAAATGATCAATACGGATCAAAAAGCGGTTAAGGCATCGTCGTTAACGGGCATCCAAGTCATCGTATCCGACAGAAAGAAAACGGACGACAACCCAAAACCTGACCAGAACCAGCCGGTCACCGATACCGGAACAGATTCGGAACGACCGGACGACACCGGAGTCGCATCGCCGAAAACATCTGCAAGTCCGGAAAAAGATCAAGTATCGGGCGCCTTGCAAGTGACCAAAGACAAATTTGAATCGGCTCAATCCGTGGGTGCGTTAGAGAAAACCGTCCCGGACAGAATGCCTTGCGCAAAACCGATTCCGAACCCGAATCCGGGCGGCGGTAACGGAGGCGGTTCGTCTCCAGGTGGAGGCGGCTCGTCGACAAGCGGAGGATCGGCATCAACACCTGCTGCACCTAGTACGCCGTCCGGTTCCAAGCTCACAGCCGGCGTGTTGACCGAAAAAGGCACGGGCGATCAAAAAACGGCTGAACTAAATATCGACGCCGCATATGTGACAGGGCAGCTGAATAAACAGGACAGCAAAAACGTGACGGTAGATATTAGCGACACGGCCATTGAAGCCTACCATCCATTTAGCTTGAAGCTGAACAACACGCTAACGGATCAATTGCTGAAGTCGGCCAAACCGTTGACCATCAAAGGCAAAGGTTTTGAAATCAACATTCCGGCCGGCACCCTGAAAAGCTTTGTCACGAAAGACGGTCTTTCCGTTTCGTTCAGCTTTACCAACGCTGCCGCTGGAACGGTTCAGGCTCCGAACGGCGGAACCGCGAATATCGTTTCGGGCAACTTGACGTTAAACGACCCGGCGTCTGCACTGACCTCTCCGGTATCCATTACTTTGACGTTGGATTCGTCAAAAGTGAAAAACCGCGGCAAAGTCGGCGTCTTCTCAAAAAATAACGATGGCGTATGGACCTATGCGGCACCGGGCAACAACCAATCGGGCGCCGTGACGTTCCAGGTTTCCAAGCCGGGCGCGTTCCTCGCGGCCGAAGCGCTCAAAACCTTTACGGATATTACCGGACATTGGGCCAAAAACGAAATCGAGGTGATCGCTTCCCATTACCTCGCGAACGGTAAGGACACAACGGATACTTATAAACCGAACGACCAAGTTACCCAAGCGGAATTTCTGTCGCTGCTCGACCGGCTCCTCGGAACGGGCACAACATGGAGCGACCGCGCGGCTGAAACAGGCTCCAGCCATCCGTTAAGCCGCGAAGAACTCGCGATTTTGCTAGCTAAAGCATTGGGCGCCGATTCGACCGGACCAGGCTCCGAGCTTGCTTTCAAGGATCGGGACGGCATCCAGGATTCCGCCAAAGGGGCGGTCTCGTATGCCGTGGAAAAAGGTTATCTGAAAGGCAATCCGGACGGAACCTTTAATCCGAAAGGAAAACTGACCCGAGCCGAAGCCGGCATCATCTTGTACCGCATTCTTCAGGATTTGCAATCCAAATAATACGAAAGCAGCAGGCTGCGAAGCGAGATCTTCCGCAAGCCTGCTGCTTTTTTCATTTCACCCGGTCTACCTGCAGCAGCGTTACATCTTTCTGCTCATAGGTGCCTCGAAGCGCTTCCTCGGTGACGACGCCGAGCTTGACCAACCCGGCTATTTTGCCAGGGTCGGGTTTGGAGAGCAGCCTCCACACTTCCAGATCCGGCAAAGCGTCAAACAGCTTGTCGTCGTCGTATTCTTTCCTCAACTGCGAGATTAATCTGACCCTGTACGGCCCGAAGACACATTCCGCCGTTCCCTGCTCCCGGCAATAGCCGACGATCTCGTCGCGAAGCTCCTTTAGCTCCTGTTCGGTTTCTTTTTGCTGCTGTTTCAGCTGAAAGTATCTTTTGACGATCTTGTCCACGTTCCCATCAATCCTCCTTCTTCTACATGTGTATGCAGCAGAAGGCACGGATTAGGACGTATTCCGGAGGACGTCGGGAATGTGATTTTCGGTTTATATCCTTGCTTTTACGATGTCCCCGCCCCTTTTTCGATGATGTGTGGATAAGTACGGAAGTTGAAGCTGGTAGGTTCGAATGGTCAAGATAAGCAAGGGTTTGTTGGTTTTTCTATTGTGAATTTTTCATATGTTGAAATTTTAAAATAATAGCCCAAAAACGTTTTGTTTCAAAAAAGAACGGCTCTGATCAGGCAACGTCCGTTCGCGTACGAATATTCGTTTATTTTGAGCCGCCTGCCTCGTAGACGACGTTTCCGTTTACCACCGTCATTCGAACGATGTTCCCCAGCAGCGCGTCCGGGTTTTCGAGAAACGGGTCGCTGCCCAAAATCGTGAAGTCCGCCGCATACCCTTTTTCGATCATTCCCCGATCCGATTCGTGTCCGCATGCATAAGCGCTCCCTTTCGTATACAAGGAAACGGCCTCATACATGCTCAGCCGCTCCTCCGCCCCGTAAACGGTGTTCCGGTACGGCTGAGTGCGGGTAACCGCGGCATGAATGCCCTCGAGCGGGGATACCTTTTCAATCGGCGCGTCGGAACCTCCGGCGCAAGGAACGCCCCGGCTTAACATGGTCTTCCAGGCATAAACCAGTAAATCCTTCGGATCGCCGATCCGCTCCATGACCCAAGGAAAGTCCGATGTCACAAAACTCGGCTGTATATCGGCCACGACAGGCATCCGTTTCATCCGCTCGATCAGTTCCGGGCGCAAAATTTGGCCGTGAATCAGACGGTCTCTTTTCCCGTTCGGGCAAGGATGTTTCTCCAAATAAGTTAACACCAGATCCGCCGCTCCGTCCCCAATCGCATGTGCGGCGACGGCCATGCCGAGCCCCCTTGCCTTCGCAATCAGCTGCTCCAGTTCATGTTCCGCGTGAACGGCCACGCCCGTTGTCGACGGGTCATCCGCATACGGACGGCTTAGCAGCGCGGTTCTTCCTCCAAGCGCGCCGTCGGCAAACAGCTTCATCGCTCCAAATTCAAGCAGCGGCGATAGGATTGCCTCGCCTTTTCCCTCCCCCAGCCACTCATCCAAGGCCAAATGATGCACGAGCAAATGCGCCCGGAAATGCTTTTTCCGCCCATGAATGACCGTATGAAAAGCGCGCATGGTCCGGCGGCAGCTGCCGTAATAGCTTAAATCCTCCGTGTGGCCTCCCGTCAGCCCTTTTGCCCAACAGTCTTCGATCGCAGCCGTAAGCGCGGCTTCCAAATATTCATCCGTCGGCCCCGGCAAAACCCGAAGCACGAGATCCTGCGCCTGCTCTTTCAAAATGCCGTTCAGCCGCCCCTCTTCGTCCGTTTCGAGCACCCCTCCTGCCGGACTTGGCGTATCCTCGTCAACTCTTGCCGCCCGTAGCGCCGCCGTATTAACCGCGATAACATGCCTGCATACCCTGCGCAGGAGCACCGGATGATCGGGGGCCACGGCGTCCAGCAGCCTGCGTTCAGGCAAGCCCCCCTTGGACCATTCGTTTTCGTTCCAGCCCTCCCCGATGATCCACATCCCTTTCGGCAGCGCGGAAGCCTGCTTCTTTACGGCCTCGAGCACTTCTTCCCTGCTGCTGCAGCCCCCGAGCTGAAGCTTGAGAAAGGTTTCCCCATGGCCGATCAAATGCATGTGGCTGTCAACGAAGCCCGGCAGCATGACGCCCCCTTTCAAATCCGTTACCTCGACGATCCGTCCGCGGTATTTTGCCTCCAGCTCGTCCGCTCCACCGGTTTCCACAATGGTTCCGCCTTCGGTATATACCGCCTCAACCGAATCATGCTCCCGCTTCATCGTATAGATTGTGCCGCCTTTCCATAACGTGCCCATCGTATTTCGTATTCCTCCTTTGTCTCTTCTATTGTGAATTTTTCATATGGTGAAGTTTTGATGTGCATACCATTTATCTTCATCGCTTCATTCCCAAGGCAAGAAATGAATATGAATCCACCCCACAAAGCGAGGCATCTATTACTTCAAAGCCTATTCATGTACCTGGCGGAGCCCGGAAAATATCCTAATAGATCGAAAAAGCGGCCTGCATAGGCCGCTTTTTCGCGCCGCCGCAGCCGCCGATCAGGTTTTTCCCACCCAATCTTCTCCGGCGACCTGCTTCCAGCGGGCGCGTATGTTCCCGTATTCCTGTTCGGACAATGTGCTTGTACGGAGCAGCTCGGCGTTTTCTACCCATCGGCCCGGCTTTTGCGTTCCAACGACCGCCGTGGCCACGCCGGGAACGGTCAATGCAAAACGAAGCGTCGTGGCGATCGTCCGACGATGATCCGAAAGAAAATCGTATCCCAGCTCTTTCAGCCTTTGCCAGTACACGTATGGATACGCCTTTTCCGGCAGCGTCTCGTAGGTCCAGGCGACATTGGCGACCGGCCGTTTTGCGACAATGCCCATCTGCCTCTCGACGGCTTCCGGCAGCACCAGGTCGATTGCCTCCTGATCGGCGATGTTCAGCGATATCATCAGGCTGTCGAACAATCCGGTCTGCACCGCGTACAAAGCATCCGTCCGGTCGCCGCTGTAGCCGATAAAACGCGTTTTGCCCTGCTCCTTCGCTTTTTGCAGCACCTCGATGACGACGCCTTGACGCAATATTTTTTCCGAGCAGCTGTGAAGATAAATGACGTCCACATAATCCGTTTTCAGGCGCTGCAGACTGCGGTCGATGCTTTTTTCCAGCATCGTGGGATTCCAGTCCTCGTCTTCGAATCCGGCAGCATGGCCGCATTTCGTAAACAAATAAAAGTCGTCACGACGGTGGGACAACGTTTGCCCGATCAGTTCCTCGCTGTCGCCGTAGCACTCGGCCGTGTCAATGACGTTCAGCCCGGCATCCAGCGCCTCGTTGAGAAGTTTCCCTGCTTTGGCGACGTCGGTCCCGGACCCGATTTCCGAACCGCCGAAGCCCAATATGCTGACTTCCATCCCCGTTTTGCCAAAGATACGCTTTTCCATCCTCCTGCCTCCTTATTCATCATGATCCATGTGAACCAGGTGTCTTTCCGACGAGAGCGTCTTGCGATCATCCCCGCAGGCGGGAATACCAACCATTCCTTAAAAACCGTAAATGCTCATGCCTCCATCAACAAGCAGCGTTTGCCCGGTAATGTAGTTGGCTGCATCGGAAGCCAGGAAGACAACCGGTCCGACGACCTCCTCCAGATTGCCGATCCGGCGAAGCGGCGTTCGATCCAAAATGTCCCGTACGTAGGTTTCGTCGCTTAAAAGCTTTTCGGTCAGCGGTGTGCGGAAATACCATGGACCGACGGCATTGACCGAAATCCCGTATTTCCCCCACTCCAAGGCCAATATTTTCGTCATGTGGATCAGCGCCGCTTTGGTTGAACCGTACACCACGCCCGTGCGAAGCGCCGTATGGCCGCCGACCGAAGAAATGTTGACGATTTTGCCCCCGCCGTGATCCTTCATGTATCGTCCCGCCGTCTGCGACGCCATGAACGCCGACTTCAAATTCGTCTGCACGATCCTTTCCCACTCGTCGTCCGTCACTTCCAGCGCCGGCGTGCGAATGTTCATTCCGGCATTGTTCACCAAAACATCGAGGCGTCCCGCTTCCGCGATCAGCTTCTCAAACGCCCCTTCGATCTCTTCCCGCACCGTAATGTCCGCCGGGAGGACGTAAGCTTTAGCTTTCGTGCCGCTGCGAATGAGTTCGGCCGTTTCTTCCAAATCCGCCGCCGTTCGGGATACCAACCCGACGTCGCAGCCCGCTTCCGCCAAACCGACGGCAAGCGCGCGCCCGATGCCGCGCCCCGCGCCCGTCACAAGCGCCGTTTTCCCTTCCAATCCAAAAGATGGCAAATACATGATAACTCCCCTCTCCGTTGCTGCTTATTAATTTATCGTATTTACTTTTAGCGACGTAAAATATTGACTGATGTTTCCGTTTGATTGGTGCGTCTTCTCCTCAAACTGTTGTCCGGTGTAATTGCCGATCACTTTCCGCCAAAATGCTTGGGCCGGAAGATTCTTTTTCACCTGGGTCACTTTCCAGCGTCCCGGAAACCGGTCGAACAGCTCGCAAGCGGCCCAGCTGCCCAAACCGCAGCGGCGGTATTTTTGCATAACGAAAAATTCGGTCATGTAATAGTCGCCCTCTTCCGGGTCGATCAGGCGGTCCACCAGCGCAAACCCTGCCGGATGCCCACCATGCGTCATCAAAAACGGATATTTTCCGGAGCCTCTTTTCCAATAATCGTCCAGACCCGGGTAAGCGGGAAACTCGCCGTCCCGGTTGACTTCGAGATTCGTATATAAGGTGAAATCATATAAATACAGCTGCATCAAGCCGGTAATGACCTGTTTTCGCCTCGCAGGCACGAGATCCAATCTGAAATCCATGAATTCACCTCGTTTTTATGTACATCGTATCATATCCAATATATATCTTTGGCCGCCACGGAGCAAGATGAACCGTTTTTCGCCGGCTCAAATCGGCCTTTCGTCCGCCCGTCCGGACGTTTCCTATGGTAAAATATACTTGAAAATTCTATGAATACTCGAGGTGATGCCCCATGAACGTACAAAAAGAAATCGACCGGATCAAACTTGACGACAAAGTACTGGGCATGCCGTGGTTCGTCCAGCAATTCATCGACTACAAGCTGCCGGATCTTTCGCCTTCGACGCTGCTTGAATATGTGAGGGATTATGAGACGTTTTTCAATTGGCTGCGTGCCGAAGGGCTTTCGAGCGCGGCGGAAAACAAAGAAGTTACGCTGCAGGAGCTCGAGGTGCTCCGGATGGAGAACGTGACCAGCTACCGGATTTTCCTCACCACCAAACGGGAAGGGACCAATTCCCGCATTACCGTGTCCCGAAAGCTTTCTTCGCTCCGTTCGTTATTCCATTATTTGAGCCAGATCGCGGAGGATGAAGAATTTTACCCGCTGCTGAAGCGGAATATCATGGCGAAAATCGAAATCAAACGGATCCATAAACCGAAAGATACCGCCGCCAAGCTGAAGGGCAAAATCCTTGAAGAAGATGAGCTGCTCGAGTTCATCGGGTACATTCTCGAAGGTTACGCCAAAGACGTCGAAAACAACAAACAGGCCTTATACGCCCATGAGCTTAACAAGGAAAGGGATGCCAGCATAACGAGTTTGATTTTGAATTCCGGGCTGCGGGTATCCGAAGTCGTGAACCTGAATATCGACGATATCGACTTAAACAACAAAATGCTGTACGTCTACCGCAAAGGCAACAACGACGAAACGTTCAAAACCCCGGTCTATTTCCGGGAACAGGCGAAAGACGATCTGGCGGCGTACCTGAACCTGCGGCAAACCCGCTATAAAGCGCCGAAAAAGGAAAAAGCTCTCTTCCTCGCGATGGCCAACGGCCAAAACGAAGGCAGGCGCATGACGAAACGGGCGATCCAGGCGATGATCATCAAGTACGCAAAACGCTTCGGCAAGCCTTATTTGACCGTGCACAAACTCCGCCATTCCTTTGCTACCGACTATTATTTGCAAAACGACATTTATAAAACGAAAGAACAGCTGGGACATGCTTCGACCGAGACGACCGAAGTGTACGCCCATCTCACCGACAAAACGATGTCCGAAGCCATCGAACGCCGCGCGGACGATTGATCCGGCATATCAAAAGAGGGAAAACCTTATCGCAAGGTTTTCCCTCTTTTAATGAGGTTACTGCCCCATCATGAATGGATGAGCCGCCGTCGCAAGCTTACTTATCGATATCCGCTCGTACGGCGTCCCTCCATTTTTGGATGCCTTCGATGGCATTCTCTTCCCCGCCCGATAAAGATCCTCGATCGTCATGGACCAGGGTTTGAAACTTCGCTTTCTTTGCCGGTTCGGCAACGGATTCGTTATTTTGCCTGCCTTTGCGACAAGCTCCCTGTTTTTCCTTAGAATATAGTCCGTTCCCCATTGATGATCATATGCATCGGTAAACAGTTTTACCTGAAGCTTGTATCCTTCCTCGGTATAATTTGAGGGATGCTGGATCATATAACAGGAAACAAGCCAAAAATGCAAGGCATACAATTCGGGATCGTTATGCTCCCACACCAAAGGGAAATGAAACATCTCGTGGCAGGAAAGCCCGTCGGTCTCCATTGCCCCGCATTCTATGCATCTGCCGTTTTCCATGATCGTATCGTTATCGACCATCTTGCCCGACCCTCCTCTTTGAAAATGCCGCTTTGCCATCAGCATATTCTATTACGCAACGTGAGGGTCAAGAGCCGAATACACGCCCCCCAAAAAAACGACCTGCCAACAAAATAATGTGGCGATTATGACGGATTCGTCATCTGCCGCCGCAGCCAATCCGCGATTCGCTCATGCTCGTCCTTGCCAAACAGCAGCATGCGTTCGCGCGCTTCCCCGGCCGAAACAACTTGCTTCTCCGGCAGCCAGCTGACGACGCCCGCAACGTGGTCCAGACTCCGGACCAACTCTTGATCCTCTGCCCTCCGGACCATGACCAGCTTGGGATAATGCTCCTGCTTGAACCCTTCCACCAGGACGACATCATAATCGCAAAAATCTTCGATGAGTTCGTCCAAAGACGTTTCTTCTTCGCGTATGACCGCCGTTTTCCGCGCGGACACGAGGGCGATGGCCGACGCGCCCGCTGCCCGGTGGCGGTAGGTATCGGTGCCGGGATGATCCATCTCGAAATCATGGGCGTCATGTTTAATGACCGCCACGCGGCAGCCCCCGGCCTTCAGCCTTTCCACCAATGCGCAGACGAGCGTCGTTTTGCCGCTGTTTTTGTAACCGACGATTTGGCAGACGAACGGTTTCATCAGAACCTGTTTCCTTTCAGCATCACGATATTCACTTTCGTGCCGGCCGGCGTCGCCTCTTTCGCAGGGGGAATGACGATCAGGCAATCGCTGTCTTTGATCGTTACCATGACGCTCGATTCGTCGACCGCGGCCGGAATAGCGTACAGGACGCCGTCCCTGGCCTCGACCCTGCCCCGGACGTAACGCGTAAAGGCGTTTACTTTCGTATAGTCTCGATCCAAAACAGCGGTCCACTCCGTGAGGTAAGGAGCTTCGCTTCCAAGCGCCTGCTGGATGAACGGACGCACGAACAGCTCGAAACCGACAAAACATGCGCCCGGATTGCCGGAAAGGGCGAACAAAAGCTTGCCGTCTTTTACCGCCGCCGTCGTCACGCTGCCCGGTCTCATCGCGATTTTGTTATACAGCATGTCCACGCTGCCGCTGCGCACGAAATCGCCCATAATATCGTAATCTCCCACGGATACACCGCCGCTGGTAACTACCGCGTCATATTCCGCCAGCGCTTTCTCCACCTTGGCTTTTGCAAGCGGCAGCTCGTCCGCGACCGCTTCCAGGATGTACGGTTCGCCTCCGGCTTCCCGAACCTGGGAGGCCAGCATATACGTGTTGCTGTTGCGGATCTTCCCCGGCTGAAGCGGTTCGTCCACGGTCAGAAGCTCGGAACCGGTCGAAAAAATCGCGATGCGCGGCTTTTTGTACACTTTCACTTGATGAACGCCAAAAGTGGCGAGCACCGAAATTTCTCCAGCCTGAATCCGGCGTCCGGGCCGGAGCAGGACCTCTCCTTCTTCCACCTCGAAGCCGATCGGCGTAACGTTTTGCCCGGATTGCATTCGCCGCTTCAATCCCATTTGGGTTTGGCCGTCATGGACGCGAAGCTCCGTCATCTCCAGCATCACCACGCTGTCCGCGCCTTCCGGAACCTGTGCACCCGTCATGATGCGCGCGGCGGTACCGGGCGTAATCGTTTTGTCCGAGACGAAGCCGCACGGTATTTCATCGATCACGTCAAGCCAAACCGTTTGCTCCGAGCTTGCCCCCGCCGTATCTTCCGACCTGACGGCATATCCGTCCATGCCGGAACGGCGGAAGCGCGGAAAAGGATGCGGCGCCTTTACTTGCTCAGCCAAGTAACGGCCGTGGCTCTCCTGCAAAGGGACCGTTTCGGCCTCGCCCGGT
Source organism: Paenibacillus sp. VCA1 (assembly GCF_031583795.1). Lineage (NCBI taxonomy): Bacteria > Bacillati > Bacillota > Bacilli > Caryophanales > Paenibacillaceae > Paenibacillus > Paenibacillus sp. VCA1. The sequence continues at coordinate 394,395 of NZ_JAVLSX010000004.1, read as the reverse complement.
TTTCCGTACGATGCCAGCAGCCGCTGCGCCTCTTTCACCTGCATCGGCTTGCGGCGGAATTTATCCGGATCGTCTTTCGATGGATTGATCATGTTGAAACAACACCTTCCTTGTGACTTTAACCCCACACAACATACCCCTCTATCATGACACAAAAAAACGCACGAATCCATGCTTCGTGCGCTTGTTTTCCATTATCTCCGCGACCTTCGCGTAATTTTCCCGGAACCTACCCTCGTTTTCGGCTTCGTATAAGATTTCTTCGGGGATTCGAACAATCCGCCCGAACCGCCGCCGCGGGATATTTTCCCTCTCGATGGGGTGGAGTAATCCGGTTTGCGGTCAAAAATGCTGCCGCCCGAGCCGACGCTCGTATCCCCTTTGCCCGCGCCGCGGCGGAAGATCGAACCTTTCTTCTCGACCGTCAGCGGAGGCGCCACTTTTTTGTCGCTGGAGGTCGGCGCGTGATACGTGCCCTGCTTCGGCTGGTAAATGTCGCGGCTGGAATAACCCCTGTATCCGCCCCCGCCGCCAAACGAATCAAAAAGATGCCCGATCAGCGTTGCCGCAAGGTATCCCTGCAAAAAGCTGGAATCGTAGTTTTTCTGGACGTATTCCTGGGAGTCCACTTCGATCAGCGTGTCGGTATCTTTTTTTGGATCCTTTTGCAAATGGTAATAATCTTTGCCGTATACGAGAAACATATGCTCAGGGTCTTCTTTGGACATTTGGTCCGGCTTTTTCTCGTCGGATAACTCTTTGGCCACTTCCGGAACGGTTTTGTCCGCGGCGCGGTATACGTATGACGTCGCATTGCCGCTTCGGTTTACCGATTCCAGCGGATATGTTTCCTTTACGTTCGGAGCGCCGATCCCGCATCCGGTCAGCAGCGACATGACGAGGCTGACGACAAGCAGGATTTTCAAGCTGAGCAGCGACCGCCCCTGCCGTCTTTTCATACAATCACTCCTAATTGGCCCGGATCACTTTCACGTCTCCCGGCAAAACTTTCTCTCCTTCGTAAAGCATAAACCGCCCGTTTTGCCATTCGATGCGCACCAGACGGTAATCGTCCGATTGATATTGCCATACATGCTGCGCGCCGCTTTGGGTGAACGGTGTTTTGCCGTTTATCATGACATGGCCTTCGTACTCTTCCTCAAGATAAAAAATGCTGTCGTCCAATTCGAGTTCGGTCGGAACCTCGCTCGGATTGTCCAGACGCCCGTCAAGCGGGCTGTACAGCGCGTATTGCAGCGTTTCGCGCTCTTCGATGTGCAGGTATGCGATGGCGTTGCCGTCCTGCAGCGTCAAAACGACGGCATTGCGGCCGCGGTTATGAACTCTCCCCGTCACTTCGTACGTCACGAGGGATACTTCGCAAATATCCCCCGGCATAAGGGACAGCATGCTTTTTTCCGCCTTGGGCGGCTCGGGTTTGGCAAACAGGTTGCCGATACGTTTAAATACGCTCATATGCGATAACTCCTTAGGTTACAAACTTAGTCTGCGACGAATGGTCGTTTTATAGGCAGGCGGTAATAATTAACGCACCCACCAGATGAAGCGTGCCTGCAAACAATCCGTATCCGATTTTCCCCTGCTGCGTTCCCACATCCAGCTGGAGTTTGGCCCACACGCGGAGCAGAACGCGGACGATGGCTTCGAGCACCAACAATATGAGGAATGAAATGACGGATACCATGATGGCGTCCAGCAGATTGTTGGAAGCGCTGATGGAAGACGACAAAATGTACCCTTGCGCCAGCAGCTTCAGCACCAGCCTTGTCGTCACCGCCATATTTCCAGCCTTGACTTCCTCAAAATCCTTGTATCTCGTGAACAGCGAGTCCACGAACATGAGAATAAAAAGGAGCAGCGCTCCGGATCCCGTCCAAACGAGGATCGCCATAATCGTATTAAAATCCATTGGCATATGCCTCCACAGATCAGCTTTTTGGCTATTACAGCAGAGCAGCGAAGCGGGATGCCGCTAAGCCGGTCCCCTTCGCTGCTTTTACAAACTTACGCTTTGATGGCTTTCGTTATTACTTGTTTTCGTATTGCTTCATCAAAGCAGCAAGCTCGTCTTCCACCGCTTTGTCTTTGCCGAGCTGTTCGAACTCTTCGTCCAAGGATTTGCCTTTGGAGGACATTTCGTTGCTCGCCTCGGCTTGCGCTTCCATTTGCAGCATTTTTTCTTCCATGCGCTTCATTCCGCTTGTCGCGCTGTCCGTGCTGAAGCCGGCCATCGCTTTATTGATTTCGGTTTGCGCTTTGGCCGCGTTGTAGCGGGCTACCAGCGTTTCGCGCTTGTTTTTCATTTCGGTCAGCTGCTTGCGCATTTCGTCGAGCTTGTTTCGAAGGTTATCCGCAGCCGCTTTGTTTTGATCGTAGCTTGCTTTGTATTCGGCCATTTTTTGTTCGGCGGCTTTCTTTTCTTCCAAAGCCCGGCGCGCCAATTCCACGTTTTGCGCTTGCGCGGCCGTGTGGGCTTGCTGGGTGCGTTTTTCTACCAGCGCTTGCTGTTCCTCGTACAGCTGCTTGAATTTTTTCTCGATGGCGATTTGGGCCGCTACCGCTTTTTCCGCGTCCTCAAGGTCTTCGGTCATGTCGCGGATGTATTGGTCGGTCATTTTCACCGGATCTTCGGCTTTATCGATAATTGCGTTAATGTTGGACATCGTCAGGTCGCGTAATCTTTTAAAAATAGCCATTGGGTATTTCCTCCTAAAAGGTTTAAAGTTGTTTTTATGATATTCTTCTACGGAGCAAAATTGAAGTCGTTTCAAAAAACGAAAAAAAATTTTTTTCTCCGGATCAGAACCCGCGAAGGTATTGTTTTGGAATTTTCGCGCCGCCCTCCAACGCCTGGGAAGCATGGAGCGCCCAGTAAGGGTCCTTCAACATACCCCGGCCGACCGCAACCAAGTCCGCCTTCCCGTTCAGCACCACGTTCTGGGCGTCCTCGAAAGCCTCCAGCAGCCCGACCGCGATGACCGGCACGTCCAATTTGCTTCTCAGCTGCTCGGCCAGATTCACCTGATAACCGGGACCCGCCTTCGGTCCCCCGTTCGAACCGACGGGTCCTTCCCCGCCGGACGATACGTGGAACAGATCCACTCCGGCATCACGGTAACGACGGCATACCTCCGCAATGTAATCCACGCCGTAACCGCCCTCGACATATTCCTGCGCGGATACCCGCATGATGACAGGCATTTCTTCGGGCACTACCTCTTTGACCGCCTTTACGACTTCTTCGCCGAACAGCGGCAAATCCCGGCCGTAGACGTCGTCGCGCCGGTTTGTGAGCGGAGAATGGAATTGGTGGATCAAATACCCGTGCGCGCCGTGAATCTCGACCGTGTCAAATCCCGCTTCCACGGCCCTTCTCGCAGCTTCTTTATAGGCAAGCACCAGGTCGCGAACCTCTTCGGTCGTCAGCGCCCTGGGAATGTTGTATTTTTCGCTAAAACGGATAGCGGAAGGCGCAACCGGCGGATTCGCATCTTCGGCTTTCCGGCCCGCATGCCCAAGTTGAATGCCGATCCGCGTGCCGTACGTATGTACCTCGTTTACGATTTTACGGTATGCGGGAATCTGCTCATCGCTCCAAATCCCCGTATCCCGGTTCGTAATGCGTCCGTCCGGATGTACCGCCGTCATTTCCACGATGATCAGTCCTGTTCCGCCCACCGCCCGGGAAACGTAATGCACAAAATGCCAGTTGTTAGGAACGCCGTCTTCCGCCTGAACCGAATATTGGCACATCGGGGGCATCACGATTCGGTTTTTTAGCGACAATCCCTTTAATACATAAGGTGTAAATAAATCCGCCATGCTTTAGTCTCCTTCCAGCTAGTTATTGGTTATGCTGTTATTTTGCTCATCAGGACAAGTTTGCACACATTATTATACACCTTCGGCAGGGAAGATTGGTAAAGTGCGGTGATCGTTTCGACAAACGATCATAATTTCTGCCAATTCGGGACATAACAGTATAGACCGTTCATTTCATGGATCAGGATTTTGCAAAATCCTCGAATACATACTGGGAAAGGAGCCGCGAACGTGAGAAAAACATATCTCGGCAAGGCCTTATTGATGCTGCTTCTGATGAGCCTGCTTTGTCCCGAGGCCGGCCTTCAGGCCGCAAAGCAGGAGGAACCGCCAACCTCCGACAACGTACAGGAAACAAGCGCGGCTAACCGGACGGAAAAAAAGCAGGAAAAACAGGTGCTTACCCTGGGTCAGCTCATCAAAAAATATCCGGATACGTTCAAAATCCACGGCCCGCATGTCAAGCAAATCGCACTGACATTCGACGACGTCCCGGATCCCCGGTTTACGCCGCAGGTGCTTCGCATTTTGGCCCAAAACAACGTAAAAGCCACGTTTTTCGTCGTCGGCAGCCGGGCCAAAAAACATCCCGACCTGGTTGCACGGATCATGCGGGAGGGGCATGTCATCGGGAATCATTCCTATAACCATCCCCAGTTCCATAAACTGACGATGTCCGAATACATCGACCAAATCGTACGGACGGAGAACATTTTGTACGGATTGACCGGCTACAAGCCGAAGCTGATACGGCCGCCTTACGGCGACATCACCGAAAGCCAGCTGCGCTGGGCCAAACGGGAAGGATACAAAATCGTCAACTGGAACGTGGATTCGTTGGACTGGAAAGGCATCGGCAAGGAGAAGGTCAAAAAAAACATCATGGCTTCTGCCGGACAAGGCTCCATCATATTGCAGCATGCCGGAGGCGGAAGCACTTCCGATTTGACCGGAACGATCGAAGCTTTGCCGGAGGTCATCCGGGAACTGAAGAAAAAAGGATATTCTTTCGTTACGGTGCCAAAGCTGCTGAAGGTGCCAAAAGACAAATGACGCTTCAGCCGCAAAACGGCCCCCGCGATTGCCGTGGAGGCCGTTTTTGTCGTTGTGTATGTTGGAAAAAGCGCTATGTCAACGTTTCGGATTTCAGTTAATTAATGAAATACAGTTCGACGTCCTGGAACCCGAAGTTGCTTACTTCTTGCGGGCTGCCCGGCACGAAAATGTCGATGCGGTTGCCTTTGATGGCGCTGCCCGTATCTCTGGCCGTAGCGACGAACGCTTTTTTCGGAAGGCCCGGGAAGCTGTGCCCTGTTACAAGTACCCTTGTGCCGAGCGGGATAATGGACGGATCGACTGCAATCGTTCCAAGCTCGAGTGGATTGCCGAAGTAATCGACCGCTCCCCATCTGCCGTTTTCGTTTGCGGCTGAGGAATATGCTGTCGCCTTGACTTTCAGCGTTTTATTATAGGTGAAGGATTTACCCCAGGCTTCTACGATTTTTTGACCGGAATCCACGTTCAGCGATGCGGTGATCAGCTGCGGAGCCGGATCCGCAAATGCTTTCATCGTTTCGCCCGGAATGTTCAATTTCAAGCCTGCATAGATGTTGGTTGCCGGGATGTTCGGATTTGCGTTCATCAATTTGTTCATGTCCACGCCGTACTCTTTTGAAAGCGTGTAAAAGGTGTCTCCTTCCTTGGCTACGTGTACCGAATCCGCATGAATCGGAACGGCTTGTACCGCCAAGGTGATGCCGAGTGCTGCTGCCAGAATTTTCACTTTCAAAAATCTCTTTTTCATAGTTCCTCCTTAAAATCCATCGATGCCTGCGAGGTTAGCTGTCGGGTTCGGATTGAGGAGACAACCCTTCGTTCGAATAACGATTCACCCCAAGTGAAAAGGACTTTCACGGTGGACTTTGGTCCCCCGCACTTTGCGTTCAAAGTTTTGGCTCATTCAATATATCACAATTTTGTAACCAGTGCGCATGAAAATGTTACCATATTGCAATCTTTGGTTCGATAAATTCGGATATCAGTGGTTTTTCGTCATAAAAAACTTCTTTAAAAATGACATTCTTTTAAATAAAAGTTACGATTGCAAAACAAAAAAAGCCCCGGGCAAGAATGTCTCGCCCGAAGCTTGCGTCAATTCGGCTGTTACAACACTTTGCTCAAAAAATCTCTGGTCCGCGCATTTTGCGGGTTGCCGAACACATCAGAAGGCGTTCCCTCTTCCATGATCCGGCCGCCGTCCATAAAGATGATCCGGTCTCCGACCTCTCTCGCAAAACCCATCTCGTGCGTCACGATCACCATCGTCATGCCGCCTTCCGCGAGCTTTTTCATGACCTCCAGCACCTCGCCGACCATTTCGGGGTCCAGCGCCGACGTCGGCTCGTCGAACAGCATGACATGGGGCTGCATCGCCAGCGCCCGGGCAATGGCAATACGCTGCTTTTGGCCGCCCGAAAGCTGGGAAGGATACGCATCCTTTTTGTCCTCGAGGCCGACCGTCCGCAGCAGATCAATCGCGATTTTTTCCGCTTCCGCCTGCGGCATCTTTTTTACCTTGACCGGTGCCAGCGTAATGTTCTGCAGCACCGTTTTATGCGGAAACAGGTTAAACTGCTGGAACACCATGCCCATTTTTTCGCGGGTCAGGTTGATGTTATGCCGTTTGTTCGTAATCGATTCGCCTTCGAACGTAATTTCGCCGCTTGTCGGAACCTCCAGCAGGTTAAGGCAACGGAGAAATGTGCTTTTCCCCGATCCGCTCGGGCCGATGACGACGACGACCTCCCCTTTGGCGATTTCCATGTCGACGCCTTTCAAAATCTCCAGTTTTCCGTACGATTTATGCAGATCTTTAACGGTGATCATCCGTTCTTAACCTCCTTTCGAACAGGCCGAGCAGCTTGGACAACGTAAATGTCATGATGAAATACAACGCTGCGATGATCAAAAACGGCTTAAGGGTATCATAAGTAATGGTGGTAACGGCCTGCGCCTGATACATCAAATCGCTAACCCCTATAAACGACACGATCGAGGATTCTTTAATGATGGTAATAAATTCGTTGCCGATCGCCGGCAGGACGCTTTTGACCGCTTGCGGAAGGACGATATGCCTCATCGTCATCCCTTTGGTCATCCCGAGCGACCGGGCGGCTTCGGACTGGCCTTTGTCGACGCCTTGAATGCCCGCGCGGAAAATTTCCGCCAAATAAGCCGAGCTATTGATGGTCAATGTAATGGCGCCCGATTCGATCGGGGTGAATTTGACGCCGAACGCAACCAGGCCATAGTGGATAATAAACAGCTGCACCAGCATCGGCGTGCCACGCAAAAACTCGACCCATATCGAACCGATGAAGCGCAAAATCCAGATTCGGGACATCCGCAGCAGGGAAACGAGCATGCCGAGAATGAACCCGCAAAAAACGCCGATGACTGCAAGCAGCAGCGTATATTGAATGCCCGTTCCAAAATAGGAGCGGTACGTCCAGAAAGTATCGATAATATTCATATATCGCTTTGATCCTCCTTCAAAAATGCCGATTGGGATGCTGCTGCATGCGATGACCGTCCGGCATCGACCGACTGCGGCATCCCGGGCAGAAAAAATAGCGGAAATGACTTCCGCATATTTTTCCGCCGATCCTTATGAATTATTTTTGAACGGCGAGATCGCTCGCCTCGGATACGAATTGGTCGATTTTGTTTTCCGATTTCAAGCGGTCCAGCGTTTTGTTGATTTGATCGACAAGCTCTTTGTTGCCCTTTTTGACGCCGATGGCATAACCGTCTTCCTGATATTCCGGCACGGCTTCGGCGATCGTCAGCCCTTTGACGTTTTTAATGAATGCTTCGGCCACCGGCTTCTCCATGATGGAAGCGTCGACGCGGCCGGAATTCAGCTGCATGATAATGTCGTTGATTTTGCCGAGGCCTGTAATCTTGGCGCCCGGGATCGACTTCGCGATGTCTTCCTGGATCGAACCGGTTTGGATGCCGAAGGACACGCCTTCAAGCGACTTCATCGTTTTGTATTTGTCCTTATCCTGCTCGCGAACGACGACGGCTTGTTCCGCTTTATAATAATTGTTGGAAAAGTCCACTTCTTTTTTGCGGTTTTCGTCCGGCGTCATGCCCGAAATGACGAAGTCGACGCGTCCGCTGGACAATTCGCCGAGCAGCGCTTTAAAGTCCATATCTTTGACTTCGAGTTTCGCGCCCATATCCGCAGCGATTTGCTTGGCAATCTCAATATCGAAACCGACGATCTGGTCTTTGCCGTCGACCATTTTATGAAACTCGTACGGCGGAAAATCGGCGCTTGTCCCGAGGACGATCGTTTTGCTTTCCTTCGCGCTTCCGGTTGTATCCCCCGCCTGTTCGGAAGGTTTATTGCCGCAGCCTGCAAGCAAGCTTCCCGCCAAAACCAGGCATACCGTTAAAATGCCCCATTTTTTCATGATCTATCTCCCCTTGTTCTTTGTGTATGAATGTTGTTTTTTTAACCCTAGTATGGACATGATTGTTTATCGCCATCAGCTTTCAGAAAACATGTTTTATAGTACAACAATCTGTATGTTTATGCAATGTATTTTCATGCAAATTCATCGGTTTGTAATACATTCCCATTTTCCTAGCTTCAGTTTCATTTCCGCCCCACATTGGTAAATTAACCTAAACGATACATTGTGAAGCCGCCATTCGGAGCATACTACAAAGCGCGGGCTCCGAGACGAAGGCTGCTAAAGAGGAATTATTGGAGGTGGTAGCGATGCTGCTGGAGGCTTTATATCACGTGCCCCGCAACAAATGGGCATATGCTTATGATCCGCAAACCATTCACCTGAGAGTACGAACGAAAAAAAACGACGTCACTTCGGTCGTTGCCATGACGGGCGACAAATACGACTGGAAGGGCACTTATTTTGAAATTACGATGGACAAGGCGGCTTCGGATGAAATGTTCGATTTTTGGGAAGCGTCCGTGAAGCCCAAATACAAGCGGCTGTCCTATGCATTCCGCATTACGGCAGGCTCCGAAACGATTTACATGCTCGACAGCGGAATTTTTCGCGATTGCCCTCCGCCGACGGGGGGATATTACGAGTTTTCTTACATACATGAGATCGACGTGTTCAAAGTGCCGGAATGGGCCAAGGATGCCGTTTTTTATCAGATCATGCCCGAACGCTTCGCCAACGGCGACCCGAGCAACGACCCTCCCGGAACCGAACCTTGGGGAGGGCAGCCCAAAACCGACAATTTTTTCGGCGGAGACTTGAAAGGAGTGCTGGACCATCTGGACGATTTGGCGGATCTGGGCATCAACGCGATTTATTTCACGCCGCTGTTCAAGTCCCCGTCAAACCATAAATACGATATCGTCGATTACAAGCAGGTGGACCCGCATTTCGGAGACAACGCGCTGTTAAAGCAGGTCGTCGAGGCGTGCCATGCCAAAGGGATCCGCGTTATGCTCGACGCCGTCTTCAACCACTGCAGCGAGCAGTTTCCGCAGTTCCAGGACGTGCTTAAAAACGGCGAAAAATCGAAATACAAAGACTGGTTCCATATCAACAAGTTTCCCGCCCGCGTTGAAAACGGGATCGCCACCTACGATACCTTCGGATTTTTCGGCAACATGCCGAAGTTCAACACGGCCAACCCGGAGGTCAAAGCTTATCTGCTGGGCGTGGCCGAATACTGGATCAAGGAAATCAAGCTGGACGGATGGCGCCTGGACGTGGCGAACGAGGTCGATCATCATTTCTGGCGCGACTTCAGAACCGTTGTGAAAAAAGCCAACCCCGAAGCCTACATCGTCGGGGAAGTGTGGAGCGATTCGCTTGCTTGGCTTGTCGGCGACCAGTTCGATTCGGTGATGAACTATCCGTTTGCGGACAAGGTGCTGGAGTTTTTTAACGGCGGCATGGACGGAGCGACGTTTTCCGACCGGATGAGCTCGCTGTTGATGAGGTACCCCCAGCAAACGAACGAGGTGGTGTTCAACATGCTGTGCACGCATGATACGCCGCGCTTGTTGACCCGGGTCGGCGGGGACAAACGAAAAATGAAGCTTTCCGTCGTGTTTCTGTTCACGTATATGGGAACTCCGTGCATTTTCTACGGCGATGAAGTGGGCATTACCGGAGCCATCGACCCGGATTGCCGCAAATGCATGATTTGGGACCGGGAGAAGCAGGACCGCGACCTGTACGACTTTTACAAAATGATGATCAACCTGCGCAAAACCCACAAGGCACTGCGCGAAGGCAGATTCCGCTTTCTAAAAGCCGAGCCGGGGAATCCGTGCATCATTTACGAGCGCGTCGACAATCAGGATCATTTTACCGTCTGGATGAACAATACCGGGCAAAAACAGACGCTGTCGCATCCGATGGAAACGACGGATTGGAAAGATGCGTTAAGCGGCGAAAAGGTAACCCCCGTAAACGGCGTTATGAACGTTACCCTTGAGCCTTTCGGCTACCGGATTTTATACCGGAACATCGCCAAAAAATGATCGAAAAAAGCACAAGAGCATTGCGGAACGTCTTCTGAAAGACGCCGAATGCTCTTTTTATTTGGCGTAAAAGCTACGCTCGGCCGGTCACCTGACCGTAAATATCCATGTATGCTCTGGCAGATTCATTCCAGCTGTAATCCCCGCTGACGGCGTTTTTGACGATCGTGTTCCAGTGCTGCGGCTGACGGTAAAAAGAAACGGCGCGCCGGATCGTATGCAGCATGTCATGGGCATTGATGTTGGCAAAGCTGAAGCCGTTGCCTTCCCCCGTAAATTCGTTATAGGCATGCACGGTGTCGTTCAGGCCCCCGGTTTCCCTGACGACCGGAATGCTTCCGTACCTTAGCGCAAGCAGCTGGCTGATGCCGCACGGCTCGAAATTCGACGGCATCAGGAAAATGTCGCTCGATGCGTAAATTTTCCGCGACAAGGCGTCGCTGAACGCGATTTGGGCGGACATTTTTTGCGGATGGCGGCGTTCCGCTTCCCTGAACCAATGCTCATATTTGCCGTCTCCGGTGCCAAGGATCACGAACTGAACGTCATCGAACGTCAGCATTTCGTCCAGCACGCGGATGACCAGTTCCAATCCTTTGGATTCGACCAGGCGGGTCACCATGGAGATCAGCGGCGTTTCCGCCGAAACCGGAAGGCCAAGCTCCTCCTGCAGCCGGATTTTGTTTTCCTTTTTCTTGGCGAGGCTTGAACGGTACTGGACAGCGATATGCGGATCCGTCGCCGGGTTGTAGCTTTTGGTGTCGATCCCGTTGACGATGCCGCTCAGCTTCGGCCCAAGCGCAAATAACAGCCCTTCCAGCCCGTAACCGAAATAAGCGGTTTGAATTTCCCTGGCGTACGTCGGACTGACGGTCGTCACATGATCCGCATAGACGATGCCGCCTTTCATGAAATTGACCTTCCCGTAATATTCAAGTCCATCGATCGTAAAATACCGGTCATCCAGCTCAAGCAGCTCGCCCAGCACTTCATACGGGTAAATGCCTTGATACAGCAGGTTATGGATCGTATAAACGGTCCGGATGCCGCTATAAAGCGGATCATGCCTGTAATGGGCGTCAAGCAGCACCGGGATTAACGCCGTATGCCAATCATGGCAGTGAATGACGTCCGGCTGAAAATCAATCGCCTTAAGCAGCTCCAGGACGGCCCGGTTCAAAAACGCAAACCGCTCCCCGTCATCCATATATCCGTACACGTCGTCGCGGCCGAAGTAATACTCGTTGTCGACGAAATAGTACGTGATGCCGTCACGGCTTAACGTTTCGATGCCGCAATATTGGCTTCGCCAGCCGACCGGAACGTAAATCTCGCTTACATGCTCCATTTCTTCCCGGAATGGCTCCGGAATGCCGCGGTACTTCGGCAGGACGACGCTGACATTTACCCCGTTTTTCGCAAGCGCCTGGGGCAACGCGCCGATGACGTCGGCCAAACCGCCGATTTTCATGAACGGGACGGCTTCTGCGGCGGCAAATAAAACGTTCATGTTTCGTTCGCTCCTTCCTCTGTCTGCAAGATCATCACGGGGGCATGATGCCCGATTTCTTTTCGGTCTGCCCGCGGCGGCGTTTTAACGGCCTTTTTGAGGCGTTTTTGCCGTCTCTCCTTGGGAGGGGATGTCCTCTCGTCTCTGACGACCGCTGCCCGCTTTAAAACGATGAGGCTAAGCGGCGGCAGCGTCAGTTCCAGACTGTGTTTATGATGATGCCAAGGGATGCGGTCCGTTTCAATGGAACCATTGACGGACGCGCCCAGTCCCCCGTACATTTCGTGTTCGCTTTGGAAAACCGGGACGTACGATCCCGATCGCGGGACGCCGATACGGTAACGTTCGCGCCGAACCGGAAGAAAATTGATCAGCACGATCAGCGTATCGCTTTGCTTCTTGCTTTTCCTCATGAATGAAATGACGCTCTGCGAAGCGTCGTGCGGACTGATCCATTCATACCCCTCCAAGGCATGGTCCAGCTCCCAAAGGGCTTTTTCCTCCACGTATAACCGATTCAGGTCCGACGCGTATCGCTGCAGCTGACGGTGTGTTTCATATTCGAGCAAAAGCCAATCCAGTTCATGCTGGTCCCTCCATTCGATGAACTGCCCGAATTCCCCGCCCATAAACAGCAGCTTTTTTCCCGGAAACGTCATCTGGTAGCCTAGCAGGAGGCGAAGGCCGGCAAATTGCTGCTCATAGGTTCCCGGCATTTTGCCAAGCAGCGATTTTTTGCCGTGGACAACTTCGTCATGGCTCAGCGGTAAAGCGAAATTTTCCGAGTAGGCGTACACGACCGGGAACGTCAGCAAATGATGCTTGGACGGACGCTCCTCGAAGGCGGCCTCCACATAATCCAGCGTATCGTTCATCCAGCCCATGTTCCATTTGTAATTGAAACCAAGCCCGTTTTCGCTTACGGGAGCCGTTACGCCCGGCCATGCGCTGGATTCCTCGGCCATCATCAGCGTGTGCGGGTAATAGGAAAAAACGGTCGTATTCAGCTGCTGCAAAAACCGGACCGCTTCCAAATTTTCGACGCCGCCCCGCTCGTTTAAAGGATAGTGCCCTTCATTTTTCTCGAAATCAAGCCGAATCATGCTGGTCACGGCATCCACGCGAAGCCCGTCGATATGAAACACGTCCAGCCAGAACAGGGCATTGGAAATGAGAAACGAGCGGACTTCGGGTTTCCCGTAATCGAAGCTAAGCGTTCCCCAGCCCGGCTTTTCCGCTTTTAACGGATCTGCATATTCAAAGAGCGGCGTACCGTCGAACAAGCGCAGTCCATGGGCGTCTTTTGTGAAATGGGCCGGAACCCAATCCAAAATGACCCCGATACCGGCCTGATGGCATTGATCGACGAGGTACATAAAATCATGCGGCGACCCATAGCGGCTTGTCACAGCGTAATACCCCGTGCATTGATACCCCCATGACAAATCGTATGGATGTTCGGCCAGCGGCATAAACTCTACATGCGTGTAATTCATCCGCTTCAGGTAAGGGATCAGCAGGTCGGCGATTTCCCTGTACGTATGCAGTGTCCCGTCTTTTTTTTGCCGCCATGTTCCCAGATGCATTTCATAGATGTTGACCGGCTTGCCGTACACCCCCCGTTTTTTCCGCCGCCAGGCAGCGTCTCCCCAATGGTAACCGCTCAGGTCGGTCACGACCGAAGCCGTTGCCGGACGCACCTCCGCCTGAAATGCGTAAGGATCGGCTTTCAAAAAACGCTCGCGATGCGGGCCTTCGATATCGAATTTGTAAAAAGTACCTGTCCGGATCCCCGGAAAAAAACGAGTCCAAAAGCCCGATTCGGGTATCTTATGTAATGAATCCTTTGCTCCGTTCCAACCGTTGAAGTCGGAAGCCAAGCCGACGTGCCGGGCATGCGGGGCCCAGACGGTAAACCGGACGCCTTCCAGACCATCTTCCACAGCAGGATGAGCGCCCAAAATTCTGTAACTGTGGTAGGAGGTCCCTTCATGGAATAGGTATATATCTTCCTCCGTCGGCATAGGTCCGGAAACAGCTTTCGTCATCACCAAGCGATCATCACCTTCTTTATACAAAGAGTGAACGTGTACCATTACCCCATTTTAGCCAGATTAAACATAAAAATGACTCCTGAAAAATAAATCCGTAATTTTTCAATTTTTTTTCAATATAATCGTTTCAGTGGGCGGGGCCCCGTTTAAGCAGTAATTACCTTGACAAATTTTTGGGAGGGAAACGACATGAAGAAGAAAGAATGCATCGCCATGTTGCTTGCCGGGGGCGAAGGCCGCAGGCTCGCTCCTTTGACATCCAAACAGGCAAAGCCTGCCGTTCCGTTTGGCGGCTATTACCGGATTATCGATTTTCCTCTCAGCAACTGCGTGAATTCGGGGATCGATACGATCGGCGTCCTCACGCAGTACGAGGCGGAGTCGCTTCACAGCCATATCGGAGAAGGCGAACCTTGGGGCCTGAAACGCAGCGGAGATGAAGGCATCACGCTTTTGCCTGCAGGCACCTCCGGCTCTTTGACATATTTAGGGACGGCCGATGCGATCTACAAAAACATGGAATACATTGATCGCCAACAACCCGAGCATGTTCTCGTCCTTTCGGGTGATCATATTTACCATATGGATTACAAAAAAATGCTCCGTTTTCATAAAGAGCATCGTTCGGAAGCGACCATTTCGGTCATGGAGGTTCCTTGGGAGGAAGCAAGCCGCTTCGGCGTCATGAGCGTGGACGGAAATCACCGCATTTCCGAATTTGCCGAAAAACCGGCGGTTCCGCAAAGCAATTTGGCTTCGATGGGCATTTATTTATTCGAATGGGATTACCTCCGTCGCCATCTGATCGAGGATGCGGCCGACGCCGCATCGAGCCATGATTTCGGCAAAGACGTCATCCCTAAAATGCTCAATGAGCAAAACCGGATGTATGCCTACCGTTTCGACGGCTACTGGAAAGACGTCGGCACCGTACACAGCCTATGGGAGGCCCATATGGACCTGTTGAGAAACGACAACGCTTGGAAGCTCCACAACAGTGAATGGCCGATGTACACACGCCCTTGGTCGGCAAGAACGGCTGCCCATCGTTCAAAAGCCGGTATGACGGCGAACTGCCTGGTTTCCGAATCGTCCGCCGTCGAAGGCACGGCGCATCAATCCGTTGTTTTTTGCGGGGTGGAAATCGGCAAATTTTCGGAAATCAAAGACAGTATCGTGATGCCAAACGTCAAAATCGGCAGAAACGTCCATATCGAACGCGCCATCATCGGCGAAGGAGCCGTGATCAAAGACGGAGCGATCCTGAAAGGCAGTCCCGATCAAGTGATGGTCATCGGACCGCACGAAACGGTGTTTCCGAAACCAACGATCCGCACCCAACCGACCCGCTTGCTGCAGGAAGTGTACGAAAAGACCGGACGGCTGCGCGCGGAAGGCTTATCTTCATAATATTCAACAAAAGGGAAAAGCTTGTTCTTTATTTTTCGCGCAATCTTCAAACCTATGCCCCAAAAACGAAAAGAGCGAAGTCCTTTGTTCGGATTCCGCTCTTTTCCGTTATGATTCGTGTATGCCTTGATCCCCGTCGGGAATTTCATAGGGCGTTGCCTGCGGGCCTTCAGCCTGCTCTTCTCCCAGCAATCTCGGCAGCCGGACGACAATCGTCGTCCCGACGCCCAGCTCGCTTTGGATCAGCAGGATGCCGTGATGAAGTTCGACCAGCTGCTGTGAAATGGCCAATCCGAGCCCGGTGCCGCCATTCAGCGGATCCACCTGGAAGAAACGGTCTTTCACCTTGACCAAATGGTCCTCGCTGATGCCGATGCCCGTATCGTGAACCTTGACGACGACGTTGTTGCCTTCAAACGTCACCTGCAGGTCGATAAACGAGTTTTCATGCGAAAACTTGATAGCGTTGTCCACCAGGTTCAAAAACACCTGCTTAAGCCGGTTGGCGTCCCCTTCCACGAGTGGTTTGTCAACCGAATCGAGCCGAAGTTGAATGGAGCGTTTTTCCGCTTTGGTCCACAGATTCAGCATGATCTCCTGGAGAAGCTCCTTCAAATCCACCCGGCCGAACACGACCTTCATCTCGTTTTGCTGCAGCTTCGAGAAATCGAGGATTTCTTCCACCAGCCCGATCAGGCGCTCGGTCTCTTTCGTGATGATTTCCATCCCGATTTTCGTTTCCTCCGGATCGTATCCGCCGGAATTGATCGTTTCGCTCCAGCCCTTGATGCTGGTGAGCGGCGTTCGCAGCTCATGGGAAATCGACGATATGAAATCATCTTTTACCTGATTGCTGCGTACGATTTCCTGTGCCATATAGTTCAGCGTCGAAGCCAGCTCGCCCAATTCGTATTTGTAGTCGCCCTTGATCCGGACGTTAAATTTGCCTTTGGCCATTTGCGCGGACACCGCCGTAATGGTATTCAAAGGTTTGACGATCGAGTTGGCCAACCCCAGGCTGAAAGCAAGCACGAGGGCAAGCACCGCGGCGGCCACGCCCGTGGCGAGCAGCGTGACGTTCAGCAGCTTTTCGTTCACCCTTTCCAGGGAGGTGACGTATCGGACGATATACGTGTCCTGTCCATTTGTCTGCTCCATTTTGGAAACGGCCATGACGTCTTCGCCCGTAATCGGCTGGCGCCCGACCCAGCGCCCGATATTGCCGGATTGGGCTTGGGAAATGTCGCTCGTTTTGATCGACACGTCGGGCTGGAACTCCGAGGAGTTGATCAGCACGTCGCCCTGCATGTTCAAAATCTGCAGCTCGGTATAATTGAGCTTATAGTTCGAGAGCAGGTTGGCAAGATCGGTTCTGCCGTCGTCCGACGTGGTAATGAACTTCTGGTATTCCTCCATCAGCTTGATATGCTGGGTAATATGGCTGTATATGCTGTCATAATAATAGCTTCTTATCGCAAACAAAAAAATGACTTCGGCCAGCAACAGCGTCGAAAACACCACGATAAAGTAGTGCATGACGATCTGCCGGCGAATGCCTTTTTTGATCATTGTCCCTGACCCTTCCATTTATACCCGTGACCCCATACGGTCTGGAGGAACTCGGGCTCGGAAGGATTATCCTCGATCTTCTGGCGAAGACGGCGGATGTTGACGTCCACGATTTTCGGGTCGCCCATATAATCCTTGCCCCATACATGATCCAACAGCACATCCCGGCTGAGCGGGGTATTTTCTTTTTCGAGGAAAAATTGCACCAGCGAAAACTCCGTTGGCGTAAGCTCAATGATATGCCCGTTTTTTCGAAATTGCTTGGAAATCAAATCCAGCGAAAACGGCCCGGATTGGAACGTCACCTTGGCGGATGTTTCGCGGTGAATGTTGACTCTCCGCAAAAGCGACTGAATCCGCGCGATCAGCTCGGTCGGGCTGAACGGCTTGCTGACATGGTCGTCGGCGCCAACCGACAGCGCGTAAACCTTGTCCTGCTCCTGGACCTTCGCCGTCAGGAAAATGATGCCGACACGCTGGTTGGTTTCGCGGATCCGGCGGCATACCTCGAACCCGTCGATGCCCGGCACCATAACGTCCAGCAGCGCAATATCGATGTCCGGCGTGCTCAGCAGCAGTTCGAGCGCCTCGTTCCCGTTTGTCGCCTCCAGAACTTCAAACCCGTTGCGCTTCAAATTGATCACGGTAAACCCGCGGATCGAATCTTCGTCTTCCAAAATCAAAACTTTACTCACTTTGCCTGTCCTTCCTTTCTATTGGCGGTACTTCGTCTTTGGATTTGTTTTTGTTGTTTGTGATGTCAAAATCGAAGTTTTTCTTGTAGCCGATCACTTTGCCGTTGTTCCGGTACAGGTACCTCCAGTCATCGCTTTGCTTATCCCATTCGCTTTGCGTGAAATATTTGATTTCGGCGATCGTTTTGCCGGTGTCGGTCGCTACGAAACGCAAATATTTGCCAAGCTGCGATTTGGTGTCCACCGTAATTTTGTTATGCAGCTGCGGAGGGAAAAATCCGAAATCGAAATCATTTTTGAAATCGTGGAATTTCTCCGCCACGAACTTCAGACCGCTTTTGCCGTCCCAGCGGTAGTACGCATAAAAATAAGGCACATCGTCCTGGTTCTTGAAATACGACCAGCCAACAGGCGGCTCGAGCAGCGGGATTTCGATGATTCCGTCATCGTTAATATCCTCGCTGTACACCCGGTACATCCGTAAAGTCTGGTCTTCTTTCGGAAGCACCGATTTCAGTTTGCCGTCTTCCATGACGATGATGCTGGTAATCGAGGACTCCCCGACCGGGGAAAGCGAAGCGTCCAGCACGATGCCATCCACGCTATTGCCTTCTGGATCGGTGTATACTTTACCTGCGACAACATTGTAATAATTGTAAATATACGGTTTCAGCTCAAGCTTATCCAGTTCCAGAAAGCTGCCATCCTTATATTGATACGTCGTGATGAAATTGCTTTCGCCCCGTTTCAGGTTCACGATCGTCAGATCGTTCACGTGATCCCGGTTCATGTCGCTGATGACGTAGTTGGTGTAAGGCAGCTCGAGGATCCGTTCGACGTTTTTGCCGTTGTAGCTGTATACGATAAGTCCGTTTTGAAGGTCCTCTTCGGATTCGTTGTCGCTTTTCCCGGAAAAACCCGCAACGATATCCACGCGGCCGTCGTTCGTCATGTCTTTAAAATATAAAGACTCGAGAACTTTGCCTTCGCCGTCGAACGTGGTTTGTTTCGTCCATGCGTCGCCGGTCTTTTTAAAAATCATGCCATGAATGCCGACATTCTGATCCTGTGTCTCGTAAAAAACGACCGCTTCGTTCACGCCGTCCCCATCCAGATCGACAAAGTGAATAATATTGGTGTCTTCTTCCTGGTTGGAACGGATCAGGCTGGAATTTTCCGGACGGTTCGCCTCGATAATCGAGCGCAACGATTCCTTTTCGGCCGAAAGCTCCGGCGTTTTCATGAGCAGCACGGGATCGCTTATAAACGAGCAGCCGCTAAGCATCATCATCAGCAGCAAAGCTGCGGGAATATAAAACCAGTAGCGTTTTACCAAACATGATCACTCTTTCTATCCAAAGCCTTGGCTTGCAGGCTTATAGCATATTTCGTTCGCGCACCGTCAGCCGCCGTCCGGAAATATCGAAGGCGATTTCGCCGCCGGATAATGCGACGATCCGCGTCGCGTAGCGTTCGGCCAGTTCGATCGGGATCACGGTCAGCACGGTGGCCCGCTCTTCTTCGCAGAGCTTTTTCAGCGTTTCCATGACGCTCTCCTGCGATTTCGGGTCCAGCCCGATGACGGGCTCGTCCGCAAGGATCACCTTGGCGCCGTGCACCAGGGCGCGCGCGATCGCGATCCGCTGCCGTTCGCCGCCGCTTAACTTCTCGCATTTATCATGCGCCTTCTCCAGCAGGCCCAGCTGTTCGATGACGTCCATCGCACCCATATAATCGTCCGACCGCACCATGCCCGTCGCCATCCGCCACAGCGGCGTTTGGCCGGATTGACCGATCAACACGTTTTTCAAAGCCGTACGGTTCAGGTTCAACTGCGGGTTCTGTTCTAAGTATGCCCATTCGCGCCTTATTTTTCTTTTGCCGGCAAACGGATCTTTTAAAATGTCGGTTCCGTCGACGACAAAGCTGCCTTGATCCCATTTTTCCTTCAGCGCCAAACAGCGCAGCAGCGTGCTTTTTCCGCTTCCGCTCGCCCCCACGAGCGCAATCATTTCCCCCCGCTGGAAATCGAGAGAGACGCCTTTTAAAACGGGAATTTTATCGACTCCGACGGATTTGGTCAAATGCTGAATTCTGATCATGACATTTCTCCTCTTGTCTCTCGTTCTCTTTCTTCTATCATAATGCATTCACAATCAGGAGTACAGCGATACGCCGGAATCGGCTTTTCGCCTTTTTCCGAAGAAAACGCCCAGCAGCCCGAAGACGATAAATCCCAAACCGAGCGCGACGAACAGCCCTCCGTTCCATCCGTACTGCATCAGCGTCCCGCCGATATTCGGTCCGGCGATGCTGCCGACGTTAAAATGAAAGGACGCGATGACGTTCGCCGCGGGCAGCAGCAGTTTCGGAAGGATGTCCGCCGCATACGCAAGCCCGAGCGAAAAGAAAGAACCGATCATGCCGCCGGCGAGGAGAAGCAGGACCAGGATCGCGGCCGTCGACGTCCCCGCCAGCGGCACGAGCATAAACGACAAGCCGCCAAGGATGCCGCAGATCATAAGGACTCGCTTCCGGCTGAAACGGTCGCTGAGCATGCCGAGCGGGAGCTGGAGGATCAGTCCGCCAACCCCGATAAACGGCAGCAAAAACGCGATCTGCTGCTCGCTCAGTCCGACGCGCAGGCCGTAAATCGGAAAGTTGCTGTTGATTCCCGATTCCATATAGCCGTACAGCAAGGCGGGAACAAGCGCATACCAGGCAAGCGCGTAGCTGCGGCGGAAACGTTTGGCGGGACGCTCCTCCGCGTCAACCTTCTCGGGGCGCAGGTCGGGCAGCTTCACAAGCACCAGCAGGAGCACGAGCAGAACAAGAACGGCCAGCACGATAAACGGCGCGCTGTCCCCGAGCTTAAGCAGCGGAATGCCAAGCGGGCCCAGACTGAATCCGAGGCCATAGGACATGCCGTATATCGAAAGATTTCTGCCTCTTTTCTCTTCCGGGGTTACCATGAGCACCCAAAGCTGGGCGGTATAATGCACCGCGCTGTCTCCGATGCCGACCAACAGACGCAGGATGAACCAAAACGTGACGCTGGGCACAAGCGGAAACAGGATGACGGAGATCAATACAAGCACCAGCCCGGCGCTCGCAAGTTTTTTAAAGCCGAGTTTTCCGAGCGTCCGTTCGGCGATCAGCGTCATGGCAAACGAGCCGACGTAAAGGGCCGCCGCGTTTAATCCGTTCATCGAGGACGACACGCCGAGTCGTTCCAAAAATATCGAAAGCAGCGGCAAAAGCAGCCCTTGGCTGATCCCGGCCGCTACAATCACGGTAAGCAATATGAAATAATGAAAAGACGTGCTGCTGTTTTTACTGCGATGGTTAGACACGAAAATAATTCCTCCTTCTAGACTTCCGGGCAAACTACTTGAACATTATAGTGGACAACCCGCTACTCAACAAGCCATAATGAATGAAGGTGCACTGATTTCATAGGAGGTTGTCAGTTTCATGAACTATGAAGTGAAGGTAGACGTTTCACCCATATACGAGCTGCTGGGCAGTTTCATGGTATATATATCGAAGAAATGGGTCCGCAATCTGGACATCGGGCCCGAATGGATCAGTGAAGTCGCAAACAAGCTCGCGCCGGAAGTGTCCGCGGCCTTGTCGCAGGCGGCGGCTTGGCCGTTCGACGACTACGACGTGCTTTATGCTTGGGCGATTCACCGAAACAACGGCGACTCGGTGCCGAACTTTTTGGAATGCCTGTACGAAACGCCCGAGGACGTGCTTTACGCGGCGGCGTCCCCGTACCTTCCCGATTTTACGGTCGAGGAAGCCCGGCGGATTCGCGATCATTACACGCCGCTGCTCGAGCTGTGGTACGAGCATTATTTCAAGAACATCGAACCGGACATTATCCCGCTGATCGAAGAGGACGCCTTGGAAAAACGGATCCTGCTCACGAAAATGGACCCGCTGAGCCTCGTGGAGTACGCTTCGGGGGGACTCGTGATCGAAAACGCGCCGGAAGTGCAAACGATTGTTCTTTTCCCGACGGTTCATAACCGGCCGATCAACGCTTATTGTTATTACAAAAAAATGATGCTGATCCAATATCCCGTCGACGTGCCCGAGGAGGATGAAGACGAACCGCCTACATGCCTGCTGCGGATGACCCATGCGCTTTCCGACCCGAAACGGCTGCGCCTGCTGCGCTATGTGGCGGAAAAGCCGCATTCCCTCAAAGAAATGATCCGGGATTTGGACCAATCCGAAGAGCTGCTCAAACATCATTTGATGATCTTGCGGGTGGCCGGCTTGCTGCGGATCCACCTGG
Organism: Paenibacillus sp. VCA1; assembly: GCF_031583795.1. Lineage (NCBI taxonomy): Bacteria > Bacillati > Bacillota > Bacilli > Caryophanales > Paenibacillaceae > Paenibacillus > Paenibacillus sp. VCA1. Next base: position 372,464 of record NZ_JAVLSX010000004.1, on the reverse strand, counting down.
GCGTCGAGGAGAAAGAGAAATTCAGCATCCGTCCGGACGGTGCGTCGGAGCTCCAGATGTTTCTGGAATCTTACATGCGTCTATAAGGAGTGACAACGATGAATCATACGTTCAAGCAGCATATCATATTCGATCTGGATGACACGCTCATCCATTGCAATAAATATTTCGGGCTTGTACTGGGAGAATTTTTCGAGCTGATGCATCATTGGCTCGGGGCCGGCACGTTTACAACCGATGAAATCCGGCAAAAGCAAATCGACATCGACGTCGAGCGGGTAAGCCGGACCGGTTTCAGCAGCGGCAATTTCCCGAAATCCCTCATCGAAACGTACCGGTTTTTCTGCCGCAAATTGGGACGTCCGGTCCGTTCGGAGGAAGAGCTGGAGCTGAACAAGCTCGGTCTCAGCGTATACGAACGCGATGTCGAGCCATACCCCGGCATGGTGGAAACGCTCGAAACGCTGCAAAAGGACGGCCACCGGCTGTACCTTTATACCGGAGGCGAAACCAAGATCCAGCAGCGCAAAATCGATCAAATGAAGCTTAGCGACTACTTTGGCGACCGGATCTACATTACGCAGCACAAAAATGAAGCCACGCTGGAAAACATTTTGCAAAGCGGCGCGTTTGACCGCATCTCCACCTGGATGATCGGCAATTCGTTGCGGACGGACGTCGCTCCCGCCCTTTCCGCCGGACTGAACAGCATTTACATCCGGCAGGACAACGAGTGGGCGTTCAATATGGTGGAGCTTAAGCAAAAGCCGGACAGCTCATTTTACACGATCTCCTCGATCGAGGAAATTCCGGGCATCGTCGAACGGAAGGTCCAAGAGGAACAAAAACAACGGGCTCTGAATTAAGAGTCCGTTGTTTTTTATATCGCTTCATTTACGATTCCTCAACCCCGATAAGGCCTTTTTCCCGATCCAGCAAAACAAGCGCGCCTTGCCGCTCCCGCCCGTCGCCCGTTACGTGAAAACTTCTCGCGGTTCTCCCGTTTGCCGCCAACGAAGCGATGTCTTCCGGTTCAAGCGAAACGCCGAATTGATCCTTCCAAATGACGAACGTGCAGCCCTCCTTGTATCGGGAACAGCCATAACCCCGTCGCCCCATGATCAAGGTGCCTTGGCAGCCGGCCCGCGGGCAAGGAGCGATGCCGGTCACGGTACGGGTTTCCGATCGGGATGCGCCAGGTTTGGTTGCCTCCCGGCTGCCTTCGTTCGCATCGCCTTTTGGTTCGGCCGTTTTTTGGGAAGCAGCCTTTTTCGCCGCCTTGGGTTTGGCCGACGCAGCCGCCGACGCAGTACCGTCCCCGTCCTTCGCCGTTTTTTTGCGGCTTCTGGCGGGTTTGGTTTCCTCGCCCGGCTTTTCCTCAAAGGATTCTTTGGCGACCCGGGACTGCATTTTCACCTTGCTGATGATCATGGTCGCAAACTTTTTTACGTTCGCCATAAACGTTTCATCCGAAGCGATCCCTTTGGCGATTTCGTTCAATCGGCGCTCCCATTGCCCCGTCATCTCCGGCGAAGTCAACAGATCGACCCCGGCCCCGCGGATGACCTCGACGGCCATTTTTCCCTTTTGGGTAATGACGATCCGTTTGCCTTTCATCACGATGTATCCGACCTGCTTCAAGCGCTCGATGATGGCGGCGCGAGTGGCCGGCGTGCCGAGGCCCGAATCCTTCATCGCATCCCTCAGCTCTTCGTCTTCGATCTGTTTGCCCGCGCTCTCCATCGCTTTCAGCAGCGTTCCTTCGGTGTATGGCTTGGGCGGCTGCGTTTCTTTTTCCTTCGCTTCGCTGCGGACGCAGCGGACGCCCGCTTTCCCATCGAGATGAAAAGGCGTGGTGACCTCTTCTTCGGGCTGCGCGTCGTCCTCATCTTCCTTGCCTTTTTTGGAACGGCTTTTTTTGGCGTCCTTTTTCTGATCGGCATAAATGATTTTCCAGCCTTCGGAAAGGAGCTGCTTCACCGTCGTTTTAAAGGATTCCTTTTCCACTTCCGTCATGACGGTATGCATTTTATATTCGGCCGGCGGGTAAAAATGGGACAAAAACCGGCGCACGATCAGATCGTATATTTTGGCTTCGTCCGGCGCCAGGTTGCGGGCCGTTTTGTTGGTCGGCAATATGGCGTGGTGATCTTCCACCTTGGCCGGATTGCATACCGACTTATTGTTTTTATGTACGAATTTCTTGTCGGCCTGCTCCGCCAATTTCGCATAATCCGTTCCCCGGAGCTGGTCCAACGATTTGTACATTTGCGGTATGTTTTGCTCGGTCACATAGTTCGAGGTGGTTCGCGGATAACTGATCACCTTGTGTTTTTCGTACAGCGCCTGCGCCAGGTCCAGCGTTTTTTTGGCTGAAAAACCGAATTTGGCGTTTGCCTCCCGCTGCAGCAGCGTAAGGTCGTACAGCTTAAACGGATATTCCTTTGTGTCTTTGACTTCATAGCTTAGAATGACTCCGTCTTTTCCCTTCACTTTCGCGGCAATCGCCTTGGCTTTTTCTTCATCCTGAATGCGTTCGCCCTGCCATAAGCCTTTGTATTCGGTGTCTCCCTGCTTAAAAAACGCCTCTACGTCGTAAAATTTGGCGGAGCTGAACGCGTCGATTTCCTTTTGCCGGTCGTATACCAACGCAAGCACAGGGGTCTGAACCCGCCCTACCGACAGCAGCACATTATGTTTCGTCGTAAAAGCGCGCGAGCCGTTCATGCCGATCAGCCAGTCCGCCTCGCTTCTCGCCCTTGCCGCTTTGGACAGGTTTTCGTATTCGCTGCCGTCCTTGAGCTCCTCGAAACCTTTCCGGATCGTTTCGGGCGTAAGGTCCGAAATCCACAGCCGTTTGACGGGCTGCCGCAGCTTCAGATGCTGCTGGATGAGGCAAAAAATATGCTGGCCTTCCCGCCCGGCGTCGCATGCGTTTATCAGCAAATCGCTGCGCTTGGCAAGCTCGGCGATCACTTTAAGCTGATCCTTCGTTTTCGGATTCGGCTTCAGCTTGAATTGATCGGGAATGATCGGCAAGTCGCCGATGTTCCATTTTTTATATTTGTCATCATAGGCGTCGGGCTCGGCCAGACCGATCAGATGCCCGATCGCCCAAGTAATGATGTAATTCTCGCCTTCGATGTAGGTGCGGGCATTTTTGGCCTTCGGTTCGATAACGGCCGCGATGTTGCGCCCCATATCGGGTTTTTCTGCAATTACTAGAGTTTTCAAACTACCGTCTCTCCTCAAGTGGACGTTCGCGTTTCCACGGCAATACCCCCGCAAATGGAAGCTTCAGCATGAATGGCCAGGCTGCTTTCCGGGGCTCTAAATCATATAGCTGTTAGGAATGCAAAAGGCCGAGAAAAGGAAGCTTCCTCGGGCCGCGTTTCGTTCATTTCATAGATTCGAATAGTAATAGGATAGCATAAAACCGACGTTCTTTCAATGAAAGCGACAATCTCAGCACGTTCGAAACGGCGACTTTGCGCATGCTCATTGAATGATCCCCTGATTTGTTGAAAAGCGGTTATGCCGAGCCTTTTTTACAAGAGTAACTCTATCGACGTGCTTTCATTAAAGACAGACCAGGATATTCTACTAAAAAAAGACCTCCCTATTTAGTTAGGGAAGTCTTTTCGGAAAAGGATAATGAATAACGGATTATTTATACGAGGACCGTTGCGCCCATCAGGTATTTGTCCACCTCGCGCGCAGCCTGGCGTCCTTCGTTGATCGCCCAGACGACCAAACTTTGGCCGCGGCGCATATCGCCGGCGGCGAACACTTTATCGACGTTCGTCTGATATTTGCCGTAAGGTGCCTTGACGTTCGATCTGCGGTCGGTTTCCAAACCGAGCTGATTTACGATCGTTTGCTCCGGTCCGTCAAAACCGATGGCGATCAAAGCCATTTGCGCCGGAAACACCTTTTCCGTGCCCGGAATCGGCTGATAAATTTTGCGTCCGGTCTCGTCGACGATCCGCTGGATTTGCACGGTATGAAGCTCCTTGAGGTTGCCGTGCTCATCCCCGACGAATTTGGTCGTCATGATGGAAAACTCACGAGGGTCATTGCCGAATACCGCTTTGGCTTCTTCCTGCGCGTAATCGAGCGTATACACGTTCGGGAACTGCGGCCACGGGTTGCTGATCGGATCGCGTTCAAGCGGCGCCATCGGATGCGTTCCGAATTGGGTTATGCTGCGGCAGCCATGGCGAAGCGCCGTAGCCACGCAGTCGGAGCCGGTATCGCCGCCGCCGATGACGATGACGTCCTTGCCTTCCGCGGAGATGTACTTCCCGTCGGACAACCCGGAATCCAGCAGGCTTTTGATGGTACCGTTCAAATAGGTCATCGCGTAATGAACACCGTTCAGGTCGCTGCCTTCGATATTGAATTCACGCGGTTTGGTTGCGCCGCCGCAAAGCACCACGGCATCGTAATCGTCAACAAGCTGCTGCGAGGAAATGTCCTTGCCGATTTCGGTATTCGTCACGAAGCGGATGCCTTCGGCAGCCATCAGGTCCACACGGCGCTGCACGACCGCTTTATCCAGCTTCATGGACGGAATGCCGTACATCAGAAGTCCGCCGATCCGGTCGGCCCGTTCGTAGACGGTCACGTTGTGGCCCGCCTTGTTCAATTGGGCGGCTGCAGCCAGGCCTGCCGGGCCCGAACCGACGACGGCGACGCGTTTGCCTGTGCGTTTTTCCGGCGGTGTCGGAACGATCCAGCCTTCTTCAAAACCTTTGTCGATGATCGCCTGCTCGATCGTTTTGATCGTTACCGGCTGGCCAATGAGGCCCACGGTACACGAGCCTTCGCATGGAGCCGGGCAAATGCGTCCGGTAAATTCGGGAAAGTTGTTGGTTTTCAGCAGGCGGTCGAGCGCTTCCTTCCAAAGCCCGCGGTAGACCAAATTGTTCCACTCCGGAATCAGGTTGTTCACCGGGCATCCCGACGTGCCTCCGGTCATGTCGATTCCCGTATGGCAATAAGGCGTGCCGCAATCCATGCAGCGTGCGCCTTGCGTGCGCAGCTCTTCTTCGGACAAATGCTTGTGGAATTCTTCCCAGTCTTTTATGCGTTCAGCCGGCTCGCGGTCGGCCGGCAGCTGGCGGCTGTATTCCATAAATCCTGTAGGTGTAGACATGACGTGTTTCCCCCATCCGTTCTTTTCCTGTTGATTCTACGCATCTATAAGAACGACGCAATGATATTTCAATTATAGTAGCATCCCATTCTTTGAATATTAAATGGATTATCCGAATAATTATTTGTACTAATTAACATGCTGTTTACATTGCGATGCCAGTTATGCGTTGAGGCTACCGTCGTTCGTACGTGCAAAAACGGTAATCAAACGGATTTTTTTCGTCACGGATTCCTTGTACTTCCTGAATACATTTCCATTCGCTTTCGTCGATTTCCGGAAAAAACGTATCCCCTTCGAACGTCTCGTCGATTTCCGTAATGAGCAGGCGGTCGGCGTAGGGCATCAGCAGCCGGTAAATTTCCTCGCCGCCGATCACCATCACTTCTTCCCCCCGGCTCGTTTCGACCGCTTCTTCGACGGTATGGATCACCTGCGCGCCGGCAGCCGTATATTGAGGATCCCGCGTCATTACGATATTGGTGCGGCCGGGCAGCGGCTTGGCTCCGAACGATTCCCACGTTTTCCGCCCCATCAGCACTTTTTTGCCCATCGTCTGCTCTTTGAAAAATGCCATGTCTCTCGGCAGCCGCCAAGGAAGGGCGTTATCGCGGCCGATGACCCTGTTTTTACCCATGGCCAAAATGTACGTCATGCTCATGCCATTCACGCTCCTATTTTCAGGGAAAATGAAGTTGATTGCTTATATAGCGACCGGCGCTTTAATGCCCGGATGATGCTTATAATTGAGAAATTCGAAGTCTTCGAACTTGTAATCGAAAATCGACTCCGGCTTCCGTTTGATCACCAGCCGCGGAAGTTCGTACGGCTCGCGCTCCAGCTGCGTTTTGACCTGCTCCAAATGGTTCGTATAAATATGCACGTCGCCGCCGGACCAGACAAACTCTCCGGGTTCGAGCCCGCATTGCTGCGCGACCATATGCGTCAGCAGGGCGTAGCTGGCGATGTTGAACGGAAGGCCCAGGAACGTATCGACGGACCGCATCGTCAGCATGCAGGACAGCTTTCCTCCCGCCACGTAGAACTGAAAGACGAAATGGCATGGCGGAAGCTTCATCCGCTCGATTTCGGCCACGTTCCAAGCGCTGACGATATGCCGCCGCGAATCCGGATTGTTTTGGATCGAATCGATGACGTTTGCAATCTGATCGATGTGCGTTCCGTCCGGCGACTTCCAATGGCGCCATTGCGAGCCGTATACCGGCCCCAAATCCCCGTTTTCGTCGGCCCACTCGTCCCAAATGGTCACGCCGTTTTCCTTCAAATAACCTATATTGGTTTCGCCGCTGAGGAACCACAGCAGTTCATGCACTACCGATTTGATATGAATCCGTTTTGTCGTCAGCAGCGGAAACCCTTCGGAAAGATCGAATCTCAGCTGTCTTCCAAAAACCGAGATCGTGCCCGTTCCCGTGCGGTCCTCCTTTGGCGTTCCATTTTCCAAAATATCATGAAGCAAATCCAAATACTTTTTCATGTTCGTTCCAACCCTTCCACTTCGCTCTGTTTGCCTTGCCGGGACCAACTTACACTAAAGGTTCGTTAACTTGGTATACCCGCAGGGCGACTTCCGTAAGATCTGATCCTTCGTTTTAACCAAAATCCTTTTTACTAGTTTACCATGCCGCAAAGCTGCGAGAAAATACATAATTTCATCCTCTAGCATCCAAAACGTTCGGAAAAACCGTATATTGCTCGCGTCATTTTGGTGTTATGTACAAGGATCGGAAGTAAATGCAAAAAAACAAGAGCCTGCAGCATGCAAGGCTCTTGTTCATCACGTTATTTAATGAAGACTCATTATCTGCGCGGCGCAATGACATGAATCGGATTGCCAAGCGCAAGCTCAGCCGTTTCCATCACGATTTCGCCCAGCGTTGGGTGAGCATGGATCGTCAAAGCGATATCTTCAAGCGTAGCACCCATCTCGATTGCGAGACCCAGCTCGGCAATCAGGTTCGAAGCTTCGATACCGGCGATGTGGCAGCCCAGAACCAATTGGGTTTCTTCGTCGAAAATCAATTTCACGAAACCGTCGGCATTGTTCAGGGACAGCGCACGTCCGTTACCCGCAAACGGGAATTTGGCCGCTTTCGCTTTATAGCCTTTTTCTTTCGCTTCTTTTTCGGTGTAACCTACGCTTGCGCATTCAGGATCGACGAACGCTACCGCAGGAACCACTTTATAATCGACAACCGAAGGATGTCCGGCGATGGCTTCGGCAGCTACTTTGCCCTCATAGGAAGCCTTATGCGCCAATGCAGGTCCGGCAACAACGTCGCCGATGGCGAAGATGTTCGGCTTGTTGGTGCGTCCTTGATGGTCGACTTTGATGAGTCCGCGGTCGGTCATTTCGATGCCGATCAGGTCCAGACCCAGATCTCCGTCGGTGTTTGGACGGCGTCCAACCGTTACGAGCAGGTAGTCTGCCGTGACTTCTTTCGTTTCGCCGTTCACCTGATATTTAACCGTAACGTCTTTATCCGTTTGCTCTGCGCTTTCGGCTATGGCATTCGTAATGATTTCGACGCCGGTTTTGTTCATGCTCTTCACGACCAGCTTCGTCATGTCCGGATCGAATCCGTTCAGGATCGTATCCATACCTTCGAGAATCGTTACCTTCGTTCCGAATTTCGAGAACATTTGGCCAAGTTCGGCTCCGATGTAGCCGCCGCCGATGACGACGAGGCTCTTCGGAATTTCAGGCAGGTTGAGAGCTTCTGTCGAGGACAGGATGCGTCCGCCGAACGGGAATGCTTTCAGCTCGATCGGACGGGAACCCGTCGCAATGATGCAGTGTTTGAAACGGTAACGAGGAGATTCATGCTCGTTGAAGCAGCGTGCCTCGTTTTCGCTGATGAACATGCATTCGCCATGGAAAACTTCGACTTTGTTGCCTTTCAGAAGGCCCGCAACGCCGCCTGTAAGTTTCTTAACAACGCTGTTTTTGAATTCCTGGGTTTTGGAAAAATCCACTTTGACGTTTTCGACGGATACGCCGAATGCGTCCGCATGTTTAGCCGACTCGTATTGATGTGCCGCGGCGATCAACGCTTTGGAAGGAATACACCCGCGGTTCAAGCACACGCCGCCCACTTCGGATTTGTCAACGATCAGAACTTTTTGACCCAGCTGTGCGGCGCGGATGGCGGCAACGTAACCGCCAGGACCTGCACCAATGACCAATGTGTCGATATCGAGAGAAGCGTCTCCTACTACCATGTCTTATACCTCCATTACCAGCAGCTCAGGATTGCTGAGCAGCGATTTGATATAGTTCATAAAGTTTTGAGCCGTCGCGCCGTCGATGATGCGGTGGTCAAAGCTCAAGGACAGAGCCATAACAGGAGCGGCAACGATTTCGCCGTTTTTCACGACAGGTTTTTCCGTAATGCGTCCGGTACCCAAAATCGCAACTTCAGGGAAGTTGATGATTGGAGTAAAGAACATGCCGCCGGCGGAACCGATGTTGGTGATGGAGATCGTGCTGCCTTTCATTTCAGCCGGAGTCAGCTTGCCTTCGCGGCCGCGTGCCGCGAGGTCGCGGATCGCGTCTGCGATCATCCAGATGCTCTTACGGTCGGCATCTTTGATAACCGGTACGATCAGGCCGTTGTCCGTATCCGTAGCGATACCGATGTTGTAGTACTTTTTGTAGACAATTTCGTTGTTTTCTTCGTCGATTGTCGCGTTCAATGCAGGGAATTGGCGGGAAGCCGCAACCAGCGCTTTGACGATGAAAGGCAGATAGGTGACTTTCGTTCCTTTTTTCTCGGCGATCGGTTTCATGCGCGTACGGAAGGCTACCAGCTCTGTAACGTCCACTTCGTCCATAATGGTAACGTGCGGCGCCGTGTAAGCCGATTTAACCATCGCATTGGCAATCGCTTTGCGGATGCCTTTGAATGGCACGCGTTCTTCTTCTGCGCGAGCATCCACTGCCGGAGCTGCCGCGGACGCTGCCGGAGCGGCTTTTTCTTCTTTCGCTGCCGGAGCGGCTGCTTGGCCTCCGCCGTTTTTGAATGCTTCGACGTCTTCTTTGGTGATTTTGCCGTTGTTGCCTGTGCCTGTCACTTGAGTGAGGTCAACGCCTTGTTCGCGCGCAAATTTGCGTACGCTTGGCGTAGCCAGCACTTCTTTGTTTGGAGCTGCAGGAGCCGGAGCGTTTTCTCCGCCTTGCTTAGCCGCTTCAGGGCTGTTTTGGGCTGGAGAAGAAGTCGTTTCCGCGCCGCCTTGAGCCGCGTCAGCTTCCATGGAACCATGATCCGCTGCAGGAGCCTCTTGTTCCGGAAGTTCGCCTTCCGCATCGATAATGGCAACGACCTCGCCTACGCGGCACACTTGTCCGTCCTTGGCGAAAACTTCCTGCACCGTACCGTTCACCGGGCAAGGAACCTCGACCACTGCTTTGTCGTTTTGTACTTCCATGATGATGTCGTCGTCTGTTACTTTATCGCCCGGCTTGATGTGCATTTTAATAATTTCGCCTTCATGCAAGCCTTCGCCCAATTCCGGGAACCGATATTCAAATTTTGCCACCTTTAGTACCTCCTATCAAAACTCTTTTTCTTAGAATTCCATGACTTTGTTGACTGCAGCGATAATCCGAGCCGGCGTAGGAAGCCATGTATCTTCGATTTGCGCAAATGGATATACCGTGTCCGGAGCCGCTACGCGGAGAACCGGCGCTTCCAGGTGCAAAATGGCTTTTTCGTTGATTTGCGCGATAACTTCTGCGGCAACGCCGGAAGTTTTTTGCGCTTCCTGCACGACGATGGCACGGTTCGTTTTCTTCACCGATGCAACGATCGTGTCGATGTCCAAAGGATTCAGCGTGCGCAGGTCGATGATTTCGGCTTTGATGCCTTTCGTTTTTTCAAGCTCTTCGGCAGCTTTCGTCGCCGTGTGAACCATCATGCCGTAAGCGATGATCGTTACGTCGGAACCTTCGCGAACCACATTCGCTTTGCCGATTTCTACGGTGTAGTCCCCTTCAGGCACTTCCGCGCGGAACGCATGGTACAAGTTCAAATGCTCCATGAAAAATACGGGATCGTTGTCGCGGATGGCCGCGATAAGCAGGCCTTTGGCGTCGTACGGGTTCGAAGGCACTACCACTTTAATACCCGGAGTTTGCACCGCCAAACCTTCGAGCGAGTCGGTATGGAGTTCGGCTGCTTTAACCCCGCCGCCGAAAGGCGTGCGGAACACGATCGGAGCGTTGTAACGGCCGCCGGAACGGTAACGCATGCGAGCCGCCTGCACGAACATTTGGTCCAGCGCTTCGAAAATAAAGCCGACGAACTGGATTTCGGCTACCGGACGGAAGCCTTGGATTCCCAAACCGACAGCCAGGCCGCCGATCGCGGATTCAGCCAGCGGCGTATCGAAAATGCGCTCTTCGCCGAATTCTTTTTGCAGCCCTTCCGTTGCACGGAATACGCCGCCCACATTACCAACGTCTTCACCGAACACAATGACGTTAGGGTCACGCTTCATCTCCACGCGGATTGCGTCGCGGATTGCTTCTTTCATATTCATTTGTGCCATTGCTTCATTTCCTCCTTAACATTCACTGTTCACGTTGCAAGTCCAAATAGCGGATTTTCGATTATTGGAAATCGGCTTTTTGCTCTTCCAAATGTTTCGGCGTCGTTTCGAACATGCTGTCGATGAGGCCAGGAACAGTCATTTTCTCGGTTTGTTCCGCTTTTTTGATTTCTTCGTTCACTTTCGCTTTCGCTTCTTCTTTTACGCGAGCCGTATCTTCTTCGGACCAAAGCCCTTTTTTCTCCAGATATTTGCCGAGGCGGATGATCGGATCCTTCGCGTTCCATTCGCCTTCTTCGTCTTTCGTACGGTATTTTGTCGCGTCGTCGGACAAGGAGTGCGGACGGAAACGGTAAGTTACCGCTTCGATCAAAGTAGCGCCTTCGCCTTTGCGGGCAAGTTCAGCAGCTTCGCGAACCGCGCTGATGACTGCGAACACGTCCATTCCGTCGACTTTGACGCCGCGGATGCCTGCCGCTACCGCTTTGTGGGCAATGGACAACGCCGCCGTTTGTTTCGAGAAAGGAGTTGTAATGGCATAGCCGTTATTTTGCACAAAGAAAATGACCGGAAGCTTGTAACGTCCAGCATAGTTGAGGCCTTCGTAGAAGTCGCCTTCGGAAGAACCGCCGTCACCGGTGTAAGTGATGACCACTTGTTTTTGCTTTTTCAGCTTGTAACCCATCGCGATGCCCATCGCATGCAAAATTTGCGCGCCGATGATGATTTGCGGCATCAATACGTTGACGCCTTCCGGAATTTGGCCGCCATGCTGATGGCCGCGGGAGTAGAGGAACGCTTGATACAATGGCAGTCCATGCCATACGATTTGCGGCATATCGCGGTAACCAGGGCAAATGAAGTCGTCTTTTTCCAATGCAAATTCACTGCCGACCATCGTCGCTTCTTGACCGGATACCGGAGCGTAAAAGCCCAGGCGGCCTTGACGGCCAAGGTTCACGGCGCGGTCATCCCAGGTGCGGGTAAATACCATGCGGTACATAATTTCTTTCAGTTGATCATCAGTAAGGTTAGGCATTTTATCTTCGTTAATGATTTCACCTTCGGGAGAGAGCACGGAAAGTGCTTCGACTTCCTCGGTATACACTTCATAAGGCACCTTGCTCATTATCTTCACCTCAACAAAAAAATTTGAATATCAGGCTCTGCTGTTATAGAATTATTATACACCTGTTTTACTCGATTCGTCAAAGCTATTGCGGATAAATTTCGAAAATATCGAGTTTTGTATATGTAACAGTGTATCGATAAAACTATAACAGTTTTCGAGTATTTGACAAAAGCTTGAATATTCCCACATGATGGAAACGCAAACGGCAACGTTTATGGGGATGAAAAATCAACTGCAAGAAGGGTGAACACGGATGACGGATTCAAAGTATTTAAAAAGAACGATTCTTAAGGAACAAATCGAAAGCCGGTTTCTGAATGAAACACGCAATCTTCGCGTTTACCTCCCGCCGGGATATAATGAAATTTTGAGCTACCCTGTCGTGTATTGCCAGGACGGCGAGGAGTTTTTTAACTTCGGACGGATCGCGACGACCGCCAATTATTTGATTCTCGACGGTCATACCGACCCTTTCATCATCGTCGGGGTTGACGTGGATACCTCGGTCCGCACCGATGAATACGCGCCGTTCGGCAGCCGTTTCGATGCCTATACGCGCTGCTTCGCAGAAGAGATTATTCCCTTCATCGAAGCCAAATATCCCGTGCGGCGGGAAGCATCCGAGCGGGTTCTGGCCGGTGACTCCCTCGGCGGCAGCGTCTCTTTGCACCTGGCTGTCCGGTATCCGGAGCTGTTCCGGCGCATCATCAGCCTTTCCGGCGCGTATTATCCGGCTTCCCAGGACATCTTCGAAGCGCAGGACGACTTGTCCTGGCTGGACGTTTATATGATTGTCGGACTGCAGGAAACGGCATTCGAAACCGATCACGGCACCCATAATTTCGTGGAGTTAAACCGCCAGACCCGCGAACTGCTTCTGGACAGAGGAGCTAAAGTGGAGTATGCGGAAAAAGACGGCAAGCATATTTGGGGATTTTGGCAAAAAGAACTGCCGAATGCGCTGACGTATTTTTTCCGTGCGTGATCCTGCACAATCATGCGGGTTAAGAATTAAAAAGGTGAACTGAAGACGTACGCCGACTTGCGGCATAACGTTCTTTTGTTCACCTTTCTTTTTTTCGAACCTCCCCTCATTCAAAAATGATTGCGTTTTCATTGTTTTTCCGAAAAAACGGCAACAATGCCGCTTTTTCATTAAAAATGTACGGTTCATTTGCAAAATCTTCAGCAGGTTACAGCTTCTCTAAACGGATTTTATTTAATAACGCTTCGCAGCCGGCATCGATCAACTCGTAAACCTGCTCAAAGTTCCCCGTGTAATACGGGTCCGGCACTTCCCGAAGCTCATGCTCCGGCAGCAGATCCATAAATTTGAGCAAACGTTCCGTTTTGGATCCCGGAAGCTTTTTCACGTTTTCGAGATTGCTGTTGTCCATGCACACGATGTACTCGAAGGTTTCAAAATCCGGGCTTGCGATGCGGCGGGCCGAAATGCCTTCGTAACCGATCCCCTGCTCGTCCAGCATACGGCGCGTGTCCTGATGCGGTTTTTGGCCAAGGTGCCAGTCTCCGGTTCCGGCCGAGTCCACCGTGATCAGGTGTTGAAGCCCGGCTTGCTTTACTTTATGGCGCATGACGGCCTCGGCCATCGGCGAACGGCATATGTTGCCCAAACATACGAATAATACGGATACCATGTTGTTGAATTGCCTCCTCTGTTATGCTGTCTTCCGGCTTTGTTTGCCCTTGGTTCCCTTTATGGATAGATCGGTCGAAGAAGACATGTGAAGCGAGCGCCGCGGAAGCTTCCATCTATAATGTACGGAAAGCATGCGCAGCAGGACGATCACAGCAAAGAGAAGGACCGCCTGCCAGGTCGAACGGACCCAGTCCAGCCCGATCATCGCACCGGCGATGGCTGCCCATACGGCGTAGATTTCATCCTTGAGCACTAGCGGCTTGCGTCCCGCAAGCAAATCGCGAATAATCCCTCCGCCGATGCCCGTCATCACTGCGGCAACCACGACGGCCGACAGCGGATGGTGCATGTTTGCGGCGTAAAGCGCTCCCTGAATGGCGAAAGCCGACAGACCGATAGCGTCGAAAAAAGCCTCCGTCCGCTTCCAATGTTTGATCCAACCCAATGGCAGCAGGAATGCCACGATAATCGACAAAATCGCCAGCTTGATCAGCAGGCCTTGGCTCCATAACGTCGTAACCGGCACGCCGATCAGCACGTTTCGGATGACGCCTCCGCCGAACGCCGTCACAAGTCCTAGCACCAGGATGCCCAGGATGTCGTATTCTTCCTCCATGGCGACGAATGCGCCCGACATCGCAAAAGCGATCGTGCCGATGATGCTGAATATTTCAAATGCATGCATGTCCAATTTCTCTCTAACCTCTCCCCTATCCTATGTCTTCATTATTGTAGTCGTGCCCGGCCGGATTGCGCAAGATCGATTTTATCTTTTTGGATTTTTGCGAACTCCTCCTTTATACTGGAATCACAACTTAGTAGGAATGAAATGGATTTAGGGGGAAACGTCGATGAACCGTAAACGCGTCGTTATTTTTTCCGGAGGGGATCTGTATCCCCAATATATTAATGAAATTCAGCCGGCGGATTTTGTCATTGGAGCGGACAAAGGAGCCCTGTTTTTGATTCGCCACGGCATCAAACCCGATCTCGCCGTCGGCGACTTCGATTCGATATCGCCGCAGGAATTGAAGCATGTCCGTGCGGAAAGCGGAAATATCATCGAATGCGATCCGGTCGACAAAGACCTATCCGACACCGAGCTCGCGTTCGAAATGGCGGCGAGGCAGGAGCCGGACTTTATTTTGCTGATCGGCGGGACGGGAACGCGCATGGACCACACGCTGGCCAATGTGCAAATGCTGAACTGGGCGCTCCAGCATCAAATCCAATGCGCCATCATGGATCGCAACAATTATATTACGTTAACCGGCTCCACGATCGAAGTGCTCGACCGGGGCTTCAAATATGTATCCTTGCTTCCGATGACGCCAGAAGTTACGGGCATTACCCTCGAAGGGTTTCAATATCCGCTTGAAGACGCCACGCTCAAAATAGGCGATTCCCTCGGCATCAGCAACGTTCTTCTTGGAGACCGCGGCCGGGTAAGCATTGCAAGCGGACTGCTGCTCGTGATCCAAAGCCGTGATTAACCGATTGGAAAAAGGATGGTACGCTGCCATTGAAAGAGTTTAAAATGGTTACAGCGTTCTGAAATCGAACCATCGAAAAGACACCGAAAAACCCTTGTGTATCAAGGGTTTTTCTTTATTTTCACACCAGTTGCAATCAATTTCTTAATTTTTTGTAACTTTTAATCGTTTTTTAATAAAGCGGGAAATTTGTTGGAGTCGCAATGGTTTGAGGCATGCCATCCATATTTTAGGTTGTTACAAAACTGTTATACTCGGAATCGAGCCTGAAAGAAAACGAAATTTGGAGGTAATCACAACATGACTCAAAAACATCTATTCCAAAAATTAGTAGCCGTAGGGCTATGTGCAACCATAGGTATTACAGGAATGCTGGCAACGGGAACATCTGTAACGGAAGCAGCTTCTTCCAAGTCGGTAAAGGCGACTTCCTATTCTTCTTCCAAAGGACAAGCAATCGTTAATTATGGAAAAAAATTCATGGGCAGACCGTATAAATTCGGTGCTTCTACCAGCACAACGAAAGTTTTCGACTGCTCTTCGTTTATGAAGTACATCTTCGGACATTATGGAATCAAATTGCCGCGCACGTCCGTGGAGCAATCCAAAGTCGGCAAAGCGGTTTCCAAATCGAACCTGAAACCCGGCGATCTCGTATTTTTCTCCAGCGGCGGCAGAGCCAACGGCCACAACGTAACACACGTGGCGGTGTATGCGGGCAACGGTAAAATCCTGCACACTTACGGTTCCCCCGGCGTAACGGTCTCCGATTTGAACTCCGGCAACTGGAAAAGAACTTACCTGAAAGCACGTCGCGTACTGTAGCATTCGGGTATCCCCAGCTTATAGGAAGGCGGTAAGAGTAATCTTACTCGCCTTCTTTTATTATATATCCGACTCCGCGTACGGATTGAATCAATTTTCTGCTGTAACCTTTATCCATTTTCGTTCGGAGATGCCTGATATAAACATCCACTACGTTGGTCCCCATGTCAAAATCGTAATCCCACACATGTTTCAAAATGTCTTCCCGCGAACAAACCTCGTTTGCATGGCGCGCCAAATAAAGCAGCAAATCGAATTCCTTAACGGTCAATTCAATGTCATTTCCTCCCCTGACGACTTTCCGGCTTCCGGGGTCGATGCTCAAATCCCTCACCGTCACTTTTTTGCGGCTTCGCTCCTCCTCGATCCGGAAAATCCGGAGCAAGTTTCGAATACGCGCCATCAGTTCCTCTTTTGATACCGTTCGCGGCACCACATCGTTTGCTCCGGCTTCAAGCCCTTGAATGACCGCACGCTCATGAAACGGATTTTCAAACAAAATGATCGGAAAAGGCCGGTCGGCTTGTTCCCGAAGCAGCGCCTTGATAAATTTGGGCAAGGAGCTCCCTTCATAATCCGCATGGTCCAAAAAAAGCAGGTCGATCGTATGCTCGCCGATGGCGCGGAGCGCTTCATATTCGCTTGATGCCTTCATGATTTCGTATCCGTCTGCCCGAAGGGCGTCGACAAAGCCGCTTTGTACAAAAAACTCCCCTACCGCCAGCAGCCGTTCATGCATTCATATCACCCGAGTTTCTGCTAGTTGTCCGTCTGGAACGCTTACCATAGGGTTGCCGCCCAGCAAAAAAACCATTCCATCCGGAATGGTTTGTCGAAAGACATGATTAGCCAAAATAGCGGTGATATATCGATCTTGCTTCAGCGATATCTTTCGTCCCGTGAATGAGCGCCCTGCCGTCCGCAAAAATAACGAGCCGCCGCCCGTCCGTCTCAAATGAGACGAGAAACGGATTGGCTTCGACTTTCCCTTCCCCCAGCTTGGACAGACGTTTTGCGGTTTCGTCCAAGTCAAGCCGACGCTTTTGGGCAGGACGGATTTGCACCGTGTCCCGACCGCATAACACGTCGGTTTTTTCCAGATTGGATGCCGATAAATACGGAAAGATCCGGCTTTCGCCGCAGGAAAGGCAGTCCGTTTTCCGGGCGTGCCGCACGCCCATGGACATCTGTTCATTTCTCCAAAGGTCGAATGTATGCAGCTTATCGCGAAGCGCTTCCGGATGTCCGCTCAACAGCTTTATGGCTTCGACCGTCTGATGCGCCGTTACCATTTGAACCGCTTGAGGCAGGATGCCCGAAGTATCGCATGTATCCCCTCCAAGCGGAACCGCGCCAAGCAAACAGTTCAGGCAAGGGGTCTCGCCGGGCAAAATGGTGTACGTAATGCCGTAGCTGCCTACGCATCCTCCATAGATCCACGGGATCCGGTATTTCTGGGAGATATCGTTGATCAAAAGCCGCGTATCGAAATTATCCGTTCCATCCATGATCAGATCCACCCCTTGGACCAGCGAGACCAGTTCGTCGAGCCTCACGTCCATGACATGGCTGTCGATCCGGATGGAAGAGTTGATCGCCTCCAGCCTTTGTTTGGCGGCAACCGCTTTTGGCAGCCTTTGCACGGCGTCCCTTTCGGAAAAAAGCTGCTGTCTCTGCAGATTGCTCCATTCGACGTAATCCCGGTCGGCGATCGTCAAGCGTCCGATTCCCGCTCTGGCGAGCGTTTCGGCTATCGAAGTCCCCAGCGCGCCTGCGCCGACGATCAACACATGGCTTTCCCCTAACTTGCGCTGGCCTTCCGGGCCTAAAGGAGCAAACCGCTCTTGTCTGGAATAACGATCATTTCCGATGCTCACATGCCCCATCTCCTATGCTTTGTTCTGTCGTTGCAAACATCCGCGTTAGGCGGATATCCCAACCTGTATGGCTTTCCCCGCGGCAACCGGTGACCGCGACATCACGCGGTTGACTTGAAAAAGCCGCGTTCCTTGCGGAACACGGCAGCAGTTGAATGAAACCGAGGAATCAAGCCTTCTGATGCGACCATTCTTCGACGTTCCAAGTTTTCGTGACCCAATCTTCATAAAAATCAGGTTCGTGGGATACGAGCAAAATGGTCCCTTTATACTCCTGCAGAGCGCGTTTCAGCTCGGTTTTGGCGACGACGTCCAAATGGTTCGTCGGTTCGTCGAACAGAATCCAGTTCGATTCGCGCATCATCAGCTTGCATAATCTGACCTTGGCTTGTTCGCCGCCGCTCAGCATGTTCAACGGACGGGTAATATGCTCGTTTTTCAGTCCGCAGCGCGCCAAATGCGCGCGAACCTCATGCTGGTTTAGCGAAGAGAACTCGTTCCAGACGTCATCGATCGGCGTGATGTTGCCCGGGCGCACCTCTTGCTCGAAATAAGCAGGATATAGGAAATCGCCCAAATACGTTTTCCCGCTGATCGGCGGAATTTTGCCCAAAATCGTTTTGAGCAGCGTCGATTTTCCGACTCCGTTGCAGCCGACGATGGCGATTTTATCGCCGCGTTCAATCGTCATGCTCATCTTAGGCAGCAGCGGATGGTTGTAGCCGATCTCGAAATCGATGCCTTCGAACACAACCTTGCCGCTGGCGCGGGCTTCCTTGAAGTTGAACACCGGCTTCGCCGCTTCTTCCGGCTTGTCGATCCGCTCGATGCGGTTCAGCTGCTTCTCGCGGCTTTTCGCCCGACCCGAAGTGGAATAACGGGCTTTGTTGCGCTGGATAAAATCTTCCTGTTTCTTAATGAATTCCTGCTGTTTTTCATAAGCATCGATATGCTGGTTTTTCGAAATGTCGGCCATCTCCAAAAACTTCTCGTAATTGGCCGAATATCGGGTAAGCTTGGCGAATTCCAAATGATAGATCACGTCGACGACCTGATTCATGAATTCCGTGTCGTGGGAAATCAGAATAAAGGCGTACGGATAGGATTTCAAATATTGGGTCAGCCATTCGATATGCTCGACGTCCAAATAGTTGGTCGGTTCGTCCAGCAGAAGCACGGTCGGCTTCTCCAGCAGCAGCTTGGCCAAAAGTACCTTCGTGCGTTGGCCGCCGCTTAGCGCGGATACGTCCCGGTCCAGTCCGATGGCGGACAATCCGAGTCCGTTTGCCATTTCCTCGACTTTGACGTCGATCATGTAAAAATCGCCGATTTCCAGCTGCTCCTGAATTTCGCCCATCTGCTCAAGCAAGGTTTCAAGTTCTTCCGGCGTCGCATCCGCCATTTTGTTTGTGATTTCCATCATTTCCTGCTCCAGCTCAAGCAGCGGCAGGAAAGCGTCCTTCAGGACGTCGCGCACCGTTTTGCCGGGAGTCAGCTTGGAGTGCTGGTCGAGGTAGCCGTAACGAACCTTAGGCGTCCACTCTACCTTCCCGCTGTCCTTTAACAGTTGTCCCGTCAAAATGTTCATCAGCGTCGACTTGCCGACGCCGTTTGCGCCGACGAGGCCGACATGCTCGCCTGCCAACAGGCGGAAGGAAACGTTTTTAAACAATGTGCGCTCCCCGAAATTATGGGAGACGTTTTCAACGGTCAATAAACTCATAAATACGTTCTGGCTCCTGTCTATGATAAATAGTTCTTTGCTGGATTGATTCCATCCCAATAAGGGCATTCAAGATACCATTTTATCATAAGTAGGAGTTTAGTTGAAAGACATGAAAAAACGTTGATCGCGATCATGTAGGTGATGAGTGTTCCGCACTCACCCCCGCCTCTTTCGCCGTTCCAGAAATTCGCGTTTTTTTAGCGATTGCAGCTTCTTTCGAAATAACCGTTGGCTGCGGCTTCTTTGGCATCGGTAAACGTTTCTTCGTAAACGAGTCCGCTCCGGCAGCTTCCGCGTTCAAAATAACGAATGCCCGTCGCAGGATCCGATCCGGCGAACAAATTCGGCCGCTTGACGAGCCTGCCACCGCCGAGGGCATAGTTGTTAATGTAGTCATGGCCGACGGGTATGCCCTGAATGAATGCCATCATGCCGATATCCCGAATCGAGTTGTTCCATTCCTCCCCGGAGATTGAAGGCAGCGTGAACAAATATGAGACGCCGTTTTTGGCGGCAAATTCGTTATGCCGGTTAATGACATTGGCCAAATCGTTTTGGATCGTTTGCACGATGGTCGTCCTCCTTACCTGCTCAAACAACTCCGGACGGGCAAGAAGAGGGACGTTCGTCGAAGCCGCCAGTTCCCTCTGCAAGCCGCGGATCCACTGTCCTGCGGTAAAATCGTACGCTTCCACCTCGTTATCCAACGTAAAACGGACGAGATTGCCGTTTTCGTCGCCGTAGGCAAAAGGTTTTTTGGGGCTCCAGACATGCCGGACCCGCGGGTGTCCATCTTCACCCGTGTACTCTTCGTCCGCGTAAACGTAATAACCGTCGTAATCGATGACGGCCACGGCCGGTATATAATGATCCAGCGCCGCCTGCGCGGGAAGATCGTCTTCGATCCCCAAATTCGCGTACAAGCTTTTGTAGAAAACCGCCAACGCCTCTTCTTTGTCGGCCCGAAAAAACTTTTCGGACCCGTATCCCGCCTCGAACTCCTGCTTTTCGTTTCGGTTCAGCACGCTGGCTCCGTCTTGCACCGCCGTCCGCAGGGCGGTAACGTATTTCAATTCAAGGAACCGTACCGTCTGCTGATCTTTGACGTAAAACCCGCTGAGCAGAAATGCCGGGACAAAAATGAGGACAAACACGATCGAAAAATCAGTAATCTTCATTAAGCACCATGCCTCCATACGGAAAAGCCAGGACGGGAGCATCCCCCGGAACGGAGCCGGAAATAAAATCCGTCATGATCGTGCCTGCCGTTCGGTTGACGTTTTTAACCGTGACCTTAAAAAAATCGCCCGCATTCATCCGGTACATTCTGTCTTCATGATCTTTCGGCAGCACATTGTCCGGATAGATGACAGACAAAATATCCGCCGTATAAAAGCCTTCATAGGACACATCGACTTTCTGCTGGAACGTTGCCGGATTCGCCGCGTCCGAATATACAGGCGTATATTTTTTATGCAAATGTTCCATTTGAACGTCAAATTCATTGCCGGTGGCGGCCATTTCACTTAGAAAATCCTGATACATGACAGGTGTAACGTATCCTTTGTTCCGAACGGCGTCAACAAACTGGGTTACCGCGTTATAGACGACGATCCGCGACAGATCATCCTGCTTCCGGTATGCTTCTGCCGCCGGGTACACGAACATGAGCGCAACCGCCAACAGGACGGCTACAAACTTTGAAACGGCGCTGCTCATAGGTCATCCTCGCCGGGCATCAGTTTGGCAAACCGTATTTCCTCCAACAAGCCGTTCACATTCCTTATATATTCCGCCCGGTACCCGGCATTCGATTGAAATATGGATTTTCCCGCAAGCTCCAGCGGTTCGACCGAAGCAATCGGAACGCCATCAACCCAAATGCGGACCCCCGCCTTCATCTGATCCGAAGCAAGCATCAATGCTTGCGGACCGCTGTAACGATCGGGCCTCGATTGCATCAACGTTTCATAAACGCTCCGTTTTTGTCCGGCAACAACCGGAGATGTTTCGTGCAGGGCTGCATTGATCCGGCCGGTCAGTCCCAACGTAAAGTAGCAGGCGCTCAAAAACAGGGCAAGGATGACGCTTAAGCCGACCATGTTCTGAACGTTGTCGTTCATGATGCCTTCCCTCACCTTCGTTTCGTTTACTGCTCAAAGACTAGTCCGCGCACGACGTTGGATCTGTCTTTAATGATGCTCGCCTTGAATTTTCCGCTCGGATTGACGTATTCGTCGCTGGACTCGATCATCGTATTCCGCAAATCCCCGACCCGGTTATTAATGTCAACGACCGAGCCGTATTTGTCGTCCGCGACGTTTCCGATGTACAGGCTGTTGCCATACCATTGCCCTCCCCTGTTTTTCCCCGTTTTAACGAGGATGCCGAACTGGTCCTTATCCCTGAATTTCCGCAAGGCGTTCGTCACCTGCGATCCGCTGATGCTCGTGCCGTCATACACCGTAAAGGAAGCTTGCGACAGTTCGGTTTGAATGTCCGAAAAATTGTTCTGGGCCGTTTTGGTCGCTTCCTGGGCCGAAATAAACAAGATAACGACGATGGTAATGAGGGCAATGGTCAGAAAAATGCCTGCGGCAACCTTTAGTGCGCTGGATGCGTTATTCATTGGACAACATCTCCTTAAATTTTTTGGATTTGTTCATAATACACATTCATTTGCATGAAACTCATCACGATCAACGGGATGACCAGGTACATAAATACAAGGGCATACATCGGCGCAAAACCGAGCGTCTTTCCGATCGCCGCTTTCGTGTCGATGATTTTTTCGTATTCCTGCTTGCGCTGCTCGAAATAAAAGGCCATTTCGTTTTCGAGATCGTCAAAAGCCTGAGCGATCGGAATTTTTTCGACGCATAAAAGCAGCTTGTCCACCAGTCTTTGAAACTCCGTCAATCGGACCTCTTCCCTCAGCACGGCAAGAGCTTGCTCGGCCCCGTGGTCATAATGGAGCACGCATTTTTGTATCGGCGTTTTAAAAATGATGGCGAACCGATTCATCCATTCCAAAATCTCCTCCACCGAAATCCGTTCCATTTCCCGCAGCATGGAGATGACGGTTTGAAACTGATATACTTCATGCCGCATGTCCATATAACGAATCTTCCGCTGGAAGTAAAGCAGCCAAAGCGGAAACTGGTATCCCGCCCAAGCCGCCAGAAAAGCGGCCAGCAGTTCCCACCATTTGAGATATTCCGCATTGTAAGCTTTCAGTTTGGCAAGGATCCGGTTCGCGGCCGCCGCCATCGTATCTTTGTTCGAAGGGTTTCCCTGCCCATGTTTGATGGTCCAACGGCTCGCAATATCGTCGTAACCGGCCGCGGAAGACATGCCAACCTCCTCCATGATTTCCCGGTCCTGGTCGCTGAGCTTTTGCCCTTCCGCCTTTTGTTCAGTCGATACCTGTCCGAAAAAGGTCGTTCCTTCCACCGGATCGATCAGAATATGCTTTTGGGCCGATTGATGCAAAAACAGGAATAAGGTCAACGTCGCCGCGAAAGCCAACAGGAAAAATGCAATCCGGCGGATATAAAACCATTCGTACCGCAGATGGGTGCTGCTCTCCCGAAGCAAACGGATGATTTTGGCGTAAGCCGGCGTCCCGGAGCGCGGAGCCGCAAAGTTAACGGCCGCCCGAATCGCGGAAAAAGAGTACAGCCATTGCTCCCACGGCTTTTTCCGGTCTGCCGATCGGTACGCCGTTTCATTGTCCTGCTGCAGCCGCTGCAACAACACAAAAGACAAAATAATCACGACGTAAATAACGATTTTGGTCACGTACCCCAGTTTGCTTGTATAAAACGCGTCCATGGCCGGGAAATTTCCCCGGGCCCATCGTTCGATCGGCTTGGCAAAAAACACGGGGGCCAGGGCGATCACGTTTAATCCTTTCAGAAGATAATCAAGCTTGTCGCGGCGCAGAATCTCGAGATGGATTTCCTTGGTCAAGCCGCTGAGCCCTTTTAAATAAATCGAACCCTGCTCCTTCACCTTGTCCCCGAACTCCATAATCATGTAGGAAATGCCCGCGAACGCCTTTAAAAATCGGTTCGGAGCCGTTTCGTAGTATTTTTCCAGCTCCTGCGCCGGGTCCTTGGCATTTATCGCTTCATAGATTTTGCGCGTATGGACCGCTGCCTCGTAGCCGGCCGTTTCGGCCGATTCGTAAAGCGCTTCGTCGATCATTTCATGCTGCTGGTAACGGTGCCTGACTTCCGAAAACAGGTCTACCATTTGGACCAGAAGCCGCTTTTCCAAGCGGTTCACGTACATGTCGACCAATAAGCTGTTGATGATGGCCGCCGTCAGCAGCACCAGAAGCAAAAATCCGAAGCTCGGATTCAGCAGCAATAAAATAACGGACGCAAGGCTTAACAAGCCTAAAATGGCTGACGTGATTTTTGCCGTTTCTTGTCTCAGCTTAAATTCATCATAGGCGTGAACGCCTGAAAGCCGTTTTCGGATCCGGCGGATGTAAGCCGATAGCAGCGGAACCCGAACCATCAGCACGTATGCTTTTTGCAAGGCACGGTTCCGATGGGCCTTCCATCCTATGCCGCGGCTACCCGCAGCCCCGAAAAACTCCAAATGAACGGCTTGCCTCCGCCTGCTGCCGATCCAGGCCAAAACCGCAAAAGCCGACGCAAACAAAACGAGAGACGCAACCAATACGACAAACAAAATGGATTTAATACTCATAACGTCCGCCCCAATGCTGGTTTAGAAAATCGATGAACATGCCGGCATCTTCAGGACTCATCTGGTCCGCCATCTCGAGCACGTTCCGCTCCGAAACGGCACTGGCGGCAACATACCGCCCGTCCCGGTATTCCACAATATTTCGGGCAAGAAACAGCCTTCGGCTTTCGTTGTTCCTTGCATCGTTCTGGAACCCGCGAATACCGCAGGGCATCGGCGTGAGCGTTTCCTCTTCGCTCCGTCCGCTTTCGGTCTGATCCGCCGCATCCGCTTGCGGCACGCATTCGGTGATCCGTTCGATGTACCGCCTGCCATCCTTGTCCCTTTTCAAGTGGACGTCAAAATTAATGACCTGAATCACCTGCTCCTCAGCGATCCGTTCATGATGGAACACCCCGATTTTGAGAAGCGAGTTCCGCAGGGAGAACACGAGGTCCTTGAACGTTTTGGCATGATGAGTAAACACGGTGAACAAGCTGGCCACCTGCGACATTTGAATCATCCAAGCGGCCACCTCGTCGCTTGCGACTTCGCCCAAAATGTTGACCGTACCGTCCGTTTTCTTCTGCAGATCCAGTCCTTCCTGCCCCGCAATCCGTTCCGTCTCGCGGAAGGAAAGAATGTTCCTCCGGCTGTATATTTTCCTTAAATGAAGCTCAAACGCCATTTCCTGAACGCGCAACGTATATGTAGGATCGATATGCTCTACCATCGCCATCAGCAGCGTCGTTTTGCCGGAGCCCTGCGCTCCCGTGATCGCGGTGATCCTGCTGCCTTTCATGAGGTAGCCAAGCAGCGCGATCGGCAGTTCGGCGTTTTCCCCCGTAACCAGCTGTTCCAGTGACGCGTTCGGGATATCGAACTTCCGCACGAAAAACGCCCACGACTCTGCAAAAGGCGGCCGGACGACGACCACCCTCGATCCGTCCTTCATCTCATTGACCTTGTAGCCGCTTGATTCCGATAACTGCCCGGGATGATTGTATTTATAAATGTTCTGGCAAACCCGTTTCAGCTCTAGCTCCGATCCGAAAGAAAGGAAGGACATATGCACCGATTTCCCTTTATAAAATACCCATACGCTTTCGGTCACAGAGAGCGGCCTGCGGCAATCTTCATACAGCGGCGGATATAGAAAACCGGCATTCTCCGGATATATGTCAAGCAGCCCGTCGTCCGCCAAAATTCCGCTGACCCCTCCGCTTACGCCGTCGATCCGCTGATCCCGCAAATCGTCCACGACGGAAAATCCTTTATACTGCTGATAGATGCGCTGCACGACGATATCCAGCTTCTCGCTGAACGCAAGATCGCGATATTCGGCCTTAAAGATCAGGTCGATGTCTTCCGCCGTCACGGCATACACCGGCTGATCCCCGTAACCTTCCAGGATCCGGGGTTCAGCCAGTCCGTAATGTTCGAACAACATAGACAACGCCTCCGGGCCATACTGCTTTTGATATAAATAAAAAATGATTTCAAATTGATCCTGAGGCGTCAGCCGCCCGATGTCCTCAAATGGAATCGCGTCTTGAATCCGTTCTTCATTGAGACCGAAACTTTTGACAAGAAGATCGGCCATAAACTGCTTGACGTATCGTTTTTCGCGCACATCGCCGGAAATGCAATCCTTCAGCGCTTTACGCAGCTCGCTTCGCTTGTTGATCCTCCGCCTGTATTCCTCTTCGTGAAGCCCAAGATCTGTCAGCTGCCTGTGGGTCAGCTCATGCAGCGTCTCCTTCACGAATTCCGTCATCGTGTCGATCGTGTATTGTTTGCCCCCCGCAGGGTTTACGGCCAGCGGACGCCGGTAATCGAGCCATTTGACGTAAAGGAGCAGCAGGATGAACAAAACGATGAGCGCGATCATCAGAATGTTGACGATCATTCCGGAGATCATTTACGCTCCCCTTTCGACCAGCTTCAGCAACGAGGTCATTTCCAGCTGCGTCAAAATGTCTTTGGTGAGCGAGCGGATGCTTGCCAGAAAGGCTGCAGCCGGCTGCCTGCCGTTCAGGCTGCGGCTTCGCTGCAGGAACGGCAGAACGCCGCGCATATTCCATGCATCCAAGAAATCCGTCGTGTAAGGAATGCCATGTATGACGCCTTTATAACCGAACCTGCGCTTGACGTTATTCAAGGTGCAGTGGGAGTATTTATCGTACCGGCCAAGCACGACGATATGCGGTTTTTCCTTAACCATCGGCGGACAGTTTCCACCTTTAAAAAACGAATCCAAACCCTCGATGCCTTGATTCAGGCTGACCACAACCAGGTCCGCCGCTTCAAGCAGGGCATGGTCACCGCTTCCTTCCTTCGGGTTCCCGCTTCCCGCATCAAGCATGACCAGGTCGTAACATTGACTCGCCACTGCGCATATAGACTGCAGCAGCTGCTTCCGGTAACCGGGCATCGTTCCCTCCGGCTTGGCGTTCCCCTGGACCAAATCGAGGCGGTCCGGAAGAAGCGGGAGCGTATAGTCCTGCAAATTTTCTCGGGTCAGTCTGCGGTTCAAGCAAAGTCTTTCCAACGCGTCCATCCCATGATCCTGAAAAGAAAGCAATCCGTGATCCAGTGTATGGGCCGACATCGGGAAGGCGCCTTCCACCCTTTCTTTGGCCGTGCCGCCATGCACCAGCAGCAATTTCAACCGGTAATCCATCGCAATCGCCGCTGCCGTCGCCGCTGCATGCGCCGAATTTCCGCTCCCGCCCGGTAGCGGGCTCCAAAATGCAATCGTACTCATGCTTTTCTCCTTTCCGCATTCCGCAATGCGCGGTGTATCTGTTTTCGATCCCGGTCCGTGAGGTTTTGAACAAGGTCGCACAATTGTTTTTTATAGCCCCGGGTCAACGGCTTCATTTCAAGTTTTTTCTTATGTTCGTTTCTAAGCTTTAAAGATAAGTCCAGTTCATTCCACGGCAGGACGAATGTCTCTCCTTTCCAGTGGACCGGAAGATCCGCAAAATACCCGTCCAGATAGGAATCGCCGAACCATTCGTCGACGGCCCGAACGGCGACCTTTCGCATTTCCGGGATCACGCCTTGTGCGAAATGCCGATGAGCCGCTTGCTTCAGCCATCTTCCGCCCTCTTCCAATGTCCAAACTTCATAATCCGTCACCCAAACGAGCACCGAAGCGCGTTCCCAATCCTCTTGCGAACA
The DNA here is from genome assembly GCF_031583795.1 of Paenibacillus sp. VCA1. Taxonomy (NCBI): domain Bacteria; kingdom Bacillati; phylum Bacillota; class Bacilli; order Caryophanales; family Paenibacillaceae; genus Paenibacillus; species Paenibacillus sp. VCA1. Next base: position 345,135 of record NZ_JAVLSX010000004.1, on the reverse strand, counting down.
GAACCCCAGAAGTTCCAAATCGTAAATTACATAATCATAGTTTTCAAAACCCCCGCCATAGCTTTGCAGATGAGCCCCCAAACCGTCCGCATCCTCAAAGCCGCATGCGACGTCGAATCCGGCAAACTCGGTGATACCCAGCCGCTCATCAAGCCCTCCGACGAAATAGGGATACTTTCTTTTTTCGGTCGCATCCACAAGCAGCACCTTGCCGCCTCCGCCGGCAAGCAATTTGCATATGTACAGCAGCATGTCGCTTTTGTCGCACAAGCCGGCAAAAATCCAACTATTCAATGACCGTCCGTCTCCTTTCCCCGACTCTCCGGCCGGCCTATGGTTGATCCGAAGTCGGTGTACCGCTTCCCTGCTTTTCTTTTATGCTTTTTTCCAAAAGCTTGTTATCCTGAACGTCCCCGAGGAAAAAGCTGTCCTGGCTCGAATCGGCCGCAGATAGATCGCCGGATGGCCCTTCCGCAGAATTCGAGCCTGCCCGGGCCGGCTCAACCATGTTCCCGTTGCTTGACGTGGCGTCCCGGAAAGCCGATCCGGATCGGTCCTGTCCGGCGGAACCGGTTGATCCCGGATATAATCCGGCGCTTAAACCGGAAGGTGCGAACTCCGACTCCGCAAAGCTCCCGGCCGCCTTATCCGGCGCGGCTTTTTCCAAATCCTTTTCCAATGCGGCACGTATGCTTTCGGACAGCTTACGCTCCGCTCTGTTCACGATATTCGGGTCGCTGGCGATCAGTTTCAGCACTTCCTTGTTGACCGGGTACGTCGGAACCGCTTTATCCTGCATCTCCGGCTCCACGTAGGTCACGGCGTACAGCTTGGCATCGTGCAGATATGCATCCACCATTGCGCTGGACAATGCCAACATCTCCTGCTCCGTCATTTGAATCCACATGGCCGGGTTAAGCAGCTTGTCGATTTTCTTTTTGGATAATATGATGTAATCCTGCCCCGTCGGAAATTGAATGCGCACATCGACCACATCATGCTGCCGCAAGTCGGAAGGCAATACGATCGCCTGCAGCTCCCTATTCCGCAAATCCGCTTGCAGCGGATGGGCGACATATACCATGGCATCGGTAAGCGCGGTGCCTTTTCTCAACTCGATCTTTGCGATTTTGACCTCTCCGTCGCCACCGCTTTCGAGCAGATTGGCGGGAGCAGCGCCCTGCGGCAGCTTGACACGCACAAGATCTTTCGGAGTGACGGTCTCGCCCGCGGCGACGTCCCGCGCCAGCGCCCAACCCGACACCATTTGCTTCTCTTCATTCAGCCGCGCCTGCTCCAGCTTGGCGATTTGCCGGCGATACTCCTCCCTGATTTCGTTTTCTTTGGCATGATGCCTCACGCCGCTAACCGCCGCATAACCCGCAAACACTACGCCGACGGCGGCGGCCCCCGCCAATCCGGCGTAGAGCATATGCCTCGTTCGCTGTCTCAGCTTTGACATTGCCTCGAACCATCTCCTCTCTTTCATCGCGGATCAAGTGAGCCCGAATCGGAATCTCCTTCTCCGCTGGCCGCCCGGCAGCCCCTGAAAAACGCGGCCCAGAACCTTGTCGGTCTCTTCGCTTTTGTCGAACGGATCCGTTTGAAGCGGCAGCGAAAAAACGTGCGGGGAATTTAACTGCCTGCGAAGCCGCTGCACGGCATCCCCCCCGGCAAGGGGCAAAAAGTACACCCATTTCTGCTGCGGGTACCGCGACAAGCCGTGGACCATATCCAAGATGTCCTGCTGGCGCCATTCCGCGCCGGAAGCGACGATGACCGGGACATCCGCGCGCAGAAACTCCTCGAGCCGTTCCCGCTCCCGATACGTTCCCAAATCGATCACGACATAATCGTAACTGCCGGACAATAATGAAATGACGTCGCTTCTTGCCGTCTGCCGCCAATAATCCACGCCCTGCACCTCGAACTTGCGGCTGCCGGGGCTGCCGGAACGGTCGCCGTCAACAATTTGCTGTATCCTCCGAAATGCCGGAGACCGGACGTTCATCTCGATGAGCGCCACCTTGCCGCGGCCTCTCGCTAGAAAATGGCTGATGGCAATCGCCGTATGCGTCGTCCCCGTGCCGCCGCTTGCTCCCATCACGGCAATCACCTGCGTGCTTTTTCTGCCTGCAATATCCTTGACCCGCCTTGCATCGGGTTTCATCTCGAGGCGGACGGCCGCGGCGATCTCTTCGCGGACTTCGGCAGCCGAGGCGTAGCGGTTCTCCGGCGACGTCTGCAGCAGCTTGCGCATGATCGGCATGAGCTTGCGCGGCAAATCGGGACGAATGCTCCGCTCGGCTTTCTCCGTCCAATCGGTGTGTGCCCCGCCGGTCGACAAGTACAGCAGCAGCGCGCCGAAACCGTACAAATCCGATCTCGCGTCGCTTTGGCCTGAGCCGTATTGTTCCGGAGCGGCAAAACCGACCGTACCGAGCTTGACCGTATCCTGTGCCTGCTCCCGCTTGTAATTCCGGGCGATGCCGAAATCGATCAGCCTAAGCTCCAAATGCTCCGTCAACATAATATTCGAAGGCTTCAAATCCCTGAAAATAATGACCGGCTCGTGCGTATGCAAATAATCAAGCACTTCCAGCAGCTGATCCGCGAGCTGAAGGATCGAATCCACCGGTATCCGGCCGCGATAACCGGCAAAGTATTTTTCCAGCGTAATGCCTTGAATGTAATCCATCACCAGATAGGTATAACCGTCCTCGTCCGGAGGAAAAAAATCGACGATCCGCGGCAGCCTGGCGTGGCTCAAGGAGATGAGAAGCTGGGCTTCATCCCGAATGCTCCCGTATTGCCCCGGGTCGGAAACGCTCTCCTTCACTGCCCAAAGCTTGCCGGGAAGCTTCAAATCTTCGGCCAGGTAGACATGGCTCATGCCGCCTTCCCCGATTTTGCGTACGATTTCGTATCTTCCTCCCATCGTACGCCCGGCATGAAGTTTGGAAGGATGATTCATATGCTGTTCCCTCACTTTCAACACAAAAAGGGAAAGCCCCCTGGAAAAGACGCTTACGATAACCGTAAGGCTTTACTCAGGGATGCTTTCCCTTTTAAGATCAGTGTTGTTAATTTGGTATCATTATAAAGCAATGGCAATATCTGTGTAAAGTGTTATTTTCTAAATTCTACTTCTCTCTTAAACAACCAAGCCGATTCAGGATGTTAATATTTAATCATGTATAATGTGATCTCATCCCGGTTGTGGAACAGCTGTTTCGCGCGCTGAACCTGCATCTGCGCTTCTTCGAAGGAAGCGATGACTTCACCGATAAGCGCCATGGGCTTTTTGTGCATGAGCTTGACCGTGACGATGGCCGTACCGCCCGTTCCCAGGCTTGGAAGAAGTTCCTTTACGAGCTTCACCATCTGTTTCGGGCTCCAGCTCATGTCGCAGACCAGCAGATCGAATTCGTTTTCCCGAAAACGAACCTCGGATGCGTTTTTCTTTAAAATCCGCAGGTTCGGATGATTTCGCAGCGACTCATGCATCAGGGCAGGGTCAACCGCCGTTACCTTGAGCCCACGCTCCAGAAGGAACGAGGTCCAGCCCCCGGGAGCGGCACCGACATCAAGCGCGCTGCCAAAGGATCGAAAATCGATCCCGAAGCTTTGTTCCGCCTCCAGCAATTTGAACTTGGCCCGCGAAATTTGCCCTTCCTCCCGCTGAAACCGGATCGCTCCCCCGCTCCAGTCGGACAGGTTCTCCGCCGGGCTCGAAACGCCGATATACAACATGTCTTCCGCTGCAAATACCGAGATGACCCATTCGGGGTCACGTACGACAAAATCGGCGTTTAACCCCGTTAAACGCTGCAGCAGCTTTTCGCGCAACTCGCCGGCGCTCTCGGCCGCAACGCTGCGTTCCGCTTTTCTTGCCTGCAGCGAAATGCTCGCTTCGTAAAGCTTGTCCTGCCGAAGCAAATATTGGGCGGTTTGCTCCAAAGCTTCATCGGCATCCGCCCTAAGTTCGAGCTGCACGGGCTGAATATGGCGCAGAAAAATCGGCGGATTCGAAACGATGTTCGCAACCGCCTGTTCCGCCTCCTCAAAAAGCGTCACGAGAAAAACCTCGCCCGATACGAGCACGCTGCTTTTCAGCTTGCCGAATCTTCGGCGCAGCTCTTCTTGGGCATAAGGCGCGAAACCGTGGTTGGCCGTGCATATAAACCGGGATGTGGTTGTATTTTGTTCGTCATTCGTCAATATTTTGTCATCCAAAACGGAATTAACCTCCAGAAACCACTTTAATCCAAGGCCGCCCGCCCTCCCATTCGATCCGGGCCGGAATATCGTAGGTTTGTTTTATCATTTCGTCGTTCAATGCTTCTTGTTTCGGACCCGCTCCGGCGATTTTTCCGTCACGGATCAAAGCCACATGCGTAAACAGCGGCATGATCTCTTCGACATGATGCGTAACATACACCACGGTGATGTCGCGTTCGCCGAGCCGTTCAACCTCCGCCAGCATCTTTTCGCGTTCATATAAATCAAGGCCAGCGCAAGGCTCGTCCATAATCAGCAGCTTCGGCTCGCTCATCAAGCTTCTCGCCAGCATAACCTTTTTGCGTTCGCCCTGCGACAATGTTCCGAGCGGATGGTAGGACAGCTTGCCCAAATTCATCTCTTCGAGCAGCTTCAGCGCCCTTTCCTTGACCTCTTCGGGTATTTCCTGATAAAAACGCAAAAAAGCGTAGGCGCCCGTTGCAACTACTTCCCACACCGGATCGCTCAAATTGAGCTTTTCAAGCAGATTCGGACTGATATACCCGATCTCCTTGCGAACTTCGCGCACGTCGCATTCTCCGTAAACGTTGCCCAGCACTTCGATTCGGCCGCTGCTCGGAAAAAGATATCCCGTCAGCATTTCGAGTATCGTCGTTTTCCCGGAGCCGTTGCGCCCGAGTATAACCCAGTTTTCCCCTTTTTGAATGTTCAGCGATACATGGTCCAAAATCTGGTTTTCTTCCCTCCGCAGAGACACATCCCGCATCGTAATCATGAAAGCACTCCCCTTATTTGAGCTAACAGGTCTCCGACCGATCCCATCGAATAAACGATTTCAGGCTTTCCGCTCCGCTCCTTGTCCGCAAGAAGCAGGGCGGGAACGCTGCGGATTTTGTATTGCTCCACCACCTTCGGCGTCATGTTGACGTCTGCTTCGCACAGCAAGCCGTCCGGCAGCATATGTTCGGCAACCTCCAGCATCCTCCGCGCCACTTTGCACGTTCCGCAAAAAGGAGTGTGCAGAAAAACGGCCAAGGGCTCGCCTTTGCGCCACAGCTCCTCCAAAAGCTGCCTCTCGTCAAGCGTCCTCATGACCGCTCCTCCTTGGCGATCCGCTCCAGCAACTCCTGGGGCATGGGGCCGTTATGCAGTTTGACGTGCTCCGGCACGGATTGGTACAGCAGCTCGTACATTTCCCTTTTCCCCCGCATGCTGGACGTATGCAAAAAGATTTCCCGCGGGAACAGCTGGCCTGCGATCATGCCGCGCACCACATCCTTGCCGGTTGGCTCGCCGATGCCAAGGTCGTAATCCAGCGATAAAATGCCGACCTCGCACTCCTCCAGCATGATCAGGCATTCCTGGGCGTTTCTTGCCAAAACGAAGCCGTCCGGGCAGCGCCGGTAATCATCCAGATAAACATGCAGCACGTCCGTCCCCCCTTTCTCCCGATTTCCAACGTTTTACTTTTTCTCTCCCAAAAGGCGGTGCAGCAATTCGAATTCGTCCCCGTGCGTACCGTCCGGACCCGGATCCGTCTCCAAAACGACCGGTTTGCCTTCAAACTCCGGAAACGAAATGAGACTGGCCAAACGTTCCGCTCCGATGCAGCCCTCGCCGATCCTGGCATGGCGGTCTTTGCCCGAGCCGGACGGATATTTGGAGCCGTTCAGGTGAACGGCCGCCAAGTTTTTCCAATACCCAAGCTCCCGCCCCCGTTCCATAAAGCGGTCGGTTTGGTCCGGTTTCCACGTTCCCGATGCGTAAGCATGACAGGTATCCAGACAAAATGCGATTTTCTCCGGCTCATCGGCCAAATTTCTGACATAGACCAGTTCTTCGAGCGTAATCCCCATCGATCCCGGCAGCCCCGCCTGGTTTTCGAGCAAAATTTTAGCCTTGCCCTGCCAGCCGCCAAGCGTTTCATTTAAACATTGTATTATATTTTTATAGCCCTGTAACGGGTCGTTGCTTTTCAAATGTCCGAAATGCACGACGATGCCTACGGAGCCGCAGGCTTCGGCGATGATCAAGTCGTTTTTGAGCGAGGCGACCGTGGCGTCGTAAAGATCCCGGCCGCGGGTTTCTCCAATCGCGATATTAACCGGGTAAGGCGTATGGGCGATGCTCGGCAAATCCATTTCCCGGCAAAAACGAAAGCAATCCGCCGCAGCCGATCCATCAAGCTCTTTGATCGAAAGGCTGCGCGGATTTTTCGGAAAATATTGAAACGATTTTGCCCCCATGTCCCATGCCCGCCGGGCGGCTCTCCCAAACCCGCCGCGGGTGCTGACATGGCAGCCGATTCGTCTTTTAACGCTCATGCTGGCAGGACGGACAGAAAAAAGCTTTTCGGCCCGTCAATTCGATTCGGGTCACGACCCCGCCGCAGCGAACGCAGCTTTCCCCTTCGCGGTCGTACACCTTGCACATTTCGTCATAACCTCCGGTCAACGTATCGCCGGCCATAAAAGGCGACTCCATATATCCGCCGTGTTCCAGCGCATCCGGCAGCACTTTGACGGCCGCATCATACAATCGGCCCAGCGTTTCCTCGGACAGGTCCTGTATTTTCGCCGACGGCAGCAGACCTGCCTCAAACGCGATTTCGTCCGCATAGCAATTGCCGATCCCAGCAATGACGTGCTGATTGACGAGCAGGGTTTTTAAGGAACCGCGACGGCCCTTCACCAGCGTTATAAAACGCTCCTTGTTCATTCGGCGGTCCAGCAGCTCCGGCCCGAGCGGCTTCAACGTTTCTTCGGTTTCCTTCGCAGACAGCAGATGAAGATACCCGAGGCGAAGTCCGATAAAATAGAGCGTACTTGACCCGAAAGCGATCTCTACCTGCGTATTCCGGCTTGGCCGCTCTTCTTCGGTTCCGTAAAACAGCATGCCGCCGAGCATCAAATGCAGCAGCAAACGCCGGCCGTTGTTCAAATGGAACACAAGGAATTTGCCCCTTCTTTCCACGAAAACAACGCGCTGGCCCATCAATTCCTGAATAAAATGTTCGGCCGGGACATTCAGCGATTTCTCCCGATTGATCACCACCCGGGTGATCGGTTGGTTAATGATATGTTCCGTCAGCAGTCTTCGGTAATTTTCCATCTCCGGCAGTTCCGGCATTCGTTCATCTTCCTTTCGTTTACAGCATGGATGACTTATAGGATATCAAAATCTTTGTCAGGCCTATGATTTCGAACGGATCATTTCCGTTAACTCGTGCAGGTTTTTGCATATGACATCCGGTTTAACGCCGGCCCCTTCGATTTGCGCCTCCAGGTTCTCTTCGGTCGTTAATCCCGTTAAAACCAAAATCGTCCGGCATCCCGCTGCCGCTCCGGCAGCGATATCCGTGCGCATGTTGTCGCCCACCATCGTCGCTTCCCCCGGGGAAATGCCCAGCCTGTCCGTCGCATATTTGATGAGATGTCCCGACGGTTTGCCGATAACGACCGGCTCCGCGCCCGATGCGGCCCGTATGGACGCGGCAAGCGAACCCGCGCCGGGAACGAGCCCATGGTCCGAAGGGAGCAGAAGATCCGGATTGGTCAACACGTATGCGGCGCCCGCGCGGATCCATTGCACGGCTTGGGCCAAACTTTCATATGTAAAAGAACGGTCGATTCCTTGCACCACATATTGCGGGTTTTCATCAACGATATGTAATCCGGCATCGAGCAGCGCCTCTCTCAATCCTTCTTCTCCTAGCATAGCCACCGATGCTCCGGGTGATTCCCCGGCGATGTATTCGGCGGCGGCAAGCGACGATGTGCATACGTCTCCGGGTTCGGCGGGAATCCCCATCCCGATTAGATGCGACGCTACGCCTTCCGCTGTTCTGGAAGAGTTGTTCGTCACAAACAGATAAGGAACCCCTTGCTGCTTTAACGTCCGGATCAGCTCGTCCGCACCGGGGATCCGGTGTTTGCCGTGGTACAACGTTCCGTCAAGATCGATCAAAAGAGCTTTTGTCTTTTCATTTTGGGCCATAACAGCTTCCTCTTTTCTTCGAAAACCTTGGCAATCATAGAGGGATTTCCCTCATGACGCCAGTTCTATTTTAAAAAAATTGAAGGAATGCCGCAACTTCTCTGTACTTCTTGCCCCCACGCCGCGACTCATTAAACATTTTTTCTGCGAGGTTCGCCAAAGAACGGCCGCTGACACAGCCGCCCGATGGCAGGTGCTGGTGCCTTATGTCATTTCCTGCGCTTTCCCGGAAAATAATTTGATCTCCCCGGCAATCCAAAAAGAAAAGAACTCCTTGCGGAGTCTTTCTGTAAATGGGGATTTCGTCTTTTTATCCTTCATCATGCCTTCTCACGGGGAACAGCATCAGCTCTTCGGCAAGAAGCGTCTTGGGAAACACGGACTGGGCTTCCTCCAGCAGCGGTTTTAAATGCTCCATATCCTTATACCGCGAACTGAAATGAGTCAGGATGAGTTCCTTCGCTCCGGCGGCGGCCGCCGCTTCGGCAGCCTGGACGGACGTGCTGTGATGGTAGTTGTACGCCGATTCCTTGAGATCATCCATAAACGTCGCTTCATGCACAAGCAAATCCGCGTCGCGGGCGAGCTTCAACACATTGCCGCATGGACGGGTATCCCCCAAAACCGTGATGGTCCGCCCCTTCTTCGGAGCTCCAAGCACGTCGCTCGGATGGAGGGTCATTCCGTTTTCGAGGTCGATGCTTTCGCCTCTTTTAAGCCGTCCGTACGCGGGTCCAGGTTTCAGACCGTACTCGGCCAGCCGTTTCAAGTCGAGGCTTCCCGGCTTGTCCTTCTCCGTGATCCGGTAGCCGTAGCTGTCGATCCGGTGATCCAGCAGCAGCGACTCGACGGCGATGTCCTCGTCTTCGTATACGATTCCCCCGGCGTGTTCGACCACCTCAAGCTCATATTCGATTCTGGATTGGCTAAGCGCGAGGCTTACATCGATATACTGTTTGATTCCCGGTGGCCCGTACACGGTCAATTTCGTCGTGCCGCCTTGGTATGCCCGGCTGGACAGCAGTCCGGGGAGCCCGAAGATATGGTCGCCATGCAAATGCGTAATAAAAATTTTCTCCAATTTGCTGAGCTTTAACGAAGATCGCAGAATCTGATGCTGCGTCGCTTCCCCGCAATCGAACAGCCAAAACGTTCGCCGCTCTTCGAACATGCGCAGAGCCATCGACGTGACGTTCCGCTGCAGCGAGGGCACTCCGGCATTGGTCCCCAAAAATTCAAGTTCCATAACAAGCAACCTTCTTTCCCTATATGTCAGCACAAGAAACGGCCGCTCCCGTCTTCATCAAGCGGCCGTTTCCTCGAAACAAGCCTGGCAGCTTTCATTTCGGCAAAAAAACCTCCCGAACAGGAGGATTTTTTGCCCGCTTCATCCGTTTAGGATCCGTAGATCATTTTGCCTTGTCGACATTAAAATAACGCGCTTCCGGATGGGCAAACACCATGGCCGAAACCGATGCTTCCGGTTCCATCATGAAGCCTTCCGTCAGATGAACGCCGATGTCTTCGGGCTGCATCAGCTTGAACAGAGGACCCTGATCTTCGAGGTCCGGACAAGCCGGGTAACCGAACGAAACGCGGATCCCTTGGTAACGGGCGCCGTGTCGCTGTTTCATCGTCATATCCGCCGGATCCGGGAATCCCCAAGTATCGCGCATGATATGGTGCACGCGCTCGGCGAGCGCTTCAGCCGTTTCAAGCGCCACCGACTGCAAGGCATGGGAGCGTAGATAATCCCCTCTGTCCTTCCATTCGGAAGACAGTTTCGAAATGCCTTGGCCGGCCGTGACCACCAAAAATCCGACATAGTCCATCTGTCCGCTGTCGTGCGACTTCAGGAAATCCGCAAGACATAGGAACGGCGGCACGTTTTGACGCGGGAAGGTGAACGTATGAAGCACTTTGCTCACGTCTTCGGGGTCGTAAATGACGACATCGTTCCCCCGGGATTGGGCCGGGAAGAAACGGTACATCGCATGCGCCTGAATGATGCCTTCGGAAACCGCCTGCTCAAGCAAGCCGTCGACCGTCGCTTTCAATTCCAAAGCCTTTTCGTTGCCTTCGGCCAAAAGCTGCTCTACCTGCCCGCGCAGCCCCAGATGATGCCCTAGAAGCATCTGCATATTCATGTATGGAACGATGTGGGATATCGGATAATTCCGGATGATATGACGCTCCAAGTCCGGCGGCATAAACACCGGTACGTCGGTCGATACGTTGGACTTGGCCGCGCGCGTAATTTCAGGCAGCTCTTGGCGTTTTTCGCCTTCCGCCTTGAGCGCTTCTAATTCGGCGTCCATTTCCGCCTTCATCGCTTCGCGCTGAACCGGGTCCATCAGCTTGTTCGCCAAATCGAGCCCGTCCATCGCGTCTTTGGCGTATACGACAAGCCCGTTGTATTCCGGACGGATCCGGGTCTTCGTGAACTTGCGCGTCAACGCGGCGCCGCCAACCAAAATCGGCACATCCACGCCCGCGTTTTTCAAATCCTGAGCGGTAACGACCATTTGCTGCGCCGATTTGACCAACAGTCCGGACAAGCCGATCATATCGGCTTTTTCCCTGCGGTAAGCTTCGATAATTGTTTCCGGTGCTACTTTTATGCCCAGATTGACAATCTCGTAACCGTTGTTGGACAAAATGATTTCCACGAGGTTTTTCCCGATGTCGTGTACGTCGCCTTTGACGGTCGCAAGCAGCATTTTGCCTTTGACCGAGGTTTCGTTTTTCTCCATAAACTGTTCCAGGTACGATACGGACGCTTTCATCACTTCCGCGCTCTGCAGCACCTCGGCGACGATCAGCTCATTGTTGTTGAACAACCTGCCGACTTCTGCCATGCCCGTCATCAGCGGTCCGTTGATGATTTCCAGCGCGCCGTATTTTTGAAGAGCGGCATCGAGGTCCGGAATCAGGCCTTCTTTGGAGCCTTCCACCACATAGGACGCAAGTCGTTCTTCCAGCGTCAGGTTGGACAGCTTTTCTTTCTTCTCGACCTTTTTATTCCGGAATGCGGCGACAAACGCAGCGAGCGTTTCGTCGTTCGTGTCATAAATCAGCGCTTCCGCGAGCTTGCGCTCTTCTTCCGGAATCGAGGCGTAACGCTCCAGTTTTTCCGTGTTGACGATCGCGTAATCCAAGCCGGCTTTCGTGCATTCGTAGAGGAATACCGAATTGAGCACCTCGCGCCCCGCCTCCGGCAACCCGAAGGACACGTTGCTGATCCCGAGAATCGTATGGCATTCCGGCATCGCTTGTTTGATCAACCGGATGCCCTCGATCGTTTCCCTGGCGGAGCCGATATACTGCTCGTCCCCTGTCCCGACAGGGAAAACGAGCGTGTCGAAGATGATGTCCTCCGGCGCCAGCTTATACTTGTTTACGAGAAGATCATAAGATCTTTGGGCCACTTTAAGCTTGTCGTCGCGATGTATGGCCTGTCCGGTTTCGTCAATGGTCCCGACAACGACGGCCGCACCGTATTTGTGGATGAGCGGCGTCACCTTTTCGAATTTTTCTTCACCATCTTCAAGATTAATGGAGTTAATGATCGATTTGCCCTGCGAATATTTTAAGGCCAGATCAATGACCGCCGCATCGGTCGTATCGATCATGAGCGGCACTTTGACCTTTTTGACGACCAACTCCAGGAAGTTTTTCATGTCCTCCGTTTCATCCCGGTCCGGGTCCTGGACGCACACGTCGATGACATGGGCCCCGTTTTTCACTTGGGCGCGGGCGATTTCGGAAGCTTCCTCGAATTTGCCTTCGACGATGAGCCGCTTGAATTTGCGCGAGCCGAGGACGTTCGTTCTTTCCCCTACCATATAAGGACGGTTATCCTGCTCGATATAAACCGGTTCGATGCCGGAGATCGCCGGTGCGTGGAAACCTTCCAGCGGACGCGGTTCGTATTTCGCCATCGCCTCGGACATCGCCCGGATGTGATCCGGCGTCGTTCCGCAGCAGCCGCCCGCAATGTTTAACCATCCGTGCTTCGCGAAATCTTCCATCTTGTGTGCCAGCGAATCCGGCGATTCGTGGTAATTTCCGTTTTCATCCGGCAGTCCGGCGTTCGGATAGCAGCTTATGGCCGTCTTGGCCATGGCGGACAAAGAACGGATATGGTCCCGCATAAATTCGGGGCCTGTCGCACAGTTGAGACCGACCGAAATCGGGTTCAAATGCTCCAGCGAAATATAAAAAGCTTCGATATTTTGCCCGGCAAGCGTCGTGCCCATCGGTTCGATCGTGCCGGAGATCATGACCGGCAGCGTCGTGCCGCTGCTTTCAAACGCCTGGCGGATGCCGATGCTCCCGGCTTTGACGTTCAGCGTGTCCTGGCTCGTTTCAAGCAGCAGCGCGTCGACGCGACCTTCGATTAAAGCCATCGCCTGCTCCTTGTAGCTGGCAACCAGTTCATCAAACGTTACGCCGCCGGTTACCGACAACGTTTTGGTCGTCGGCCCCATCGCTCCGATCACGTATCTCGGCTTGTCCGGCGTGCTGAACTTGTCTGCCGCCAGGCGGGCGATTTCCGCCGCTTTCAGGTTGATTTCCGCGGCTTTTTCAGGTATATCGTATTCCGCCAGCACAACCGACGTTGCGCCGAAGGTATTCGTTTCGATCAGATCCGCTCCTGCTTCCAGATATTTTTCATGGATCTCTTCGATGACATCCGGACGCGTCAGCACGAGCATCTCGTTGCAGCCTTCGAGTTCTTCTCCTCCAAAATCCTGGGGACCGAGCTGGACCTGCTGGATCATGGTACCCATGGCACCATCGAGTATCAATATTCGGTCTTTCATGATTTCCTGCAAGCTAGGTCTGTTCATTCATTTTCCCCCTCGCGAAACGTTAAATTCTAGTTTAGCAGAATCCCTATCTTTAGAAAAGTGCCAAAAACGGCGGTCCGGCTGCAATCAACGCGAAAGAAACGCATCGACAAAAAATGGCGGCCTCGTTATAATATGAATTAATCCAAGTGGAAAAGAGGGGAAAGTACATGGCTGAAATTGTAATCCGCAATACGAACGAAAGAATCACCGGTGACGATAATGTTCGTGAATTTTTAAACAAACAAAATGTGTTGTTTGAAAAATGGGACGCCTCCAAGCTTCCGGCCGAGCTTCAAAATAACTTCCAATTAAATGATGAGCAAAAAAACGAAATTCTGAAGGTGTACGACGAGGAAATCCGCGATTTGGCGGCGCGCCGCGGCTATCAAATCTGGGACGTGATCACGTTGTCCGACGCGACGCCGAACTTGGAAGATCTGCTGAACAAGTTTGAAGAGGTTCATACCCACACGGAAGATGAAATCCGCGCGATCGTCGGCGGCAAAGGCATTTTTGTCATCAAAGGCAGCGGCGATATCGGGTATTTCAACGTGGAGCTGGAAGCCGGCGACGTCATTTCGGTTCCCGAAAACACCAACCATTTTTTCACGCTGATGGACAACCGCCAAATCATTGCCGTACGTCTCTTTATAGAAAAGAACGGCTGGGTGGCTTACCCCGTCGAAGACCCAAGCTTCCAAAAAGCCTAACGCACGACAATAAACGAACATGCATTTTTCAGTCATTTTCAAAGCCAAAAACCCCGCTCCTTGATCAAGGGCGGGGTTTTGCTTCGCTTAGAATGCATTTATTCGCTGACCGTCAACGTTTTGGTCGGCATCGTATGCTGCGGTCCGTAGGTGACATGAGAGGTGATTTTATAGTCTCCGGCGCTGTCGAACGTTTTTTCGAGCACGTATTTCCCGTCTCCCGCATTTTTCGCCGGCACCTTTTCATGCACGCTGCTGTCTCCTTCTTTTACGATTTCGATCTCCACTTTGTCCGCTTTATCCACGTTTTTATCCTTTTGCGTGACATGGGCTTCGATCGAAACCTTTTCTCCCACTTTCGCCTGCTCCGGCGTTAAGCTTAAATCGACTTTCAAAGGCTCCATCATGCCTTCGTCCATATTCATGCCGTCGTGTCCGCCGCTGCTGCCGCAACCGGCTAAAGCCAATACGACAAGCAAAGCGACTCCGGCTAAGCCCAATTTGTTTTTCATTTCCTGCCACTCCCTTACGTATTCTGCATGTATGTATGCGTTTCACGTCGCCTCAAAATATTATACATGTTTTTGTTGCTTCCAAAACGGCGGCACGTTCACAATTTATTGACAAATCATGATGAAAGCATACGGCCATTTTCCTAGGCACAAAAGAAAAAGTCTGCGCATGCAGCGAATAGACGCGTATGGCAGACTTTGACTCACATGGTGAAACTCTTTACATTCAGCTTATCTTTGTTCCTTCAGCGACTCCAAAATGCCGTGAAGTTCCGATAGATGTTTGATTTCATAGTGGGGCTGGATGTTGGAATGATAAGGTTTTCCGTTGCGGTTGATCCAGACGGTCGTCAACCCGGCGGCCAAACCGCCTTTAATGTCGGTGGAAAGCTTGTCGCCTACCATGACGGCTTCTTCCGGCGCTATGTTCATACGCGAGAGCGCATGTTCAAAAATGCCCGGATCCGGCTTGCCTTTTCCGAAATTACCCGAGATGACCACTTCATTAAAGAAAGGGGCAAGTTCCGGCACGCCGTCCAGCTTTTCCTGCTGCAGGCCGGGACAACCGTTTGTCAGCAGCAAAAGCTTGTAGTTCCCCTTCAGCTCCTTCAGCACCTGAAACGTTTCCTCATAAACGTGAGGACGGGCCCGTCTTTCCACCCCGAATTGCTTCGCCAACTCATCAGCCAGCTGTTCGTCTTCGACGCCAAGCTCGGCTAACCCGCGGCGCCAGGATTCCTTCCGGTACTCAGGAACGATTTCGGCCATGCGGCGGAATTCGGGCTGCTGCCCTACCGTAAAGTCGCCCCATAAAGCTTCGAACGGATTAATGCCGATCATCGCCGTAAATGCATACGTATCGTACGTTTCGTACAACGCCCGCGCTTCCTTGCGGACGGCCGCTTCAAGTTCGTCGGCATCGATTCCCGTTTTGGCTGCCGCCTTTTCGCAGGTTGCCCGGAAAGCTTCCTTCACGCTTCGTTCGTCCCACAACAACGTATCGTCCAAATCAAAAAAAACAGCGGATACACCCATCTTCCCCATCCCTCTCCCAACAAGTTATCTATTTTATTATTTTTCAAACGGAATCTTGTGTGCTTCGGCAAAACGTTCGAGACGCGCAGCCATGGCATCGGTATCGTAACGGTTGATCAAGCGGGTGAACACCCAGTTTCCCCCTTTTGAAACCTTGCCGTTTTTTCCTTTCGTGCCTTGAAGTTCGATCACGATCGAGCCGGATCCGGCTTTGATTTTTGCGATTTGATCCGCGGTCAAGCGGCGGTCGCGATTGAACTTGACCGTCGAAAGCGTGTTTTTATCCACTTTAAGAAACGGACGGCGCAGAAAAATCATCACCGCCAGCAGGACATACAGCCCTACAACGATCCAATTCAGCGAAGTGTTCATCGAGGCCTGCTGGCTCGCCATGCCGAGCAAAAGGTAAACTACGGCAAGCGCCACCAACGTGATCGGAAGGACGAAGTTGCGCCCTCTGAATATGTCGGCCGTGGCGGATCCGTTCGAGGAATAAAGCGAAGGCTTGCCTTGCTTTTTGCGCTGTTTATTTAGTTGTGTCGAGTTTTTCTGAACCATTCTTTCCCATGATCGGGACATCGTTTTACCCCCTTAACCATTCAGTTCCTTATTTTATTTGCGCTTTCCGCCTTCACGATCTTCAACCCATTCGATCGAATCCAATTGGGCCCTGAAATTGCGGCGGACGTTTTGGAGATATCTTTCGCGCAGTTTGGCGCGTTCCTCGGTTTCTTCCTTCGTCAGACCCGTTTCCTTATCCTTCCGGGCAAGTTCGTTAATGCGCTGAACTAAGCTGTCGATATCCATGTATAACTCCTCCATTAATCAATTCATACCTAACTTTGCCATGAGAAAAAGAGCTTGTCAAGGCGTTAACCTTACCAAGCTCTTCGGCGTAAAACGACTATTAATATATAGGAAGAGAAAGAACATCGCCGGCTTGTATGCTGCTGGTCTTTAGATGGTTCATCTCCTTAATCATCCGAATATAAGCACGGGTATCCATGTTTTTCGGTTTGTGGTTCAACGCGATCTCCCATAGCGTATCTCCCTGGGCAACGACAACCTGCTCCACTTGCGTATCATCTTGTGGAGAACCTGCAAATACGCGTACCATGCCTGTACATCCTGCGGATATGATGACGACAGCGAGCAGCAGCTTCAGCATCAAACGGCGCGTGAGCATGACCCGCAGCACAGGCAACCGGTCCATCAAGCCGCCGCGTCCCGTTTCCGTCATTTCATGATTATATATGCTTTGGTATGTACTATATTTTAACATGTTAACTGTTCCTCCAAACGTTTGTTCTTGTATGAGAACAATATAACACGAACACATGTTTTGTTCAATAGTTTTTTCGAACAATTGTTCTTACGAAAGGAAAATTCATGTTCTCATTTTTAGAACTTGTGTTTGTACGAACGGAAGTTCTATGGTATACTTTTACCAAACGTTACTAATGGGGTTGATGGGGAATGTCGAAGATATCTAGCCGGCAGCAAGCGATACTGGAATTTATAAGGAACGAAGTCCGGGCCAAGGGGTATCCGCCTTCCGTTCGCGAAATCGGCGAAGCCGTGGGTCTGGCTTCCAGCTCGACGGTTCATGGCCATTTGGACAGGCTTGAGAAGAAGGGGTTGATCCGCAGGGACCCTACGAAACCTCGGGCCATTGAGATTTTGGGTCAGGAAGAGTCCGAAAGCAGCAACCTTTTCACGCAAACGATCGCGCGTGTTCCCGTAGTAGGTAAGGTTACGGCCGGCGTACCGATTACCGCTACGGAGAATATCGAGGATTATTTCCCTCTGCCTCAGCATTATGTAGGGGATGAGAAAGTATTCATGCTTTCCGTCGTCGGAGACAGCATGATCGAGGCGGGCATTCACAACGGGGACTATGTCATCGTCCGCCAGCAGCAGACCGCGGATAACGGCGATATTGTCGTTGCCAT
This sequence comes from Paenibacillus sp. VCA1, assembly GCF_031583795.1. Taxonomy (NCBI): domain Bacteria; kingdom Bacillati; phylum Bacillota; class Bacilli; order Caryophanales; family Paenibacillaceae; genus Paenibacillus; species Paenibacillus sp. VCA1. Next base: position 327,832 of record NZ_JAVLSX010000004.1, on the reverse strand, counting down.
GACCGATGAGGACGAAGCTACCGTAAAAACGTTCTATAAAGAAAAGGATCATATCCGTCTCCAACCGGAGAATCCTTCTTATGAGCCTTTGCGCTTGAACCACGTCACGATCCTCGGCAAAGTTGTCGGTTTGTTCCGTGACATTCATTAATCCGTTTTTTGAATTCATCAACGGACAAGCCCTTGTTCTTTTTCAGGAGAACAAGGGCTTGTTTTTTATGCGCCGGAATTCTCCTGCTGCCACATGTTTGCGATATATCCGAGCAAGCTGTTCGTTTGATGCACTCCCGGATCCGCGTTCATCATCAGCACCGCTCCCCTGCCTTTCCCGGGATAAGCGGTCATCATGCATTGAAAACCTTCTCCCCATCCCAGAGAGCTAAGCTCCAATTCTACGTTCGGGTCATCCATAAATACGCCAAGTCCAGCCCATTTAAAGCCGCCCTGAGGTTTGATCATTTCTCGAGCCGTCTCCGCGGATATGCCCAGTTTCCCTTTCCCCTGCAGCGAAAACATAAGCTCGGCCATCAACAATGCCAGATCCGTCGGCGTCGACCACAAGCCGGCAGCCGCAGCAAACGGGTAGATGGGGTAACCTTCCAGCCGGATTCCGCGTTTGTTATGCCCTGCCGCCGATCCGTCACGAATTTCCGATTCGTTCGTTACGAAACGGCTGTTCGCCATCTGCAGTGGCTCGAATATTTTGGTGCGCATGAGTTTATCCCAAGCTTCCCCTGTCGCCTCTTCGATCAGCAGCTGAAGGATGCAAAACCCCGTATCCGAGTATATGAACCGGCTTCCTGGCTTTGCTGCCAACGCAGCGGGCTGCTGCCGATAGGGCGTCAAACCTTTCAACAATTCCGCCATGGATGGAGTCCCTAGCGTTTTGCCGTACGTACCGAAACTTCCGTCAGGGTCGGCAAATCCGCCTTGATGGCCGAGCAGCCTGCGGAGCGTAACATCGCCGGAATCAAACTCGGGATGATCGGGTATCCGCCATGACAGAAGCTGTTGGTTCACCGCTTGGTCCAAATGTAGGACGCGTTCCTCTACCAAAAGAAGGGCTAACATGCCCGCCGCAAATTTGCTGATGGAACAGGCATTAAACATCGTACTCTCGCCGACAGGTTCTCCGCTCCCGGCAGTCCGTTCTCCCCTACATTCGCGAGAAACGATTCGGCCTTCTTCAATAAAAGCGATGCTTAATCCAGGGCTCCGATCCTTCCGCATGCGCTCCCCGACGTTCCATCTATCCATGATGACGATTCCCCCTTGTGTGACCCAAACGCTTTGCATCATAATAATTCAATTATAGAACATTTGTTCCCATTTGGCAATAAGCAGTCTTCTTAAACTGACAAATCCGCACTGAAGCGGATTTCCCAACCGCCATAAGCACACAGCGAAAAGCCCTGCCGCTTGAACGGCAAGGCATCGTCTATAAGATCAAACTTCAGCATATAACGGTCAATCATTACGGGCAAATCCGATTCAATCCGGCTTCCCTCCCAAATTGCTGGCGATATTCCGTCGGAGTCATGTTCATTCGCTTGCGGAAAACCTGGGTGAAATGCTTTACGTCCTGGTAGCCGATTTTTTCGGCGATGTCCGCCAGCTTAAGCTGCGTGTGCGCCAACAGCTCCGCCGCCTTTTCCATGCGCAGCGCGGTGACGTATTCCTTGAACCCGCTCCCCGTTTTTTGCTTAAAAACCTGACTCAAATACGCCGGATTCAAAAAGACGATGGAAGCGACCTTTTCCAGCGTGACGTCCGTATTGTAATGGGCCCGTATGTATTGAACGGCTACTTCGACGGCCCGGTTGCCTCCCGGTGCGTAATATTCAAATTCAAGCGCGCCGGAGTTCCGTCCCATGCGCCGGATCATTGCCGGAATACCGTTGAAATCGTTCATTTCTTCGGACAGCTGAATTTGGAACGGAACCTTCACGTATTTCTTCAGATGCTGCCGCAGCTCATCGTTCAATCGCTTCGCCCCGTCCTGCGATTCCGCGGTGACGAGTCCCAGCAGGCTTTTCCCGTCCAGACTTGCAACAAAACCTTCCCCGTATCGTTCGATAAGCTCGGTCATCACGTTTTCGACGATAAAATGCTCGAGATGAACGGCTTCGTCGCTTTCCATTTTCACAAGGACCAGATGGAACCGGGAATGCCTTTCCACAAACGGGGCGATATCCATATTCCCGATATCCAGCCCCGCCGCCCAACGCTGAAAAACCGCCTCCCGCAAAAACTTCAGGCTGCTGTGAAGCATTTTCGCCTCCTGCTCCTGTTCGGCGTCCCGCTCCACCTCCTCCCCGAGCTGCGCGATCATGGAAATAAGCGTATCCTTTCCGATCGGTTTCAGCATATAATCTTTAGCCCCGAGTCTTACCGCTTCTTTGGCATAAGCGAATTCGGAATAGGCGGAGATAATGACCCATTTCACGTGCGGATAACTGCTTCTCGACAGCTGCATCAGCTCCAGCCCGGTCATGCCCGGCATCAATATGTCCGTCAACACGACGTCGATTTGACCGCCCCGGAGTATTCGCGCCGCTTCGTCCGGTCCTTCCGCCAATTGCACGCCGTGCTCCGGAAACGCCCTGCGGATCGTGCGTTTGATGCCTTCCCGGATTACGCTTTCGTCGTCCACGACCAATATGTTCATCCTTCACCCTCCCCTTCTGCCGGAATCGGAATGGCGACGACCACCGTCGTGCCGTTCATCAACTCGCTCTCGACGCGCAGCCCGTAAGTTTCGCCGAACATCATGACAAGGCGGTCATGAACGTTTCGAAGCCCGATGCCGCGCCTTGGCCCCACATCTTTGGCACTCGCATCCCGCTGATGTTTCGCTGCCATCGTCTCCCTCACCCTTTTCAGCGTTTCGCCGTTCATGCCCATCCCGTTGTCTTCGATTTTGATCAGCAGCTTTTTTTCCCGGACCTCCGTACTCACTTTCAGCAGGCCGACGCCTTCCTTCGGCTCCAGGCCATATTTGACCGCATTTTCGATGATGGGCTGGATCGTCATTTTGGGAAGAGGGGCGTTCATCCACTTTTCATCCGCGGCAATCTCCGTTTGCAGCCTTCCGCCAAGCCTCGTTTCGATGATGGTCAAATAATGGCGGATTTGCTCCAGCTCGCGCCCAAGCGTCGTTCGGGCCGCTTCCTCCCAGTTGCTGCTGTACCGGAACATTTGCGAGAGCGCCAGGACGACCCTGCTTAGCCGTTCATTTTCCTGCTCGTCCAGCATCCAATAGATCATGTCCAGCGTGTTGTAGAGAAAATGAGGATTGACCTGCGCCTGCAGCGCTTGCAGCTGCGCGTTTTTTTCGCTGACCGTCGACGCTTTGATCGTTTCGATCAGCTCGTCCATGCGGTGCACCATCCGGTTAAACGAGGAGACCAGGCTGTTGATTTCCTCGAAGGAATCGACGTTCACGGATCCGCTGAAGTTCCCCATCTCCACCTTTTTCATCTCCCGGATCAAAAGCTTCAGCGGGGACGCAATGTTCCGCGACACGATCGAAGCCAGCACCGTGGACAAAATAATGAGCACAAGCACGACGACGATGAGAAATTTCGTTGTCCGGTAAACCTCGGCCTGGATGTCTTTTTTGGGTGTCAAACCGTAGATCGTCCATCCGGCCAGCGACGTGTTCGCCGCGACGATCAATTCTTTCGAGGTGCCGTCCGCCACGATTTTTTCGTCCTCCAAAGGTTTCGGCAGCTTTTCCAGCTCCGGGCGTTTCGTTCCCTTTTGCTCGGAGGAAGCGATGATCTTGCCGTCATCGTCCACAATGTAAACCTGTGTCCCGGGACTGATGCTTACGTTCGATAGCGCTTCCATGATTGGCGACGGGTTCGTTTCGATCATCAACATCCCGATCTCTTTGTGGTTATCCAGATCGTACAGCTTGCGCCCGAACACAAACACCCGCTTCTGGGGCTGCATCGTGTTGATCGGCGAACCCGGGTAAAGTCCGAGCCAGACCATGTTGCCGGAAGATTCCCCCAGCTTTTTGTACCATTCGGTCTGCGCGTAGTTGTTGTCGATGACGCCAGCGAACTGCCTTTCGTAGCTGTACACCTTGCCGTCCTTCGATAAAATGTGGATGCCCAGCACGTCGTCCCGCGAATAATAGGCTGCTCCGATAATATTTGTAATGGTGCGTTCATTGATGATCGAAACCGCCGGATTGGACGACTTCTCCTGGAGCAGGCGGGTAAGCTCGTAATTGCTGTTCAGCGACTTGGACAAGCTGTTGTAGCCTTGCAGCATCAGGTTGAAAAGACCCGCGGTCTGGGAAATGTTTTTTTCGGCGATGTCGCTCACCTTCGTGTGGATGATCGATAACGTCCGATTGTAATAGAGGAAGCTCATCAAAATCAAAATACCCGTCATGCATCCCATAAAAAGCAGGAACAAGCGGCTGCGTATGGATCGGAAGCGTCTCACGAGACGTAACGTCCCCCTTTCAAGCATTCGACATTTCGTGACCATTTTAGCATACGCTCCGCTTGTTCCGTACGTTTTTTACAAGTTAACCTTTGACCGCGCCTGCCACCATCCCCTGCGTGATTTTGTCGGCAAGGAGGAAGTAAATGATGATGACCGGAAGCGCGCCAAGCACGAGAAAAGCTCCGATCGCGCCGTAGTTGACGGAATATTGGCTGACGAAGCTGTTGACGCCAAACGGCAGCGTTTTTAGCTTTTCCGATGAAATGAACGTGGCCGCCAAAATGTATTCGTTCCAGATGTTAATGAAAGTCAAAATGCACACCGTCATCACGGGCGGCACGGACACCGGCAAAATGATGCTGCGGAAAATGCGGATGATGCTGGCGCCGTCGATGACGGCCGATTCTTCGATCTCGTGCGGAATGGTTTTCATGAACCCGCTTAAAATAAACACCGCGATCGGCATCGAAAAAGCGACGTAAGGCAATATAAGCGACAAATGCGTGTTCAGCACGTGAATGTTCTTGAAAATGATCATCAGCGGCAGCAGCGTCGCCTGCATCGGAATCATCATCCCGATCAGGAACAGCAGCATCACGGCCTGCCCGCCGCGCCACCGGAACCGGCTGATGGCATACGCGCACAGCGAGCTTAGCAAAATGACCGTAATCATCGTCACCGACGTGACGAACAAGCTGTTCAGCAAATACCGAAAATAATTCCCTTCAAGCGCCGCGCTGTAATTGCTCCACTGCGGCGCATGCGGCAGGGCAAAGAAGCTCCCCGACAAAATCTCCTCGTTTGTTTTCAGCGAATACAGCACAAGCCAAAGCAGCGGGTATACCTGCGTCACCACGAGAATGGACAAAAACAGGATGACGATCGTCTTCTGAATGGAAAACCGTCCGCGGCGGGCGGCGGCCGCCGGCTTGTTCAACGTTACGACAGAGCTGGAATCCATGGCGTTTTTCCCCCTTTACGAAAACCGTTTCTCCAGTTTGTTGAATATGAGGTTGATCAGGAACGTGGCAGCAAGGCACAAGACGACCAAAAACGCCGCGATCGAGCTGCCGTAGCCGTATTTCATGGACAAAAAGGACATGTTGTACATATGGGTCGAGATGACGTCGGTCGCATGCGCGGGTCCGCCCCCCGTCATGACCATTACCATGTCGAACGCCTGCAGCGAGCCGATAAACGCCAGCACGATCGATATTTTGAAAATCGGGATGATGTTCGGGAACGTGATGTAACGGTCGGCGGCAAAACCTTCGGCGCCATCGATGCGCGCAGCCTCGTAAATCTCTTCGGGAACGTTAAGAATCCCCGTATATTGAATCAGCGTATGGTAACCGAGGTATTGCCACAGCGCCACGAAATACAGCGAAAACATTGCGACGGAAGGATCGGTAAGCCATTCATGGGCCCATGATCCGAGACCGACCGCCTGAAGCACCTGATTCAGCATGCCGCCCATCGACGCGGGGTTGTAGATGGTTTTCCACAACTGGCCAACGACGACGACCGACAAAATGACAGGCAAAAAATAACTGGAGACAAGAAAATTCGGCCTGCGGATGTATCGTTTCAGCAAAATCGCCACAAGCAGCGCAACCGGAATTTCCGCCATCGAAAAAACGGCGAACATCAACGTTCTTCGTACGGACGGCCAAAAGACCGGATCATGAAAAAACAGGTTTTTGAAATTTTCGAAGCCGATGAACCTGGACTCCCCGATGCCGTTCCAATCCAGCAGTCCACTGTACATCGAAACGAGAATCGGAACAAACACGATTCCTACGTAAATGATCAAGCAAGGCAGCACAAACGCGGCGATCGTGATGCGGGAAACCTTGAGCACGTTCATGGCGAACCCCTCCTCTATTGGTGCTGGTCTTTATGGAGCAGAAGGGAACGGCATGCCGCCTAAAGCACGCGTTCCCTTCACTTGAGCGTCAATCTTATTTGTTGTTCGCTTCAAAGGCTGCCTGATGTTCCTTCGCAACTTCGGCCGAGTCCTTTTTCTGAACGAACAGGTTTTGGATGCTGGTGAGATGCGCCTGGGCCGTACCCGGATTCATCGTGTTGTCGAACGCCAGGTCCCCGCCTTTCACCCCTTTAAACAGGTTGAGCACTTCCATCGCCATATCGGAGTATCCGGCGGCTTTGAAGTCGCCGTCCACTTTTTGCCCGATCCCTACTGCGCCTTTGGCTTCAAACGCCTCTTTCGGGAAATTCACCATGAACCAGTTCAGGAACGCCTTCGTTTCATCCAAATGTTTACTGTCCGCGGAGATCGCAAACGCACTTCCCGGCGCCAACATAAACTCGTCCGGATTGCCCTTGCCGTTGATCGTCGGGAACTTGAAGACGCCGACTTTTCCGTTCACGGATGAGGTTTCGATGCCTCCCGTCGCCCAAGTGCCCATAAAATACATGGCCGCTTTGCCGGTTTTGAACAGGTTTTCGCCGGCGTTGTAATCGAAGGACGTCACGCCCTCCTGGAAGGCGCCGGCTTGGATCAGGTTTTGGAACGCGTCCACCGCTTCCTTAAACGCCTGGTCTTCAAACGTTTTCTTTTTGTCCAATACGTCTTTCAGAAAACCCGGGCCGTTGTTGGTGCGAAGCAGCATGTTCATAAAAAGGAACGATCCCGTCCACGTATCTTTTTCGCCGATGGCCATCGGCTGGATGCCTTTTTGTTTTAACGTTTTGACGACATCCAGCATGTCCTCGAACGTCGTCGGCACGTTGACGCCGCCTTTTTCGAAAAGCTCTTTGTTGTAATACACCACGCCGATGTTGTTGCCGTCCGGCACCGCGTAAGTATGGCCGTCAAAGCTGTACCAGTCGAGAAGCCCGTCCTGGAACGTGCCCCGCAGCCCGTTTTGATCCAGCATGTCGTCAAGCGGAGCCAGCAGCTTCGCTTCCACGAATGGCTGCATTTGCGCGGCCGGGTTCACGACGGTAATGTCCGGAACCTCCTTCGATGCCGCCTGCGTTTTCAGCTTCAGCTTTTGCTGGTCGGTATTGAGGGAATCAAGCTCGATCTTGATGTTTGGATGCTCCGTTTCGTATTGCTTGACGAGTTTGTTCATCAGCTTGTTTTTCGGATCGGTCGGATCCGGATAAATATTTTGGAACGTAATCGTCACGTTTTTTTCCTTGACCGTTTCCGTCTTTTCCCCGCCGAACCCCGCCTTCGAAGAAGCGCTGCCGTCATCGGTTTTGCTTCCGCCGCATGCCGTCAAACTGAGGGCCAACGTGCCTGCCATCACCAGGCTGAACCATTTGGACATTTTCGCCATCGTTTATTCCCCTTTTTGTTTGGTATGAACCCATTATGCAGGGAATCGGCGGACAACGGGAGGTGAGAAATTCAGGTTTTAGGTTTGTATTCTATAGATTCTATCCAATAAAACGAAAAATCCCCCGAAACGGAGGATTCAGCGCATTGTTATGATGTAGTGGTATTGTGTCGCTGCAGCTAAGCCGATACAAATTGCAAAATTCCCAGTAAAATCAGAGCTAAAAAAATGCCAAAAATAACGTACAAAACGATGCGTAGACCTTTAGAGCCCTTTCGCGTTTCATAGAGCTGCTGCTCTAAATCGGCCACACGCTCTTCCAACGCCCGGTAACGTTCATCCTGCTCGCTCATCGTTACGTTCCTTTCCCCCTGAATCGATTTCTATTAGATTACAAAAGATGGGTCGATTTGTAAATCCAATGCAACCCGAAACATCCCAGGACTTTGGCTCGGGGATTGGTCGGATTCGAAAAATGCGGGGTTCGTCGTTCGATCAGTTGCCGGTAGGTTCCCAAAAAAAGCACGCAGCAGGTCGGCCTGTGCGCGCTTTTTTCCATTCGTTATTTTTCTTCCAGCTCATCCGGTACGTCGTATTTATTGATATGCGAGGTCATCGCCGCAACGGCATCGTCGACATTGGTCGTGGCGGGTTCGCGCCGAACGACATCGTCGGTCTTATCGTGAAAGTTCAAGCGGTCCGCTTCGGCTTCTTTATATTTATTCGTTTCCATTCGTAATGCTCCCTTCTTTTTGCCTGTTTCTGAAAAACTCCCCTATAGGGATCGCTTTTACTATGCTCTAAGGCTCCAAACCTTATGTGCGCGAAGCGGTGATGATTTGCCGGGTTACGCCGAACCTGTTAATGCTTACCCAGCGAGTTTTTCTGCAGCATCGGGATGAGCGCCAAAGCAAACGTAAACAGCGGGCTGACCCACAAAAAGGTTGCGTATGGAACGTATTCGGTCACCGGGACGCCCAGCGCAGCCGCAAAAAAGGCGCCGCTGACGCCCCATGGGACAAGCGGGTTCACGAGCGTGCCGCAGTCTTCGAGCGTTCTGGCAAGCGTTTTGGCCGGTAGGTTTCTGCGCTCGTATTCGTCCTTGAACATCTGTCCGGGCAAAAGGATCGAAAGATATTGCTCGCCCGTCATTGCGTTTACCGCGATCGAAGACGCCCCTGTCATCAGGACGATGCTGCTGCCCTTCTTCAGCGGCTGGATTGCCTTGCGGAAAAAAGCTTCGATCACGCCGCAATGCTGAAGCAATCCGCCAAGCGATAACGCGATCAAGATCAGGGAAACGGACCACATCATCGACTGCAAACCGCCGCGGTTGACGATGGAAGCGACCGTTTCATTGGCGATGGCGCTTTTATAGCCGCTTTGCATCACATCGAACCAGACGTCGACGGCCGTTTCATGTTGAACGATTGCGGTCACAAGCAGGCCGGCAGCGATGCCGACGATCAATGTCGGAAGAATCGGAATCCGTTTGACGGAACAGGCAATAACGGCAAGAGGCGGCACAAGCGTTAGCCAATGAATATGAAAGCCTTCTTTTAATGCAAGCTTCATTTGTTCGATGGACGATAAATCGAGCTGACCGGCATGTGGCGCAAACAGAAAAAAAGCCGTCGTTACGATCAATGCCGGAACCGTCGTGTACATCATGTTGCGGATATGCGTAAAAATGGAGATGCCGGCGACGGCCGGGGCAAAATTCGTCGTATCGGATAGCGGCGACATTTTATCGCCGAAACACGCCCCGCAAATCACCGCTCCGGCGGCCAAAGCCGGGGAAACTCCCGTCGTGGCGGCAATTCCCATAAAAGCGACGCCGACCGTGCTTACGGTCGTAAAGGAACTGCCGGTAAACATGGAGACGACGATCGTAACATATAGGGCGCTCACCGCAAAATAATGCGGGTTGATGTAATCCATGCCGAAATATAAAATCGTTGGCACGGTGCCGCTCATCATCCAAACGGCGATCAGTATGCCGATGAGCGACAAGATGAGAATCGGCATAATGGCCGTCTGAATGCCTTGAATAATGGCGGTTTCGAGTTTTTTCCAAGGCGAACCGAATAACCGCAGCAACACGGCCGTTCCCACCGTCGCTGCAAGCAGCGGAAGATGCGGTTCCGCCTTAAACAGAAAAATCGATACGAACAAAAACGCAAGAATAAACATGATGATCAAGATGCTTTTCGGAAAGCTTAGCTGTCGGTTCATGCTGATGATACTCCTTTACGTTGCTAAAGCGAAAACATGGTTTTGACTTTACTGAAATCATGAATCGCCTTTTTCACTTTTAAGCTTTTTGGCTTTTTTGCATTGAAGCACAGGGAAACAATATATACCATAACAATGAAGGCGTCAATGTTAGCAACATGCAAGACAGGATTTTTCCGCCAAAAACGGCCAAATCGCCCCGCAACAAATCTGCAGGTTCACGCGTTTAACCTATGTCAGTATTTTGCAAAATTCGATTCCTACTGCTCCCGGGTACAATTTATAGACGAATGAAACCGTTTCGCTCTGCTGCATCCCGCTAGTTTTATTATACTTATGGCATATTTTCGCCAGCATGCCGCTGATGCCTTAAAAGACGCAATGCAGCACGAAAAGCCCCTGCCGGCATCAAGCCGGCAAGAGCTGTAAAGATTATGATTCACTTAGTAAATGAAAGCTCTGGTGATAATAACGAGCAAAATAAAGAGCACCAGAATTGCACCTACACTGCCATACCCGCCATAGCCGTATCCTGCGCCAACACCTCCGACGACTTCACTCATGTTTTCACCCTCCTTTTCAGAAGCATACGTTATTTTATGAGAAAGCTGTAGGGAGGTCAGGGCCAAACGGTAATGTTGCGGATAAATCGTTATTAGTCTATCAACCAAGCCGCTCGACGGCTCACTCGAAGGATTCGGAGGGAAGGGAATTGACCAGATTGCTGAATGGGATCGGATGCGTATTGATCCTCGGAGGGATCGTCATGGGATTTATTTTCGGGTTCAAAGATGATCCCGGTATTCATTGGCTTAAAGCGTTCTCCTGGTGGTTCGGCGGCACGGTTTCCGGCGTATTGTTCTTCGCGTTTAGCCTGATGCTGGAATACCTTGAGCAAAATAACGAGTTCCTCAGGGAACTGCTGGACCGCACTCAGGAGCAAGCTCAGCCGCCCCCGTCTTTAGGAAACTCGAAAGCATCGCTAAAATCGCTGCGCGGGTATAAAATGAAATCCAGGGACTAAGAAAAAAAGACCCTGTCATCAGGATCTTTTTTATCGATTTTATATAAGATAAGGCCGTTTAAAAAATAGAATGCGGCGCTGTTGCCACACGCCAGTAATCTCCGACCTTCTCAAACTTCACGGTAATGTATTCAGGGCCTTGCCGGTGTTCCGGATAGGGGACGCACAGCTTGTAAACCCGTTGTGTCGGGGTCATGGACAGCATTTTGGCGGTAGCCTTGCCGAACTCGAGAATGTTGCCCGTGTCTGCATCAAGCTGGGCGAGACGCCCCTCGTGGGTAATGAAATATTTGTCCACGAAAAAAGCTGCTGCTTGCTCGGTATAAGACTGCTTCAGGTAATCCATCAGCTTTGCGCGGGTTCCGATGTCATCGGAGAGATAACGGTACTGCCGTCCGTTCAGTTCGAAGCTTTCGCTTCCCCCTTTTCCGCCGCCCATGGCATAAAAATATCTTTTTTCGGCTTCGACGACCAATGGCGCAACGCTCGTACTGTTCAGCTTCGTGATGATCGTCGGATTGGTAACGATGACTTTTTCCGCCGTATTGGCAGGCAGAGGAGCTTGTTTATTCCCCGATGCCGCTCCGGCTGCTCCGGCAGTTGCCGACAGCATGCTTACCGCCAAAACCGCTGCAGTCAGTGTAAACCCTATTTTCTGATTTAATTTCATATGTATCGCCTCCACCATCTATACGAAACAAAGTTGGAATAAGTTTCATTTCCCCGGGTTAATCCGACAATTTTTTTAGAACCCAAAACAGAGACCGATTGCGGCCTCCGTTTTAGCCCTCCCGCTCCCACCCTTGCAAAATCCGAATCGATTCCACATGGCGTTGATCCTCCCAAAGAATGTACGACTGTTTTTCCAATTGAATCAGCGATTGCATAATATGCTGCTTGGATTTGCCGGTTTTGATCATAAGCTCATGCATCGACGGCATACGCCGCCGGCCGCTGGAATAGTTGTACAGGATTCGGAGAATCTTTCGTTCGATGTCAGCAAGCATTCGGTCTCCGCTCTCCTTTCGGAACAGGTTTCCAAGCCAAAATGTTCTCTGCCCGAAACGTGCGGGGCGCTGTGGACGTCAAACAGATGGCTCTCACGATACCATCGCGGATCCCTTTCACCTCGATTTTCCGCTGCGTAATTTTGCCTGTGCGATCCAAATACACGATTTCAACGACTTGCCCAACGCATTTGATTGGCATGAGAACCACCCTCTTCACAGGAACGTTTGTTCTTATTATATGCAAACGCGCGTTCGATATTCAATGGCAAAAAAATCCTTCCGCCGTTTTTACAAGGTGTTAGTAAAAGACCCCTCGAACCTTTCGGCGCAAGGGTTTTCGAATGAGTAACGCGTAATATTGATCTCGTTCCCATAACTTACTGTTTATGGGGGCATATTGCGGGCATACACCCATTCCCTGACAAAGCTTTTAAAGTCATGCGCGAGTTTCTGGAAAAAGCAGAGGGAGGCACTCCAGCCGGCTTTTTCTTCCTTAACTGGGGCGGCGCCGTAAGCCGGATCACACCTCGAGCCACCGCATTCTTCTGGCGAAAAGCTAAATTTTATGTCGAATGGAACAGCTCATGGGTGAAGCCATCCCATGCCGCGAGAAATATTGCCCTAGTTCGGAACACGAGAAAGAAGCTGCAGCAATATATTGTCGGCTCCTATATTAACGTTCCAGACCAAGGTATCAAAAATTCGGGCCCGGTCTATTATGAGAAAGAACTACGCCAGATTGAAAAGAGTAAAGAGGAAATACGACCCGAATAACGTATTTAACAATCCGCAAAGCATTCCGCCAGCTTAATGAAAGAAGAGCTGACATCGGAGCTATATAATTTGATTCAAAAAATTAGTTGCAAAAAATCAAACGATCACAATCCAAAAAGAACAAGCCGAGTGGCTTGTTCTTTTTGGTTATTGGTTGGCCTGGATTTGAGTAAGAATGTATGATTTTACTGCTTCATAAATTTAGCCTTTCTTCATATCTCAAATATAATTTTATGTAAGGAAGAGTGACCTTTTGCTTTGCATTCAAAAATTCCTTACCTGTTAACATAAAAAAACGCATTACCTTCGAAGTAAATTAAGCGTTTATTGAGTAAATGGGATTTAACTTTGGAAAACATTGCCGATGCACTAATTAATCGTATTAAACCACTTTACAATTTTTAACCAATTCTATTATATAAGTGGAGTTTTATTCAACAAAATATAGTAGATATGGAGCTATGAACAAAACTTACATGATGACGGGCAAGTTGGAGGAAAAGAGAATTATGAAGAAGAAAAAGGCAATATTAGTTTTATCCTTAGTTCTGGCAACAACGGCGGTAACTGCTTGGGCCGCTTCTCCAGATAGACAACAAGATGCGAATGTTTCGGAATCTATAGTCGGATTTCAACCCGTGGATTCAGAAAATAATACTCATGTTAGTGATGATGGCATTGTAACCCCTGATGTCATCGACAAGGCATGGAGTGCCACAATGATTAATGGGTCGGGGTCATCTGCAAACTCTTATTTTTCCGTTAACCCTGGAAATGGTTATCTCAAGCTTCATTTGGCTAATTACTCAAGCACTTCAGTAAGAGTTACCGTGACGCATATAGACTCTGGATATGTATACTTCGATAAAACCATTAATCCTACCAGCTCCAAAGATTACTTCAGCTGGCTTGAAGGAGCTCCTCAAGGACTGCGTACAGGAAGCTATCTTATTCAGTACATTGGTGGAGCACATTCAGTAAATGGGGAGCATTGGGGAAAACTCGCTTCATCTACTGCTGATTTTTAATTATACGGACAGAAAAAAGCCGAATTTACGCCACATACCAATTACATCAATAATCACAGCGAATTGGTCTGCATCAAAGCGTTCGTATACTTTTATTTGTGTATCATCCATCATGAAATCACTTCTAACTTCAAAAAGAAAAGTAACATACATTGCAGCATTTATAGGAAGCGCGATTCTTTCCATGTTTACACCTTGGTTTATTTGTCTCCCTGTATTATTAGTCGTTATAGCAGCAGATCTTTATTTAACGAAAAAGTCGGTACATAGCTAGGCGGCGAGTAAGAGTTTCTCCCTTCCTTTTCAATTAAATAATCACAAATATCTTTTTCTAACCAGTGACTCTTTAATTTCAATTCCATTCCTGAACGGTTGAACTAGTTCATGTAACTTTGCATCTCTACACGCCTACAACCCTCTCCGCTTCCCACAAAATTAAAAACCCCTCGCACCATACGGTGCAAGGGGTTTTCGTATTAGTAAAGCGTCATGTATTGATCGCGTTCCCATTGATGAACTTGCGTGCGGTACATATCCCATTCGATTTCTTTCAGTTCGTAGAAATGGGCCATGGCATGCTCGCCAAGCGCTTCGACGATGACTTCGTCGCGAACAAGCTCGTTCAGCGCTTCTTTCAGGTCAGCCGGCAAGCTTGGGATGCCTTCTTCGATGCGTTCTTCTTCGGACATCACATAGATGTTTCGGTCGATCGGCGCCGGAAGCGGCATCTCTTTGCTGATTCCGTTCAGGCCGGCACGGAGCATCACGGCAAGCGCCAAGTAAGGGTTCGCCGCCGGATCCGGGTTGCGGACTTCGACGCGGGTGCTAAGGCCGCGGGAAGCCGGGATGCGGATCATCGGGCTGCGGTTGCTGCCGGACCATGCGACGTAGCAAGGAGCTTCGTAACCTGGAACGAGACGTTTGTAAGAGTTCACGGTCGGGTTCGTAATCGCGGCAAACGCGCGCGCATGCTTAAGGATCCCCGCCATGTAATGGCGTGCTTCTTTGCTAAGGCCAAGCTCGTCTGACTCGTCATAAAATGCATTGACGTTGCCTTTGAACAACGATTGGTGGCAGTGCATGCCGGAACCGTTCACGCCGAACAGCGGTTTGGGCATAAAGGTCGCATGAAGGCCATGCTGGCGGGCGATGGTTTTAACGACCAGCTTAAACGTTTGGATCTGGTCCGCCGCTTTAACGGCATTTTCATATTTAAAGTCGATTTCGTGTTGGCCCGGCGCCACTTCGTGATGGGAAGCTTCGATTTCAAAGCCCATTTCTTCCAGCGTCAGCACGATTTCGCGGCGGCAGTTTTCGCCAAGGTCCGTCGGAGCCAGGTCGAAGTATCCGCCTTGGTCGTTCAGTTCCATCGTAGGGTTGCCTTTGTCGTCGGTTTTGAACAGGAAAAATTCAGGTTCAGGACCCACGTTCATGGAAGTATAACCCATTTTTTCGGCTTCTTTCAGGTTTCGTTTCAAAATACCGCGCGGATCACCCGCAAACGGCGTGCCGTCCGGCATGTAAACGTCACAGATCAAACGTGCGACGCGGTCCTCGGTGACCCAAGGGAAAATAACCCATGTATCCAGGTCCGGATACAGGTACATATCGGATTCCTCGATGCGAACATAACCTTCGATGGAGGATCCGTCGAACATCATTTTATTGTCGAGAGCTTTTTTCAATTGGCTCACGGGAATTTCAACGTTTTTGATCGTGCCGAGCAAGTCGGTAAATTGAAGACGGATAAAACGGACATTTTCTTCCTCTGCAATGCGAAGAATATCTTCTTTTGTGTAGCTCACAGGATCCTCTCCCTTTCCAATGGTGAATGTTGTTTATTTTTTATTAAAAAACCGGGACAATTCGCCTTGGATCAAAGATACCTGACCCGGTCTCTTACCCGAAACAAGCTGCTGCTTCAGCAGGCGGTGCAATTGCGATTCCGTCATTTCCTTCCGCTTCACTTCCGTGTCCGCGGTAATGACCGTCGCTTCCTCCGATTCCTTGGTCACCGGGTTCATCACCTGCTTAATGCCGGCGATATTGACGCCTTTTTCGATCAACGATTTGATTTCAAGCAATCTTTCCACGTCGTTAAAGGAGAACAGCCTTTGATTGCCCGAGGTGCGCGCAGGAACGATCAGGTTATGCTGTTCATAGTACCGGATTTGTCTTGCGGACAAATCGGTCAATTTCATCACAATCCCAATGGGGAACAATGCCATGTTTCTGCGGATCTCATCACCCATGACTCATCTCAACCTTCCAGTAAACTTTTCTCACTCATATTGTACCTTTCCTGATCTCATGCGTCAATGACATGTCAGAAAAACTTACAATAAATTTCGCTCTTTCATCCGCTGCAATGCCAACATGACCCCAAACTTGACATGGGAGTATGTCAAACCGCCCTGCATATACCCGATAAAAGGTTCCCGGATCGGCGCGTCCGCGGACAATTCCAGACTTCCGCCCTGAATGAAGGTGCCTGCCGCCATAATAACTGGATGATCATAGCCAGGCATGTCCCACGGCTCGGGAACGACATGGCTGTCCACCGCTGCGGCACGCTGAATGCCCTGCACAAAAGCGATCAAATGCTCCGCGCTCGTAAACGAGATGGCCTGAATCAAATCCGTGCGCGGTTCGTTCCAAGCCGGCTTGGTCACAAACCCCGCCTGTTCGAACATCGCCGCTGCAAAAATGCTGCCTTTCAAGGCTTGTCCCACCAGCGTCGGAGCCAAAAACAGCCCCTGGTAAATGCCGCGCGTCGTTCCGAGCATGGCTCCGACTTCGCCGCCGATGCCCGGAGCCGTCAGCCGGTAAGCGCACAAATCCACGTACCGCTGCCGCCCGCAAATATATCCTCCGGTTTCGGCTATGCCTCCGCCCGGATTTTTGATCAGCGATCCCGCGATAAGATCGGCGCCCACTTCGGTCGGCTCCATCATCTCCGTAAATTCCCCGTAGCAGTTATCGACAAACACGATGACGTCAGGTTTGATCTCTTTTACTTTTCGGATCATCTCGCCGATTTCGCCGACGGTAAAGGATGAACGCCAATCATACCCTCTCGAACGCTGAATGCCGATAACCTTCGTCGACTCATGGATTCCGGCGCGCACCGCATCCCAATCGATCCCGCCTTCCGCCGTTAGCGCTGCTTCCCGGTACGCGATGCCGAAATCCCGAAGCGAACCCGTTCCGTCGCCTTCTTTTCCGATCACTTTATGGAGCGTATCGTAAGGGCGTCCGGTAATGTAAAACAGCTCGTCGCCCGGTCTTAACACGCCGAAAAGGGCTGTCGAAATCGTATGCGTTCCGGAAGCAAAATGCGGGCGCACCAGGGCGGCTTCAGCCCCGAATACGTCCGCATATACCAAATCAAGCACTTCTCTTCCCCGGTCGTTATAAGCATATCCCGTCGAACCCGCAAAGTGGAAATCGCTGACTTGATGGCGCTGGAACGCTTCGATGACTTTCCATTGATTGTGGTCGATGACGCGATCCAGCTTCCGAAATTGTTCCGTGATCCGCTCTTCCGCGGCTTCTTTCCATTGTTCCAACTGTTCTGCGAATTGTACCATGTCTTTCGAATTTCTCCTCTACATATCCCATTTAATCCTTGATCAGGTACGGCTCCACCATATGCCCCCATTTTTCGTAATCGGGCTTGTGAACCTGCACCTTATAGATCATATCATGTTCATCCGGTTTTTGCTCCAATACATCGCCGATCCGGTACAACATGGCCATGGCGTTGCCGTCCGCCGGCGGTACCCGGAACGACAGAATCCCCCCGGCCAAACGGTCCTGGATCGCCTGCTTGAGGGCCAGCAAATCGCCTTGGTTCAATGCGCTCATTTTCATGTATCCCGGACCGGAAGGAAGCATTTCAAGCTGCTCCGGCGTGCAGGCATCCTTTTTGTTGAACAAGATCAGCTGCGGTTTATCCGCGGCCCCGAGTTCTCCCAAAATGGCATCGACGACCTTCATCTGCTCCTCCCGCATCGGCGACGAAGCATCGACGACATGCAAAATCAAATCCGCCTCGTTGGCCTCCTCCAGCGTCGCCCGGAATGCCGCGACAAGATCATGCGGAAGGTTTTGGATAAACCCGACCGTGTCGGTCAAAATGACCTCGCTCCCCCCGGGAAGCTCCAGCATGCGCGAGGTCGGATCCAGCGTTGCGAACAGCTGGTTTTCGATATAAACGTCTGCGTTTGTTAATTGCTTCAGCAGCGTCGACTTTCCGGCATTCGTATATCCGACGAGCGCGATTTGGATGGCTCCGCTTTTTTGCCGCCGGCCCCGGTACAGCTTGCGGTGTTTGATGACCGCTTCGAGCTGCTTTTTCAAATCGCCGATGCGGCCGCGGATATGGCGCCGATCGGTTTCGAGCTTGCTTTCGCCCGGACCGCGCGTTCCGATGCCGCCGCCCAGCCGCGACAAATTTTTGCCGTGGCCGGAAAGGCGCGGAAGCAAATAAGAGAGCTGCGCCAGCTCGACCTGAATGATCCCTTCGCGCGTTTTGGCGCGCTGGGCGAAGATGTCCAAAATAAGCTGCGTGCGGTCAATGATTTTAACGTCCAGGCTTTGCTCCAAGTTGCGCACTTGCGCCCCCGACAGATCATGGTCGAAAATGGCGGTGTTCGCCTGAACCGCAAGTATGGACTGCCGAAGCTCCTCGACCTTGCCTTTGCCGATCAGCCAGCGGGCATCCGGCACGTCGCGGTTTTGACTCATGACGTCAAGCACTTCGACGCCGGCCGTTTCCGCAAGGCTGACCAGTTCCTGCAGCGAATGCTCCGGGTCGATGCCCGAACGTTTGACCTCGTCGGTCACGAGGCTGACCAGCACAGCCCGGTCGCGTGTCGTCATATTGGTATCGTATGTCGTATGTGCCAATGAATAAGTGCCCCTTTTCCGCAGCCTTCAGCTCTTCCTAGCATCATGTCGAACCCTTGGCTTCGAGCTTGAAGTCCTCCGTTCTAAGCGTCATCAGCTCAAGCTTGCCCGGATTGGTGTTCGAATACAGATTCAGCAGCCGCACGGCCTGGTTGCGTATCGATTTTTCGATCGTGTTGCGCACGTACCTGGCGTTGCTGAAGGCATGTTCGGTTTCGTTTTTTTCCTGAATCAAGTGCTGCCTAAGTTTCATTATCGCCTGCGGCATCAGAATGTAATCCCGTTCCTTCGCCATCAGCTCGGAAATTTGAATCAACTGGTCCACCGTGTAATCCGGAAACTCTATCTGAATCGGAAAGCGGGAAGGCAGCCCGGGATTCGTCTGCAAAAAACAATCGATTTCGTCCGAGTAGCCCGCCAAAATAAGCACGAACTGATTTTTATGGTCTTCCATCGCTTTGACCAGCGTATCGATCGCTTCTTTGCCAAAGTCTTTTTCCCCGCCGCGGGCCAAGCTGTAGGCTTCGTCGATGAAGAGGATGCCTCCGAGCGCCTTTTTGACCAGGTCCCTCGTTTTCTGTGCGGTATGCCCGATGTATTCCCCAACCAGATCCGCCCGCTCCACTTCGATCAAATGCCCTTTGCTGAGCACCCCCATCTTTTGAAAAAGCTTTGCGATGATCCGGGCCACCGTCGTTTTCCCCGTTCCCGGATTTCCTTTGAAGACCATATGATATACCTGCCCTCCGCTGACCAGACCCGCTTCCTGACGCAAATGCGCGATTTGCAAAAGGGCGTAAATTTCAAACACGAACTCCTTAATGTTTTCGAGGCCTACCAGTTTATCCAGCTCTTTCTGAATTTCCTGGTACAAGGTGTGCTGTACCACGCTTTTTTGCGCCGGCGCAGGTTCCTTTTCGGGAACGGCGCTGCTAAGTACAGGAGGCTCCTGGCTGCGTAAAATCACATTGATTTGTCTGGATGGCCTGCCTTCCGGCCGGCCGTTCGCGGCCGCAACACGCCCGTTCATGCATCCATCACCTCATATCTTTTCGCAAGTTAGTTTCTCTATTCAATGTATTCTAGTTCGGTGACGGTTATTAGCAGTTTCAGGCCTTTTTCCATCCAAGCCACAGCAGGAACTCATCGAGCTTCCACTTCGTATAGGCCAGCACTTCGCGCGGCTTATGATATTTCATTTGGAGCGTTTTGGACTCGGTTAACCCGAGCTTCGGATCGTCATAGTTCAAAAAGTCCGCAATATCCTTCGAGCGCATGCCGTGATATTGATGCGTCACGATCACCGCGCTTTTGAAGCCGCGGTCTTTCATGATTTGTTTGCTGAACAGGAGATTTTCGTAAGTGCTTCGCGCTTTGTTTTCCAAAATGATAGCCGATTCCGGGACGCCTTGCTGAACGAGATAGTTTCTCATCCCTTCCGCTTCGGTATATTTGTTGCCGGGCTTGTCCAGTCCGCCGCTGACAATCATGACTCCGAATTTCTTTTCCTTATAAAGGATAAGCGCTTCGTCCAGCCTTTCCTTCAGCCCGGGACTTGGGGCGTCGCCCCACATGGAAGCTCCCAGCACGATGCCGACATCACGCGGTTCGTTCAGCGCAGAGCTTGCCGCGTGATCCATTTTCCACCAGACGTACCCGCACCACAAAAGTCCTGCGATGACCAAAACGGTGATGGCTGTCAGCACTCGCTTCACGGGTGAGCGCCTTTTTCCGGTCACGACAACCGGTCCTTGCTCATAACGATTCATGTTTTCCTCCTGAAATCTCCATTCTCGAACAGCCGCTTGCGGTGATCCAGCGACATTAGGAAGTAAGGAAACGTATGGGCGTTTATCGCATGCAGCACTTCCCTTGCGGTCGTTGTCGCAAGCATGTAGTCCTCTTTCGTAATGACGCCGCGGGCGAGCGCTTCCTCCAGCTCATCCTCGTCGAGCAGAAACACCTCTCCGTTTCTCAGGACGACGATATCCAAGTACAGATCATCGAACCAGGGAACCCCCTGCTCGGTTACGCCCTGGGTCTTGCACG
Organism: Paenibacillus sp. VCA1; assembly: GCF_031583795.1. Classification (NCBI taxonomy): domain Bacteria; kingdom Bacillati; phylum Bacillota; class Bacilli; order Caryophanales; family Paenibacillaceae; genus Paenibacillus; species Paenibacillus sp. VCA1. Next base: position 307,029 of record NZ_JAVLSX010000004.1, on the reverse strand, counting down.
TGTCTATATACCACTGAATGATTTCTTGTCTTTCATCAAACATGGCGGTCACGATATAGTGGCTGTTTTTTGGGAAATACTGCAGCCAGGAGTAGCCCTTATCCGCAATCCGATACGTATGGGTTCCATAATGCTTCCAAAGCGGCTCTTTTAAGTTGTAAATGGTGTACAGCGTTATGTAGCCGGTAAATTTCTCGCTTTCAACATAACGGCAGGCAAAACGCCGGCGGGAAATCCGGCGCCAGTTCGCGCGATCTCCAAATTTTCGTTTCATGGAAATTTCCCTCTCCAATATGTTAGCTTCAGCTTATCACATTTAGGAAACACACTCAAAATATATACCACTACTATAGCGCAACCTCGGGCCCCAGGAGAAGAAAAACATGATGGATACAACTCCATCCCCTATAGAACCTGCATGCGTAAATTCATTTATCCTTTCCCCAGCCTAAGAAAAAAGAGCCTCCAATCCGTGATTGGAGGCTCTTGATATCTTTTTTTGGTGATTTAAGGGTTGGTTGTCTCGCCCTCTACCGTACCGGTACTGAAGTTATCCACTCTTTGGGTTCCATCCGTGCTTCCCGGATCGGTCGAGCCGCCGTTATCCGGCGGAACGGTTGTCCCTGTGTCTCCGATCCCGGAGCCGGCTCCGGGATCGCCGCCCTGATGGGCGTTCCCGTTACCATTACCATTGCCATGTCCATTGCCCTTACCATTGCCATTTCCATTTGAGTTGCCGTTATTGCTTTGGTTTCCGTTGCCGTCGGTGCTTCCGTTACCCGGATTGCCGGTGCCCTGGCCGTTATCGAAACCGCCGTTCTGGTTCGGATCCTGGCCGGTCATGTCGTCGCCGTTCTGCCCATGATCCCCCATGTTTTCATCCGGCGGCGGGAGCTGCTCATCCTGCTGCGGCTGGATCGTGACGGTCACCGTGTTCGACGGATCGGACTCTTGGCCGGTGTCCGGAGAAACCGCGACCACGTAATACTGGTAAGATTCGCCGGCAACCGTGCCGATGTCATCGATGCTTGTCGTCCGGATGCCGTCCTGCAGCACTGTGAAGTCCCCATCGGATGCCGCCTTGCGGTACAAGCGGTATACGGCGTTGCCGTTGTCGTCGCCGTTCCACGATAAGGAGACGGTTTGCGTGTCGGGACTGTAACTTGCGATAAGCCCGCTGACATGGAGTTGTGGCGTCTCTTGAGCAGGCGGTTCCGGTTCCTTCTCCTTCATGTCGGCCGGCACTTTAAATTCCTTGGCCGGGAAGTTTTCGAGTGCCTGTTTCATCACCTTGCCCCAGAACGCCGCGGCAAGCGGACTGCTGTTGTGCAGCAGATGATCTTTGTCCGGGTTGTCATAACCCATCCACACCGCTGCCGTCAGCTCCGGCGTATAACCGACAAACCAAACGTCACGGTTGGATTTGTTGCCTTTGATGCCGCTTTGCGTCGTACCCGTTTTGCCTGCGACGGGGCGATTGATTCTGGCCTTTTTACCTGTGCCGCTGTCGACGACGTTTTCCATCATCCGCGTCATTTGATAGGCCGTGCTTTCTTCCATCACTTTTTTGCCGCTGTCCTTGTGCTCAAACACGACTTTGCCGTCGCTGTCCACGATTTTCTTAATCGAAAACGCTTTGTAGAACGTTCCGCCGTTGGCAAACGTGCTGTATGCCTGAGCCATTTCCAGCGTGTTGGTGCCTTTGCTGATCCCGCCGAGCGCCATCGCGAGGTTTTTGTCCTCGTCCGTCAGCTGGATGCCCAGCTTCGTCGCGAAATCGTACCCCGCTTTGACGCCGATTTGGTTCAGCAGCCAAACCGCAGGAATGTTCTCCGATTTCGTGATCGCTTCCTCCATGCTGATGGTGCTGGAATATCCATGCAAGTTCGTCGGGCAATATTTGCCGAAGCATTGCTTCTCGTTGCTTAGCGGCGTATTGATGTTGAACTTTCCGGATTCGAGCGCCGGCGCGTAAGAAACGATCGGCTTGAACGCCGAACCCGGCTGACGGCGGCTGTTCGTGACGCGGCTATAGCCCTTACGCTCGTAATCGCGCCCGCCGAGCAGCGCCACCAAAGCGCCGTTCTCCTGGTTCATGATGACCATGGAACCCTGAACCTGCTTGTCGTCCTTGCTTTTTTCAAAGTTGGACGCGTCCGCGAATTCTTTTTCAAGTACTTTCTGCGCATTGGCATCCATCGTGGTGTAAATTTTGTAGCCGCCGATGTTCAGATCGTCTTCGCTAAGGCCCGTTACATCTTCGGCTTCGTTCATGACGTAATCCATAAAGTTCTGGTAATTTTGCTTTTTCTTCGGCGGTTCATAGTCGTAAACGACCTTCTTCGCCTGCTCCGCTTCTTCGGCGGTAATATAGCCTTGCTCGGCCATCAGGTTCAATACGACCGCGCGGCGCTGCATGGAAAGGTCCGGATTGCGGAGCGGGTTGTATTTGGACGGGCCTTTCGGCATCGCCGCCAGCGTGGCCATTTGCCACAATTTCAATTCTTTCAAATCGGATACTCCGAAGTAATATTTCGACGCTTCCTTGATGCCGTAAATCTGGCCGCCGAAATTGATCCGGTTCAAGTACATCGTCAACACTTCGTCTTTGGTCAAATTCCGGTCCAAAGCCAGCGCGATCGACACCTCCGTCGCTTTACGGAAAAAAGTCTTGTCGCGCGTCAGGAAAATGTTTCTCGCCAGCTGCTGCGTGATCGTGCTGCCGCCTTCCACTTTGGAACGGGCGATCACGTCCTTGACGGCCGCACGGCCGATCGACCAGAGATCGACGCCGCTGTGTTCGTAGAACCGTTTATCCTCCGTCGCGACAAAAGCTTCCTTCAGCAGCTTCGGAATGTCCTCGCTGTTGACCGGGTCGCTTTTCTGCAGCGACAGCTCGCCCATCACGTTCCCGTTGCGGTCATAAACCTTGGAGTTTTCATGCAGCGTAATTTTGTCCTTGTTCGCCTGATACAGCCGCTCTCCGTTGACGGAGATGTACAAGTACCCTGCCAACGCGCAAAAAACGGCGATGGCGCATGTAAAAAACAAAGTCCAAAATATGCGTTTGCCCGACAGTTTTCTTTTCTTCTTTTTAGGCGTCTTGGACGGCTGTTCTTTGTTTTTGTTGCCTGTCCGCGACAGCTTATTGTTATCCATGGTGCCTCCTGACTCCCTTTAGGATGAATTTCGAGTTTGGAATGAAAAGAACAACCTTGTCAAGGTTGCTCCGCTCCAGTTTCTATGCCTACAGACATCGCAGCAAGCTGCGTACCGGCCGCTTCGCTTGCCCGCTGTCTATATACTTAAACGAAAATCATCCAGAAAAGTTTCAAAATACGTCCGTTAGCCCTCTTGCTGGGTTTCCTGCATCAATGAAACATTGCGTTGAGGCGTAACCGTAGAAATGGCGTGTTTGAACAGCATTTGCTGCTTACCGTCGGTATCCACGACGACAGTGAAGTTGTCAAACGCCTTGATGGTGCCGCGAATCTGAAATCCGTTCACGAGAAAAATGGTCACTGGGATATTTTCCTTACGCAGCTGGTTTAAGAATGTATCTTGGATATTAATGGATTTGTTCATTTATCCGTACCCCCAACGTTTCATTTAGATTGTTTTGAAGTATATTCAAGATTTGAGAGAAACTTTCCTGCTATTATATCACGGATTTCCGCCATTTTCGCAGAAAAATTTACGGGCTCCGTGACGTCCACCCATGAAATTTCCTTCATGTGGCGGAACCAGGACAGCTGGCGTTTGGCAAACCGGCGGGTGTCTCTCTTGAGGATCGCGACCGCGTCTTCAAGGGATTCGCGACCTTGAAGATAGCTTGCGATTTGTTTGTAACCGAGTCCCTGCATCGAGACCAGGTCGGTTCCGTAGCCCTTGTTCAGCAGCAAAGACACTTCTTCCACCAAACCCTGCTTCAGCATTTCGTCAATGCGGGCTTCAATACGTTTATATAGCATTTGCCTATCCATTGTCAAACCGAGCAGGCATAATCGGTACGGAGACTCCCGGGTTTGCCCTTCAAGTTGGGCCGATAGGGGGATACCCGTCAAATGAAAGATTTCCAAAGCCCTAATAATCCGTCTTTGATCGTTGGGATGAAGCTTTTCCGCGCTGGCCGGGTCCACCGCCTTCAGCCTGCCGTGCAGCGCTTCCGCCCCGTTTTCCTCGGCGAAGGCGGCCTGCTCGTCGCGAAATGCCTTGTCTTCCCCCACCTGCGCGAATTGATAATCGTAGCAGACCGATTCGACGTATAAGCCTGTTCCTCCGACGATAAAAGGGAGTTTGCCGCGCGCGTGGATATCCTGAATCAGGCGGTGGCATTCCTCCTGAAATTCCGCCACGGAATACGGCTCGTCCGGATTGTGGATATCGATCAAATGATGGGGAACGCCCTGCATCTCTTCCTTCGCGATTTTGGCCGTTCCGATATCCATCTCCCGGTACACCTGCATCGAATCGCCGGATATAATTTCGCAATTCCACTCTTTCGCCAGCTCGATGCTCAGCTTCGTTTTCCCGACCGCCGTCGGTCCGACCAGCACCAGCAGTTTCGGTTTATCGATGGGCTCATTTCTCCCTGTCAACGGTGATCACTCCATAAGATATTTTAGAATGGGACCGCTCCTGCTCCGAAAATCCGAGGCGGGCAAATTCGCCGCTGCCCCGCTTTTCTTTCAGCACCACCGTTTTCCGGGCAACCCTGACGGCTTCCTTGATGCTTTCCGGTGAGAGCGGGTCGCTGTTGGCAAACCGCCGGAGAGGCCGGATCGCCGACGAATCCATCAGCGGCTCGCGGAACATCGGGTCAAAATAAACGATGTCCACGCTGCGGTCCGGCATCCTCCGAAGCACGTCCAGATGATGGCCGCTTTCGATCCGGATGCGCCGCATGGCGTCATTGATCTCTTCCACGTTGGAAGTATAATATGCCATTCCCTCGGACAAAAGCGCCGACAGGGAAGCCGAACTCTCGACAGCCGTTATTGCGGAATCCCTGCCGCCTTTGACGGCGAATACGAGCGTATCCGTCCCGAGGCCCGCCGTGCAGTCCAGCACGCTGTCGCCCGGACTCATCAATGCGGCGTCGAGCATCGGATCGCTTTCGCCTTTCAGAATCCGTTTGGCGCGGATAAAACCCATGCTGGGATGAAATTCCACGGTATCGCCCCCCGGCCTGACCAGCCTTGCGCCGCCGTCCAGGACGACGATGATTTCTTCGTCGCCATGGAGCTTCGACATTTTGGCCAGCGAAGTATGGCGCCTCGGCACGTATTGGCCTCCGGTTCGGGAGGCCAAGGCTGCGGCCCGGCGAATGACGGCTTCCCCCGCCTTGTCCCCTGTAGTAATTATCATGACGCTCTCCAATCCTGTCTTTATAGTTACCGAAACGGGTCTTCAAATGTTTCTTTACATAACCCGTTTAAACAGTTTTTCCAAATCATAGGTCGAAAACGATACGACGATCGGCCGCCCATGCGGGCATGTGTACGGCTGTCTGCAGGCTCCCAGCCGGTCGAGCAGCGTTTTGGCCTCGTCTTCCGTCAGCTTTTGGTTGGCTTTGATCGAAGCCTTGCACGAGCAGAGGATCGACGATTTCTCCCGCAGCTTGGCAAGGTCGATCTTGCGTTCGCCAAGCACCCATTCGGCCATCTCCTCGATCAGCGATTTTTCTTCGCCCTTTGGAAACCAGTAGGGATACGAACGGACGCGGAACGTCTGGCCGCCGAAATGTTCCAGATAGACGCCGACCTGCTCGAACCACTGCAGCCTTTCTTTCAGCTGTTCGGCTTCGGAAGGCGTGAATTCCAGCGTGATCGGCAGCAGGAGCTCCTGGGAGGCGTCGGCGGGCTGACCGAATTTTTCGTAATAATATTCGTAATTGACGCGTTCATGGGCCGCATGCTGGTCGATCAGGTACAGCCCTTGATCGTTTTGCGCGATCAGGTACGTGCCGTGATGCTGACCGATGAGCGTCAGCTCCGGAAACGGCGGAATTTCGGCGGGAGCGTCCGCCGATGCCGCCAAGAGCCGGCTCGCCAGCTCGGGATTCGAGCTTGCGCTCGTCCGCTGCGGGGATGGATAACCCGCTTCGCGGTACGAGATTGGCCGCGTTTCCCTGACCATGCCGCCGCTTGCCTGCCAAGCCCCCTGTGAAGAACGCGACGAACCGCCGTACATGCTCGCGTTCCCTGCGGCCGGCCGTTCCTCCGGTTTCGGCGCAGGGGCCGAGTCGCCGCTCCCGGATATCGAACCCGGCAAAGGACGGTTTTCCGGCAAGGCCGAAACGGCTCCGGCTTCCAGCGCGGCCGCCGTTTCTCCCGCATTGACCGGCGGGGGAGCGGCTAAGCCGCGATTCGGGAAATGGAACTGTTCCTGAATGACGGAGCCGCTGTTTTTCCCGCCGACGTTTTGCTTTACCACCTGGGGAATAAGCACTTCCTGCCGCAGCACGCGATGGATGCTTTCCTCTACGAACGGAAACAGCTCCTGTTCCTTGCTGAAACGAACCTCCAGCTTGGCGGGGTGCACGTTGACGTCCACCAGGGAAGGATGCATCTTGATTTCCAGCACGGCAAGCGGGTAGCGGTTAATCGGCAGCAGCGTATGATAGGCCCGTTGTATCGCCTGGTTCAGGCCGTAATTGCGGATGTATCTGCCGTTGACGATCGTGGACACGCCGTTTCGGTTCGACCTGGTCCACTCGGGCAGGCTCACGAAACCGGCAAGCTCGAAATCGAGGTTTTCGGCGCGAACCGGCAGCATCGCTTTCGCGGCCTGCGTCCCGTATATGGCGGCGATAACCTGGAGCAGGTCGCCGTTGCCAAGCGTCTTCAGCAGCTGGTTTTCGTTGTGACGAAGCGTAATCGCGATTTCCGGATGGGAAAGGGCGATTCTGTACATGTAATCGGACACGTGGCCGAGCTCCGTCTGGATCGTCTTCATGTATTTTAACCGGGCCGGCGTATTAAAAAATAATTCCTTGACCTGAATGTCCGTCCCGCGCGGCGCCGGCGTATCTTCTTCCGCTACCAGCTTGCCGCCTTCGACGCGGATGCGGCGGCCTAAGCCGTCGTCTCCGCTAGAGGTCGTCAGCTGCACTTTGGCCACGGCCGCGATGCTGGGCAAAGCCTCGCCGCGAAAGCCGAGGCTGGTGATATGAAACAAATCCCGGCTGCTGCCGATTTTGCTTGTCGCGTGCCGGTAAAAGGCGGTCTGCAGGTCATCCGGCTCGATCCCCGACCCGTTGTCGGTGACCCGGATGCCCTCGAGCCCGCCTTCTTCGACATGCACGTCGATGCGGGTCGCGCCGGCGTCGATGGAGTTTTCCACCAGCTCCTTCACGACGGACGCGGGGCGCTCCACCACTTCGCCGGCGGCAATCTGGTTGGCAATATGCTCGTCCAATATATGAATTTTAGCCATTTCCGTCACCCCTTATCTCATGGCTTCTATCTGCGGCCGGACCGTCACAAGTCCTTGGCTTTCATCTTTAACTCGTTCAGCAGCTGCATCGCTTGAAGCGGCGTCATGTTCATCACGTCCACGCTTTTGATCGCGTCCACGATCTGTTCGAGCGCCGGATCGGGCTTCGCGGCGGAATGGGCCGCCTTCTGCGCCGGCAGTGCTTCTTCTTCGCCGAAAATGGATAGCTGTACGACTTCGCCCGCAGGCTCCTCCGGCTTGACCGGTTCTTCCGCAATCGGGCTTGGAACGGGCAGCGGCTTGGGCGCCTCCACCGCTTCGGCGGCTGCGGCCGCTTGGACCGCGCCGTGTTCGATCCCCTGCAGCAAGTCGTAAGCCCGTCCAATAATCGAGGAAGGCAGCCCTGCCAGGCGCGCGCAATAGATGCCGTAGCTGCTGCTTGCAGGTCCCTGCACCAGCTTGCGCAGGAAATGTACGTTTTCTCCGCTTTCCTGCACGGCCATCGAGTAATTTTTCAAACCTTGAAGGCTTTCTTCCAAATGGGCCAGCTCATGAAAATGCGTGGACACCAGCGATTTGCAGCCGATGATGTCATGCACGTATTCGATGACGGCCTGGGCGATCGCCATGCCTTCGCTGGTCGACGTGCCGCGGCCGAGCTCGTCGATGATGATCAGGCTTCGCGGCGTCGCTTTTTCCGTCATGACCTGGATATCGGCCATCTCTACCATAAACGTGCTCTGCCCGCCGATCAGGTCGTCCGCCGCGCCGATGCGCGTAAAGATGCGGTCGATCATCGGCACTTCGGCCTTTCCTGCCGGCACGAAGCACCCGATTTGGGCCATGATGGAGATCAAAGCCACCTGGCGCATATAGGTGCTTTTCCCGGCCATATTCGGGCCGGTAATGAGCAGGATCGCGGCCTCGTCCCGCGTAAGCTTCGTTTCGTTCGCGATGAAGGAAGACTCCTTCATCACCGCCTCCACGACGGGATGGCGTCCCGCTTCCACGACAAGGTCATAACCGTCGGTAAGCACCGGCTTCACAAATCCCTGCTCGGCGCTGACCGCGGCCAGCGACTGGTAAACGTCCAGCTCCGCCACCTTTTCCGCAAGCTGCTGCAGCCTCGAAATTTCGGAAGCCAACTTTTCCCGCAGCTCAGCGAAAAGAGCGTATTCCAGGTCGACCATTTTTTCCTGGGCTTCCAGGATGAGGCCTTCCTTTTCTTTCAGCTCCGGCGTGACGTAACGTTCGGCATTGGTCAGCGTCTGCTTGCGCTCGTACCGGCCTTCGGGCAGGGAGCCGACGTTTGCTTTGGTCACTTCGATGTAGTAACCGAACACTTTGTTGAATCCGATCTTCAGCGACCGTATGCCCGTAACCTCGCGTTCCTTCGCTTCCAGCTCGGCGATCCATTTTTTGCCGTTGACGCTTGCTTCCCGCAATTCGTCCAGCCGCTCGTTGCAGCCCGGCTTGATGAGGCCCCCGTCCCTGACGGACACGGGAGGATCTTCGACGATCGTTCGCTCGATCGCTTCACCCAAGTCCCGGCAGTCGTCCATTTCGTCCGCGAGACGGCGCAGCGTAGCCGATGACGAAGACGCGCACAGGTCCTTCAAGGCGGGGATTTGCCGGAGCGACAATTTCAGCGCGTTCAAATCGCGCCCGTTGGCGCTCCCGAACGCGATTCGCGCAACGAGACGCTCCAGGTCGTAAATTTCGTTCAGGGAAGCCTTCAGGTCTTCCCGCAAAATAAACTGGTTGTATAAATGATCAACGGCCTCCAGCCGTTCTTCGATCGCTCCCCGGTGAAGCAGCGGCTTATCGATCCATCGCCGCAGGAGCCGCGCTCCCATCGACGTTTGCGTCCGGTCCAGCAGCCAGAGCAGCGAGCCTTTCTTGGAGCGGTCGCGCACCGTCTCGACAAGTTCCAGATTCCGGCGGGTAAACGGGTCCAAAATCATATAGTTTCCGGGTTCATACGGCGAAATCTGCGTCAGTTGTCCGAGCGAACGCCGCTGCGTTTCGCTCAAGTACGATATGAGCACGGCGACGCAGCGGCGGCGCTCCGGATCCAGACGGGCCCATGCCGCTTCCCCGAATTGGCTGCGCACCAGGCTTTCGTCTTTTTTATCCCACGGCGTATACACGATCGGACGGCTCCACTGGATTTGCTCCGCTTGGATCAGCTCCAGCATGCGGTTGTCGCCGATCATTTCCGCAGGTTCGTAAATGCCGATTTCGTCCCGAAGCCACTCCACGGAAGAGGGCACCGACGTCACGTACAATTCGCCCGTCGATATGTCGCAGGCGGAAAGCGCCATCATCCGGTCGCTTTCCGTGACGCAAACCAGGTAGTTGTTCGATTTGTCCGCGACGGTTTTGCCTTCCATGATGGTACCCGGCGTGATCACCCGGACGATTTCCCGGCGAACCATGCCCTTGGTAACGGCCGGATCTTCCATCTGCTCGCAAATCGCAACTTTATAACCTTTCTCGATCAGTCGCTGTATGTAACCCTCAGCCGAGTGATAGGGAACTCCGCACATCGGTATGCGCTCATCCCCGCCGCCCTCGCGGCCGGTCAGCGTAATTTCAAGCTCCCGCGACGCCTTCACGGCGTCTTCAAAAAACATCTCGTAAAAATCGCCTAAACGAAAAAAAAGGAATGCATCCTTTGCCTGTTCCTTGATTGCCAAATATTGTTCAATCATTGGCGTATATTTTGCCATGACTTACCTCCAACCTCGAACTTTGCTCATGCCCTATTATAGCAGAAAACGCAATGATATCATCATCAAGGCCGAATTGGAATATGCCACAGCGGCCGGATGTCTCGGCTTTCGTCCCATGATCCTCCCCGCCGGATGTGGCGCAGCAAAGGCTGGACATGCTTTTCCGCTTCCTTGTAATCTTCCAAGGCTTGAAGGTCTGCCAGCAGCGGCTCCAAATATTCCCTGACGACGTCGCGCTGACCCGCATAATACGCCCGGTGGAGCCGTTCGTCCCGATCCAGCGGGCGGCGCTTCAGTTCGCCGTGGTTCGCCGCGATCAAATAGGCCAAATAGACGATCCCTTTGGTCAGCATGGGTGAGACGAGAAAACTCGGCAAGGTCCGGTATTCGAACCCGCCGTGGGGCTGCCTGCGAAAATCGCCGAGGTATCCGTATTTCGGGCGCCTTAACTGGCTGCCCGGCGCTTCCAGGACGGATACGGGAAGCGTCAAATAGTTGTCCAGCGCCCGCAGCAGCTCCGCCGTCAACACGATCCCGCTAAAATGAAGATGCCCTCCGAGGGGAAGCCCGGATTTCGGCATCCCGCCGGCGAGCCAATGCAGCGACCGATCGCCGATCATTTCCCCGGCCATGCGGAGCGTCCTCATCAGCCCGATGAGCAGGCCGCGCGGGCTTTCGCTTGGCTGCGGGCGAAGCTCCGCAATCGGATATGCGGTCCCGCCTTCCCCGTGCACGGCGTCGCAGCCTACTTCCCCTTCCTTGTCAAGGAAACGCGATGCAGGAACAATCTCGCCGTTCACAGGATCCACGATCAGAAACTCCGGATCCATGCCAAGCATAAGCGACCGGCCGTTTCCCATTCCCTCCGCCTGCCTTTGTTCCTGTTCCCGTGCCCGCTTGTAAAGCATCTCCAGTCTGGAATTCCCGATCCAAGCCGAAGGCGTAATCTTTTCGACGGCATACTTCCGATCGCCTCCGGCGGATACAAGGAGGACCTCCCCGGAGCTTAGTCCGAGCGCATAAAGGCTGCGGACCGCCAACTTTTCCAGCTGCTTCAGCAAGGAGGGGGAGGCGGCCGGATCCCTACCGATGGCGACCGGGATCCGCAAGTTTCGCCCCGCCCCCTGCACACCGGCGATTTCGATGGCATGCAGCCCAGAAACCTGGACGGCGTATCTGCTGCGGTACTCCCCATTCCCGTCCCGGTTTCCGCCGGGAACGAGCAGCGAGCCGACCCCGGACCTGAGCAACCGCGTATGCCTGCGCTGGACGGACCAACTGCCGAATCGTTCCGCTTCTTCCCGACTGTCCATGGGTTCCCTTCCCTTCCGCACGAAAATTTTTCGGGCAAAAAAATAAAAAAGGAGGGCATCCGCCCTCTACGCCGCCGCCCTCTCGACATATATTAAACCATACCTCTTTTCCAGCTTCCCCGATTTACAATTCATCATCATCCAGCAAATCGGGATCCAGATCTTCATAATCCCCGTCGTCGCTGAAATCGAATTCCTTGTCTTCGTAATCGCCGTGGCCTTTGCCGCATACGAGCACGCGGACTTTGGTTTCGGCCACCAGCTCCACGCGGAACTCGCGTTCCACACGGATGATGACGTTGCCTCCCCCGGACGAAACACTGGCTTCAACGCAGCTCGGTTCCTGCGTGGCCTCCGCAGAAACCTCCACGGTTGAAGCCCGGTGTTTCGGATCGAGGTACGAAAGCGGGACTAATTCTACATAAGATACCGTTTCTTTCGCGACGTCGGTTTGAGAGTTTTTGTCATAGGAATACCAGATGTTGATATCGTAAGTACCAATAACTTCAATTCCGTCGCCTGCGGCAACCGCTTCGTACTGATGGTTTATAATCCATGCCCCCAAAATACTGGTCGGATTATGAGGCGGAGTCACGGTATGTGTTACGGTAGAGAACTTACGACCTTTGCCGCAGATCGCTTTCGTGATGATCTCTCTACATTGATGTTTATCGCTTAATGACATCTTTGAACCTCCTCCATACAATCATTCACTTAAGTGTATGCAGGACATAGGCATTTGTTGATTAAACGAGCATAAATGAATGAAATAATCTTCTTCCCCGCGAAAAAAGAATCGGAGCAAATTCACGAAAAACGCAACATTTCCGGCAAAAAAAGCGTTTGGAAACTAAAATATAGAAAAACTTGACTCTTTTGCGGCGGGAGTAGATATGAAGAAAAGAACGCTGATCTACCAGTTATTGATTGGTGCGTGGTTGCTTGGAGGTTGTTCAGGCCCCTCCGGACCGGCTGTGGAGGTAACGTTTACGCCCAATGAGGCGATCGCCAAAGCCGTTCGTGAAAGCCGCCAAACCGATTTTCCCGGGAAGGCCGGCGAAATCGCAGGCATCATCAAAGGGGGCGGACCGTCGCCGGGCATACGCGTGCCCGGAAGTTTCATATCGTCCGCCGAAAAACTGGACGATTCCGTCTACCTCGTCACGCTGACTGAAAAGTGGAGCGCCAAAGATTTCAGGACGGAAGGAGCAGCGCCTGACTGGGACTTAAGCTATTCGTGGCAGTATGAGGTCAGTCCTTCCGAAGTAAAGCTGGTACAGGAGGGCGGTGATTTTCCGCCCCAACACGTGGAATAATGCGGTCCCCAAAACAAAACCCCTGCCGGCATACCAGGTTCAGTTGGAAGTCTGCGGCAAGGGTTTTTCGTTTGGAGCTCTAAGCTTATTTATTTCGATGCGATCGCGGTTTTCCGGGCAGCCACCGAGGTCGGCGCCTTGTTTTTCTTGGCCAACTTGAGGTAAAGCGACAGCTCGCGGTTCAGCTGCAAAATAGCCGATCGGATCTCGAATTCCTCCCGGGTGGCGGGCAGGTCCATCTGCCTGAATTCCTGCTCCAACCGGTTCAGAAGAAATTCCGTCCGCCCGGTGTAAATCTCCTCCGTCACGTCATGGCTAAGCTGATCGAAGAGTTCGGCGACACCGTCGGCCTGCGGCAGCTTGCGATAGACGTGGGAAATCAGCTGCATCATGTTCTGAATCGATTCCAGTTGCTCCTTCCGCATGTAAAAATAGATGCTCCAGGTTTCGTCGGGATGAAGCATCTGGTTTTCCATCGCCCGGTGCGCCGCCTCCTGGCCTTTCCGTATCTCTTTCCCGGCTTCGATGATTTCTTTGCCGTCCCATATATCGTCAGGGTTGCGCAGCGACTCCGCGATCATCGAAAAAATGATCGAGAACTGCCGATCCACCCGTTTGCGGATTTCGACCATTTGGTCGGCAGCGCGCGGCATATACGCCAAATTGACAATCAACGCCGAACCAAGCCCGATGATCAGCAGCTCGATTTGCGTCCAAAGCGAGTGCAGCGTGATGATTCCGTTTCCATACACCCGGAACACCACGACCGAACTCGTGACGATGCCTTCCTTGAAATTGGCGCGCGCAATGGCCGGAAACGCGACCAGGATATAGATCGCCAGCACCCAGTAATGGAAACCCAAAATTTCGAATAACACGCAGGCGAACACCAGCCCGAGGAGCGACGCAAAAAACCGGGCCGAAATCGTTCTGACGCTCCTTTTGCGGGTGACGTCCACGCCCAGCACGGCAAGCAAGCCCGCGGACAGCGGTCCCGTCACACCTAAAGCATCCGCCACCAGGATCGCCATCAACGTCGCAATCGCTGTTTTAATGACCCGAAAGCCCATGAAACCGCCTCTTTCTTGCAGAAGGATCTCAAAATCCTTCTTCTTGTTGACGTATTCCATGGTAGCGGATTTCGGCGGCCAACACAATGTTACGCGGGGCTGGCAGCTCCGTTTCGGAGCAAATGTCCCGATTTCGCAACAAATTCGGTCAGCGCCGGTGGACCAGCAGCTTACGTTCAACGTAAACCACCAGCTGGTACATGGCCGTCGCCACGACGGCGATTATCAGCAGGCTCGACAGCACCAGCGTAAAATTGAACACCTGAAAGCCGTAAATGATCAAGTAGCCGAGCCCCATTTTCGCAACCAGAAATTCGCCGACGATGACGCCGACCCAAGCCATGCCCACGTTCACTTTCAGCGTCGAAATGATCGTCGGAAACGATGCGGGCAAAATCGCTTTGCGGAAAACCTGCGCTTTCGTTCCTCCGAACACGCGCACCACCTTGATCAGGTTCGCATCGACCTCGCAAAAGCTGTTGTAGACGACGAGGGTCGTCACGATGACGGTGATCGACAGCGTCGTCACGGTAATGGACAAAAATCCGGCCCCGAACATGACGATAAAAATCGGTCCCAATGCCACCTTCGGCATGCTGTTGAACACGACCATGTACGGGTCAAGCACCTTGGACAAAAACGGGGACCACCAAATCAGCACCGCAATGAGCGTGCCAAGCAGCGTTCCCAGCACAAATCCGGCGACCGTTTCGCCGACGGTAATGCCCAAATGGCCCCAAAGTTCGCCGCTGGCGATATCCTTTCCGATCTGCGCGAACACCTTCGACGGGTAACTGAACAGCAGCACGTCGATCCATTTCAGCCGGCCGGCCGTTTCCCATAACGCAAAAAACAACAGCAGAATCGCCAGTTGAACCGAAAGCACCTGGAATCGCTGTCTCTTTTGACGTTTGAGATGCGCCTGATGCAGCGCTTGTATGCCGTCGTCCGGATGAGCGGGCGTACTTACGGTAATCCGGCTGTCCAACAATGACATTTCCCCTCACTCCTTATTCCCGGCGCTCTCCATTTCGCGCCAAATTTCATGAAACAGCTCGTTGAAGCCCTGTTCTTCCCTGGCAAGCAGCGGTCTGGCGCTCCGGATATGCTCCGGCACTTCAAACGATTTCAGGATCCTTCCCGGCCGGCTGCCCAGCACGATGACCCGATCGCTGACCGCCGCCGCCTCGGACAAATCATGCGTGACCAGAATCGCCGTTTTGTTTTTTTCACGGAGCGTCCCCGCGATGAGGTCTTCAAGCTGCAGCTTCGTTTGGTAATCCAGGGCCGAAAAAGGTTCATCCAGCAGCAGGATGCCCGGATCGGTCGTCAAAGTTCGCACGAGCGCCACGCGCTGCCTCATCCCGCCGGAAAGCTGCTGCGGGTATAAATTGCGGGTTTCCTCAAGCCCCATTTCTTCGAGAAGAGCCGTGGTTCGCGCCAGATGCTCCTCATCCAGCCTCCCAGTTAGCTCCAGACCGATCGAGGCATTTTCGAATATGGTGCGCCAAGGGAAAAGATAATCCTGCTGCAGCATATATCCAACCTCGGCCGTAGGTCCTTCCACTTTGCGTCCGTAAACGAACGCCTCGCCTTTCGTGGGCTTCATCAGCCCGGCGATGATCGAGAGCAGCGTCGTCTTGCCGCACCCGCTAGGTCCGACAAGACTTACGAACTCCCCCGGGTATACCTTCAAATCCAAACCGTCCAGGGCCAGCGATGCTTCGCGGTCACTGACGTATACGTGCGTAATATGCTGTAAATCGACTACCGGCTCCATGCTTCCACTCTCCTTTCGGCGCTGGAATGCTATTTGACGGAAGATTTGGCTTTTTCGGCAAAGCTGTTGTCGACGATCGCTTTTGCCGGCACTTTCTCCTTCAGCTCTCCCGCCTGGCTCATCACATCCAGCAGGTTATTCCATTCCGCGTCGTCCACGATCGGATCCGTTGCGTACGTCCCCTGATCTTTATAGCGTTTGACGGCGGATGTAATGATTTCTTTATCCGAGTCCTTAAAATAAGGCATAACCGCGTCGGCGATCTCCTCGGGACTATGCTGCTGCACCCAGTTTTGCGCTTTTTGCAGCGCGTTCGTGAATTTCTGCACCGTATCGCCGTGTTTTTTGATATAACTCTGTTTCGACATAAACACCGTATATGGCAGGTGGCCGCTTTCTTCGCCGAAGGATGCCACGACACGCCCTTTGCCTTCCTTCTCGAAAATCGACGCCTGCGGCTCGAACAGCTGCACGTAATCTCCCGTTCCGGATAAATACGCCGACGCGATGTTGGCAAAATCGATGTTCTGGATCAGGTTCAAATCCTTTTGCGGGTCGATGTTATGCTTTCTCAGCGTGAATTCGCCCGCCATTTGCGGCATGCCGCCTTTGCGTTGGCCAAGGAAATTGCTTCCTTTAACTTCGTTCCAATCAAGCTTCCCTTCCGCCTTCCTCGCCATCAAAAACGTCCCGTCCGTCTGCGTCACTTGGCCGAAATTGATGACCGGATCATCCGATCCCTGCTGATACACGTAAATCGACGTTTCCGAGCCGACCAAAGCGACGTCGATCGCCCCCGACAACAACGCCGTCATCGTCTTGTCGCCGCCCGGAATCGTCTGCAGTTCGACATCCAGCCCTTCTTCCTTAAAAAATCCTTTTTCCAGCGCCACATATTCAGGGGCGTAGAAAACGGATCTCGTGACTTCCCCCACCTTTACCTTTTCAGCGGTTTTGCTGCCCGAGCAGCCCGAAAACAACATTCCGCACAGGACTAGGGAGAAAAGTCCGATCCAGATTCCGCGTTTGTTCATCATCATGCGCCTTCCTCCATCCTCTTCATGAGCCTACTGCCATCATATGCATGAGCCCAGCAAAGGGTTATACACCCAAGTGAAGAATCCATGGCACAAGCCTCAAAATGAAGCGGCGTTGCCGGGTGGAAAAACGGCTTTTAATAAAAAAGCCCCGAGCTCGAGTCCGCAACAAAACGTCGCGGACATCGGCTTCAGGGCCAGGATCGCTTGCCTATTTCATTTTGAAAAAAATTTACAGCTTATAGATTTCCTTGTATTTCTCTTCCAAGTAGTCGGCCAGATAATCCGGGTTCAGTTCTTCGCCGGTAACCTGCATGATGATTTCCGCAGGCGTGCGGCTTTTGCCGAAGCGGTAAATTTTTTCGGTCAACCATTCCTTGATCGGAATCAGGTTGCCTTCACGGATGTATTGGTCGAGCTCCGGCAGTTCCTTTTTCATCGTATTCATCATTTGGGCGGCATACATGTTGCCGAGGGAGTAGGATGCGAAATAGCCGAAATCTCCGCCGGACCAGTGAACGTCCTGCAGGACGCCAAGGCTGTCGTTCGGAGGCGTGATGCCAAGATACTGCCGGTATTTTTCGTTCCATACCTTCGGCAAATCCTTCACTTCAAGGCCTTCGTTAAAGATCATTTTTTCGATTTCGTACCGGATAATGATGTGCAGGTTGTACGTAAGTTCGTCCGATTCGATCCGAATCAGGGAATTTTCCACGCGGTTCACCGCACGGTAGAAGTCGTCGAGCGACACGTCCTGAAGCTGCTGCGGGAAATGCTTTTGCAGATCCGGGTAATAACGCTCCCAGAACGCGCGGCTGCGGCCGATGATGTTTTCCCACAAACGGGACTGGGATTCGTGGATGCCCATCGACGTGCCTGTAGCGAGCGGCGTTCCCGCCAAGTCTTTGCTGATGTTTTGCTCATACAAGGCGTGTCCGCCTTCATGCAGGGAGCTGAACAATGCGCTCGTCACGTCATCCTGCAAATAATGGGTCGTAATCCGCACGTCACCGGAGTTCAGTCCGATGGCAAACGGGTGAACGCTTTCATCAAGACGTCCGGCGTCGAAATCATAGCCCATTTGCCCGAGGATGAAGAGCCCCATTTTTTCCTGCTGCTCCTGTTCGAAAATTTGGTCCAGGAACGTCGTGTCCGGCTTGTTCGGGGATGCCTGGATCGCCGCCACAAGCGGCACGAGACGGTCGCGCAGCCGCCCGAAAACTTCATCCAGTTTGGCGACGGTCAACTCCGGCTCATATTTATCGAGAAGCGTGTCGTACGTCGTGCCCTTGACGCCCCAATAGCCGATGAACTCCTTCAGCAGGTCGACGATTTTGACCAGGTTCGGCTCGAACGAAGCAAAATCGTTGTTTGCTTTCGCTTCCTCCCAAATCGTCTGCGTATGTGCGGATAACACGGAAAACTCCTCGATTTTTTTCGCGGGGATCCGTTTGTTCTCGTCGTAGTCCTTTTTGCATTCCTTCACGATGCGGCGGGCCGTATCATCAAGCTGGCCGTCGACTTCCGGCCGGGTGAAATAGTCTATGTACTCTCCCATTTCGTCGGACACGCGCAGCTTGAACTGCTCGGCGGACAAGGTGCCGATCACGCCGGAACGAAGCTCCACGCCTTTTCGCGGCGCGCCTGTGCGCAGGTCCCAATGCATGAGCGAGATCGCTTCATTGTATGCGGTAATTTTGCGGACAAGTTCCATAAAAGCTTCCCATTTTGCTTTGACATCGTTATTCATTTCAAGTTTCACCTCGCCACGTATTTTTGCCTTACCTCTTGATGATACTTTTTGCGGAAAGTATAATCAATATTTAATACGAAGGTTCGCTGTCAAAAGCCGGATGCGGTTATGCGAAGGAGGCGATATCGCCATGGATATCCGGATTACGGAACGCGCGCTGCGCTTTTTGCGCGGTCGGATCGGCAGCCGGTCTTCCCCCGTCAGGCTCGTTTTCGACTCGGAAGGCTGCGGCTGCGGAGTGAACGGCGTCCCCGCTTTGTGGATTTTGCCCGAAAGGGACAAAGACGATCTTGAAATACATAACGCGGACATCCCTGTTGTCATCAAACGGGACCACGCGGTATATTTCGAAGAACATTTGTATCTCGACTCCGAGGAAACGTACCCTTCCTTCCGGCTCACGGGGGACGGCCAGCTGTACGGCCAAAACATCCGGCTGCTGGACAAGCGTGAGGCCTCACTTTAAATCAAACGAAAGGTTGTGTTGCATCATGAGCCAAATTTCCGAAATTATGGAGTATAACCGTCAATTCGTCGAAGAAAAGGAATACGAAAAATATTTGACGGGCAAGTTTCCGGACAAAAAGATGGTTGTCATCACCTGCATGGATACCCGCCTCGTCGAGCTTCTGCCCAAAGCGATGAACCTGAAAAACGGCGACGTCAAAATCATCAAAATCGCCGGAGGCATCGTTTCGCATCCGTTCGGCAGCGTCATGCGCAGCATTCTTGTCGCCCTTTATGAGCTAAAAGCGGACGAAGTCATCGTGGTCGGACATTTGGATTGCGGCATGGCGGCGCTAGACGGCGAACATATGATTCAGGAAATCCGGAATCGCGGCATATCGGAGGAAGTCCTGTCGACGCTCGAACATTCCGGTATCGACCTGAACAGCTGGCTGCGCGGTTTCAAGGACATCAAAGCAGGGGTCACCGGTACGGTCGGCCTGATCAAAAACCACCCGCTCCTGCCGTCCGGCGTTCCGGTTCACGGCATGATCATCGATCCGAACACCGGCGCGCTCGACCTGATCATCGACGGATACGAACAAGCCCAGTCCAAATAACGCAAGCTTATTCATAAAATTGTCAAACACGGATACCTGTATCCGTGTTTTTGTTTGCCCGCTCCGGTTGAAAACCATACAGTTTAAGTGTACACTTTTTGATGAAAGAACATATCACGTATGGGAGACATTGCAAATGAACACGTTATCCTACGGATTACTGGCTTTTTTGGCGCGGGAACCTTCCTCGGGTTATGACGTCATGTTAAAAATCCAGCCGTTTTGGCAGGCTAAGCACAGTCAAATTTATCCTCTGCTTGCGCAAATGGAGGAAAAGGAGCTTCTAACCTCGCATTGGGTCAAGCAATCGGAAAAACCCGATAAAAAAATCTATTCGATCACCGACAGCGGCATACGAAAACTGAAGGAATGGATGTACATGCCCCTTCCGGATCCCGTCACGAGGGATGAGCTTTCGATGAAAACGTTCTGCATGTGGCTGACCGACCGCGACAACGCCATCGAAATCGTGGAAACGAGAAAAACTTATTTTACCCGCAGGCTCGACTTCTTCAACAAGATGCTGACAAGTATCCCTGAAGAAAAGCGCACGTTCGGCAATCGCGAATTTTACGACTACATTCTCATCAAAAAGGGCATATTTAATGCGACGGCAGGGAAAGATTGGTGCGAATGGGTGCTGGCCATGTTAAGGGAACAGCAGATCAAGGAAACGTCGGCCCAAACGGTGAACTGAATTCAAAAATTTAAATAGTTGTATATTTTTTTATCAAAAAATGAAACTTTAAGATACTAAGCACGTAAAGCATGGTAGGCAGCTTTCATGCCAGCAAAATATTCGGGAGGTATTTGACTTCATGATGAACAAATCGCTCAAAAAATGGGTCATGATCGTCATGGCGTTTACGTTTTTCTTCGCCATCACGGTTCCTGCGGACAACGCGGATGCGCGCCGTGGCGGTGGCGGCGGATTCAGATCCGGAACGAAAGGGTTTACCAACACGCCGAAAAAATCGACGACTACGGATAACTACAAAAAATCCACGAATACGAGCAATTCCACGACAAGCGCTCCTGCCAAGCGCGGATTTTTCAGCGGCGGAGGCTTTTTTAAAGGGCTGATGATCGGCGGTCTTGCCGGCATGCTGTTTGGCGGATTGTTCGGCAATATGGGCTTCTTCGGGGATATTCTCGGCCTTCTTATCAACCTGCTTGCGATTTATGTCGTCATCGCCCTTGTCGTCGCAGCGGTGAGAGCCTTTAAAAACCGGCGCAAACCGGATACGCGCAACGGACGGTATTAAGCCATGATGATTCTCACGATGGATGAAATCGTCAATGCGATATGCCTTCACATCGCCGAACGCAAGCAAATCCGTCCCCAGGACGTTCAAGTCGAGCTGTTTTGGGACGAGGATACCGGTTATTCCGCGGAGGTATGGGCCGAAGGGCGAAGCCAATATCTGGTGGAATCGAACATGATCGAAGCGATTATGCGTTATTTGTACAGCGAATACAACATTCGCGCATACCGCGAACAGATTGCGCTCGATCTGGACGAGGAGATTACCGCGCACGTCGATGTGGAAATGGAGCAGGCGTACTGATTTTTATATAAGAAATGGAAAAAAAGCATGGGACCTAGGTTCCATGCTTTTGTTTGAATTCGGGGTATCGTATACGGAATTGTAAACCTAGATCCATCCCTATAAAAACGGCTGCTATTCATATCATGCACAACGAAACTTTGGGCTCGCTCGAACCGAGCGGACTAATATATGCCTTCGTCGATTTCTTCCAGTTCTTTCGCCAAGTTCTCCATCGTATGCGCTCTTTCCGTTTCCGTCTGTCCATCGAACAGAAGCTGCTCGATAAACTCCCAAATGTCCTCCAGCTTGCGACGATCTTTGTAAAACCGAAGCGCATCGGGATGAATTTCGAAGTCTTTATGTTTTTTACGATAAATCTCAATAAATTCGGGATAATACGGCTCATCGATCAAAAACATCAAGTCGGATTCGACCGGCGCCAATCGCAATCCTTCCCAGTCGATCAACATCAGCTGCCGACCCGCTTGCATTAAATTCCAAGGATGCAGATCGGTGTGGCATAAAACCATTTTGAGCTGTTCGCTTTTTAAGGATTTCGATAACCTTTCGACGCGTTCGACCAGGCTAAACATCTGTTCCAAGCGAGGTTCGACCACTGTTTTGACGTCAGCCGGCATTGTGCCGGATGTTTGGCTCGTGACGCCCTTCAACTGGCGCAAAAACGGAACGTCAAAATGCTCCTTGATTTTTTCCGTATTCACGGGGATTTCGTCTCCGTAGGAATGAAGCTCCGTAATGATTTCGGAAAACTGGAACGTTTGCGCTGCGGTCAACTTTTTATCCCCGACCGTTTCTCCATCGATAAAATCATAAAGCATGTAGATCCCTTCATCGTCTTCGCACTTGTATTTTCCGGAAGCCGTTAACAAGGGCACGGGTATTTTGCCTTGTAAAAGGCTGTTTTGCGTAAGCCATCCGAGAATAGGCGCATATTCATCGATTAAGGCCGTCCATTTGGGCGTCGACGTTCTTCTTTTTTCATACATTTTCAAAAAATAGCTGCGGTTGCCCGCGGATATTTTGTAAGCGAGCGCTGCCCAGCCTCCCTGACGAGGTACAACCTCAGTTGGTTCTATATGGTAATGATGTTTAAGAACATTAAAAATGTTGTTCACAGAGTCTTCCCCTCTCTTTCAAACGTATCACAATACACAGCAACCTCAACGTTGTCCTTGTTTATCACTTTATATAATTTATGGTCGAACCCGCCTATTTTAATCCCCGCGTTTTTTCTTCCCGGAAAAATATGTAATTCGGCCCCTACGTCTTATATATTATCCTATCTCCTGCAACGTTTGCGAGCACGGGGACATCCACGATATTCTTGGCGTGAAACCTGGGCCATTATATGGCATCATCCAAACGAAAAAGCATGGGACCGCTGTCCCATGCGCTGCCCCATGCTTTTGTTTCGAACTCATCTATTGCGGCCGAACAATCTATACGAAAAACTACTTCCCGCGAGAGTGTCTCCGGGTCATTTGGCGATCAACGAAACGACGCTGCAAAGAAAGATCCAGCAGTCCGGCCATTTCCTTGTCTCTCTTCCGAACCGTAGGTTCGCCCATGACGACCGCAACGACCCGGGTTCCTTGTTTTTTGGCCGTAGCGGTAAGACAATACTTGGCTTTATCCGTAGTTCCAGTCTTTAATCCATCCACGCCCCGATATTTTCCAAGCAATGTGTTCGTATTTTTCAGCATCATTCGTGTTTGGTTATTCCTAGGTATGATTGCATATTTCAAAGAAGTTAACTTTAAAATCCTTTGATGCCTTAGTAGCGATTTAGCGATGATAAACATGTCATAGGCACAGGAAAAATGATCTTTATGATCCAATCCGTGCACATTTACGAAATGGGTATTCACCAAGCCAAGCGTTTTCGCTTTGTTGTTCATCAGCTTGACAAAGTTGGCTTCGGTGCCGGCCATATGTTCGGCCAACGCAACCGTCGCATCGTTGCCCGAGACAAGAACAATCCCCTTGAGCAGGTTCCGGAGCGGCATGACCTCCCCCGGTTTTAAGAAAAGACTTGAACCTTCCGTCGATGCGGCGTGTTTGGATACCTTTACAAGATCGGTCGGTTTTATTTTTCCCTGCTGCAGCATTTCCATGGCTAAAAGCAACGTCATCATTTTTGTCATGCTGGCGGGAGGCAATTTCTTGAAGGGATGCTTTTGAAATAATATGTTGCCTGTATTCAAATGAACTGCAATGGCAGATTTGGCAAACTTAGCGTACTTCATTCGAACGCTGCATTCTTTCCGATTCCGACATCCGTTTGGTTTAGACACCCTGCTGTTTTGCTCGTTTCCAACCGATCTTCCCCCTTCACAGGAACGCAAGCCGATCCTCGTCAAAACAATGTATGCCTCTGAAATATCCTTTGACAAGGCTTGTATCACGGTTTCGGGATATTTGTTATCGGTGTGCCCGCGCCAAAGGATCGTTCGATATCGCCCTTTATCCTTTTATACCGCTAAACGTTATTCCGCTAATAAAAGTTTTCTGAAGAAAAAAGAACAGAATGATAATCGGCAATGTCATCAAGGTGGACACGGCCATTAACAAGCCCCATTCGGAGCCTTTTTGGCTTTGAAATTGCTGCAATCCGAGCGAGACGGTGTAAGAAGGTTCGTTCGTTAAATAGAGCAACGGCCCCATGAAATCAGTCCAGCTAGCCATAAATTGAAACAATGCGACGGCTAGGATCGCCGATTTGGCAAGCGGAAACATGATCTGCAAATAGATGCGAAACTCGCTGGCGCCGTCTAATCGGGCGGCTTCGCGCAGGGCGTCAGGCAGACCGAGGAAAAACTGCCGCGTCAGAAAAATGTAAATGGGCACTCCCAAAAATTGCGGAACAATAAGCGGAAGCGGCGTGCCAACCCACCCCAGCTTGGTAAACAATAGGAAAAGAGGAATCATGGTAACCTGACCGGGAATCATCATGACAGCGAGGGTAATGAAAAAAAGCAACCCCCGCCCGCGCCACTCCAGCTTGGCAAAACTGTATGCCACCAAAGGACAGGACACGATCACACCAAGCGTGCTGAAAATCGTAATGATCGCAGTATTTTTCAAATAGGTCCAGAAAGGAATATACTCGACGGCACGGGCATAATTGCTCCACATAAAAGGATGCGGAATCCATTGCGGAGGAAATGTAAATATTTGCGTGAGTGGTTTCAGAGAGGTCGAAATGAGCCAAACAAACGGCAGAATGAAAAATGCCGAAGCGATAATCAGACAAAGGTATGCTAACGTGCGGTTGATTCTTTTGATCGCGGTAGGATTCATCCGGCTTCCTCCTTATTTCCCTTGATAATGCACCCAGCGTTTCGACGTCATGAAAACGACTGCGGTTAATGCCATCACGATAATAAACAAGATCCAGGCCATGGCCGACGCATATCCCATTTTGAAATACCTGAATCCGTTTTCGTATAAATACATGACGTAAAAAGTCATGGAATTTGCAGGAGTTCCTTGCCCCTTCGTCAGCGTATAAGGAAGCGTGAATTGTTGAAAGGCACCGATCATTCCCATGACCAAGTTATAGAATATGACCGGCGTGAGCAAGGGCAATGTTACCGCTTTCGTTTTTTGGAACCAGCTGGCACCGTCAATCTCAGCGGCTTCGTAATAATCTTCAGGGATGTCCCCCAACCCCGCAAGGTAGATTACGACGGCTTGTCCAATACCCCAAAGCGACATGAGGATCAGGGAAGGTTTGGACCATGCCTCGCCGCTAAGCCAAGGGGGCCCGTCAATGCCGATACTTGCCAACATTCCATTCACCAAACCGAAGTTGGGATGCAGCAGCCACATCCATAAAACCGCCAAAGCCACTTGCGGGACGAGGGTAGGCAAGAAAAAGATCGTTCTGAATACAGCCAAGCCTTTGACTTTCATATTCAACATCATGGCAAGCGCCACACCGATAAAAATACTTAACGGAACAAAAAATACCGTGAAATAAATCGTATTGTATATGGATTTCCAGAACAAAGGATCATGGAACAGTTCCCTATAATTATTCAATCCAACGAATTCGCCGGGCTGAAGAATGCTGTAAGTCGTAAAACTGAAGTAGATCGACGTCAACATCGGAATTGCATAAAAGCAAAGCAGTCCCAGGATCCATGGGGAAGCAAACAGCCACCCCGTTACGTGTCGGCGGAACGATCGTTGTTTTCCCGCTGCCGGAAATGTTTTTACACGTGCTGCACCGGCCAGTTTTGCCATATCCATTCCCCTTCCGGTTATTATGCATCGGCAGACAAGGAAGGAACCCCCTCCCGCCTGCCGGAGATGTTATTGATTGTATTTTTCCAATGCTTTATTGACGGTCTCGGTTACGCGGTCCAAATTTTCTTTTGGCGTGCCGTTGCCGCGAGTAGCCTTTTCCGTTGCGGAAGCCAGTTCGTTCCACAGCAGCTGCCCTTCAGGAATAACCGGGCGGTTATGCGAGTGAGGCAAAATATTAACGAATTCCTTCATGATCGGATCATCTTTGTATCCGAATTTCGCATTCACCGAATCGATCACGGAGAATCCCGAATTGGCATTCACCAATGCTTGTCCTTCTTCTTTCCCCAAAAATTCGAGGAACTTCCATGCAGCATCGACGTTTTTGGCGCCTTTAGGGATAATCGCGGAGCCGCCTCCCGACCATGTCGTAAAGTTCGTTCCTGTCGGCGTCGGTATGGGGGCAACGCCGTAATTCAGATTCGGATTGAATTTTTTGATGCCCGGGACGGTAAAGTTTCCGCTCACTTTCATGCTGATCTGACCGGAAATGAACGGGTCCATTTCTTCCGAACCGGCCGCGCTTGTAAACCCTGCAATGTCTTCGACATTATATTTTTTGCCAAAGTCGGTCATCCACTGAAGCGCTTCCACGACTTTAGGATCGTTGGCCGTAATTTTGCCGGTTGCGGGATCCTGAAATTCCCCTCCGAAGGCCCAGCCCCAGGTATACAGCCAACCTTGCGAATACCAAGGGATAAAACCAATCCGTTTGAACCGTTTCCCCTCCTTGATCGTCAGCTTTTCCGCAGCCGCTTCGAGCTCTGCAATCGTTTTTGGCGGCTTTTCGGGATCCAGTCCCACTTCCTTAAAATGATCTTTATTGTAAAACAGCAGACGGGCGTCGGTATCCATCGGAATGGCATAAAGCTTTCCTTTGTAACTGGACTCGTCCCAAGCAAACGGGTAATACAGTTCTTTGCGGATTCCGGATGCCTCAGCCATCGAAGACAGATCGGTCAACGAACCCTGCGCCGCCCAAGTGCCGACTTTAAACCGGTCGAGAAGCGCAACGTCGGGAGGATTGCCTCCGGCAACGGCCGTAAGCAGCTTCTGGTCCGATCCTTCGCTGGACTCCGTGTAAACCAAATGCATTTTGATCGTAGGATTCTTTTCCTCGAAGGCTTTCACCACTTTATTCATATTCTCCAGATCGATGGAGGTAAGGCCATGCCACATCGTAACGGTTGTAACACCCGGTTGATCGCCCGAGCCTGCATTCTTTGAGCAAGCGGTTACAATCATCAAAACAGTCAAAAGCACCAGAATTGGAAAAACGCGTCTTTTAGATTTCCCCATTCATAAATCCCCCTTAAAAATAGGTTTTGTTGGTGATTCAACTCCTTTATGCCCCCGGCCACCTCCTGTTAAGCTCATACACTCAAAATGAAATCATATGAACTTATGAATAATCGGAACTGATGCTCTTAGCAGCGTCAACGATGAGGTTATATTCGGTATGTTATTATACTTAGTATGTCATGTCAATTATGAAATTACGATATTATACTAAAAATGCCATGATTTCCTTGCATAAAAAGAAAGCTCCGAAAAGTCCAATGGACTTTCCGGAGCTTTCCGTCATGAAGCATTTTATTGGCGAGTCGAACGGTTCATCCTGTCATTTTTTAACGATCATCCGGTGTTCGATAATCGTCCGTTCAGGAACGGCTGTTCCAAGGATTTGAGAGACCAGCATATTCACCGCCGCTTCGCCCATCCGCTTCTCATCTTGTTCAATGTGGGTGAATAGGGTTTGTCCTAAATAATCATCCATCGAGTCGAAGCAAACAATCTCGAATTCCTCCAATGATTTCCCCATCGAATGAATCACATTAGCCAGCATCGTGGCGATTAAAAACTCCGAAACGACAAACGCCTTCACGTTGGGGTGCTGCTCCAAAAAAACTCTAAGCGTCTCTTTATCTTTTTCCCTGGCCTCCCCGCCTATGTTTTCGGGAAGAGTTCCTCTTAAGTTCGTTATTAAATAATCTTTATTCAATTTCATTCCTTCTTGGGTAAAAGCTAACGTATATCCGAGGAGTCTTTCCTCCAAAGTTGAAGTATTTTCCTCCGGCGGAGATAAAAACGCTATTTTTTTATGACCTTTATGGATTAAATGGAGCGTGAGATCCATCGATGCTTTTTTATTATCGGTATACACCGAACAAACGGGAATTCCTTTCAAATATCGATCGACTAAAACGATTGGAAATTGATCGAATACGAGTCGAAGCAATTCTGAATTATAATGCTCGCCATGAATGGGTGTCATGAGTAATCCTTTAACGCCCAGGCTAATGAAAAGTTGGATGGCGCGTATTTCTTCCTCGCGGTCCCCGGATGTACGCTTGATGATCAGTTGATACTGATGCTCGGCGCTTTGCTTTTCCATCGATCTCAGCAGCTTAAGGCCGAACTCATCTGAAAAATTCGGTGTTATGAACCCGAGAAGCCGCTTCTCATCGTCAGCAACCAGTGGCGGCGATATACTCTTTGGCTCTTGTCCCGCCGTCAGATGATCCGCCACAAATGAACCTTTGCCTTGAATTCGTATGATCACTCCCGAATCGGCCAGTTTCTCCAGCGCTTTTTTAGAAGTAATGCGGCTGACCCCGAATTGTTCGGCTAATTCTTTTTCCGAGGATAAGCGATCCCCCGCTTTCAAGCGACCTTCTTTAATTTCTTGAATTATGTAAAGATATATTTGCTCATATAGATGCAGCTCCATTTGATTCACCCTTACATCATAAAATTGGTATACTAAGTATACTATATAAAAATCAAATCGCAATTTCTATGCGGTTTTGAGCATGCCAATATGACCGGATATCGAACCTCACCATTCGGCTTGTTTTTTTATTTCTTATTCCTGACGTTTTATTTTTACTAGAATCCACCCCAAAATAAATGAGAGAGACATTCCGATCGCAATCATATACACGTTAAAGAACAAACTGTTGGTGTACTGGTTAACCCAGCCAAAACGGTATACGATTTCCACAATCCACCCGCGATCAACACGATCACCCCAGGGTTCCCGTTCCCGGATATCCCGTGACCGGGCCGATATCTAAACGTTAATACGTCCACTACTGCGGCAAGAAAAATGTTTATAAGCAAACACGCTAAAAAAAGCAAACCTGTCTTTCTCATTGCCTTGCCGCTCCTTTTATTCATAGGCTCCCTCCCAATTCACCGCAGCATGAAACAAATTTCCAAATTCTGCGTATTGTTCTACAAAGGGGTTGAATCGTTATGCTCATGTTCGCTGGTATTATATGCATCGCGATTGGTTTGACCAATGTCATCAATCCGAATTTTGCGTGGTATTTGAAAGAAGGTTGGAAGGTCGACGGCGATTCCGAGCCAAGCGACACATATATCGCTCTTACGAAAATAGGCGGAGTCATCGCAATCGTATTTGGCATCATCTTTTTTTTCACGGGAATTTTTTCTTGATTCCGATTTTCCAAAACCCGGATTCCTTGGAGAAAATGAAACCCATGTCCTCAGGACATGGGTTATTGTCCGTACCGGGGTTTGTCGCCTCTTAACGACTCCTGATGACGTCAACCCAGGACCAAACCGGCCCTCAATTCATTGACGCCAAATTCAAGATAACCCTTTAAACAGGTTAACATATAAACCCAGCCTTCCTTGTTGCCTAACATTTGGCTTAGCAGATTTTCGTCGTGCCCGTTAAAACCTTCTTCGTTAACTTCAATAATCGTGCCGCCATGATCCATTTCCGTCAGCGTCATCGTAACGACATTTCCTTCCTCGCCGTCGCCCCACCGGAAAACGATTTTTTTGTCCGCTTCAATGTCCAAAATTTGAATTGCGCCTTCCGCAGCGTATTCATCGTATTTCAATATAACCGTCTTTCCTTGCTCCCATCTTTCGGAGCTGGACGAGAACCAAAAATTCCCGATTTTTGCGGGGTCGACGAAGGCTTCAAACACTTCATGCGCAGGCTTCAAAATTTTCATTTTCGTCAGGTTGTTCATATATAACCCTTCCTTCTTTCATCCGATTGTCATCATTCCCTGAAACGACGATGGCTCCGACCTTCAATCGCTCTGCATACCGGTGATACAGCCCGCCAGCCACCAACGTTCTTTATTCATCATCAGCATTACTTTCCCGGACTATACGCACCCATGAACGCCCCCGTTTCTCTCCGTTTATTTCCCAAACAACCTGTGCACAAGCAAAAATTGGATGAGTCCTGTTGTTCACATGCTGAAAAAGACATCCGCCAGGGGATGTCTACAAAAGCTTTCACTCAAAACGTGTAATACCAATAAACGGCGATCTCATCCGTATGCCTGTTTATTCCCTTATATATATTCAAGTCGAATCCGCCGATTTCAAAACCGCAGCTCTCGTAAAATTTGCACGCCTTCACATTATTATGCTGCGTTTCCAGCATGATGCCCGGCATTCCATTTTCTTTCGCCCAACGTTTGGTTTGTTCCACAAGTTTCCTTCCGATGCCGTGCCGTCTGAACCTGCGGTCCACTTTGATGTCTTCGATGCAGGCATATTCGTTCCAATTGCGCTTCACGATCACCTGCCCTGCAATACGGTTGCCCGCAAAAGCCAAAAATACGGCCCGGTCCGGCTGATCGATATACATGGAGCAGTCCGTGTCGTCCGCTTCCTCAACCGTTTCATCTTCGTAGCTTTTTTCATAGGGGGTCACGGATTTGACCGTGTATTCAATTTGGTTGTCCTGCAGCGACAGAAGCAAAACCGAATCCACGACAAACCGATCATCGATATCGATTCGCTGCCCGCAGTCCTCTTTTGTCATTTTCCGGATCGTTATTTTTTCCATGGTTTGGCCTCACCTTCAATTTTAGTTCATTCATCCTCAAAATAGCGATTCCTTTATGAAGGCGGGCCGCGGACTTATCGAAATACTTCCAATTCTCTCATAAAAAGAACCTCCGAACGATTGGATTTTGTGAACGAGGAAATATCAAGCGGAATGAAGCAAAGGATGCCTTGAGTCTTTCAATAAAGGTTATCTATGGGTTGAATGCATCATTTCTAGCATTATATCAAAATATTCCCTTATTACGCTCGTCTATGTTATATTATAGGTATATTATACCAACAGGGAGTATGTGTACATGAAAAAGAGATTGCTCACTAGTTCTTTTGCATTACTATTTCTGTTTTCGAGCACCGCCGCAACTGCGCATCCGGGCAGAACCGATGCGAACGGCGGCCATACCTGCTGGACAAACTGTTCCAGATGGGGACTGGAATATGGCGAGTACCATTACCATAACGGCGGACACTCGTCATCCGGTTCAAAAAAATCCTCGAGTGGTTCTTCCTCCAAATCGAGCCGTTCGAATTCGCAAACATCCCAGCCCAAACCTGCACCGAAACCGTCTTACCAGAAATCATCGATCAATGTTTTCGTAAACGGGAAAAGAGTCGAGTTTGCGAACGCGCCGTTAATCTATGAAAATACGAACCTCGTCCCTCTTCGGGACCTCGTGCAAGCGTTGGGAGCCGGCTTGAGTTATGATCAAAGCACCGGAACGATTGGCGTAACAAAAGGCTCCTATAAAGTGACGTTGACCGTCGGCAGCAACATCGTATTTTATAACGGAACATCCGAAACGGCCAGCGCCGCACCCAAAATCATAAACGGTGTTACCTACGTGCCATTGCAAGTCATCGTCAAAGGATTGGGAGCAGGTATGGCGTTTGACTCGGCCGATCATTCCTTTAAAATTACCATCAAATAAGATACGGGAGCTTTAGCCGAACAAACCTTTTGCTTGGATAAAACATCCGATAAATTCAAAGCCGCAGTCCCTTCAGCAATTTGCTGACAGGGACTTTTTTAAATCCAATGGTCGATGCGTTCGGCTTCGGCCATGCAGGTCAGGCCTTCAATCGTTTCCGCAGGGGCGCCAATACGATCTGCTTCCGGTAAAAAACGGGCCGTGTTCCAACCAACGCCACGCTGCATAGCGCCAAACGCCTTCACGGCAGCCGGCAATTGCGTGTGAGAACTTTGCCTGCCGCTCCGTGTGAATTATGAATCGGTTCTTTTCCCCGTTACCCTGCAGCTTTCCAGCTTGATCCAAAAATTGCTTTCATCGGCACCGCAGACCGTCCCCTCAACCTGATAGCCTGGATACATCCACGCCGGAGGCGTATGCATTCTCAGCACCGGATCGTTTGCAACGGCGTAAGACTCCCCGTCCAACCGGATGATGACCCCTTGCGGATAAAACATTTGGATCGTCCCGGTGACGGTTGTGCCCGGCCGATATTGCCGTTTCGTTTCTTCCCATGCGTTTTTGTAAGGCTCTACCGCCGTATGCCAAACTTCTTCAAACGCCTCGGGGGTGATTTCTTCGTCCCCGTCGAAGATCTCTACTTCCGTTTCGCACAGCTGAAAATCCGGCGCGATGGATACGCGGCACCCTTCTTGCCCAAGGGAAACCTGCCGATATGCAGCCCCGCGTTCATTGATCTCGAAATAATAAAGTTCGTTGTCTTCGAAGCCGTTTGCTTTTATGTATTTCATTTCGTGCCCCCCTTTCCTGTAGTTCGCTTAAGCCGTCCTGCCGTTTGCATTGCCGCGCACCTATCGGTTCGCAACGTCAGCGGAGGTTGGACCATTCCATCATAACATTCCGCAAAGGAGACCAACGATCAAAATTTGCAAAAAAAATAGCATAGATCCCCCTTTGTTTTGGAACGGATTTTGCTTAATAACATAATGACAGCAATTGCGACTGATGTTTATAACGAAAGGGGAAGCCAAACCTATGATCAGAATCGAACAAGACGGATTGGGAGCCCGCGTGCTGCCCTCCCATGCGTATTACGGAATACGGACCCTGCGTGCCTCCGAGAAACTTCCGCATCATGGCGGCATGCCTGTTCACGATGAACTGATCGGTGCGATCGCTTGCGTAAAAAAAGCCGCTGCATTGGCCCATGCCGAATCGGGCAAGCTGCCGGTCAAAATGGGCAAGGCACTGATAAGGGCGTCGGAGGAAGTGATCGAGGGAAAACATAGACGGGAGATTATCGTGGATTGGCTTCAGGACATCTCCGGAGACTCCCTGAATATGAACTTGAATGAAATTATCGCCAACCGGGCGCTGGAGCTCATCCTTGAAGATAAAGGCAATTATTCCGTCATCGACCCGGTCCGGCATGTGAATATGGGACAGACAACAAGCGGCGTCGTCGCGGCGGCTCTCCGGATCGCATCGCACAGATTATCCCAAGCATTGATTGTTTCCATCGATCAAATCGTCGGCCGCTTGATGGTCAAAAAAGCGGAAATCGATGCCCGCTTGGGACCTGAACGCCTGCATTGGCAGCCGGGAACGCCGGCATGGATCGGCCGGCAATTGGAAGAGTACGCGCAGCAGCTTCGGCTGGATCTGGAACGCATCGCCGCCGCCGACTTCCGGCTGACCTCCGGCATAAACGCAGTCCGCATCGGCAGCGATGATGAGTTGATCGGACCCAAAATATTATTCCATTTGCGGCAATTCGCTCAAATCGGAGCGCAGCACCCGGCAGAAGTCGAACGCTCCGAAACAAACACCGAAGGGTTCGCGCGGCTTTCCTCTGCGGTAAAACATTGCGCGCTGAATCTGTCCAACCTGTGCGGCGACCTTCGTCTCGCCGTCTCGCTGCAAACCCCCGGCCAACATCCTGAACTTTTTGGCAGCGCGGAAGCAGCCGCGGGCGAATCCCTCAGCCAAGTCGCGTTCCAGGCGATCGGCTTCGACCACAGCCTCGGGCTGGCCGCGGAAGCCGGCATGCTGGACCGGGACGCCATCCCGCCTGTGCTGGCGCATAATTTGCTTGAATCGCTGAAGCTTATGGGAAAAGGCGTGAACGCCTGGGTTGCGGCAGCCCAACACGATCCGGAGAAGCGGGCAGCCGGCCAATAACGGCGGCCTTTCTCCGCTTCCAAAAACCAGCCAGCAACTAGTCCCGCAGCTTGCCAATCGTCTTCACCACGTCGATGGGGGCTGTCTCAAAAGTAGGTTTCTTGTTTGACGAGGCAGCTCACTTCAGTGAAAATTACGCTTATTATAAGGGCATGGTGGTGTCACAAAGTTATCCCAGCACCGCCATGTCTTTATTTGGATCTATCGCCGCTTTCTTTAGCAGTTTATGGGCGAGCGAAAGCCACCCGACCTCTAGGTTCACTTTCTACAGGCCTCGAAGCAGAAAACGTTTGAATCCGCGGTTGTTCTTCATGGGGCCGCCCTCAAGATCTAAGATCTTTGGGGACGGCCTCTTTCGATTGTCCGCAGGCATTCAAAAAGGCTGCCCCGGAAATCGTTTTTCCGCGGGCAGCCGATGGCTTATATTTTATTTTTTCGGCCCGACGAGGACATGATTCTTAATTCTTCCCGGTATTTGGCCACGGCTCTGCGCGAAAGCCGGATTCCCTCGAGGGCAAGCAGATCGGTGATGTTCTGATCGGAATACGGGCGGCTTTTATCTTCGGCATCGATCATCTCTTTGATTCTCGCCTTGACCATGCGCGAGGAAGCCAATCCTCCATCGCTGCTCGCCACGCCCGCGGCAAAAAAATATTTGAGCGGGAACACGCCGTGCGGGGTGAGCGCAAATTTGCCGTTGACCGCGCGGCTGACCGTCGACTCATGCATATTCAGCTTTTGCGAGATTTTGTTTAACGTCATCGGCCGCAAGCCTTTGACGCCATCGCTCACAAATTCCCGCTGCTCCTCCATCATGGCATGCACCACTTTAAGCAGGGTAGCCTTTCGCATCTCCACGCAGCGTACGAGCCACGCCGCCGACTTGACGCAGCGGTCTACATAAGACATCGCTTCGGCGGAAGGATGCTTTTTTGCCCATAACCGGTATTCGCCGCTGATGGACAAACGAGGGAGGCTCGAGCGATGAAGCAAAACCGTAAAGCCTTCCGCATGGCGCTCGACCACGGCGTCGGGGACGATAAACTGCGGCTCGAAGACCCCAAGCGCCGTCCCGGGCCGCGGGTTTAAAGACCGGATATATTGCAGGGCACGCACCGCCTGCTCTTTCGTTATCCGCAGTTCGGAGGCGATCCGGCCAACGTTCCCGCTTGCCGCGTCCTGCATATAACCTTCGACGACGTCCAGCGCAAAAGGAACAGGCTTCGGGTCCCGGACGATCTGCAGCCTCAAACATTCCCGCAGATCCCTGCCGGCGATTCCGGCGGGCTCCAAAGATTGCAGCTTCTCCAGCGCGAGTTCAAGCAGCGGTTCGCCAACGTTTAAACGCTTTCCGATTTCGGCTAATGGTACGTCCAAATACCCGTCATCATTCAGATTGCCCGCCATATACGCGGCCGCTTTGAATACGGCGGGAGGAAGCGATAGGAGGCGAAGCTGGCTGAGCAGCTTTTCCTCCATCGTGTCCTGCCTGCCCGCCGCGTTCAGGAATGGATCCATTGCAAGCGAGCCTCCCCCGCGTCCGATTGTGGCATCGCTTACCGGCGTTTCTCTGCGGATTTCAAGCTCCAAAACGGGGTTTTCCGTCGCCTGCTCCTGCAAATATTGCAATAGCTCGTCGCCGGGCAGCGATAAAATGTGGATGGATTGCTTCAGTTCAGGAGTGATCGCCAGCTTCAAGCGTTGATCTTGCACAAGTTGATAGCCTAACAATGGCCTCTCCCCTTCCGCACAGGTCGTTCAATGAAAAGATGGTCTTCTTTTTACAGTACTCGAAAGCATGCCATAAAACTACCGCCGCCACTGTCTAAAATTTTAGAATCGATCTGATACGAGCTTCGCTTGCGTAAACAGCAGCAAGTAATCCCGGCCGCCGGCTTTCGAGTCCGTTCCCGACATATTGAATCCGCCGAACGGATGCGTGCCGACAAGCGCGCCCGTACATTTGCGGTTGAAATACAGGTTGCCCACGAAAAATTCGCGTCTGGCCTTTTCCAGATGGGCCCCGTTCCGCGAAATGACGGCGCCGGTCAATCCGTAAACGGTATTGTTGGCGAATTCCAGCGCTTCGTCAAACGAAGCGGCTTTCGTAAAAGCGACGACCGGGCCAAAAATTTCCTCTTGGGAAATGCGTGCCGTCGGTTCGACGTCCGCAAAAATCGTCGGCTCGATAAAATATCCGTTTGGTTCTCCCGTCCCGCCGCCAAGCACCAGCCGCCCTTCCTGCTTGCCGATTTCAATGTATTCCAAAATTTTGGCGTATGCCTTTTCGTCGATGACGGGGCCGAGGTTTGCGGACGCTTCCGCCGGATTGCTCATGATCAGCTTGCTTGCGCGCTCCACCACTTTGTTCAGCACGGTATCGTATACCTCTTCATGTATGATCACGCGCGAGCAGGCCGAGCATTTTTGCCCGGAGAAACCAAACGCCGAGGTGGTGATCACGTCCGCCGCCAGGTCCAGATCGGCCTCCTGGTCCACGACGATGGCATC
The DNA here is from genome assembly GCF_031583795.1 of Paenibacillus sp. VCA1. Taxonomy (NCBI): domain Bacteria; kingdom Bacillati; phylum Bacillota; class Bacilli; order Caryophanales; family Paenibacillaceae; genus Paenibacillus; species Paenibacillus sp. VCA1. Next base: position 271,176 of record NZ_JAVLSX010000004.1, on the reverse strand, counting down.
TTTTCCGCCCATTTCGGCCACGACGCGTTTGATCCATTTTTGTCCCGGCTGGGTTTTGGCTGCACGTTCGTTGATCCGCAGCCCCACGTCGCGGGAACCGGTAAAGCTGATAAACCGGGTAAGCGGATGATCCACGAGGTAATCGCCTACCTGTCCGCCCGGCCCCGGAAGGAAATTAACGACGCCCGGCGGCAGCCCCACCTCTTCGAGCAAAGCCACGAATTTCGCCGCGATCACCGGCGTCGCGCTGGCCGGCTTCAGCACCACCGTATTGCCAGCCACCACTGCGGCCGTGGTCATCCCCGCCATGATTGCCAGCGGGAAGTTCCACGGAGGAATGACGACGCCGACGCCCAAAGGAATATAATACAGTTCGTTTTCTTCCTCTTCGCTGACCGTTAACGGTTGAGGCAAGCTAAGGCGCTGCATTTCCCGTCCGTAAAACTCGAGAAAATCGATCGCTTCCGCCGTTTCGACGTCGGCCTCGACTCTCGTTTTTCCCGCCTCGAACGTCATCAGGGCCGAAAATTCATGGCGGCGCCGGCGCAGCAGCGCGGCGGCCCGGAATAAGTACCGTGCGCGTTCGCCCGGATCGGTGCGCTTCCACGTCTCGAACGTCGCTGCCGCCGTTTGAATCGCTTTTTCCGCCAAAGGAATGTCGGCTTGCGATACCGTGCCGATCACCTGCGACGTATTCGCCGGATTGATCGAGTCGATTTTGCGGTCGGTCATTATTTTTTCCCCGCCGATCATAAGCGGATACACTTTGCCGAGTTCGGCTTCCACCTTTTTCAGCGCCGCGTCGTAGGCCGCATTGTTGCTTTCTTCCTTGAAATTGACGAATACCTCGTTTTTAAATTCGGATCTCATCAGTCGTACCATCCTTCCTTATCGTTTTCGGAAAATTCATCCGTTCCTGCATTGGTAAGAAGCAAAAATCATGCCAACACGGGCGAAACTCCTTTTTGGCATATTTTTTGCTTGAATCATGATGTCAAGAACGATTAGCGATACATCGAAAGGGGAATGGGTCACATGGACCGTACCGAATTGTACCGGAAGGTGCTGCTCTCGGTTGCCGGCAACAAGCTGGTCGAGAAGCTGTCGCTCAAATATGGACGAAAACTGGCAAGCAAATTTATCGCGGGGGATACGCTTGCCGAAGCGCTGAACGAAATCGAGGTGCTGAACAGCAAAGGGATTATGGTGACGCTCGACCATTTGGGGGAAGGCATCAAGGCGTTATCCGAGGCTTCCGGATATAAAGAGGAATATTTAAGGCTGGTGGACGGCATCGCGGAGCGAAACGTCCTTTCGAACGTCTCCTTAAAGCCGACCCAAATGGGTTTGGCCCTCGATCCGGAAGCATGCTACTCCAACATTCGCGAGGTTGTCGGCCGGGCCAAAAAACACGGCAATTTCGTCAGGATCGATATGGAGGATTCGCCGTTTACGCAGGCTACGATCGACATCGTGCTCCGTCTGCACGGAGAAGGGCTGACCAACGTCGGCACTGTCATTCAAGCCTATTTGCGCCGCACCGAGGAAGACGTCAGGAAATTGATCGATGCGGGCGTCAATCTCCGTTTGGTCAAAGGCGCTTACAAAGAGCCGGGAACGGTCGCCTTTCAGCAAATGAGCGAAGTCATCGCCAATTATCAAAAAATCATCCGCATGCATCTGGACCGGGGCGTATACACCGCCATCGCCTCCCATGACGACCGCATCATCCAATGGGTCAAGGAATACGCCCGTGCAAACGGCATCGGCAAAGATGCTTTTGAATTCCAGATGCTCTACGGCTTGCGGATGAACGAGCAGGAACGATTGGCAAAGGAAGGTTACCGGATTCGCTGCTATATGCCGTACGGAACGATGTGGTATCCATACTATACACGGCGGTTGGCCGAAAAACCGGCAAATCTGTGGATGGTTCTGAAAAACATGTTTAAATGATGATTTTGCAAAAATCCAAAAAGCGACTTCCAATCAGCAATATATAGAGCGAAACGGTTTAATTCGTCTATGTATTGTACCTGGAGCGGCAGGAATCGAATTTTGCAAAATACTGAAATAAAATCCTTGGAAACCGAAAGTGATTTACACCCAAAAACAGGCTGGGTATAATGGCCCTATCGATGAATTAAGAACTTCACTTCATTATTCGTCTTGGTTAGGGGGCAGCAGAATGAAACATGTATTGCCCAGTCCGGAACGTCTGATCCGAACGAATTATCGAATCGTCCTTCCGGCCGATCTGGAGCTCCTTCGGAACGGTCCGGAAATGACGGAAGACGGCCCGGTTTTTCTGGAATTGCAAGCCGGCCGTTACGGTCTGGTAACCGGGCCGGCGGAAGCCGGCGGCGAACTCCATATCGCCGTTGTCCGGACGGTGCATGCGGAGGATTCCTTGCCAGGCATCTCCACTGCTTTTGCTTCCTGTCCGTTTGCAATCGTGCTTCAGGACGGCAAACCTGCCGGTTATATCGCAGCCCGGGACGTCATTGAAGCGGCTGTTCAAGCCCATCGCCATTTGGAGGCTTATTTCTCGGCTACGTTGGAAGCGCTTAACCCCGACGTCGCGATTACGATCATTGATGAAGATGGACGCGTGGCAGGCTGGACGACCGGCGCGGAGCATATGTTTTCGATCCAAAAAAACGAAATTATCGGAAAACCCGCTTCGGACTTTTTCCCCGTCGACCGGCTGCAATCGCTGAAGACGCTCGAAACCGGCGAATCGGTACAAAAAAAGCTGCACCGGCCGCGCCAGGACATGTTCGTTCTCATCAACTCCGAACCCGTAACGCTGGATGGCGGGATCATCGGCGCCGTCGCGGCAGAGTCCGATTTAAGCACGCAGATGAAACTTCACCAGGAATTGCTTCAGATGACAAGCAAGGTCCATCACCTGCAGAAGGAAGTCGCGATGTTAAGCCCTTCGCCTTCGAACGACCCTTTTCAGCATATCAAAGGTACGAGTCCCGCCATCAAAAACAGCATCGCCACGATCAAAAAGATCAGCACGACCAAAGCAACGGTCCTGATCCAGGGCGAAAGCGGCACAGGCAAGGAATTGTTCGCCCAGGCGATCCATCGCTGCCGCGAAGCGGCGGACGCCCCGTTTATCGCCATCAACTGCGGGGCCATTCCGGGCGCGCTGTTCGAAAGCGAGCTTTTCGGTTACGAGAAAGGCGCTTTTTCCGGAGCCGACCCGAAAGGCAAAAAAGGAAAAATCGAGCTGGCGAGCGGAGGCACCCTGTTTCTGGACGAAATCGGGGAAATGCCTTTGGAGATGCAGGTCAAAATGCTGCGCGTCCTGCAGGAGAAAAATTATTTTCCGGTCGGCGGAACCAAGCTGAAACAGGCGGATTGCCGAATTATTGCCGCGACGAACCGGGATTTGAAAAAAATGATCGCCGAAGGCGCATTCCGCGAGGATTTGTATTACAGATTGAACGTCGTCTCCATGGACATCCCTCCCCTGCTCGACCGCAAAGAGGATATTTACGAGCTGACGCAGTCGTTTTTGCATGAATTTTCCCTTGTATACGGCCGCCACATCCAATCCTTCACGCCGGACGTATTCGAGGATTTGCTGCAATACGATTGGCCGGGCAACATCCGCGAGCTTCGGAACACGATTGAACGGCTCGTCATATTCTCGACCGACGGCGAAGTGAAACGCGAATATTTGCCGGCGAACATTTATACGGGCGACCAAAAAAACGGGGCTGCGGGCCAAACTCCCGATCCGCGCAACAAGGCGGACTTGGACGGCGCTCAATTTCAGGCGAGGCTCGATGAATACGAGCGCAGCCTGCTTCAGCAGCTGCTGGAAACGTACGGCGGCAACAAGCTTGCGGTCGCGAAGCGGCTCGGCATCTCGAGAGCGACGTTGTACAACAAGTTGAAAAGGCTCCAATTGTAAATCATGGCATTGTTTGTTTTATTAGACAGTCGGAATTTAAATGTCTAAAAATTTAGACGTTTTATGGGAAACATATCGTCCGGCTGAACGCAAACGCAGCACCGCGCGCAAGATTTGCGCGCGGTGCGAAATAGATAACTTTAAAATGTTGGAATCAGGTGTCCGCCATGGGCATCGTTTACAAATATTCGGCTACCCATTGATTTAGACTTTCCTTGGACAGGATCCCGATTTCTTTGGCGACCGGTTTCCCGTTTTTGAACAATATGGTTGCAGGAATGCTCATAATTCCGAATCGGGCCGCCGTCTCGGCATTTTCATCCACATTGACTTTCACGACTTTGACATCGCTTTTGTTATCGGAAGCATACGCTTCGAGAATGGGAGCAAACATGCGGCAAGGCCCGCACCAAGACGCCCAGAAATTCACCAGCGTAACCCCTTCGCTCCGCAGATCTTTTTTGAATGTAGAATCGGTTGCATGATAAATGGTCATGTCGGTCTTCCTCTCTTTTTGAATGGTTTTGGTTAAGAAAATAAACCGGAGCGGATGTTATCCGCCGAAATATCGGCAATCGAATATTTTGCCAAACAGTTCATGACGCAATGCCGCACCTCGACGATCACCTGATCGAGGCCGTCTGAAGCCGATTCCGCCGCCCCGGCGTCTTGATCTCCCGGCTTGTATTTTTCATCGCTGACGGCTTCAAACGCGACGGCAAGCGAAATATGATCGGGAGGAGCTCTGAGCGTATACCCGCCATCCCTCCCTTCCTTCGCTTCAATGATCCCTCTCTTCAGCAGCGGCGACATGATTTTTCTTAAGTAAACGGCATGAACGCGCAGATGGCGGGCCATTTCCCCGCTTGTCATCGTTCCCCCGTGAGCCGCCAGGAGCAAAATGACGAGAACCAATACACGAAACCTGGATGTTCCCAGCGCGCGATCGGAGTCGAAAACCGGAGTCATTCTCCAAAATCCTCATCGGTCAAATCCATATTGACGGTTATGGCGACTTTGCTGCCCGCGGCTGCGGCATAAACCACCTGCGAAGGACGAACATAGGCGGCATCGCCGGCGGCATAGATTCCCTTGACGGAACTTCTCCCCGCAGCGTCGACGGCGATGCCTCCGTCATCATTCGTTTCATATCCCAGAGCATCCTTAAATTCGGCTTTCGGCAAAAATTTGGGCGTAATAAAAGCCCCGCCCCGCTCGATCAGGCTGCCGTCCGCAAAGCGGATGGATTCGAGCTGTCCGTCATGTCCCGAAAACGCGACGACCTGCGTCCGAATGACGCGGATGCCCCGGGATTCCAGCCTCTGCCGCTGTTCGTCCGTAAGCGGGGCACCTCCATTCGTGCATACGATCAAATCCTTGCTCCAGTTATACAGCAGCTTGGCCATGTGGAAAACCGAAGGCTCTTCCGAAATGACCGCAAGCGGTCGATCCCTCATCTCCCAACCATCGCAATACGGACAATTGAACACGCTTTTTCCGTAATATTCGTGCAAGCCCTCGATGTTTGGAAGCACTTCCTTCAACCCTGAAGCAAAGATCAGTTTCCGGGCCTCTACGGCTTTTCCGGAAGCCGTCAAAACGCAAAAACCGTTTTTCGTTTTCCGAACACCGGTGACCCCGGTCTGCCAATGCCTGACGGAAGGATATTTCAAAACTTCTTCATAGGCAATCCGCCTGAAATCGGCAGGCGTTACGCCGTCCCTCGTAATAAACCCATGAGAGGCCCGCGTGACCCTGTTTCTTGGCTGGTCATCATCAAAAATCGCAACGTTTCGTCTCGCACGGCCAAGCACCAAGGCGGCATTTAACCCTGCCGGCCCACCGCCCACGATCGCACAATCATAGATCATTTTGTGTCCACCTTTCTCGCTTGAAAGTAGATATTAAAGATATCTTATATCCTTAATATGTTCAAAAAAATAGCCGTTTTTTCCACAGTTATTTTTGCGCAAGCTCGCAAATCTTTTTGTTACGCAACTGCTGCTCCATCGCTTCCTCGGCGGATATCATCACTTTCCGGATGTCGAATTTCATATCATCACCCCCCAAATAAGAGAGTTCGTGTATCTATAATACCTTCCATTAAAATTAAAGTCAACTCCAATCGACTGCTTTCCATGTTCTTTCGTCGCATAGGCACCTATTTCCTTCCCCTCTAATATGGTATAGAAGAGAAAGGCGGGGTGGGTATGGGCGTGAATTCGGACCAGGAAAAGCGGGCAATTTTTCTCGCTGCCGTATGCGGACAGACTTATGCGCAATTTAATCACCCGGACGGCTTTTTTGTCGTTCCGGCAAACTATACGGTCGCGGATGTGATCGAAGCCAAGTCCATTACGGGGGTATGGGAACGTTTTGGCTTCATTCTCGACGCGCCGCAGGAAATCGTCATTGCGTTTCGCGGAACCAGTTCCACCGGCAATTGGATTTCGGACGTGATCGCTTCGCAAAAAAGCTTCAAATACGTGAAGGAACAATGTCTCACGCATCGCGGGTTCACCGGCATATACGCCTCAGCCCGCAGCCAAGTGATGTCTGCCCTTTCGCGAATGTCCCCGGACAAAACGCTGTACGTTACCGGCCACAGCCTGGGTGCGGCCCTTGCGACGTTATGCGCGATCGACGTCGCGGCCAACACCCGCTTCGCTTCTCCGATCCTGTTTACATACGGCTCTCCGCGGGTAGGCGATCCGGCGTTTGCCAAAGTGTTTCCCAAGTACGTTCGCAGCAGCTGGCGAACCTGCAACCTGTTCGACGTCGTCACCCACGCCCCGCCCCCCGTGTACAAACTGCCTAAACGCGATAAAAAATATTATTACAGTCACGTTCCCGCTTCTTCGCCTCTGACGTTCCAAAACGGATCGATCGGCGGAAACCACGTCATCAGCAGCTATTTCGCGGAGCTTTCCAAACTTCAGCCACAGTTCGCGGAGTTGATGTGCTTGGCAAACCCCGGCTTTTGCCCGGTCGCGACCGAGCCGAAACAAGAGGAGTAGAGCATTTCAGGTTCATGGGGCTGCAAAATTAAAAGCGCCGGCGGCCGGGAATACCATCCCGGATGAATCCGTTTCCGCGGCGCTTTTTCTAGTTACATGTCGACGGCAGGATCCCTGACGCCGCTGTTTTTCAATTCCACATATTTTAAACGAATCGGGCTTTCGGCGGTCTATGCAAATTTACCGTACGGGACATCTCTTTGGGCTCCTTGCCGTCTTATTGAATATTTTTAGAAAGTGAATTTCGGATTCAAGCTGCCTTGATACGGCTCATGTTCGACGAATACGGTGATATCTTTGCCGTCTTTGTCTTTACCCGTTCTTTTATACGTAAATTTATTGTCATTCAGCTCAGTAAGCTCCAGAACGGCGCCATACTTGCTCTTTCCAATGGAAACATGGGCTCTGATTTTATTTTCGTGCGCAATATCGAAGTAGCCGTAATCACCGCGGCTTTCGCCTGTTTTTACGTTGAAGAACTCATATTGGTTGATTTTGTCGTCGAATTTCGCCAGGCTTATAAAATTGGAATTAAACGCGGTGACATCATTGCCGTTTTCATCCCATACCTTTGTTCCGTTCCAAAGCGTGCCGCCTAAAATTCGATCTCCATCAACGTCTTTGACGATATCGCCGGTAATCGAATTCAACGGTTTGTCCGGATCGGTAAAAGCAAGCTTCTTCCCTTGATAAGGAACATGCTCGATAAACACCTCCACATCGTTGCCCTGTGCGTCTTTGCCCAATCTTTTATAAGTAAAGACATCTTTATTTAGCTCCGTTATGTCCACGACAGCCTGGTAGTTCATCGATTCCGAAATTAATATTCTCTTTTTCCCGTCGTTCGTAACAAAAAATGTGCCTTTGTCGCCGCGGCTTTCACCTGTCTTGGCGTCGAAAAATTCATATCTTCCGGATTTCGCGTCATATTTGGCCAGACCGATGAAGTTTGCATTCTCTTTCGTCAAGTCGTTATGATTTTTGTCGTATACTCTCGTCCCCTGCCAATCGGTGCTGCCAAGGATATTAGCCATTTCCTGACCTTTCGTGAGTTTCGCCTTTGGCGAAAGCATCGCTTCATGCGCCATGTTCAGCAGATAGGCCGCTTGACCGCGCGTGGCATGGCTTCCACTTGCATAGAAGCGTTCCGCCCAAGAGGTCACGGTATTCACATCGCTATTCAGCGCATTGGACACGATCTGCACCAATTCGTCGCCTGTTACCGTGCCGCGCGGGTCAAAACGGCCGTCCTTCGCCTGCATGATGTCTTGTCCTACAAGCTCGGCAGCGTAATCATAATACCAGAGGCCGGGGCTTGCATCCGCGAAGCTTGCCGGCGACTTGGCCTTGCCTTGAAGTCCGAACGCCTCCACGACCATTTTCGCCAGCTCCGCGCGGGTAATCGCCTTCTGAATCCCCATGGAGCCGTCTTCGTAACCTTGCATGGCATGAAGTTTGGCAAGCCCGTTTACAGCTTGTTGTATCTCCTCCGCGGAGAGCTTTGCGGGAGCGCTTTCCGCATGCAGGGCGTTAATCGGGAGCGCAGCCGTTCCCAACGCGGCCGTCAGCATGATGGCAGCCCATTTCGCAGCATATTTATTCATAGGGTTGTCCTCCTTTAAATCAACGAAAATCGTTGTTTGGTGTATACGTTTATCATAAAGGGGACATCTAAAATCCCAAGAAACCGGGGATTAACGTTTTCGAAACAAAATATTAAAAATTTCTAAACAAGATGCCTGCACAAATCCAAAGAGCGACTTTCCATCAGCAAAATATAGCGCGAAACGGTTGCGTTCGCCTATATATTGGACCAGGGAGCGGCCGGCATCGAATTTTGCAAAATCCCGAAACCGCAGACTACACCGAGAAACGGTATCCCGCGCCCCAAACCGTTTCGATATACTGCGGATCGGAAGGATCGGTTTCGATCTTTTCCCGCAGCTTGCGGACATGCACCGTTACGGTCGCGATATCTCCGCTGGAATCGAGCCCCCAGATTCGTTCGAACAGCTCCTGTTTGCTGAAGACATGGTTCGGATGGCTCGCCAGAAACTCCAGCAGGTCGAATTCGCGGGTCGTGATCGCCACCTCCCGGCTGCGCACGAACACCCGCCGCGCAGCTTGATCGATCACGAGCCCCCGGATATGAATTTCGTTTTTTTGTGCGGGATGCCGTTTGCCAAGAAGCCGCTCGTACCTCGTCAGATGCGCTTTGGCTCTCGCCACCAGTTCGCTCGGACTGAACGGTTTCGTGATGTAGTCGTCGGCGCCGAGGTTAAACGCCCGGATTTTGTCGATCTCCTCTTTTTTGGCGGAAACGATCAAAATCGGCACTTCCTTGTTCCGCCTGATTTGATGGCATAATTCGAAGCCGTTCGTGCCGGGAAGCTGCAGATCGACGATAATGAGATTGTAAGCGCCGTTCAGAGCCAGCCGCAATCCTTCGTCCCCCGTATGGCATAAATCGACGTCATAACCGTTTAATTCGAAGTAATCCCGCTCCAATTGGGCGATCGTCACCTCGTCTTCAATGATGAGTATGCGCGCCGTCATAACTGCCCACGCTCCCTTCTTTTGTCGTCCGTTTCAGGGTGAAAAACAGGCTTGTGCCTTTTCCCGGTTCGCTTTCCGCCCAAATGCGCCCTCCATGTCCTTCGATGATCTGCTTCGCAATCGCCAGTCCCAGTCCGCTGCCGCCCATGGCGGAATTACGCGATCTCTCCGCCCGGTAAAAACGGTCGAAAATATGGGGCATGTCTTCAGGGGAGATCCCCATCCCGTTATCCCGTATTTGGACGGCAGCCCATTCGGCGGAAGCTTGTACGGAAACGGCAATGTTTTTTTGCGGCTTATCCATAAAATGCTGGGCATTGCCGATAATATTGAACACGGTGCGCTTCAATTTTTCCAGATCGGCCATGACCGGAATGCCGCGTTCCGGGCGCCCGTTCCATTGCAGCGCAATGCCTTTTGCCTCCATGGCATAATGCAGCTCGTCGATGCAGTCATCCAAAAAGCGAACGATGTCCACGCGATCGAAAGTGAAAGGAACCTGTTTTAAATCCAGCTTGGAATACAGGAACAGCTCATCGACGAGCTTGTCCAAATCGACGGCTTTGCTGTAAATGATGTTGACGTATTTGTCCATTTTTTCCGGGGTGTCCGCAACCCCGTCGCGTATGCCCTCGATGTAGCCTTTGATATTCGTGATGGGCGTGCGCAAATCATGCGAGATGTTGGAGATCAGCTCTTTGCGGTTCTCTTCATCCTGCAGCCTCAGTTGGACGGATTCCAGAAGCCTCTTCCTCATATTTTCAAACGCTTCGTTTAATTGTCCGATCTCGTCCCTGGTGCGCGTATCGAGCGAAAACCGGAGGTTTCCTTCCTGGATGTGTTCGGCCGAATGGCGCAGCTTGTCCAGCGGCCTGACGACGCTGCGGGTGATCCAGCGGTATAACAGCGCGTTCGCAACCACGATCACGCCGATCAAGGCCAAGATCAATACCGGGAGGAGCCTGCGCGTCACTTCGCCGAACGGACTCCGTTCGCGGATGACGAACACGCTCCCTTTGGCCCCGTCCGCAAAGCGGAAATCGTATTTGGCATAGGCGTAAAACCGTTCGCCGATGTTAAACGTATTGCGGATCTGATTGTTGTTCAGATCGTAAGCGGGCAAATGTCGATGAAGTGCAGGCTGGTTAAACGTTTGCGATTCGAACACTTGGCTGTTTTCCCTGCGTACGTAAAGTCCGGCCCTGACGGTTTTGAGCTTAAAATCATAGTCCTTCAGCTGGTTGATGTCCAGCAGCCCGTCCGGATCGTTTTTTGCCATATATTTCAGTTCCAAAAAAATCGATTCCTCCTGCTCCGTCAGCGGGTTCAATTGATAATGAACCTTGTAAAAATCCCTTAGGCTGTGAACATCGCCCGTTGCCGCGATCGTGAACAGGCCGGCGGTCAGGACGAACACCAGCAGGCTGACGACAAGCATGCCCGTATAAGAGAGCAATAATTTGATCCGAATCGACACGCCTTCACCCCCGTGGCTGAAAATAATCTTGGATGCGTTCCATAAAAGCCTTCGCCGCTTGACCTAAATACCGGTCCGAGCGGTAGATGATCGACAGGTTGCGGCATGGCGCGCCGCCATGAATGCGTATCGTATGAAGTGCAGCATCGTTCATCTGCCGGATGAGCGGATACGGCTGCACGGTGGCGCCGAGGCCTTCCTTGACCAGGTTGATGATGGAAGTGGCCGAGCTCGTTTCCAAAATGGATTGAAGCCGGAAACCATGGGGCCGCACCGCTTCCTCCACCAACTCCCGTCCCATGAATCCTTCGGGGTATATGATCATCGGCACGTCCTTCAGCTCCTCGATCCCGATACTTGTCCGGCTGGCCAACGGATGTTTAACCGATACGGTCAGCACGTACTCCTCGGTGCATAACGGAATGGAGACGATATGCTCCGTTTGGGGCACGTTCGTGCCGACCCCGATATCCACTTCGCTTTCAAGCACCTGCCGTAAAATGTCGATCGACGCGATCACCGTCAGTTTCACTTGCGGAAAATCGCGATGAAAATCGACGACAAGCCTTGTGATCCGGTAATCAAGATCGGACGGCATAATCCCGACCTTGATTGTCCCGCCTTGGATATGGCGCAAATCGGCAATCGAATCTTTGACGTTTTGCAGCGTATCCATGATCGCGGTCGCATTGCGCAGCAGCAGCTCGCCTGCTTCGGTAAGCATAATTTTTTTGCCGATCCGGTCAAACAGCGGCATCTGCAGCTCATCCTCCAGCGCCCGGATCTGCTGGCTGAGCGTCGGCTGGGATACCCCGATGTTTTCCGCAGCCTTCGTAAAATGCATCTCCTCGCAGACTGCCATAAAATAATGAAGCTGGCGAATTTCCAAACCACTTCACTCGCTTTCATTCATAATACTAATGATCATATTCAAAACGATCATGTACAGCAATCGTAAAATATAACGTCCGGACGTTTGGAAAGCCGTTTCATTCGAGAAACGAATCATATTCATAGAAACAATAATATTGATCAATCAAAGCGAGCCTTATACACTGGATTAGATCTGATTCTCAACATAGAACATTTTGGATGGAGATGGTACACCATGCGTTTTGTTTATCTGATTGCCGCGCTTTTTTTGGCTTCCCTTAATTTGCGCCCTGTCATTACTTCGGTCTCCCCGCTGCTGCGAACGATCCAGGATTCCCTCGGCATGAGCGGAGCCGAAGCCAGCCTGCTGACCTCGTTGCCGGTGTTGTGCATGGGCTTTTTTGCGCCGGCTGCGGTTAGGCTGAGCAACCGCTTCAGCATCGAGCGGACGATCGCGTATAGCCTCTTGCTGATCGGCGCCGCCACGGCTGCGAGGTATTACGCCCATGACGCATGGCTGATGCTGCTGACCGCTTTTCTGGCGGGTGCCGGCATTGCCGTCATCGGACCGCTTTTGTCGGGATTCATCAAAAAGAATTTTTCCAATCCGTCGGCAATCGTCGGCGTTTATTCCATGGCCATGGTCGTGGGAGCGGCTTTGGGATCCGGTTTTTCCGTACCGCTTCAAAACGCGTTGGGCCATTCCTGGCAGGCTTCCACCGCCTCGTGGGCGGTGCTGGCCGTCGTCGCGCTGTTCATCTGGTGGAGACCCGTCAAAAAGACGGCCGCCGCAGCCGGCTCCGCTGCCGTCCATTCCGTAAAGTCGGCGCCGCCCCTAGGCACAAAGCTGCCGTTAAAAAGCAAACGGGCCTGGCTGTTGACCAGCTTTTTCGGAATGATGGCCTTCATGTTTTATTCGCTCACCGCCTGGCTGCCTCCAATCGTGCAGGAACAAGGGTACGACAAACATACGGCGGGCTTGATTTTGACCTTGTTCACGCTGATCCAGATCCCGGTCAGTTTTGTGCTGCCCATTCTGGTCAGCCGATTTCAGCATCGCGTGGTTTGGCTCGTCGGCTGTGCATCCATGGAACTTGTCGGACTGGCGCTCACCCTGCTTCACGTGACGCCTTGGGTAACCTGCATCATTCTCGGCATCGGCGCGGGAGGGCTGTTCCCCATGGCGTTAATGCTGCCGATCGACGAATCGTCGAACATGGACGAAGCCAACGCGCTTTCGGCCATGACGCAATCCGGCGGTTATATTTTCGCTTCGCTCGGGCCTCTCTGCGTCGGTTTTATCCATGATCGCGCGGGGAATTTCCCGCCGGCGCTTTTCGGATTGATGGCCGTGGTGGCGATCATGATTTTCATTCAGCTTAAAATAGGCAACCGGAAAAACAGAACGCTTCGCCCTGCCGATCGGACGGCGGTAAACCGCGGTTAATTCGGGCTGCACGATTGGCAGCACCCATCAATAGAAAGAAACATCCGATCCGCATCAAGATCAAGCGAAAAAGCGAACGGGGTATCCGTTCGCTTTTTTTCCGAGGCTGGGGTTATCTAACGCGCTCCCGTTTCCATTACCTTTCCGCCCCCGCCGCTCTTAAAATTTGTTCAATTTCCCGGTATCCGCGTCTTTGGGCATGCTGCAGCGGAGTTACGCCCTCGCCGTCGGCAAGGTGCACATCGGCTCCATGGTCAACCAGCAGCTGAACGATCCGCTGATGTTCGTCGCCCCCGCTTCCCAGAATGATCGCTTCCAAAAGCGCGGTCCAATGTAAATTGTTGATATGGTTCACGTCGACGTCCGACCGTGTAAGCAGCTCTTTGACGACTTCGACATGGCCGCGTTCCGAAGCGGGAATCAACGCCGTCCCGCCGTACCGGTTCGTCAGCTTCGTATTCGCCTCGGCGTCGATCGCAAGTTTCAGGATGTCCAGCAGACCTTCCGCTCCGGCATACAGAAATACGTTGTTCAGGTTATGATCGCGAACGTTGATGTCCGCGCCATGTTCGATCAGCGCTTTTACCGTATCAATCTTGTTATTGTAAGTTGCCGCCATGACGGCCGTTCTGCCGCGTTCATCCGTCGCATCGATGTCGGCCCCTTCTTGGAGCAGCTTCAACACGTTGTCCGTGTCTCCGTTTTGCGCCGACAAAATCAGTTGCTGATCCATCGTGGTCACCTTCTTTTCGTTTGTTTGGATTTCGCTTGGGACGCGCTGCGTGAGCGCGGGGTCCGAAGCGCATCCGGAAAACACGGCCAAAGCAATGATCGGCACCCAATATCGATGCATCCCGGTCACTCCTTTCCTTGCATACGATGCTATCATGAATAACCCTATATGAAAAATATTCAAATCATAATATTTTCTTAGGTTTTTCATATAATATAGGCCTGCAACATCCTTTCGTTCCTTTCCGGGTATCAAAACTGAAATTCCGTTTTCATGACTTCGTAACCCAAAACCTCTCAATCTCGACTATGATTGAAACGAACCCGATGACATTCATTAGATAAAAAGAACATGCCATCAAGCATGCGATAAGGAGAGGACACAACGATGCCAAATAAGAAGATGCTTCCTAAAAAGATGAAAAGAGCCGTGCTGGCTTTTGCCGTTGCGGGTGCCGCTTGCTTCGGCGCTTTGGGCAGCAGCCATGCTTTGTTCCCTATTCCTCAAGCCCACGCCGCCTCGAAAACAACCGCGGGGGATTATGCCGCCGAAAATGCGCTCAAAACGCTAAACAGCTTTTACAAACCTGCCTTGAAAGGACAATTTCCCGGCGCCGTAAGCGGGCTGACGATCGGAAAAAGCACCAAGCAAAACGTCATCCAAAAAATCGGCGAACCTACCGTTCCCGGCAAAAGTTCAGGCGCTTTCGACGTATACGGCGCAGATATGGGCAATCCCGGTTACGCCTTCTCATATCAACAAAATAAAATCCGCGAAATGCGTTATTTCGGAACCAATGTGGAACGCCAAACCAACATCGGCGGCATCACGATCAGCATGCTGAAGCAGAACTGGTATGCGCCGAATGCCGTCTCCACGTTCAAAAACGGCAAAAAGACACAAACCAAACTTACCTATATCCGTGGAGATTATAAGCTGGAATTCATTTTCAACAGCAGCAAAGACCTCGACCATATTAACCTGACGGCCAAATAACAAAAAAATCCTCTTCGTCCTGTTGACGATAGAGGATTTTTGTTTTCAGAAATGGAACCGGCTTCGGTTACCGCACGGATTTCAGATCCCTGATGATGATATCGAATCTGTCGTTTATGTACTTCAAACCGTCTTGAACCTTTTTATTGAATTCCTCGCTGCTCATCCGGTCCTTTCCGGCCAAATGCGTTTTGATCATCGCGATCATGTTCCGCTTGTATTGATCCACTTCTTTTAACTGGTTGTTGCTTGTTTTTTTGGCGTCGTTCACTTTTTTCGTGCAGGATTTTTTAGCGCTCAACAGCGTTTTCCGATCCTGGTCCCGTACCGCTTTCGCTTGGGCAATCGACTCCTTCGAAGCTTTGCTCTTGACCAGGCTGTTGTATTGCGCGATGGAAGCTTTGGATTTGGCGGTCAGCGATGGCAATTCCGTGCATAGGGCTGCATAAAGCGCTTTTTGCGCTTCTCTCACTTCCTTGACCCTGTCTTTGTAATCTTCGAAATACAGCTTCTCCACGGATGTGGTCGACACGCTAGCCGCAAACGCGCCTTGGTACGGCAGCATGATGAGCAGCAAAATCATTAATGCGATCGTTTTTTTCATTTCCTCTATTAATCCTCCCATGCAGTGTTACTAACATCATAGGACAGCTAGCAAAATATTACAATGGCCCATTGCGATTTTTACACGTTTTTTGTCGAATCTGATATTATGAAAAAAGACAACTTCCATCAGGGTTTATCCCAAACGGTTGTTGTCTTTGCCGTGATCGAGACGACAGGATTTGAACCTGCGACCTCTTGCTCCCGAAGCAAGCGCTCTACCAAGCTGAGCCACGTCTCGTTGACGTAAAGCTTATACCATAATTTTTACTCGGATTTTACATTTTGTAAAGGGGCTATGTGAAAAATTCACAAATCGAACACAGTAAAAAACCAACGAGCAAAACAAGCCGCTTGTCCATGTTCCATGAATCAAACGGCTTGTTGTTCCATGTTTATTTCGAAAATTCCCGCGGATGCCTTCTCATCAGCTCTTCCACCGCATCGCCGCGGCCTGTCTTCTTCAGCCGTTCGATATACATAGGCAAATGCCCTTTGGCATGATACGGGCCGCCTTCCTTCATGACCGTCCACAGCGGATCCACGTCGAACTTCATCGTCTCCATCATATGGTCATGCCATTCATTCAGACGATAAACCGCCTCCATGCAGAGATCCCGGCGCTGCTGCGCCAAATTATGCTGCTCATGCGGATCTTCCGCAACGTTATACAGCATCTCCTTATCGAATAAATGATAGCCGTCATGATAGGTTCGGATGTACAGCCAATCCCCGAAGCGTACGCTTCGCTGGCACACATGGGCGCACTGCGATACGACCAGATAGTCGCGGCCCGATGGTTCGCCCCGCATAAGCGTGTTTGCGTAACTGACGCCATCCCAGCTCGGCGCCGGCGATACGTTCAGCAGTTCGGCTATTGTCGGAGGCAGGTCCAGATGATAGTGAAGCGCCGTGTCCACAACGCCGCTTTGCATGCCTGGCCAGCGGATGATCATTGGGATGCGGCAGGTCCCCTGGTCCGCGGTTCCATGTTCACCGTAAATGCCGAGCTCGCCCATGTTTTCGCCATGATCGGCCGTAATGATGATCACCGTATCTTCCATCATTCCTTTTTCCTCCATGAGCCGGAAGATCGAGCCGATATGCTCATCCATATGACGGACGCCGCAGTCATAACCGTCAATCATTTTCCTCAAATCCTGCATCGATCGGATCTCGCCGGGATGGCGGGGAAACCGGGGCGTCGTATCGCTGTTGTACATATTGATTTCGTTTGCGCCATGCGGACCTACTTTTTTCTTGTGGGCCTCAAGCACTTCCTCGGTGATCCATCCGGGCAACGGATCGTGTTCGAACGGATTGCCGAACGAGTCTGGTGCGCGGTACGGGGTGTGCGGATCCCAATAGTTTACATACAGCATCCATTGGTCCTGATCCGCATTGCGCTCGAGCCAATCCAGCACGGTCGGCGTTACCTCTTCGGCCGATTCCATCCCGGATTTGCCCGTGTTGTAGATTTCATTGAATCCCGCGTAGAACGTCCAGGCCGAATGCCGCTCGCCGAACGGACTGACAAGCGCGGTCTTCATCCCCGCCCTGCGGAACAGCGCCGGAAAGCTTTCCGTCGTCAGCCTGTCATGAAAATCCCGGTCGATCCCCTCATGCCTTACGTCGGCAGCGGTTCCGCCATGGCCCACGACGCCGTTGTGAATGCCGAATCTTCCCGTCATGAGCGCCGTCCGCGACGGAAAACAAGGCGCATCGGAAGTATAATATTGATCGAACCGGACCCCTTCCGCAGCGATTTTGTCGATGTTCGGCGAGGTATTCCGGTGGTATCCGTAACATCCCAGATGATCCGGTCTCGTTGAATCCAAGTCAAGCAGCAATACTCTCATATAACCCATCCTTTCCCCGTTTTTAGATGAATTATAGGCTACGGGCGGTCCGGTCGTCATGTACATTTCTCCACCGTTTTTTCGCCGAATCCGCGGTTTCCCGTCAAACAACTTGCGAAGTGTTCTTTTACCTTTGAACTATAAAACTTTAAAAAGGCTTGCTCTGGATTTTGCCATATCCGGAAGTTAATAATTGTACTTTTCTACGATTTTAGTGGAACAAAATACGAAAAAAGGCCGTTTACCGGCCCGTTTGATTATGTTAGGGTTTGATATGGAAGGTTAAAGGAGGCGGGATTTATGTTCGAATTGACCAGCGTAAACTTCGATAACCATATTCCCCATTGGCATACGCAGCTTGAAGCGATCGGATACAACGTGCTTTCGATCGTTCAGGAAGGAAAAGTCCGCTACGACATCAACGGGGAAGAAGCGATCGGGGAAAAAAATGACGTGTTGTTCATACCGATGTCAACCCGCAGATCCGGCGGCAATTGGATGGGTACCACCCACCAAAAGTATACGATTTTGTTTACGTACGACCCATCCCTGAAAACGGGAATCCCGTTTCTGGACCAGCGGAAGTTCGCGAAATTTCGCATGAAGGAAGCCCGCCATATTTTCAGCCGCTGCGACAAGCTGCTTGAGGAAATGAGGGGCGGCAAAAGCTACCGCTCCATCATCTGTTTGGGCATTTTCCAGGAGCTGCTCGGCATGCTTGCCCGCGAATCGGAAAAGCCCGGGGAGCTGACGCCAAGCAAGCTGAAATATGCCGAAACGATAAAAAAGCATCTGCTTGCGCATTACCGCGAACCGGTCGAAATCGGTCATTTGGCAACCCTTGTCGGCCGTTCCCCCAATTATGTGACGACTCTTTTCAAGGAAGTCTGCGGCCATTCCCCCATCCGGTACATGCATCAGCTGCGCATCCTCGAAGCCTGCAGCCTGCTGCTGAGCTCAACGATGACGGTGGCCGACATCTCGCAATATTTGGGATATTACGATACTTCCTATTTTTGCAGGATATTCAAACAGCTGGCCGGCATGTCCCCTACCGAATATGCAAAACGCGGCAATCTCGCCGATATGCCCAAGTTTTTTTAAGCTCCGACATCTCGCGCCCCGCAAACTCAGTTGAAAAACTCGCCTTGATCGACAGAGCTCAAAATGTTGGCCGCCGTCCGCACCGGGCTCAAGTTTCCGGTCAAATCCGTGACGATTTTGTCGATTTGCGCATATACCTTCCGCGGTTGCTTGACCGAAACGAGAACTTTGACCGGCGTATCCACGTCGGCCACGTTCAAATGGATGGAACCGCAGCCGAAAATCCGCTGCCAAAAGGGCAGCACCAAACTTTTATCCAATACTTTGTAAAAATCCAGCTCGTCTTCGACGAGCGAGAAAAATCCCCGCCGGGTAACCAGCCTCTTTTCATATACGAAATATTTGGTGAACGAAAGCGGCAGCCCGAATATGGTGCATTTCCGCCCAGACCAGATCAAGGCTCCGCGCGTTGCCGACTCCTGTCCCGTCATACCATCCTCTCCTATCCGCTGCAATTTGGATCATAACGCATATTACGTGCGGCATCCGATCCCGTTTCATCATGATAACAGCTTTTTGATGATTAGGCACCTCCATGCGCCAATTCTGCGGTTGCACAACGCTCCTTGTCCGCAGAAACGGAACACCTTGAGCTAAAGCCTACTTCCTTTTTGTTCAACAGCCACCTATGTTCCCGCCCTTTTCCCTTTCGTCTTGAAGTGAAAATAATTGACCACCATGCAATTTATCTATACACTCAACCTATGGAATATAAAGGGAGGAGACACATATGGGAGTAGAGGCATCAGCAACGAATACCAACGTAGACACGTTAGTGACTATGCTTCGTATGGCTTTTTCTTTTGAAAATTGGGATAATCTCATCATTTTGGCGGATGAGCTGCTGGATAAAGTGTACGGCCCATACAGGGATCCTTCGGATCAACCTAAACCTGTCATGGAAAAACCATTGGTTTATTATTTGGGGTATTGCAATCTCATGAAAGGCGTAGCCTATCAAAAAAAGAAACTTTATAAAGAAGCGATGGAATGTATCGATCAATATAGAGATTTAAGCCTGTTTTCGGACGGGAGCGAAAGCAACAAAAACATCATCGAGGATTTCAGCTTTTTCGCCAAAGCCAACTCGTATACCGTCGAAATTTTGTCCGGCAACACCGCCAGCATCGAAGAATATGCGTTGTTCATCCAACAATATCCTTCCGAAACGCTTCCGGGTTTGGTTACGATTTTGGAATGCGCCAACAAGCATGACCTCGATGTGGGCGGCATCGTGAGCCCATTGCTCGAATATATCAAAAGGTTGAACCATGCGGACATGAATCCGACCGACCGCTCCTATTATCTTTCGATTTTGTACCTGTTTTCGATCTACCATTTCAAAAAAAATAACTATAAAGAAGCCATTGATTTTACTATACAATCTTTAATATTTTCTGATAAAATTGATGATGACCAGCATTTCAAGAAATCCGTAGCATTATTTGAAGTTTATAGGTCACACGCTACGAAGCATCAAAGAGATACATACGCTGCTGTGTTAAAAAATTATCTAATGGGAGTGATCGAACATGAAGAAGGCTTTTCTCTCGACAATGATCGTAATGGGTCTGCTTAGCTTGAGCTTGACAACGTTGGCGCCAACGTCCTCCGGCACCGGTATCCAGCCATTGAACCACGGTGTGGGCTACGACGGCCGATAATACTTTCGACTCCGGAACATGGCTCTCACGGGCGGAACTTCGTGCCCATGAGAGCCTTCCGCGTTTTTATCCATCCCCCAGATGTTTTTTCAAATACCTTCCCGTGATCGACGCTTCGCAATGGATGATATCTTCCGGTTTCCCGACAAATACCACCTCTCCCCCTTCCTGTCCCGCTCCTGGACCCAGATCGATTACCCAGTCGGCCTGACGGATCAAATCGAGTTGATGCTCGATGACGATAAGCGTGCTTCCTTGATCGGTCAATCGGTTCAGCGTCCGCATCAGATGCCGGATATCGGCCAAATGAAGTCCCGTCGTCGGCTCGTCCAAAACGTACATGTCTCCACGATGTTCCATTTCCCTTGCAAGCTTGACGCGCTGTAGCTCTCCTCCGGACAACGTGCTGAGCGGCTGGCCCAGCGTCAAATAGGCTGCTCCCGCATCGCGCAAACGGGCAAGGATCGCCGATATTTCAGGTTCCGCAAAAAAACCGCTCGCTTCTTCCACGGTCATGTTGAGCACGTCGCTAATGTTTTTGCCGCTTAGCGTATACGATAGCACCTCTTTCTTGAACCTTCGTCCCCCGCATGCTTCGCACACCGTTTCAATGGCATCCATAAAGGCCAAATCGGTCGTCACCGTGCCGGTCCCTTTGCATTCCGGACATGCTCCTTGGGAGTTGAAGCTGAACAGGGAAACATCCGTTTGATTTTGTTTGGCGAAAAGGCTCCGGATCGGATCGAACATGCCGGTAAACGTCGCGATATTCGACCGGCTTGAAGCATGAACGGCATCCTGGTTGATGAAAATCGCATCGGGCGCATATCGCGGGAGAACCTGATGAATGAGCGTGCTTTTTCCCGACCCCGCCACCCCGGTGACAACGGTCATCACGCCTTTGGGGATTTGAACGCTGACGTTTTTCAGATTATGCAGGTTCGCGTCCCGGATGGATAACCATCCGGTCGGCTGCCGGGGTTCCTTTTTTAAGGCCGGTTTCTCTCTTAGGCATCGTCCCGTCAATGTATTTGACGCCAATAACCCTTTATACTCGCCTTCGTAAACCACGTTCCCGCCATGGATACCCGCATAAGGGCCCATATCGATGATGTGGTCGGCAATGCGGATGACATCCGGATCATGTTCAACGATGATTACGGTGTTTCCTTTGTCCCGTAATTGCTTGAGCATCTCGTTGATTCGATGAACGTCATGCGGATGAAGGCCGGTGCTCGGCTCGTCGAAAATGTAGGCAAGATCGGTCAGGCTGCTTCCGAGTTGGCGGACCATCTTGATGCGCTGGGATTCCCCGCCCGACAACGTGGCCGTCTCACGGTTTAATGACAAGTATCCCATTCCGATCGAAAGCATCTGCTGTAAGCGCTGCTTGACAGCCTCCGTGATGGTGGATGCCCGCGGATCATCGATCCCGCCCACAAAACCGATCAAATCGCTGACGGGCATGGCTGCGCAGTCGGCAATGTTTTTTCCATTGATCCGGCATTTCCGCACATCGGCGTTTAATCGGGCTCCGCCGCATTCCGGGCACATCCCGTATCTGACCACATGGTCGATCGCTTCCTTGTACAGGTCGGAATCCCTTGATTCCTTGCTCAGAAAGCTGCGAATGATTCTGGGAACGATCCCCTCGTACTTCGCGGTAGGCGGCCATCCTTCCGTCGGATGGGGAGGTTTGAAGCCGGACTTGTACAGCAGCGTGTCCCACTCTTCCTCCGTGAAATCCTTCAGCTTTTTGTCATTGTCGAACAGTCCCGAGCAGACGTAACGCTTCCAGCGGAAATCCCCGGGCCGGAACGTCGGAAAGAGGATCGCCCCTTCGTTTAATGACTTCTCCCGGTCGATCAGCCGGCCGACGTCGATTTCCTTGGCAACCCCCAGCCCTTCGCATTTCGGGCACATGCCCTTTGGATTGTTGAACGAAAAGGTGTCGGCTTCCCCGACGAAGGGCTGCCCGATCCGGGAAAACAACAGGCGCAGCAAAGCGTAAATATCGGTGATCGTGCCGACGGTCGACCGCGAATTTCCGCCGATCCGCTTCTGGTTTATCACGATGGCTGCGGGCAGTTGACGGATGGCGTCCACGTTCGGCTGCCCGTAATGGGGCAAACGGTGGCGGACAAAGCTCGAATAGGTCTCGTTCAGCTGGCGCTGGGATTCCGCCGCAATCGTATCGAATACGACCGCCGATTTGCCGGAACCAGAAACACCGGTAAAGACCGTGATTTGCCTCTTCGGTACGGATAAGCTGATGCCCTTTAAGTTTTTTTGGCGCGCTCCGACAATCCGGATGTATTCTTGTTCTTCTTTTTGCCGCTTCATTGGCTGTACACCTCTCTCGTCCTTTGACGGTTTGTCACCCCTAGCATATACTTTAAACATGACAGTAACTGTCAAGTTTTATCAAAAAACCGGTGGAGGAGCACATGTCAAAAACGAAGCTGTTGTTCGACCTCATCATGTACGTCAATTCCAAACGGAATTTCACGGCGCAGGACGTCGCCGATGAATTCGGAGTTTCTGTCCGGACGGCGCATCGCTATTTAATGGAAATTGAGGAATTGGGGGTGCCGATCTATACCGAGCAGGGACGAAACGGCGGTTACCGCACGTTGAAAAACCGGGTGCTGCCGCCGGTATCGTTTGACGAAAACGAGGCGCTCGCCATTTTTTTCGCTTTCCGTTCGCTCCGGCATTACGAATCGCTTCCCTTTGATGCGGACATCGACTCCGCTTCGCGAAAGCTGTTTGCCCTCCTCCCGGAGGACGTCAAGCCCAAAGTAAGCCGCCTTGAGCACGTGCTGTCTTTTTGGAATCCGAAACGAAGCGTTAAAGCCCCCTTTTTAAAAGATCTGATCGACGCGGCCGTCGAAAGACGGATCGTAACCATAACGTATCTGTCCAAAAACGGAAGCAAGTCAAGGGATGTCGTGCCGATCGGTGTATACGCCAATGACGGCTTGTGGTACATGCCCGCCTTCGATATGGGCAGACGCATGGTTCAGCTGTTCCGCGTTGACCGTATAGAGTCGCTTCAAGTCACGGAGGAGACCTATGAAGTTCAAACGGAGCTTGCGGAATGGCTCGAACATTATACGGTAACGTCCCCTGTGAGGCTTTGGGTGGAATTGACCCGGGAAGGCTTGCGCCAATGCCAAAGCAGCCCCTGGTTCGATCCCGTGCCGCTCGAGAAAGAGGGCGAGAACGGAACGGCAGGCATAATCGATACGATGATCGACCGCAACGATATCGGGTTTACCGCCGCATTTTTCGCCGGTTTGGGGAAAGAAGCCAAAGTCATTGAACCGCGGGAAATCATTGACCGCATCCGAAGCTCCGCCCAAACGCTCATTCAACATTATTCATGACGCGATGCACGGACCGTAAACAGGCAAAGTCTCGCATGGGGGCTTACAATATATCAAAAAAGCGGGTGAAAGATAGAATGCTTTATTTCAAAGCGAAAAGGCAAATCTTTTGATAGACAGCATTTCGGAAGTTGTCCCCCTCCATGGAGGATTTGGTACAATCTTTCTGAGGTGAAAATAATGAATGGAAATAAAGTGTTTATTATTATGATTGTTATTTTGGCGTTAATAATCATTGTCGCTTTAGCAGGAATACGACTTTTTGATTCAATTGGTCGTCCTACTCAAATATAAGATTTAGGCAAAAAGTATCCCTCCTGATATGGATAAGCTAACCCTTAACCCGTATAAACTCGTTCTTCGTAAAGTTTTCTCCACGGTAGTACATGCACCTCAAGGCTCCTCTTTGCTTTTCGCAAAATGTGTACCCATCTTCCAATCCTAGGTGGAAATTTATCGCTCCTTTGTTATTTGGGGGACAGAGGCAGGGTTATGCCTCTATCCGGGTATTTATGGTTAAACAACCAAATTCCGTGCTATATTCGATTTGGAGGTGCATCCATGAGTGGTAAAAAGCTAGTTCTCTTGATTGTGTCTATATGTGTGTTTGGATTAATAGGTGTCTATGGGTTGATATATTTGATCGTATGGTTTGCTTTTAATTCATAATATCGGCTCCGGCTTATCCGTTCATATCTCCCTTGCTTAAATTGGGAGCTTCCGTAAACCTTCCTGGCTTAAATGTTTATTTGCTTTTGATAGCGTTTCTTATACATAGAGGAGTTGGTTGATTTGGGTATCGCTTTTTGGCTTGTTTTGGTTATTGGCATCGTTGTAATTGGCGGACTTTTTAGTGTTAAAAAACGTAAGTGACATGGAGGCTTGTCCCCTCCAGTGTTAAAATGTAACTAATTGCATATCGTTGCGTTATATATCAAAAGGAGTTGATTCGCATGGCTTTGACACTGTTTGGTATTTTTGTATTTGCTTATGGTCTATTTGCGATCTTAAGACCAAATGCAAGGTGGTTTGGTGGATTTGGCGATCCGTATGCGACAACTAAACGTTTAAAGTTCACTCGGATTCGCGGTATTTTGTCCATAATTCTGGGTGCGCTTTTTATCTTGGAAGTTATCCTAAACAGGCATTAAACAGCACCTTGGGTATAAAGAAAGGATATACTGCATTACTTTTTTATTCGGATAAAAAAGCCGATCTCCCGATCGGCCTCCCAAGGCGTTTGTTCTATCCGAAATTCCAAACGATTTTCAAATACTTCCGGTACAGCTCGTCCAGCCGCTCCGTCGGATCTTCCAAATCGGATTGAGCCGACTTCGCGAATGCGGTCAAATGCTCCATTTCCCGCTCGACGAAATCGTTGATGACATCCACCCGCTTCTCGAGATGTAATTCTTCGCCGGCCATTTTCCGGCGTAACAGGTCTTCGATGGCTGTTTTTAGCGAAGGTTCCGTTACGAGATCGCAAACGAGATCCTGGAACAAAATCGGCGGATTCGCATTGTATTTTTCGATCCATTTGCAGGCAAGAAGCGGCCTGAGGACGTAAAAATACTTTTTGATCCTGACCTCTTCTCCCTGCAAATATTGCCGAAAGTTCCCTTGCGCCATGTGCAGATAGTGATGTACCGACGCTTTAGGAGAAAATACGCGGTCTCTTAAAGCAAGCATCTCCCCTTTGAAACCGTAAGCCTCATAATACGAAATATCCGAAACAAGCCATTCCAGCAGCGGCGGGTTCGATTTCCGAAACAGCTTCAGCGCTTTCCGGATATCCCAGCCGCTCATGTCCAATTGGTCGTTGATCGGCATTTCGATGACGTCCCGCTTTTCGTCGATGGACAAATACCATTCCGGACGATGGATATAGACAAACCGCACATCGTAATCGCTGTCCTGGGACGGAAACCCCCAGGCCCGGCTGCCGGATTCGACGGCGAACAATATTTTTACCCCATGTTCCCGTTCGATGTCATGGATTTTTTCTGCAATTATTTGTTTCAAGCGATGTACTCTCCTATCCGTGTTAAACCCTTTGATCGCCCGCAAACGCCTTTTTAGCGGCAAACGCCTTTTTTGCGCCTGGGCCAGGTTCCCGTTTTCTTATAGTCGATTCGTTTCCGGGGATCCCTCCATTTACCGTTTCCCGGATTGTTTCGATGATGCGCGACTGCTCCCGCACGATGCGCTGCAGCCGCTTCATCTCCCGCTCGGCCTGCATCAACCTGCTTTTCGAATGGAACTCGAATCCCGTAATAAGCCAATCCAGCGAAACCCGGTATGTATCGGAAAGCTTGGCAAGTGACAGCAGGTCCGGCTCCGACTGAGCCGTCTCGTATAAGCCGAGGGTATCCGGCTGGATTTGCGTTCGCCAATACACTTCATTTTTCGTCAATTTGCGGTTGATTCTGGCCGTTTTTAATCGTTCTCCCATATCTTCGAGCTGCGTTTTTGCCATAAAGCCAAACCCCACATTTCTTTATGAGATGGTAGACTTCTTCGCCGACACGCGCCACGAGTCTTTTCCTGTCCTCTTGCTTTTTAAGGCATGTTTTTCCGGTTGCCGGCTTCATAATATATAACTCCGGAAACAGGGCCGAGGTTATGATGTTTGAGTAAATTCACTTATAACTTATGCTTTTCATCTTCTGTCAGGTTGTCCGAAAATAATGCACGCATCGCATCGCTTAGTTCTGCGGACGATTCCGAATCAAGCCAGGCATCCGGAATGAGCGCCGTTTGGCCGGGATGGCTTTGCACATAGCTGTAAATAATCTGGGCTTCATCGATTTCATCCCTGCTTATTTCGGAAGCGTACGCGCTTGTATCCTGCTTAAAACAGGCCCGAGCGAGCACCTCCGCCTCCATTATTAATTGCTCCTTCTCCCGATCGCTTCCAATCGGATAGACGCGGCTGAAGAGGACGGTATGCCTTTTGACGAAAAACAGCTTGATCGTATTCATGTCTAACTGTTCGTATAAGACCACATTGGGGTTGTTTCCGGCAAATCCGATGACTTTCTCTTTTTGTTCCAGGAAGCGGATGGATTGCAGCACATCCCTGTACTTGGCGGCCGATTCAAAATCAAACCGTTCCGCCGCTTCCGCCATGTTCCCTTCCAGTTCTTCGCACAAGCTTCGGTCGGTCCCTTTCAGCAGTCCGATCAAACGGTTCATCTGCCAGTGGTATTTCTTCAGTTGATCCCCTCCCATGCACATCCCCAAGCATAAGCCGATCGAATGGTTCAAACAGGGAGCGTTTGCCGCGGCCGCGGGACTGCAGCCGATTTTCAAGCATTCGAGAATGGTTTGCACCGCTTTTTCAACCGCCGTTTGACTTGCGGGATAAGGCCCGAAAACGTCGTCTCCCGGGGCTGGCTGCAGATGGGGGGACGTTTCGAAATGGCGCAGCCCCGCAGACGCCGGGATGATGATGTACGAATACGAGGCGGGATTTTTCATTTTGCGGTTATACATAGGTTTAAACTTGTGAATGAGGCTGCATTCCAGCAAAAAGGCTTCGAATTCGGTATCCGTGCGGATGATTTCCAATTCCTTGACATGCCGGACGAGCTTTTGGATTTTCGGCGCGTGGGACTTGGATTGGTGGAAATACGAATTTACCCGGTTTTTTAGATGTTTGGACTTTCCGACGTACAGAATTCCGCCCCCGGCGTCTTTCATGATGTACACGCCGGGAGCGCCGGGAAGGCTCCGAAGCTTGTCTTTCATCTCCGCGCTAAGGGCGTGTCCAGGCTGAAGATTTCCGTACGTCCGGCGGCCGACTGAAGCGTTTGTGTAGTGTTCATTCATACTCATCCCCCCTTCGTAACGTAATCCTTAATATTTGATTTCTACGAACATTGCTAGAGTTGGACGGCATTTGACGTTTCCAAGTTTCATTCCTTCCTAATCTTTCTTTTTCGTCATCATTTTTCTTCCTTTTTTTCCATATATTTATTGACCCATCATCAAACATCTAGTATGATATATACAATTCCTGTAAGTAATAGGAGGTGAAGTCAAAATAGACGAAGTTATCGAAATCGATAAGATGGACCTGGACGTAGTCACGAAAATGCTGAAAATGACTTATTCCTTCGAATTATGGGACAAGCTGTTGGAATTATCGGATTCGCTCTACAAGCGGGTTCAAGACATCTATGAATACCGCCGCGACATCTCCGATCAATACACAAAGCCCTCCCGGCATCTGGTTTACTATTATGGATATAGTTTACTGATGAAAGGCCTTGCTTACAAGGAGCTTGAACATTACGGGGAAGCTTTGAGATGTATCGATCAATATTCCGATCTAAGCTGGTTTAAGCCGCTGGACGAGGAAGCATTGCGGGAGGTTCGCTATTACAAGTACATCTCGGAACCTAATCGGCTGGAAGTGCTGCTGCTTTCGGGCGAAACCGACATCCTCCGCCACTACGTAGAATTTTTGCGCAATAATCCCAAAGAAGTATTGCCAGGCTTAATGTCGATCATTAAAACGGCCAACAAGTTCAACCTCAACATCGATCACGAGCTCACGCTGTTCTCCCAGCATATTTCCGACCTGTTGAACAACAGTTCGCAAGGCGTGATCGATACATCGTATCTTCATAATTTCCTGCTAGGCATCATCAAGTACAAAATCGCCCACTCCGATTACAAGGCTGCCATCGATTACACGTTAAGGCTGCTCACCTCTACCGACAAGCTTGAAAACGACAAATTCTACAAGCAGGCTGTTGTGTATTTTGAATCCCTTCGACAATTTGCTAGCGCGGAACAAGTTGACCATTTTCATTTGCATATTACCAATATTATGGAAAGGGTTGTGATTTAAATGAAAAAATTCATTCTGTCCGCAGTTCTCGTATTGTCTGTCGCTATCGCCATTCCAGTCTCCGCCGCTCCCGGCACAGGCACCATCGCTCCGCTGGATCACGGCGCAGAACATTAATCTGTCATAAGATCACGTTAAGACAAGAAAAATCATCTGCAGAGCGGATTTCTGCAGATGATTTTTTGTTACTCATTCACCGCATACTGAACGATGACAGCTTCATGAGACCGTTCGTCATAAGCGATCCATAGTTCGTCCCCGACGACTACCCCATACGACGGCTCGATCGACTGCTCGATCGCATACTCCTCTCCGTTTCGCAATGCGGTTATGCGGGCGTACGGCCGATCGCCGGTCGTTCCCGCAAACGAAACGGCCGTTACTTTGGCGCTTCCCTGTTTGCCCTGCAGCAGCCGGATTTCTTTTTCAAACTCATCCTTTTTGACGGATGCCGGCAGGATCGCTCCCAC
This sequence comes from Paenibacillus sp. VCA1, assembly GCF_031583795.1. Taxonomy (NCBI): domain Bacteria; kingdom Bacillati; phylum Bacillota; class Bacilli; order Caryophanales; family Paenibacillaceae; genus Paenibacillus; species Paenibacillus sp. VCA1. The sequence goes on along the minus strand of NZ_JAVLSX010000004.1, from coordinate 242,199 downwards.
ATGAACATCAATCCCCAGGGGAACGAATTGGCTGTTCATTTTGCGCAGCCGCTCCTCGCCGTAACTTATCAGCGTCTCGAACACCATCAGCCGCCGGTCGCCGATCGTCACGTCGCAAGGCCTGATCCGGGTAATCTCCCCTTGCACGGAAAGCCTCTCCGAATCGTTCGGACGGAGCCCGCTTCCATAACCGTACAAACGGATCATCCCCCCGATATGAATAAGCGACGCCGTTTCCCCTGTTTGATATTCAAAACCCGGCGCCTGCACGACGGGAATCGTATAGATGTTAGCTCCGGCTTCAAAATGAAGCAGCAGCGCGTTTCCCCGCAGCGCATTTCCGTAAACGTCGATCCGTTTCAAAACGGCGTCTTCGATGATCTCGGGCTCCGCATTTTCCGGAACATCGGCGGAGGTCAGAAACATCGCTTTGTTTTTGCTGCGGTTGTAGCTAATCATGACCGGATCTCCCACGCCGACGGGATGCAAATAAGAGACGACTTTTTTGATCGTGGCTTCCTTCATCCGGCCTTCATCTTGAAAACGAACCGTAAATCGGACCAAAGGCTGGTTATTGACAAACGTGCCCGTTTCGGTCATGGACGCAATGGTCCCTGAAATGGCGATGCCTTGCTCCAGCTTTCGTTTGCGGGACGCGTTCAGCAGCGGCGGCAGGACAGCCAATGAACCGAACATAAACACCGGAATGATAACCCAGATCGCCCAATTGACAACGAGCGCATCTCCCTGTTTGAGGTAATCGACAAAGCTGTGAAAGGATTTGCGGTATTCTTCCTTGCCAAGCACCCAAGATCGAAACGTCTCGCCGTTTAGTACGTTAAAAGCCCCCTCACGGATGTTCATCCATCCAGCGGAGTCTCGCGAATTTGAATAAAATAATTGCTCGTCTCCCGCTTCCTTGTAGAAATAAATTTCGTCGCTGTTCAGCTCATCGTATGGAATCAAAGAAACGAGCGCCGAAACGTCCGTAAAGCTCTTCTTTTTTTCATCGTACACATATCCCAGAACATGGCCTTCAGCTTCATCTTTGGTTGTGGAACCGGCAATCAGCGTCTCATCGTCGTTCAGAGAAAACAGATGCGCCTGGTATACCGGCATGGGCGTCGGAAGCACATTTCCCTGCTTTTTTGCCGCCGTGTCATAGGTTCGAACCTGCTTGGGATAATCGGAGTCCACTTGGAGCAGGTTGGTGTCGTTTAGGCCGAACCGGGCGGCGAATTGGCGGGCGGCATGTTCTTCCGCTTCGAAGGAGGTTTCGTTTTCTTTTTGGATATACGCAAGGGGGAGCTGCTGCGGGTTGAATATTCCGCTGACGTATGCCGTCCGGCCGTCATGCAGATCCACCTCGAACATGGGCACGGCCGCATCGCTTTTGAAGCTCCCCGTCACATCCCGGATGTAAGTCGCTCTGGATGGCAGCAGATTTTTTTGGTTCAGATCGGCCTTTTGCAGCTTCCCTCGATCCATCCGGGCAATAAACGGGACGTTGCCGGGGGTTTGGCCGGAAATGATGACTTTCCCCTTCCATAAATGCACGCTGCTGTCCAGAAATCCCGACATTTCAATCGTTCCTTGCGCCAGCTCCTTCACGCCACCCTCGGCATCGACCACGTTGACGTTTACCCGGCTGCCATCATCTAAAGTAATAAAAATCAAACGCCCGTCCTGGTAAAAGGAGGAGAACTGTTTATGTATGTTGGACTGGAGCGGTACTTCCTTCAGCAGTTTCTTGGTTTTGACGTCATACAATTCCCCTTTTAATCCTGTATCGTCGTCTTCTTCAATGGACATTACCCTGCTGCCGCGGTCCAGAAAAAACAGGCTACGGTCGGACGACGCCGCGTTTGTCGCGCCCGCCTCCATCCTGCTGGAATAATCGTTCCATACCATAAAGCTCAACACGATCGCCGGAATAAAAAACACCGAATTAAACAGAGCTATAGCTCTCTTCACTCAATCCTCTCCTTTATTTCTCCCATGAAGTACGCAAAATGATGAACCCCCTCCATTCTAGTTAAACTAACACGTGGCCTTCTTCGACATGATGCACTGTCCCCGTAACAAACCCGTATTGGGCAAGGTATAAGAACTGCATAAAACGGTCCCCAGCATACACTTTCTCCTCTCTCTGGGCATTCTTTTTCTATCGATATTGATATGAAATGGCGAATCATCTTGAAATCACAGGCCCGGCGGGCGATGCCGCTGTGCTTTCCGCTGACGTTTACAACGAAAAGGAGTCCTGTTAGCGTTTTGGCGATGCCGCCAAATAAACGTAATCGGGTTCTCCCCGCAGCTGGGGAATGGACAAAACCTCAACTTCATCGAAAAAAAGCTTCAAATAATCAACAAAAGCGGGCGAGGCGGTAGCGCTCCAATAGGAAACCACTCCGCGCGGGCGCAGCAGCCTGATGACCGCATTAATGCCTTGATCCGAATACAGGCCTGTATTCGAATCCGACACGGTCCAATCCGGTCCGTTATCGATATCGAGGCAAATGGCGTCATAGGAAGCATCCGTTTCGCTCATCCATGGGACCAGGTCGGCATGAATCACATTCGTGCGCGGGTTATCCAGCGCATATCCGGAATAGGGCGCAAGCTGCTTCCGGTTCCAACGAATGATCGCTTCCTCGATCTCGACGACGTCCACGCGCCCGACTTCGGGATCCGATAATGCTTCTTCCAACGAAAAACCGACGCCCAGGCCGCCGATCAGCACGCGCTGCGGATGTTTGCATTTTTTCAGCGCGCTTCTGACCAACAGCCGTTCCGATTCCCCGTTATACGTTGCCATCAGAAACGTGCCGTTATAAATGATCTCAAAGTGATCTTCCCTCTTTTGAAGCTGAATATCCCCCCGATCCGTGCGACTGCGTTCTATGATTTCAGGTGCTTGATTCATGGTATCTACCTCCTGCCCTAGAAAATGATCTTAAATTCTACCAATCTCCATTATATCCCTAAGAGAGCGCAGGAAGTCCAATCTTGGCAAAAAGCGTCCGCCATGCCCTTGCGGCCAAAATATGATGCCGGACCGGCAGTTATTCACCCTGCAAAATAAATCATACCTCATCGTTACGGTCATCCCTACGCTCCAAAGACCCAATGAAGACTCCTATTTCTTGAGCAAAAAAACAGGCGAAATCCCGGCAGCAGCCGAATTCAGCCTGTTTTCGTCAATTTATCGATAAAATATGCACAACTTTGAAAATAGTTGCGGCAGGATGATGCCAACTTGAGGCCATGCCGCCTTCTCCTTTCGACCTTGATGTTTTTCCTGCATGACCTCGCGTTTCTGCAGTTAAAACCGGGGATTGCCCGGATCTTTTTAGCGGAGTTACCGTTGCTCCGTACGATCCTTAGCAGTATTGATCATCTTCAAGTAACCGCCGTTTGCTTCGACCGCGATGGCATCCTCGGTGCGGACGTTTGGAATCGAATACAGTTTCGTGCCTTCCGCAAATGTGTTGGAATAGACGCCGTGACCCACGATGTTTTCATCGTCGATGAAAGATTCCACGGCTCCGATTTCCCGGTCGATCGGCGTGATGTCCTCGTCCGTCAGCCTGTAAAGTTTATCATTCCAACGCACAAAATCGAATGCCCATGAATTCGACGCCCCCGTCATTGCAACCGGAGTTTCCGTTCCGCCTTTTGCAGAGCAGGCCGGTAACAAAAGCACAAACAACACCAGCGCGATACAGACACCCAGCCTTTTGGACATGCCGCATGATCAACCCCTTTACTTTCGAAAACGCGTTTTGCCAAAATTTAGCAACCACGGTCATCCTTTATTTTACAATATCCGGGTTGGCAAGCATAATCCGTTCGGCCGTTTCCCGCAGCTTCGGCAAAAAACGCAAACCGGCTTCGGCGCGGCGGAATAAATCTCCGCTTGAGCGAATGCCCAAGTCGGCCAAAAAACCGGCGAAACCGGGTTCAAACGACCGGCGCACAGCCTCGTCCGCATCGGCTGCCATCACAAGATGGCACCGGGCAAACGTTGCCGCGATCCAAAACACCGCTTCGCGGTGATCCCCTCGGCGAATCAGTTCCCGGCTTCCGTCAATGGCGATCGTTTTCGCTTCAGGCGTAATGTCGGAACGGAAAGAAAACTGCGTCTTTGCGACGGCGGCCGCCGCGTCGAAGGTTCCTTCGAGCGTGTTCAAATGATGTTCCGCTTGGGAGGATGTCCAGTCGGCGCAACCCAGCAGTTCGAGCATCTCCGGGTATAACGCTTGGTGCCCGTATTGCCCGAGAACTTCGCGGGCCGCCAAATATCTCAGCCTTACGGTCGGATTGCGGAGCGCCGCAACGAGAATGACGTGCGTCATCACGCCCGTCGGAAACAGCCAAGGGATGACCTGTTCGAAGAAGGGGGCGTCCTTGTTCACGGACCGCAGTCCCCGGTCCACCTTGTTCCAGGCTTCCTCCGCGCGGAGCTTCACCCATTTTTGCTCAGCAAAATGGGCGGATACCTGCCGCTGCAGCGAATGCAGGCTGCCGTTCGGATCGTCGATTATCGTATCGGTGCGAAAGCTGCCCGCCAGATGATAGGAGCCCAGCACTTGTTCGGCGGAAGCAAGCTGGTTCGAAGGCATATACGTCATTTCCATCAGCGTGTCGCGATACCGCATTTTTCCCGGCTTCGGCGGAACTTCCCCGCCTTCAAGCACCACGACGACGTCGATATCCGACCCGATCGGCAGCGTTTCCTCCCCCGGCCGCCCGACGGTGGAACCGCTAAAATAAGCTCCCGAATATCCCGCAAGGCCGCGGGCTTGTTCCCGTACCCATTCCGCAGCATGTTTTCGCGCCGTTGCGATCGTCACCAACGGAAGCCACCTCCTCTTTAATTCATTAATTTATTTTATGACGCAAAACGCCGGATTTTGTTTCAAAATAATACGGCATCGTCCTGCCGGTCGCGCATTCATCCCTTCAACGTCCCCATGCGATGCGGATGCGTTCCGCCTCTGCAACCATGCCGGAAATGAGCTCGGCCACCGTCGGAATATCGCGGATCATCCCCGCCACTTGACCCGCAAAGCCGAACCCTTCTTCCGCGTTTCCGTCATGGATCCACCGCCTATTGGCGTCGCCGCTGATATATTCTTTTAAAGCTTCGAAGCTCGGAGATGCCCGCTCGATTTCAAGAAGTTTGTCGACGTATTTGCTTCTTAATACTCTGGCCGGGGCCCCGATGGAACGTTTGATGACGGCGGTATCGGACTCGGTGCTGTCGAGCAGCGCTTGTTTGTAGGAAACCGAAGCGTCAACGCATTCGCGGGTGGCGATAAAACGCGTTCCCATTTCGATCCCCTCCGCGCCAAGCGCGTGGGCGGCCATCCAGCCGCGGCCGTCGCCGATCCCGCCCGAAGCGACGACGGGAATGCCGACCGCGTCCGCGACCTGGGGGACAAGCACCATCGTTCCGACGTCTTCGCGCCCGATGTGGCCGCCTCCTTCCTGCCCGACGACGATCACGGCGGAAGCGCCGAGCTGCTCGGCTTTTTGGGCCTGCCTGCGCGAAGCGACAAGCACCAGTATTTTCATGTCCGCCTGCTGCAGCATTTTCATGATCGGAGCGGGATTTCCGCCCGTTACGGTGACCACGGGCACCTGCTCTTCGATGGCGGCTTGCACCCGCTCCTCGTATCGCGCTCCGTGCATGCCGATGGCGAAATTGACGCCAAACGGTTTGTCCGACAACGCCCGAAACCGGCGGATCTCCCGGCGCAAGGCATCCGCGTCCGGTAGGCTCATGGCCGTAATCTGGCCCAGCCCGCCGGCATTCGAAACCGCGGCGGCCAGGTCCGCATAAGCCAAATACGCCAACCCTCCTTGAATGATCGGGTATTTGATGCGCAGCAATTCGGTCAATCGCGTATCCCATTGCATGATCGTCTATCCCCCTTCATATGAACGATCTCATGTTCATAACAAACTGTATGCGCTGTTGCGTCGCATTCATGATATGCCGCCCATGTTGATGGCAAGGATGGCGACCGCAAACAAAACGGCCGTTCCTCCCGTCCAGGCATCCAATGGCCCGAATTTCAGCTGCCGGTACGAAGTTCTCCCTTTGCCGTTCCCGTAAGCCCGCGCTTCAATCGCATAGGCGAGCTGTTCGGCTCGTCCAATCGTCGTAAAAAGCAGCGGAACGAGGATCGGAACATAGGCAAAAATCCGTTGCGGAAGCTTTAAGGCGGCCATATCGACCCCCCGGGCTTTCTGCGCCAGCAAAATACGGTCAAGCTCCTGCAAAATCGTCGGAATAAACCGGATCGCGATGACGATCATTAACGATATTTGTTCTACCGGGACATGCAGCCTGGACAGCGGCGCGAGCAGCTTTTGAAATCCCAAAGCCAATTCCAGCGGCTTCGTCGTGAATGTCAAAACCGACGCCATCAAGATCAGCAGCACGATCCTCCCGACGAACGCCGCCCCTTTTGCCAGCCCTTCAGCCGTCAACCCGATATAGGACCATGTCCAAATCACGGTCGTCCCTTTGGTAAACAAGGCATGGTACAAGAAGGTGAACATCAACACGAACAACACCGGCTTCAAGCCTTTCCAATACGCGCGAAAAGAGACTTTGGACAACGTCAGCACCCCTAAAGCGAAAACGGCTGCAACCGCGTAGCCGATGCCCGGCTTCAGCATCAGCAGGCCGATCATGACAACGACAAGGCTTAAAAGCTTCGTCCGCGGGTCCAGCCGGTGAAGGACGGAATCCGTCTCCATATATTGACCGATGATTACGTTATCCCTCATTCAGAACCCCCTTTTGTCCCAGATCGGCATTATTTTTTCGAAAATCTCCTCTTCCCTGCAGCCGTCGGTTTCAATCTTGCGACCGGACATGTCCTTCAGCAGTTTTAATAGCTGTACGGGCTCCGGCAAAGGCAATCCAAGCTCCTCGAGCCATTGCGAATGTTCCAGAAATAAAACGTTCGCGTCAAAATGCCCCATCAGCCTCCCGGCATGGAAAACCATCACCTCGTCCGAATATTCGGCAACGTCCTCCATTTGATGGGAAATGAAGATCACCGTACGGTCATTTTGCCGCTGCCACCGCTTCAGCATTGTTAAAACGGCTCGGCTGCCGAGCGGGTCAAGGCCTGCCGTAGGTTCGTCCACGATCAGGAGCTTCGGGTCCGATATCAACGCCGATGCGATCGCCACCCGGCGCTTATACCCGCCGCTTAACTGAAGCGGGACGAGCGGAAGGATGTCCGGATCCAGACCGACCTCAGGCAAAATCCCGTCAATGGCTTCCCGGATCTCCCGGACAGAAGCTCCCTGATGTTTCAGCGAAAAGGAAAGCTCCTTATATACGCTCGTCTCGAACAGCTGATGTTCGGGATATTGAAAAACGAAGCCGATTTCGGGGATCGCTTTGAGCCTGCCTTTCGCATCCCGCTGCACCGGCTGTCGACGAATGAAATATTCCCCGTCGATGGAAGGGATCAGTCCTTTCAGCACTTTTGCAAACGTGGATTTTCCCGCGCCCGTATGGCCGATGACGGAAATCCATTTCCCCTCTTCCATCGTGCAGCTAACCGATCGCAATGCCGTTTTCCCCGCGTAATGCACGCTGACGTCGTTTAACCGATAGGCCATTGCGTGCGGACCGCCTCCTTCCAATCCGCATGGAACGGCGCTTCAAGCCGGAGTTTTTGATGCACCCGCACCGAAAACGGCAGCTCCAAATGATAGTCGGCAACAGGCAGCTCATCAAAAAATCGAAACGGATCGCCGTCATAAACAAGCCGGCCTTCATGCAAAAGCAAAATCCGCTTCGCTTCCAGCGCTTCCTCCATATGATGGGTGATGTGGATGATGGTCATGCCTGCTCGATGCAGGCTGCGCATGATGTCAAGCACCTGCTTTCTCCCTAGCGGATCAAGCATCGAAGTCGCCTCGTCGAAAATGATGATTTCCGGACGCATCGCGAGGATCGCCGCAATCGCAACGCGCTGTTTCTGGCCGCCGGACAGTTGATGCGGCATCGCCTCCGCATGTTCCCCCATTTGAACGGCGCGCAAAGCCTCCAGCGCACGGCCTGCCATTTCCTCCCTTGGAACCCGAATATTCTCCAATCCGAAAAGGACCTCGTCCATGACCGTCGTCGTGATGAACTGGTCCTCCGGATTTTGAAACACAAATCCGATGCGCCCGCGAATCTGCGCCAGTTCGGCAGGACGGGACGTGTCCAAATGTTCCAGGCGCACATGCCCTTCCTTGGGCAATAGCAGGCCGTCCATAAGCTTCGCAAGCGTCGACTTTCCGCAGCCGTTCGGGCCGACGATCGCCATATATTCACCGGCCTGAACGGTAAAGCTCAAATTCTCGAGGACAGGCTCCCCTTTTTTATAATAAAAACAAACCCGTTCCAATGTAAGCATTCATGACTTCCCCTTCCGTTCGTGCCATGCCGCAAAAAACGACTCCGGGCCGCTTTCGGAAAAAGCGGGCGCAGGTTTTTGCCAGCTCGTGATCCGGGAACCGTTAACCCCGAATATTTCCCCCGTTAAATCGTCGTCCTGCTGCGCCAGCAGCTCGGCCGCAAAACGGGCGATATCGTCGGGCTCACCCACGTTCCAGAACGCCGGAAATGGCTCCTTGCGGCTGGCGCACTTTTCCTTGATGCGCTCGATGACGGGCCTGGTCATGTCCGTCAAGGCGGCCGGCGACAAGGCATTCACGCGGATTCGGTCCCGCCGAAGCTCTTCCGCGAGCGTCCATACCATACCGAGCATCCCGGCTTTGGCCGCGCTGTAATTCAGCTGGCCGACCGAACCCGTCAATCCGGCGGTCGACGTCATCAATAAAATGTCGCCGCCGTTTTTTTGCAGATGCGGCAGCGCCCGCCGGATCACGTAAAAAGCGCCGTTCAAATGCACGTTCAGCACGGCATGCCATTGTTCGTCGGTCATGCGCGCGCATCTCTGATCATGCAAATTGCCGGCGTTATGGATCAGCACATCGATGCGCCCGTATGCGGCAGCGACCGCGTCCACCATCCCGGTGACGGCATCCGGATCGGCTACATCCGCAGGGCATCCGATGGCCTCTCCGCCTGCTTCCCGGATTTCCTTTACGACTTCGTCGATTAGCATCAGCTTCGTTCCGTTGACGGCAACCCGGTAACCGGATCGGCCGAGCCGGATGGCTATGCTCCGCCCAATGCCTCTTGTCGCTCCGGTAATGAAGGCGACTTTCTTCATCGTCATGGCCTCCCTTTTACCGAAAAATGGCCCATGGCTACGGTTTCGCCGCTTTCCGCCGTAACGGTCACCCGAACTTCGCCTCCATCATAAGCCTTATAATCGAAGGCTGCAACGGAGTCGACGAAAAGCGGTTTAATAAATTTCATCGCGCAAGACGTAATCCACATCTCGCGATGATCGGCGAGATACAAAGACTGCGCAAGTCCCATAAGGTACATGCCATGAACGACGGGCCGCTCATACCCGGCTTTTGCCGCAGCCTCGCGGCTGAGATGAATGTCGGCCACGTCTTTGGAGGCAAGCGCGTATTGCCGGACTGCTTCAGCCGTGATCCGGATGTTCATGCCTCTCACCTGCCCTGATCAATACAGTCTCTGCGGTGACGATGAGATCGTCTCCGCTGCAGCATGCCAGCGTATGCGTGTATAACGTAAGCATGCCTTGCCTTCCTTCCTTGGTTTCCACTTTGGTTAAGGATAACTCGCAGTCCAAAACCATGCCGGCGGTTATCGGAGCCGAATACGCAAACCGCTGGAAGCCGTGAATCCAGGGACCGCCCGCGTTCAGCCACGGAATATCGAACTCCTGCCAGAAAATGACCGGCATGGTCGCAGGAGCCATCCATTTGCCGTCCAATGTCTGCAAAGGTGCTGAAATGCTGCGGGCATAACGGAAAATCCACTCTTCCGTGACGGCGATCCGCCGTCGAACCTTGTTCATTCGGCTGCCTCCACGAGGGTGGCCAAGCCCATGCCTCCGCCGATTCCAAGCGCGGCAATCCCTCTTTTATAGGGTTGATGCCGCATTTCGGCGCATAAGCGCGTGATCAAGACGGCTCCCGACGCGCCGTAAGGATGGCCAAGCGCCAGCGCGCCGCCGCCGAGGTTCACCTTTTCGTGCGGAATCCCGAGCTGCTGAAGCGAAGCCAGCACTTGCGAAGCAAATGCTTCGTTAAACTCCACGACGTCTGCATCGCCGACCGTCAAGCGGCGGCGGTACAGCAGCTTTTAACGGCAGGCACGGGGCCGATCCCTAAATAATTCGGATCCACGCCCACGGCCTGTGCATCCGCTATGCGTAAAACCGGTTTTAATCCGAGCTCCCTGCTTGTTTCGCGCGACATGACGAGGACCAAAGCCGCCCCGTCGTTGATCGGACAAGCGTTGCCCGCCGTAACGGTCCCGTTCTCCAGAAAAACCGGCGAAAGTTTCTGCAGCTTTTCGAAACTGGTGTCGGCTCTAGGACATTCGTCGTCAGCAATCCATTGCCCTTGAACCTGAACCGGCACGATCTCTTGCTGAAACCGGCCCGTCCGCTGCGCATGCACGGCTTTTTGGTGGCTTTTCAATGCGTAAAGGTCCTGCTCTTCCCTGGAAATTCCGTACATTCTGGCAACGTTCTCCGCTGCGATCCCCATATCCGGATCGCCGTAAACATCGGGAGTAAAACGGGCGCGGGAATAAAGGCGCGGAAGTCCCGTCAAGGTTTGAGGCTTGGCCATTTTCCAAGGCGCCCGGCTTGCGCTTTCGACGCCTCCCGCCAAGTAAATTTCGCCGGCGCCGCTTTGGACCAGCCTGGCTGCCAGGTTGACGGCCTCCAATCCGGAGCCGCATTGCCGGTCTACGGTAACGCCGGGAACCGTGACCGGAAGCCCCGCTTCAAGCGCGGATACCCGCGCTATATTGCCTCCCGGCCCGACGACGTTGCCGATGATCACGTCATCGATCCGCTCTACGGGCAAACCCGTTTCCGATACGATATGCCGGATCAGCGGCGCTAACAGTTTTTCCGGTTCAAGCGTGCTCAAGGCTCCGCCCGTTTTGCCTATTGGCGTTCGTTTCGCCATGACAATGACGCCTTCCTTCATGACATCACCCTTTTCGCGTAATCTTTCATCGCTTGACGGGCTATTTTCCCGCTGCCGGTATACATGAATCGCTCCACCGTGATGAGCTGCTTCGGCGCTTTGTAAGCGGCCAAATGCCGCCGGCAAAAGCTTTTGATCTCGTCGATCGACATCCGCTGCCGCCCGCTCCATTTCACGAGCACCGTCACCCGCTCTCCCCAATATTCATCCGGAAGGCCGAGCACCATCGCTTCCTCGACCGCCGGCAACTGCAGCAGCACGGACTCGATCTCCTCCGGAAAAATGTTGAGTCCGCCGGATACGATCATGTTTTTGGCACGGCCCGCCAAATAAAGATATCCCTCTTGATCCATATAAGCGTAATCTCCAAGCTTGAGCCACCCGTCGCGAAAAACGGCGGCCGTTTCTTCAGGAAGTTGATGATAACCCAAAAAAGCCATTTCGCTGCGAACGTACAGCTGCCCGATTTGACCGGGCGGCAGCTCCTTGAAGCGCTCGTCCCGAATCGATATGTCCACGCCCGAAAACGGTTTTCCTACGGAATCTGGTTTTTGGTCCGCAAGCACGTCCAAATAACTGATATAACTCGCTTCGGACGAACCGTAATATTCGTACAGCTTCGCTTCGCCGAAAATTTCCCTGCTTCGTTTTTTCGACGCTTCCGGCCATTTTCCGCCCGAGCTGATCAACGCTTGGATCCGCGGCCGGCCGCAAACCGGCTCCCGCATCATCGCTTCGATCATCGTAGGCACGACGAACAAAATGACATCGGGAATCCGTGCGCATAACTCCCAAACCTCCCCCGCATCAAATGAAGGGACGAGATGAAACGTCGCGCCGCTGCAAAGGCTTTGCACCAACGCGAACAATGATAAAGAGTGAACGAGCGGACCCGGCGCAGAAATATGCCGCATGTCGAGTTGAAAGGCTTCTTCCGTCGCTTCCAAGCTTTTGATCCACGATTGGTGCGTGCGCATATATCCTTTGGGCGTTCCGGTTGTACCGGAAGTAAAAGCAAGGAACAACACCGCGTTCGTGTCGTCCATGGCTGCCTGAGGCTCCAGCCCATCGATCCAGGCAGCGTACGGTTCCCCGGAATCACCTGAAAAAACGATAAGCCGGGCATCGGGTTCCTCCGGGCACGGCATTGCCGGAAAGCCGTTTTCCGCAAAGATCATTTTCGGCCTGCACTGCCGCATCACGGCGTTGATTTCATGTGCGCTCCATTTGGGATCCATGGGAACGGGAACGCACCCGGCATAAACGGCTCCTAAAAAAACTTCCACGAATTCCAGCCGATTTCCGGACAATATGGCGACCATGTCATGCTTAAGACCGTTTTGCCGCAAACCCCATGCGACTTTTTTTATCCGCTCCGCCAATTCTCCGTACGTCAGGCTCTGCCTGCCGTAAGACAATGCGACTTTGTCAGGGTACCGGGCTGCGTACCGCAATATAGGTTCTACCAAATTCATTTCTGACCACACCTGCTTTAATGATGATGTCTTACCGATGATGCAACTTGTCTTCGATCGGGCTGATGGCTTTCAGCTGCAGCGCGATGACGGCGGCAACGACCGCTTTGATGCAATCCCCGGGCAAAAATGCGGTAGCGCCCACAAGACCCGTCCACACCGGGGTATGCGTGATGAGCGCCATCACGGGAGCGCCGATCAAGCTGATGAGCAGCATGCCGAAAATGACGTTGATGGCGATTAGTTTCCATGCTTTCAGTTTGGGCCAAGCTTTCTCCGTGAAATATCCGATGCAAAAAACGGCAACCGGCCAGCTAAGCAAATATCCGGCGGTCGGCTGCATCAAAACGGAAAGCCCTCCGCGTCCGCCGGATAACATCGGTATCCCCAACACGGTCAAAACGATAAATAACGCCACGCTGATGGTGCCTGTTTTCTTTCCCAAAAAACATCCGGCCAGCATGACCCCAAGCGTCTGGGCGGTGACGGGAACCGGAATGAATCCGAGCGGTATAGGCGGAATAAGTCCCAACACCCCGATAAGTGCCGCAAATAAAGCAGCGTAAACCATTTCTTTCGTTGTCATTTGACTGACCTCCGTTACGATGGAAAATTTCTTTTTAAATGCTGGAATATGTACCGTAGCTAATCATAGCTTGATCGGCCCGAATTGTAAACCACAAATTTGAATCGAGGTTTACAATTGGCGAAATAAGCTTGTACTGCGCGCTGCAGCCGATTTTTCATGAACACGCAAAAAGACAGCGGCTGCCGAAGCAGCGCTGCCTTTTTGCGTGTTCATGAATTGGATTTGTTATTGTTTCCGGTCCATCGGATTAATCGTTATCCACATAAAAATTGCGGTCGCCGATTTGGATGTCCTGCGGGTTCGGTTTTCCGTCTTTTCCGGGATGGACGAAAAACACGAACCGCTCCGTTTTGCCGTCCGAAAATTTGAGGGTAATCGTATTTCCGGTGATCGCGTACGTCCCCGTGCCGCTTGCGCCCGCAGAGGAATTCGTCGAGCCCGATCCCGTATCCGCCGATCCCAGCGTGAGATTGTCGCTTTTAAACGTGCCGTCCGTTTGGAAGGTAATCCATTCTTCCCAAGCCGAGGACGCCGAATTGGCGCCGGCCATTCCCGAATACCCTCGGTACACGTAGCTGCCGCTTAGCTTGAAATTCGCCGTGACAGGCTTCACCGGCGCCAGCTGCACGTCTTCGATGAACAGGTTGCCTTTCGCCGACACCCGGATGGAATAGGATTTGCCGTTGCTTAAAGAAAGACGGTTATTATTGATGCTGTATGCGGTGCAGGCCTGTTTCGAGCAATCGATGGTTTCCGGCCCGCCGGAGACGGGCTCGCCCACGACGATTTTTTGACCCAGCAGGAAAGTGTAGTAATCCCAACACGCACCGCCGCATTCGTACCCGCCCGGATCGAGCCGCATGCCGACGTACATGCCCTGAAGCTTGTCGAGTTTGACGGTCTCGGCCGGAGCGGTTTCTTCATCTCCTCCCGTTTGTCCGGTCCCCGGAGGGTTCTTCGGCGGGTTCGAGGTCGTCATGGTCCCGTTTTTGTTAAGGATCTCCGCAGCCTGTTCTTTCGTCAATCCGAGCTGGCTCAGCATCTCCTCCGAAAATATCGTAATTTCCCGGTTTTTCGGGTCCCAAGCCACCAAACCGCCGGTTGCTTCGCCCACAAACCGCAGCGGAACCAGCGTGTTGCCCTGGATGACTCGGGCCGGCTTATCCAGCGCAATTTCTTTCCCGTTCAGAACCGCCTTCGGGCTGTCGACCTTCAAGGTGAACGACATGGAGCCCTTTTGCCCCGAAATCGTCCGGGTTTTTTGATCCCATTTCAGCGAGATGCCCATCGATTCAAACAAAGGGCGCATTTGCACCAGCGTCGTCCCGCCGTCCAGCAGCGGATCCACCGAAAAGGACACCCATTTCGTATCCACGGCCACTTTAATCGGCGCAGGCGCTTCCGCATGGGCCTGCTTTAATCCCCAAAAACCGGTGGCCAGCAGCATCGCAAAAAACAAAAGCAATCCGGCGCCGGTTTTCGTTTTAAAAGCTTGCATTCTTTCCTTCACTCCTTTTCCTTCATTCGTCCATGGCGGCTCTCGGCCGCATCAACCATGTGTATGCGGGAATATGCGGGTTCATCACGACTATTTTCCAATTATATCCTAAACCTGCCGGAGAAGGTCTGGGCTTGAGCCGCATTTTTCCCCAAAAAATAAATAGGCTGGAGGTCATCGGACTTCCAGCCTATGCATGCTGATTTATTCGGAACGCAATCGGTTTAAGGCGATCAATGCCGCCCCCATGGAAGCGTCGCTTTTTGGGGTGATGCACTCCATTTTCGGGTATCGCGAACAAAGCTTTTCTTGGAATATCGACCGGATGAAGCCGTTCTTGAGCAAAACGCTGCCGGCCATGGCCAGGCTCCCCTCCTGCAGGGAGAGCGTTTCCGCGACCGGGATGACGAGCTGCAGCAGGGATTCCGCGCTTTTTTCCGCGATGCGCATTGCCGCTTTGTCGCCCGCCGCGCAGGCTTCCGAAAGAAGCGGCGCCAACGCCGCGATATCCTTTTTGTTTCGCAGCTTGTCGTAGACAAAACCGACGATGTCCTGCACCGAACCGATTCCCAGCTGTCCGTAGACGAGTTCTTTAATGACCGTGTTCGGAATCCGGCCGTCATTCGCCTGCACCACGGCGGCCAGCAGATCGCGCCCGATCGCGTAGCCGCTGCCTTCGTCGTCGATCAGGTGTCCGAAGCCGCCTGTCCGGTGCGATTGCCCGGCCTCGTTTTTGCCGAGCCCGATGGAGCCTGTACCCGCGATCAGAATCATGCCGTACGCCTTCTGATGAGCTCCGTACAAAGCCGTTTCATGATCGCCGACAATGTGCAAGCCGCCCTCATAGCCAAATCCGCGGACATGGCCTGCCAGCCTGCTTGCGACGCTCGGATTGCTTACCCCGGCGGCGCCGATGCAAATTTCGGCGCAGTTTTCGATCCCGCCGCAGGCCAAAGCGATGGATTCCATGATCTCCTGCAAGGAAGCGCCGACGCTTTCCTCGTCCTGTCCGTTATAATTGATGGCGCCGGAGGCAGACGTTTTTACCGTCTTGCCCGTCTCGTCCACGATGGTGACGGCGGTTTTCGTACCGCCGCCGTCCAAACCTGCCGCATATTTCATGGCTGTCTTCACATCCTTATGTTTCTATGTTCCGATCCCGGCGTATGTCAGCTGTGCAAACTTAATTGGCCTGTCGGAGGCGTTTCGCCGGCAAGAATCCGAATGACCGAACGGATGGACATCCGGGTATACTCGAAGGCGGCCAATCCGCAAATCCCTTCTTCCAGCAGCTCCAGATCGTACGGCTTTCCGAGCGCTACCGCCGTTACTTGATGACCGGCACGAGCAAGCCGGTTTGCAAGCTCGATTTGCCCCTGGTGGTCGCAGCCGTTATAAAGGCCGATGATGATGTTCGGAACATTTTGGACCTCGTCTGCAATCCGGCGTTGCTCCGTTTCGTCCGGGTTGATATCCGTCAGCAGATATGCCGTCCCAAGGGCAGCGGCGGCTTCCGCCGGAAAGGACAGCCCGGCTCCGGTCCGGCTTGAAGCCTGATCCGGGCGATACGGCAGGCTGCCAATGACGATCGTATCCGAAACATCCTTTTGCACGGGTACAAGCTTTCCACTGACGTGGCAGATGCTTTCCAGGCTGATCGCTTCCGCCGCCCGCCGATTCGCTTTATGTTGTGCTTCAGTCATATCCTCCTCTTCCACCAGGCCGTATTTGTCTTTGTAAAAGAGCACCTTTTCCACGGCTTCGTCGATGACCGCAATCGGCAGCTCTCCGGCTTCCACCGCTTGCTCGATCCGATGAACCGCATCCTTTACGAGCCGCGCGGAATGGCTTATAAAAAGCAGGTGAACGCCGGCTTTAAGCGCGCCGACGGCCCCTTCCGCGGTTCCGTAATATTTCTGGATCGCGTCCATTTCCAGGCAATCGGAAATGACGAGTCCTTCATAACCCATCTTATGTTTGAGCAGGTCGGTAATGATCGCTTTCGACATCGTGGCGGGAACCTGATGGTTCTCGATGGCGGGAAATAAAATATGCGCGCTGGTCAAACATTCCGCACCGCTGTCGATCGCCGCCCGAAACGGCTTTAGTTCAAGCTCCTCCAGCGCTTCAAGCGGCTTGTCGATCGAAGGCAGCCCCAAATGGGAATCGACCGCCGTGTCGCCATGTCCGGGAAAATGCTTGATCGCCGCCAGCACGCCGCCGTCTTTGAGACCGCGCAGCATCTGCAGCCCGTATTCGGTCACGACCTCGGCCGTATCGCCATAGGAGCGCACGTTGATGACCGGGTTTCGCTTATTGTTGTTAATGTCCAGCACCGGCGCGAGATTAAAGTTGATTCCGAGCGCGCGCATTTCGCGGGCGGTAATCCGGCCCGCCGCATAGGCGTTTTCGGGGCGGCCCGTCGAAGCGATCGCCATCGCCCCCGGCACGTTGACCGCATCCTGCGGCAAGCGCGTGACCCGTCCCCCCTCCTGGTCGATCGAGATGAGCGCAGGATGGCCCGTGTGCGCGGCGATGCTCCGCTGCAGCCCGGCGCATAAGCTTTTCAGCTGCTCCCGGTTTTGAACGTTATGCGCAAACAAAATGACATTGCCGATTTTATAATCCGCAAACAGACGCTGCGTTTCTTCATCGACGTCCAGTCCGGGAAATCCCGCCACAATCAGCTGGCCGATTTTTTCCCTTAACGTAAGTTGTCTCATTGTAATTCCGGCTCCTTTTTTTCCATTCGGGATTTGCTCGTCTCATCCAATCAATACAGATGGTATTCCGCTTTCAGCTTTTCGAACCGGCGGCTTTCCTCCCGGAATTGCCCAAGCAGCGCAGGAACATCCACGTTCTCGTCACGGTAGATGTTGTCGCCTCCCAGCAGGTCAATAAACGGTCTCGAATTTTCTTTGAGCGGCGGCAGGAACGAAAACTCCCCATAGTTGTTTTTGATCGTAAAGAGCAAGTGCACGCCGGTCTCCAACGGACGAACCGCCCTCGCATCCGTGATATGGATCTGAACTCCGCCGCATTGCTCTCCCTGGAATTTCGAAAATGACGGCTTAAAATAGACCGGCCGGAAAATGACGCCCGGATGCTTCTGGGCGTTCATCTCCTCGGCCAACCGTTCCGCCCGGATAAACGGCGCTCCAACGATTTCGAACGGCGCGGTCGTGCCGCGGCCCTCCGACATATTCGTCCCTTCAAACAGGCATGTGCCCGGATATATCAGAGCCGATTCAAACCGCGGCAGCCCCAGGGACGGCATAACCCAAATGCGCCCGCTCTCGGGGAAAAGCATGCGTCGGTCCCAGCCTTGGCAGCGGATCACGTGCAATTTGGCGTTCCAGCCCTTCTGGTCGTTGGCCATCATCGCCACCTCGCCTGCAGTCAGCCCGTAGCGGACGGCAAGCGGATAATTGCCGACAAAAGATTCATATCCCGGTTTCAATATATTCCCTTCGACCGTCACGCCGTCCAGCGGGTTGATCCGGTCCAATACGACGATTTCCTTGCCCGCCTTCGCGCAGTCTTCCAACGCGTACAACATCGTGTAAATAAACGTATAATAACGCGTCCCCACATCCTGAATGTCGTAAACGACCACATCCACTTCATCCAGCATTTCTTGGCTTAAACGTTTGGAGTCCTTGCGGTACAAGCTGTATACCGGCACGCCCGTGATCGGGTCCGAATACGTTTCGACCATCGCCCCCGCGGCCTGATCGCCGCGCACGCCGTGTTCGGGCGAAAACATCGCCGCCAGATGAAAATGTTCATGCAAAATTTGAATCGTGGAAACAAAATCTTTGTTCAAACCGGTCGGAGACGTGATCAAACCGAGTTTTTTTCCTTTAAACAAATGGGCGGCTTCCATGATCGTGTCGATTCCGTTCAGAATCATCCCTGTTTCCCTCCTATAGGCATGTTTGAAAAAAATGACTGCCGCGCCGCCGCACCCCGTCCCGATTCGGGCGGAATGCGGCTTTGCAGAATCCAATCAAGCGTCCGCTTGTCGAATCCTGCCCTGCAGGCAGTCATTTTGCAATTTTTCCTTTTCCTACAGCAGATCGCTTTTCAGCACGCGTTTCGTTTCTTCGGGAACCATAAACGTTTCGGCATATTCCTTGCGCGCTTCGATCCCGCGAACCCTTGCCAAATGCTTATAGTATTCCAGATAAGGGAAGGATTTGCTGTTCGTCACGAACCAATGCTGCTCCGTCGCTTTCACCCATAGATCGAAGGCTTCCTTGGAAAAGTCCACGTAAACATACGGCTTGTAATCGACGGCATCCTCCCAGTTTTCCGCATAATACAGTCTGGAAGCAAAATGCGCCGGCAGCTCTCTTTCGAAGGAAGCGAGTCCCGCAAAGAAACGGGCGTCATTGACGATGTTGTGGGTGATCGCATGGTCTTTGTGCATGCTGTTTTTCCAGTGCGTAATGATGACGTTCGGTTTCACCCGGCGGATGACGTCGCACACGCGCAACCGCATGTCTTCGTTGTCCTTCAGCTCGCCGTCCGGAATATCGAACACGATCGATTCGCCGCCGAGCATATCGGCAAACGCTTTCGCTTCGTTGACTTTTTGCCGGCGGTATTCCGCCATGTCCTGTCCGGCCGGCACGCCCCGTTCGCCTGCGGTCAAGGCAAGCGTAACGATCTTGTCCCCCTTGAGGGAATGGCTGGCAAGCACCCCGCCTGCCGTCAATTCCGCATCCCCGACATGTCCGCCAATCGCCATAATCGTCAATTTCTGTTCGCTCATTCCTTAAAACTCCCTTCTCATGACTGAAAATTGTTTAACGGTTCGGAAGCCTGCTTTTTCATAAATCCGGATCGCCGGATTGGTACTGCCTGTGTACAACGACATATAATCGGTCCCGATCGCTTTGAACGCCTCGCACAGCTTAAAGAACAGGATCGTTCCCAGCCCGTGCCCTTCGTGCTCGGGATGCACCCCGATGCCGGCAAAATAACCCCGCCCGTTGTCCTGGCGAATGACCGGCCCGGCAAAACCGACGACCTGCCGCCCATGCGCCGCAACGACAACCGGCGTACCGTCCGACGTGCATTTGCCGATTTCCTTTTCCCACAGCGGGTTGTTCAAACCCTTAAGCATTTCAGCCACGCCTTCATGTTCGGCGCCGTCGAACAGCCCTGTCCGATATCCTTCTTCAGCAGCTTTCCGCTCTTTGGCGCGGATTTCCTCCGGCATGGAAAACTGTTCGAGATTCAAATACATTGCGCATTCCTTCGCCCGTTCGGCGTATCCTTCGCTCAACAAAAAGGAATGCAGCCTGCTTCCCACCGGCACGCCCGGGGCGTTGTTGTGCTCATGCCGCGGCGTATCGGGTATGTACCACGGCAGCATCATCGGGTTAAAAAACAGAACGTCCGCCTGCTTTTTGCCGAGCTTGCGGAACCGGCTTTCGACGGCGTCGAGCAGCTGCTTATAATGTTCGTCCGTTTGGCTCCCCTGCTCCAGCACGATGCAGGTGATGTACCCGGCAATGTCGCCAAGCGGCAGGTCGTCGCCGGCGCATCCGCAGGCAAAACCCGTTACCCGACCGTCTTCGGTCAGGACAAACGTGCCCAGCTTGTCGAAATAAGGACTGGAAGCAAAAATCCGCTCGAAGCTTTGCTCCGTCAGCTCCTTGTACCCATCTTTCACCGCTTCTTCGTTCCACAAATCGATTACCGCCTGCGTGTACTTCCCATCCCAGGTATGAATCATGTCCAGCGGCACCTCCGTGTTTTGATGATAGATTAATAGCTGATTTTCCCCATGATGACGGGCCTTGCGGCTCCGGTGACATTCGGGAGATTGTTCGGCTGCCGTTTCATCGCATAATCGGCAAGTAGCGCAAACGCGACCGCTTCTTTTGCGTCGCTGCTGTGGCCGATGGCTTCCTGCGTCATCACTTGAACTCCCATCGGCTCCATTACACGGCGCAAGAAGCCGACCAGAACCGGGTTATAGCTGCCGCCTCCGCCAACGATCAAGACGTCGGCCGGCGTACGGTCCCGTACGTAACGGCGGTACGCATCGCCGATCGACCAGGCCGTCAGCATCGTCGCGGTCGCCACCACGTCTTCCGCTTTCATGTCCTTTCGTTTGGCGATGTCCAGCACCCGATCGATGTAAACCGAACCGAACATCTCCCTCCCGGTGGACTTCGGAAGCGGCTGTGAATAATAAGGCTCCTTCGTTAGCAGTTCCAACAGCTCTTCGTCGACATTTCCGCGGCCGGCAATGGCCCCGCCGGCATCCATCGTTTGCCCGGGATACAGCCGCTCGACGACGCCGTCGATGATCATGTTGCCCGGTCCGGTATCGAACGCGTACACCTGCTCCGGCGGGCAGCCGGCAGGAATCACCGTCATGTTGCCGATGCCGCCGATGTTTTGCAGCAGGAGGGTGCGGTTCGCTTCCCTGTACAGAAGGTATTCCGTAAACGGAACGAGCGGCGCCCCTTGACCGCCTACCGCCATATCGGCGGGGCGAAAATCGGTCACGCACGGAATTCCCGTCCGCGCGGCGATGACCGATCCTTCCCCGATCTGAACCGTATAACGAATATCGTAGCCATGCCGTTTTTCAGGCTCCGGCGCATGATAAATCGTTTGTCCGTGCGAGCCGACGACGGCGACATCCGCGGGCTTCAGCCCCGCCGCCTTGATGACGGCAAGCGCCGCTTCCGCGTACAGTTCGCCCAGCAATACGTTCATGCGGCCGACTTTGTCGATCGTAGCCTTGGTCGGATCAAACAGCTCAAAAATCTCCTGCCTGACGGCAGCCGGATAAGGCGTATTTTCAAAGGCGATCAATCGGACGGATGCTCCCTCATCGGAGGCATCCGATATTTGTACTAGTGCTGCATCTATTCCATCCACTGACGTGCCGGACATAAGTCCCACGGCATAGCGGCTTGCATGCAAATCCAAAGTTTCGCGCTTCATCGGCTCAGCCCTTCACCGCACCTACGGTAACGCCTTCCAGGAAGTATTTTTGCAGGCTGAAGAACAGGATGAACATCGGCAGTGCGGAAATGGTCGCCCCTGCCATCATTGGCGCAAAATAAGTCGTATTCGCAAAACGGAAGTTTTTCAGTCCGACCTGGATCGTCTGCATATCCATGGAGTTGGTGACCAGGAACGGCCAGAAAAACGTGTTCCAGTTATCCATGAAGGTCAAAATGGCCATGACCGCAAGTACCGTTTTGGATAACGGAATGATGATACGGAAATAGATTTGGAACTGGTTGCAGCCTTCGATTTTGGCGCATTCCAAAATTTCGTTCGGGATGCTGCTCATGAACTGCTTAGCGAGAAAGATGTTGTACACGGTGACCAGACCCGGCAAAATCAATGCCGTATACGTGTTTTGAATATGAAAAATATTGACGATCAAAATATACAGCGGAACTTGCGTCACCTGATAAGGAATCATCATGGCGATCAGCAGCAACGAGAAAATGAGCGCTCTGCCTTTAAATTTGATTTTCGAAAACGCATATCCCGCCATGCTGGCGAACAATACGTTTGTGACCATAACCGTGGTTGCCACAATCAAGGAGTTCAGCAGCCAGCGGTAGGTATATTCGCTGAATTCGAAGAAAAATTTGTATGATTCCAGAGAAAAACTGCCCGGGATCAGTCTGTAATCCATGGCCCCGGCTTCAACGGGTTCACCAAAGGAAGAAATAATCATATAGTAGATCGGAAACAGGGTTGCCAGCGCGAATACCAGAAGAATGGCGATCAGAACCGTATTTCTGGCGAGCCGGAGCTGAGGTCTCCCTGCATGAGGGTTATAAAGCGACATAATGCTGCATCTCCTTCCTTTAATATTCCACGTCTTTGCCCAGGAATTTGAATTGAATGACCGAAATGAGCGCGATAATGGCTGCAAGTACAAGCGACTGCGCCGCGGCTTTGCCGAATTCGAAATATTTGAACGCGTTGTTGAAGATCAACAAGCCTACCATCGTCGTAGCGTTGTCCGGTCCCCCGCCCGTCATCAGGTAGGCGTTCTGGAACACCTGGAAGGAACCGATGACGCCCGTTACCAGCAGGAAGAGGGTTGTCGGTTTCAGGCAAGGCACAACGATGTACCACAGCTTTTGCAAAAACGAAGCTCCGTCGAGTTCAGCCGCCTCGTAATAACTACCGTCGATGCCGAGCAATGCGGCAAGATAAATGATGATACTCGTGCCGTGACTGGACAGCCAAGCCATCAAAACGAGCGAGAACATGGCATAGGCGCTGGATCCGAGCCAGTTATGCGTGCCGAGGCCAAAAAACGAAGTCACCTTATTAAATATTCCGACAGGCATCGGATCGAAGATCCACAGCCAAACGAGGGACAACGCCACGCCGGAAGCGACGGCCGGAAGGTAATAAACCGCCTTGAAAACCGTCTGCATTTTTTTCTTCAGCGGCAGAATCATGATCGATACCGCAAAAGAGAGGAGAAGCGACACCGGTACGGTCAAAACCGTATAGACGACGGTGTTTACGACAGCCTTCCAGAACAGCGAGTCCTTGAATGTGGCCGTATAATTGTCAAACCCGATGAACTCCGACCCCCGCGGCTTATACTGTTGGAAGCTGATGATGAGCGCGCTGATTACCGGATATAACGTAAACATCGCAAAAACCAAAAGGGCCACGGCTATAAAAGCATATCCCCATGCTGCATCGCCTTTTATTTTTCGCCGTTTGATCGGTTTGGCATATTCAGTCATCTTGCGAAACCCCTTTCATACTTCTTTTCAAAGGCAATTGGGTGAAAGCCGTATGGAAGTCATACGGCTTTCTTCCAATTGTATTCTCTAGTCTTTTACGATGCCGTCTTCGCCGAAGGCTTGAACCGCAGCGGATTTCACCGCTTCGTACATCGCCTCTGGCGTGATTTCGCCGGCGATCAGGGCTTGAAGTTTCGGCACGATAACTTCATCTTCAAGCTTGATGGCTTTTGCGCCAAGATCCATAGGGATATCAGGACGGGCAGGAACCGCTGTTTTCAGCATCGCTTCCACCGCTGCTTTGTTATCCGGATCGCGTTCGTTAGGCATGCTTTCGGCCGCTTTTCGGCCGCTTTCCGTAATTTGGGCTACATACAGCTCGTTGTTGGTTGTCGCCGCAATTTCGCCGCTGGACAGGAAGTTTGCTGCTTTAACCACGTTGGCTTTGTGGGCGGCGGTTGGATCTTTGGTGCCTTGGAATGTAACATAACCGTCTACCGCTACGCTTGCTTGCGCTTGTGCACCTGCAAAAGACGGCACGGGCAGCACGACATATTCTACAGGAATGGAACCTTTGACGGCGCTGTCGTCTTTGTTTTTCAGCTTTTCGTTGTTCAGCTTCGCGGATCTTTCGAATACGGCGAGGCCTTTACCGGTGATCATCGTTTGACCTGTCAGGAACATGTTCCAGCGTTTGCCGGCATCAATGGAGCTCAGCTCTTTCGGCATGGATCCGTCGTCGATCATCACGCGGATGTCCTTCAGCACTTCCAGGAAGTTTTTGCTTGTGTAAGCATATTTCAGGTCCTTCGTGAATGCGGCTGGCATGCCGGCGCTTTTCACGAGAATGCCGAGATAATCTTTGGAGGTTACGCCGGCTGTTGCGAATACGAATCCGTAACGGGAAGTTTTGCCGTTTTCAGTCACGACGCCCTTTTTGATCGCTTCGCGGAACTCGTCGAAGGTCCAGCCTTCTTTTTGCACCTTTTTGTAGTCGATGCCGGCTTTTTCTAAATACTCTTTGTTGCCGCCGATCGCATGAGCTTCCATGTATGCCGGGAAGCCGTACAGGCCTTTGCCGTTTTTCATGTATTCAAGCGGTGCAGGGTCATAATCTTTGAGCATATCTTCGGTGGCCACATCGGAAATATCCATCAGCATGTCTTGCTGCGCATATTTCGAAATGCCGTCGGAGCCCATGAATGCGATGTCAGGCGGGCTGCCTGCATTGACCTGCGTGTCCAGCTTTTGCGTCATGTCCTCCCAGCTGGCAGGCTCGATTTTGAGCGTCAGGTTCGGATATTTTTCATTGAATTGTTTTTCCATATCCTTAAAACGGTCTTGGAAGTTCGCGGACACCGGCGGAAGCAAAGCCGTGATCGTGTCTTTTGCGTTCGGATCGTCCGCATTCGCGGATTTATCGTCTTTGCCGCCGCAAGCGGACAATGTCGTCAAAGCCATGCTGATCGCAAACACGGAAGCCAATACGCGCATTTTCTTTTTCATCATCAAAAACAAGCCTCCTTGAAAATATAAATCAGTTCGTTTTGTCTTTAGGCGAAACCTAAAATCCCCTTAAACCACCCGGTTGAATTCATGGATTGCTTTTTTCAAGCTGCCGTCGGCCCGGTTCAGCGCCTCTTCGGCAGGACCTGCCGCAAGCCCGGTTTTGATCATCATGATCGCCAGCTTGCAATTCATGGAAGCGCTTTCTAAATAAGCAGCAGCCTTGGCGTCATCGACCCCTGTCGCCGATTTGATGATGCGGATCGATCGATCCCGAAGTTTGATGTTGCTTGCCTTCAAGTCAACCATCAGGTTGTCGTACGTCTTGCCCAACTTAACCATAGTACAAGTGCTGAGCATATTCAAAACCAATTTTTGGGCAGTTCCGGCTTTCAGCCTTGTTGAACCCATGATCACCTCAGGCCCGACCACCGGCGCAATGCAGATATCGCAGACCGTCTCTAATTTGGATGCTTTGTTGTTCACGACGCCGATCGTTGCCGCTCCGATTTCGCGCGCTTTCCGAAGCGCCGCTATGACGAATGCCGCACTGCCGCTCGCCGTGATGCCGATCACCGCATCCTTGTCCGTAACCCCGCACTGCTCGATTAATGCAACCCCCTCCTCCGTACTGTCTTCGGAACCTTCTACAGCCAGTCTCAGCGCTCCATCGCCCCCGGCAATATGACCTTGCACAATTGAAGGATCAGTGCCGAATGTCGGCGGACATTCAGATGCGTCCAGAACGCCCAATCTGCCCGAAGTACCGGCTCCTATATAAAACATTCTGCCGCCATTTTTAAGCACGCGGTGCAGAACGTCGACCGCTTTCGAAATCTGCGGTATTTCCGCAGCTACGGCGGCCGGAACCTTGGCATCCTGTTCGTTCATGAGACGAAGCATTTCTTCTGTGCTGCATTCATCGATCATCCGAGTCTGCTCATTGATTCCCTCTGTTGTCAGCCCCGCCAGATACTCATCCATTGCGATCCTCCTATCCATATATTCATTTCTGGGAAGTCGCAAAATCCAAAGACGGATCAAGGCACAATATGTAGTTTTATATAGGTTCTCTGTCACTACATGATGTGTATCAAAACCGCACTTTTGATATTTGCCAAATCCTCTTCTTGAATTCATATTAACGAGAAATTTCATTTTGGTCAACAGTTTTTGAAATATTATTTTATTATAAAATAAATTATTGTTATTAAATTTTAGCTTGTACGCGCCTCGAACCGGATGCGGAAACGAAAAAAAGACACCTTCTTTCAGCGAAAGAACGGTGTCTTTTATCATGATTTTAGCGATGTTTGCTAGCGGCGATGATGTTATGCGTTTTGGTCAAATATTTCTTCACGTTTTTGTATTCCGCGCTTGCCACGCCGGCAAACAGAATGTCGATAATCGTCAGCATCGCGATGCGCGAGCCCATGGCGCCGCTGCGGATCGTCACCTCCGGCGTCGAAATGTTCAGCACGATGTTCGCTTTGTCCGCCAACTCGCTTTTGTTGTATTTCGTAATCGCGATGATGGTGGCGCCGCTTTTTTTCGCGATTTCAAGCGAGTCCAATATTTCCGAGGTTTTGCCCGAATTGGAAATGAAAACGGCGACGTCTCCTTTGTCGAGCAGCGTCGCGGCCGTCAATTGGCTGTGGCCGTCGGTATACGTGTGGCACATTTTATTGATCCGCGAAAACTTCTGTTCCGCGTCGATGCCGACAAGGCCCGAAGCGCCGATGCCGAAGAATACGATGCGGTTGGACTTCCTCAGCACCTGCACGGCGCGGTCCACCTCGTTTTTGTCGATCACGCTGAGCGTATCTTCAATCGATTTGATGTTGTTCCTGGACGTATTGGAAATGATAACGGACAGGTCGTCCCCCGGCTGAATGTCGGTATATTGATCCTTCTGCTCTTCCATCGAACCGAGTGATGCCGATATGCTGACGATAAAACTGCGGTAGCCCGAATAACCCATCGTTTTGCAAAAACGGAGCACCGACGCGTCGCTTGTTTTGGTCAGCTGGGCCAAATTTTTGATGGAAAGATGGGGAATTTCCTCGACGTTTTGCAGAACGTATTCCGCCACCATTTTTTCGACCGGCGTCAAACTGTCTTTCATTTCGCGAATTTTAATCAAAATGTTATCGTGGATTGACATACGTATTCCCTACTCATCTTAGTGTAATAGAATCATGGCATTTCATTCGCTAGTGTACATAAAAACAAACCGCGAATCAAGATAATAGAAAAACTAGAAATATCTTGTAAACAGCATGAAATAAAAATAAATTTCAAAATTTGCCTATCATCCTAAAATTTTAATTCTATTTTATATTACAAGCACGGAAAATGCAATCAATCTGACATGACGGGGAATGGTTCGTGTTCGGCCATCCACACATGAACCGCCTAACCGCCATCCCTTTGGATGCCAAGGATTCCCGTTTCGCTTGCGGAGGGTATAGCTGCCGTTGCCGGTTCTCTTTTTCTTTCATATGATGTTTTGTCAACGGAAGGAGTGATAAAATGGACGCGTATTACAACTGTTTGAACTGCATGAACCGGAAAGTACGCATTCTAACGATAGACCGCAAAGTCTATGAAGGAAAAATCGTAAAGGTCGACAGAGAAAGAGTATATTTGGAAACCAGTGAAGGCGGGCCTGTCAGAACTTCGGCTTTTGGGCCATACCGCCGCTTCGGCTTCGGATACCGCAATCAGATTTTGACTCTCAGTCTGTTCACGCTGCTTGCGATCGCATTGATTTGACCGGATTTGATCTCCTCGGCCGAGGAGATATTTTTTTTGCACTGCAGTAAAAGGGCTGCTCTACGCCCCCGGTTCGTTTTGCCGCCTTATTACGAGGTCGTTTCAAAAAAACACGAAGCACCGGTGATAGCGCCTCGTGTTGTCTCTAAGCCTTTGATGATCAGCTAAAATATCAATCCCAGATTTCCTTTGCCGCCGCGACGACAAGCCCAAGCTTGTTCCACTGATCCTGCTCCGCAACGGCGTTGCCTTCCTCCGTCGAAGCGAACCCGCACTGCGGGCTTAAACAAAGCTGCTCAAGCGGCACGTATTCAGATGCCTCCCGAACGCGGCGCTTGATGTCTTCGACGTCTTCCATCTCGCCCGTTTTGGTGGTGACCAGCCCAAGCACGACGCGTTGGTTTTGGATATGGCGGAGCGGCTTGAAATCCCCTGCGCGGTCGCTGTCGTATTCCAGGAAAAAACCGTCCACGTTCACGCGGGAAAACAGCTCTTTGGCAATCGGCTCGTAACCGCCGTCGTACAGCCAGGAGGATTTGAAATTGCCGCGGCAAATATGAATCGTGACAGCCATATCTTCCGGCTTTTCCGCTACGGCGTCGATCGTGATGTCGGCGAACGTTTTCATCAGCTCGTCCGGGTCATATCCCTTCGCTTTGATCTTTTCCCGGAACCCGTCGCTGAACAGCGCGCCCCAGCTCGTATCGTCCAGCTGCAAATAACGGCAGCCGGCTTCATAAAACGCGCGGATCGCGTCGCGGTACAC
The DNA here is from genome assembly GCF_031583795.1 of Paenibacillus sp. VCA1. Classification (NCBI taxonomy): domain Bacteria; kingdom Bacillati; phylum Bacillota; class Bacilli; order Caryophanales; family Paenibacillaceae; genus Paenibacillus; species Paenibacillus sp. VCA1. The sequence continues at coordinate 213,701 of NZ_JAVLSX010000004.1, read as the reverse complement.
CTGCACGATATCTTTCGCCGCTTCCTCAAGGGACGGGTACGCCGGATGATCGGCATATTTCTGGCTGTTGATGACGCCGGAGTAAAAAATCATGTTCGGGCCCGGAATCGTGAATTTCGCCACATGGTCTCCGGCCGCCTGCTTCAAAAACGCAAAATCCGCCAGAAACGGATGATCCGCCGGGAAGCCGAGCTTGGAAGCCACCGTATATCCTTTGGCTTTGTTCATCGCGCCATGGAACAATCCGGCCGCGTCGAGATCAAACACTTCGATGCCGTGTAGCGCTTCGATGAAATCCAGGTGCCACCACGTCCGCCGGAATTCGCCGTCGGTCACCGCCGTCAGCCCGGCGGCTTTCTGTTTTTCCACGAGTTTTACGATTTCTGCATCTTCGACCGCGCGGAGCTCCGCTTTCGGAATCTGTCCCGCCTGATGTTTGGCTCTGGCTTCTTTTAACGCTTGCGGGCGCAGAAAGCTCCCTACCTGATCGGCGCGGAACGGGGGTTTTTTATTCGTATCCGTTTTCAAAATCGTCGTCTCTCCTTTTCCTCTGTCAGCAAAACCATGATGTGCAAGTTTGCCGTAAACCTGGTACTTTTGATTATCCTACTTCTCCGGACGGTATACAAGCAAAATTATCAAAAACAGCTGTCCGGTCTGTCCAGCCAACCGCTACCCGTGGTTATCGCTCCCTATGAAAATGGGGATAAAAACAAGAAGCCGCAAGGATGCGGCTTCCAAGCGTATGGGCTTTTGTCGTCTTACATTAATGAAAACGAGCAACGTCTGTCGATGATCTGGCATCTGCCGTCCGTCAATTTATTGATTTAACATCGCTGGTTTCGATTGTTCATCCATTTGTGGGCGCGGCGGACATGATCAGAGCATCACCGCCTGCCCCGTTTTTGCGGATTCATTGGCAGCAAGCGTAACTGCAAGCGTTTTGAGCGCCTCGCTGTACGGGGCCAAAACCAAGCTCCGGTCCCCGATGGCGACCGCCTGGATGAAGGCGTCATCCTGCGCCCTGTAGAAATCGCCCCCGCCCCGTATAATCTGGGTCCGGTCCGGCTCCGTGATGGTCAAGTCGCCGCCTTCCAACGTCAGCCTGAAGCCGCGGCCCAATATTTCCAGCGACGCCCGTCCGTCCGGCTGCGGGAAAAAACCGGTATCGATATGCCCGAGGGCCCCCGAAGCAAACACCATGTTGACCGACGCCGCATCGGGCGTGGTGATGCCGGGCACCTCGCTGCTGAGAAGAAGCGCCATGTCGGCGGATACCTTGCGGACGTCGCCCGCCAGATACAGCATCAGGTCCACGTTATGCGTCGTCTGCTCCACAAGCTGCCCCCCGGATTTGGCATGATCCACCCACCATGGATTCGGCGGCAATCCTCCGAAACGGTATGCCCGTACCATGGCGATTTCCTTGCCCTGAAGGTAGCTTTTGGCACGCTGGACGGAGTCCATGTACCGCATGCAGTATCCTGATCCCGTGATAACCCCCGACTTCTCCAACGCTTCCGCCTTTTTTTGTACCACGGCCATTTCAAGTCCTAACGGCTTTTCGACCAACAGGTGAATTCCGCGTTCCGCCGCTTTTTCCTCCATGTCCCCATGGGCAAATGGCGGCACGCATAGGAACAAGGCGTCCAGCTTTTCACGGTCCAGCATGTCGTCGAAATCGGTGTACGCCTTCCCCCCATACTGACGGACAGCGCGTTCCGCCGCCGCCGGCGCAACGTCGCAGACCGCAGCCAGCTCGGCGCCTTCATGTTGATGAATATGTTTCAAATGCTCTGCGGCAATGATTCCGGCCCCTACCACGCCGATTCTAATCATTCGATGGTTTCTCCCTTCGCGCTTTGGTTTAATACGGATTTTTGCCCAAAATGACGTCCAAATGGCGGGACGTGTCAAAGATCAGCTGGTCCGGGAAGCTTGCATACGGCTCCAGCTCCGCCGTCAAGCTGTCGCGGTAGCCGATATCGCTTAAAGCCAAACGGACGTTCAGCCAATCCACATCCCCCGACAACAGCGGCACGAAACCGAGATGATTGCCGACCTTCGTCCGGAAATCCTTGACGTGAATTTTGCGGATCCGGCTCCCAAGCGTACGGATCCAATGCTCAGGTCTTCCGAAGGCAAGCGTGTTGCCGACGTCGAAATAAGCGCCGACATGCTCCGATTCAAACTGGTCGATGTAGCGGACCATTTCGAGCGGGCTCCATAAAAATTGGTTCCAGACATTTTCGATGGCGATGCTTAACGGCGTTCCGGCGATATCGTCGACCAGCGGCTGCAGAGCCATCGTCGAGCGCTCCCATACGTCCTCGTACGTAACGTCCTCTTCGATTCGTCCAGGCACGACGAGGATCGTATCCACTTCGAGCTCCAGCGCCAGCTCGATCTGTTTGCGGATGGATTCCACCGCACGGCTCCTCGTGTCTTTATCGGGAGAGCTTAAAGGATACCGGCCAAGCATTTCGGTGGAGAGGCTGCCGACGGTCAATCCGTAGCTGCGGACCAGCCTTCCCAGTGCCTTTGCCTCTTCCGGCGTCGTGTCCATCGTCAAACCGATGCCGCCGGAAGCGTACAAGTTCAGCTCGATCGTATCAAACCCCGCCGCCGAACTGGTGCGGAGCACCTTGCTCAGCGGAGTCCCCGGCGGAAAGCACCATTGGTTGATTCCCTTTTTCATCCTCAGTCCTCCTCCAATCCCGCTTTTTGAATTCGATGAAACGGATAAGTGCAAAGCCCGTTAGGGGCTTTGCACCATCTGGTGTCACTTTAAGTTCGCCGACCATTTTTCCGCGCGCTGCTGCAGGTCGTCCAGAAACTTCTGGATGTCCGGTGCGTTGCCGGTCGCCGCCTTGCTGATGAAACCGTTGACCGCAGGCACAATATCGCTCATGTAGAACGGGTTGGCTTCGTCCATCAGCTCCGAGTGCCCCACTGCGGCAATTTCAAGCGCTTTTTTGACGTATTTGTCTTCCGGGGACACAAAATCCGCATTCTTGAGCGTTGGCGTCAGCGCAAAGTTGTCATACATGTATCGTTGCGTCATCGGACTCGTCAGAAACTTCAGCACTTCCCAGGAAGCTTTGACGTCCTTGGCGTTTTTCGCCATGATGAACGGGTCGACCGCCACCCAGCCTTCGCCCTTTGGCCCCATATTCATGACAGGCTCAAACCGGTCCAGCAGATCTTTGTTTTTATTGCTTATATATTCGTTCATGGTAGAGCCGCCCGTGGAATCCAGCGCAATCGCGATATTGTTGCGTTCCAGGCCGAAGTTCTCGGCGCCTTGTGCGTTTACGAAACCTGCCGGCGCCAGCTTTGCGGCTTCCTTCAGCCATTCCATGACCTTCGCCATTTCGGGCGTGTTCAGATGCCACTTGATGCTTTTCACGTCCTTCAACGTGCCTTCGGCGCCTTTCGCCCCGAACGCCAGCGTCAACGCGACGAAGGTCGATCCGTTTAACGAGTTGCCGCTCCAATACAGCCCGTAGTTGTCTTCGCCGGTCTTCGGATTTTTGCCCGTCATTTTTTTGGCCTTTTCGAGAATTTCGGCCGGGTCCGCCTTCGCGGACAGCGGTTCCACTCCCCAGTCCTCAAAAAGCTTTTTGTCATAGATCGTCATTCTGCGCCCGAGCGCGACCGGGATGCCGAATTGCTTCGTGCCGTCGGGCGACTTGGTGCTGTAAGAATTGTTCATGATGCCTTCCAGGTAAATGCCTGGGTCAAAACTTGCATCTTCCTTGATCAGGTCATCCAAGTCGCGAAGCAGCCCATCCTGATACCACTGGGATGCAAACGCTCCGCCGGTGTACAGGACGTCCACATCGCCGGAAAGCAGCATGGCGGATTGTTTTGCTTTGACGTTTTCCCATGGAATTTGATACAGATCAAGCTTGATGTTCGGATACATTTTGTTGAAAGTTTGCTCAAGATAGTCGTTCAGCCCGATGGTTGGGTTGCCCGTCTGGGCGTTGATGCCGTTGTCCAGCTGCCATCCGGCCAAGGCGACCCTGACCGTCCCCTTCATGTCGGACACCTTTTTGATTTCCACTCCGCCCGTGACATCCGTGTCCGTTCCGCCTGAACAGGCCGCAAGCGACAACGCCAGCACGCAGGACAAGACAAGCAGCAAAAGCTTTTTCATGAATCCGTTCCCCCTTTTTCATTCAACATGGAATTGGAGCCCCTTCAAAATCGCCCAGGTTGGTTCGGGCAAAACGCTGCTCACTGTTTGATCCCCGATAACGCGATGCTTTCGATAATGTAGCGCTGCAAAAACAAATATACGACGACGACCGGGATCAGGCTCACCGTCGTGGCAGCCATAATGATGGAGGGCTGTTTGTCGATGCCGTTATTGTAGGTGAACATCGCAAGACCGATCTGAATGGTATACTTGGTTGCTTTCTTAAGAATCAGGAGCGGCCACAACATGTCGTTCCAAACGCCAAGAAAGAGCAAAATGACCATGGTTGCGATGATCGGCGTGCACAGCGGCAGGTAAACCCGGCCGAATACGGACACCTCCTTCGCCCCGTCCAAAATGGCGGCTTCCCGCAGCGTCGTCGGGAGTTGATCGAAAAAGGCTTTGGCCAAAAACGTCCCGAACGCGTAATTCAAGGCGGGCAGGTAAAATGCCAGATAATTGTCGACAAGCCCCAGCTTGCTGAACAGTAGATATTGGGGGATCATCGTCATTTCGAACGGGATCATCATCGTGCTCAGAGCGAGCAGCAGCACAATATTCGCGCCCTTAAAACGCAGCTTGGATAACGCATACCCCGACAGCAGCGCCGACAAGGCGCTGATGAGGATGACGCCGACGCTGACCACGACGGAATTTGAAATGTAGCGCAACATTTTGATGCTGGTAAACGCCGCCTCGAAAGTTTTGACAGAGGGTTCCTCCGGCCACAGCCTGGGCGGGAAATTGATATGAAGCCGCGCGGCCCAGTCGAAGCTCGTGACAAGCATCCATAGAAACGGCACGATCATGACGAAGGAACCCAGCGTAAGGACGATCGTCAAAATCCATTGGTTCAGGGAAATCTTTTTGCGCCGGTGCATCAAATTGGCGTCCACGGTGTTCATTCGGTTGACCTCCTAACTCAGAATGGAACTGGATTGAAGCTCGATATCGCTCGATCTCTTCCCGGATCAGTCGAAGCTGTCCTTGCGCCGGTTCAACAGCATCATGACGGCCGTAAGCAGGAAAATCATAATAAACAGCAGATACGAAGCTGCCGTCGCCATGCCCATCTGCGAAGAGAGAAAGGCATTGCGGTAAATGTACAGCACGACCGTCATCAAGCTGCCGCCCGGATTCCCCGCCGTGCCTCCGATCAGCCACACGTCCGTAAACCGCTTCATGCCGCCGATCGTGCCCATGATGAGCATAAAGACGAAAATCGGCCTTAAATACGGAATGGTGACATAAAACCATTTTCGGTACGTCCCCGCCCCGTCCACCTCGGCCGCTTCGTACAGGTCGCGCGGAACGCTTTGCAGCCCGGCCAAAAAAATGATCGTATTGTAGCCAAGCGCCCCCCACAAGCTCATCAAAACAATGCTGTATCTGGAAACCTGCGGGTTCGTAAACCAGCCGACCGGTTCAATGCCAAACAACCCGATGACAAAATTCAGCAGCCCTTCCTTGGAAGGATAAAACAGAAACGAAAACAGCAGCGTCGTCGCAACTCCAGACACGACGTTCGGCAGAAAAAATACGGCCTTGAAAAAGTTTTGCCCCATATGCCATTTCAGGTTGTTGATCAAGCTCGCCAAAATAAAAGACAGCGCGATGCCAAGCAGTACCGACCATATGCCGATAAATAGCGTATTTGTAAGCGCTTGCCAAAATAACGAATCCGACAACACGTAATCGTAATTGCTGAAACCCACCCATTTTCCGCCGACGGAAAGCCCCGAGGTTTGATGAAAGCTCATGATCAGCGCCGCGATCATCGGATAAACGGCAAAAGCCAACACGCCGATGATCAACGGAGCACTGAACAGGTACCCCATCCAGTCGTTCCGGGTGAACCGTTTTTTGCGCTTGAGCTGCGGTTCCATCGATGTATTCGTTTTCATTTTTGCTTGAATGGACAAGTCGGTTTCCTCCTTCCGGATTGTGTAATGCTCGTTCCATACGGGCGGCTTACATCTGATGAGCATTTTTTAAAATATGTATATGAGCCCGGAGGGTTTATGTTCTCTTTTTTTTCGAAGGAACGAAAAAAGGGAGCTTTCACAGCCCCCTTTTCCCGGTGTTTCTACTGCTTCGGTTTTTCATGGTTTACGGCAAGTGTGATAATCATGACGACAAGCGTCAGCAGCGCAATCAGCTGGTCGATGGTCATGGCCGTCCGCCTCCCTGCACTCAGGATGGCTCTTCCGGACGGTTCCTTGCTCCCATGAAATGCCTCTTTACGTTTCCCCACTTCATATCTATTCGCGGACCTTGCAGCTTATTCGTCTTTGGATTGCAAAAATGCCTTCACTTTGCCGATGCAGGCCTCCTTCTCCGATAACGAAAACGTTTGGTAGAGTCTGCTGGCAACGACCGACGCATCGCCAAAAAAGAACCGTTCGTACAGCGTCTGCCGCCCGCCGAAACCGCTTGAGCTGAGATCCCAAGCCAGGCGGAAAAGCGCCGTTTTGGAGGTTGCGTCCACGCCGCTGCCGCGAAGGTAACGGTCCAGCGCCGGTTTCGATTCGCCCGCGAAATCCAACTCCGACGGAATCATGATCACGCTGCTGCCTCCAAGCAGTTGAATCAATTCGATCATGCGCGGGTACATTTTCGGAAACAAAACATTGGCCGTCCAAATCGGCCGTCTGTCCGGGAGCATGCTGCCAAAGCGGTCGGGAGCGGCACCCGCCTCCGCTGCAACCAGCAGGGATTTCAACGTCTCGTATTGCGCGATGACTTCCGTCATTTTGTCGATGGTCGACGGAGACGATGCCCGATCCAACGTTTCCGCCATATAAAGAAGGATGCCCAGCGTAAACTCCGTTTTCGCGATGTACCTGCATAACACCTGATGTCCGCAATGAACGTGAAACCCGCTTTCCTGGAATAAGCGCATGGACAAGCGATCGTCCCCAAGAATGAACACGCGCTCCCACGGCACAAGCACTTCGTCGAAAATAACCAAGGTGTCCATTTCGTCGAAACGGGAGCTTAGCGGATAGTCATAAGCCGAATCGCCCAACGCCAGCGTTTCCCTGCATATCCAGCGGATGCCCGGGAGGTTGTTCGGAACGGCGAACGCGAAGGTTCTGGGGTTGTTCTCTTCGGGGATAAACGGTAATGCCGGCGGATATACCAAAATTTCATCCGTCGTCACGCCTTGGGTCGCCAGCAAAAATGCGCCGCTAACGACGATGCCGTCACCGTTTTGTTCGACGATTTGCGCCGCGCAGCTTTCGATGCTGCCATCCTCCAGCAAGTCGTCGAACCGGCTGGCATGGGGCTGCACAAAAGCATGGGAAAGGGATATATCCCGCTCACGGCAATATTCATAATATTTTCGCATGTTGTCCGCAAATTCGGGACGTTTCTCCCCCAGCAACTCCGCTGCCGCAGAAAAAGCCATCAATCCGGTATTCATGTAATCCGGGGAACGCCCCAGCAGGCCATGATGTTTTTCGCCCCACAGCATCGTCATTTCCCGGCGTCTTTGAAGATCCTCCTTCGTTTTGGGCTGCATAAACGACAAACCTACCGGATCTTTGCTCGATGGGGAGCTGTACGTCATGCGTTCCATATAATCGGGATGGTACTGCATGTCGTAAAGCTCTGCCTGGGTTACCATCAGACCACGAAAAGCCGGGTGATCCGAAAGTTTGCCGTCCAATTGTTCTCCGCGAATCCAAACCCGGGGGTTGGCATGGTCGATGCGGTCGATAAACTGCTTTCCGTTTTTTGCCGGCACAGGCGCAGCCTCCTTTGGCAATGATGTTTATCTCATCTTATTCGCGCCCGGGGCAATCAGGAAGGGCCGAAACCTAAAAGGCGCGGAATTTGCCCGTCAAACGCGAGCGAATCAAGTGCATTGTTGCCGCGAAATGTTGTACAATAGAAGTTATGGTTATGTATTTTCATGAAAAAATTGCCTAGAAGGATGGATCGCAAAATGTATGTAGCCCGTGATTGGCAAGATTACGAATTGATTGATACCGGATCAGGGGAAAAGCTGGAACGCTGGGGGGACGTCATCCTCCGCAGACCGGATCCGCAAATCATATGGCCTATTCAAAACGAAAGCGGAAAATGGCGCGAGGTTCACGGTCATTATCACCGCAGTTCATCGGGGGGCGGACAATGGGACATGAAAAAGAAACTCCCGGACCGCTGGACGATCTCCTACGACCAATTAAAATTCTATATCCGCCCGACCAATTTCAAGCATACCGGACTGTTCCCGGAACAAGCGGCCAACTGGCGCTGGATGATGGACAAGATCGCCGCCGCCAAACGCCCGATCAAAGTGCTCAACTTGTTCGCGTACACCGGCGGGGCGACGATTGCCGCAGCCTATGCCGGAGCGGAAGTCGTCCACGTCGACGCGGCGAAGGGCATGGTGCAATGGGCTAAGGAAAACCTGCAGCTGACGGGGATCGGAGACCGTCCGGTCCGGTTTATCACCGATGACGTATTCAAATTCGTGCAGCGCGAACATCGCAGAGGGAATCGGTATGACGGAATCATTATGGATCCTCCGTCTTACGGACGCGGCCCGGGCGGAGAGATGTGGAAGCTTGAGCAAAGCTTGTATCCGTTCGTGGAAAGCTGCATGGGCATCATGTCCGACAATCCGCTGTTTATGCTTATCAATTCTTATACGACGGGGATTTCGCCGACCGTGCTTCACAACATTCTTAAGATGACCGCGGGGCGCCGTTTCGGCGGAACGATCTCCTGCGGGGAACTGGGGCTTCCGATCACGGCATCCGGGCTCCATCTGCCGTGCGGCATACTCGGCCGCTGGGAGTCGTGATACGCGATGAACCAAGAACCTGTTTCCCAAATTCCGATTTTGTACGAGGACAACCATCTGCTCGGGATCGTCAAACCGGTCAACATTCCGACCCAGGCGGATGTTTCCGGCGATCCCGACCTGCTCTCCCTGCTTAAGGAAGACATCAAGGTGCGCTACGGCAAACCGGGGAACGTTTATTTAGGGCTGGTGCACAGGCTGGATCGTCCCGTGGGCGGCGCGATGATATTCGCGAAGACTTCAAAAGCCGCCTCGCGCCTGTCCGAGGCCGTCCGCAGCCGCAGCTTCCGCAAGGGCTACGCCGCCGTCGTTCACGGCCGTCTCCCCGCCCCCCGCGGCACGCTGCGGAACATGCTGCTGAAGGATCCGAAGACCAACACGGTTTCCGTGGTCAAATCCGGAACGCCGGGAGCCAAGGAAGCCGTGCTCGATTATGAAGTGCTTGGCGCAAACGGGTCCTTCAGCCTCGTCCGGATCAAGCTGCATACCGGAAGATCGCACCAAATTCGCGTGCAGATGAATCACGCGGGTTGTCCGCTGTACGGAGACCAGAAATACGGAAGCCGCGTCAACAAACCCGGGCAGCAAATCGCGCTTTGGTCCGTCACGGTCGGCTTTCCGCATCCGGTCACCAAAGAGGAAGTCGTCCTTGCCTCCTTGCCGCCCGGAGAGCACCCATGGAACCTTTGGCCCGAAACGGTATTAAACAGGCTGCATGCGGAAGACTGACAAGTTTTATGCGGCTGACTTCCATTGAAACCATAAAAAAACCCGGAGCTGTGAAAGCTCCGGGTTTTTTTATGGTTTGTCGCTTCCGTTTAGCGCATCCGTTTTCCTGAAAATACGCAACCCTTTCAGCAAATCGCCGTCAAATACAAGCTTACTCCAATGGTCTAGATCTCTTCGGGAGCGGCATCTTCAAACAAATCCCGCAACCGGATTTCGTCATACGAACGGACCTGAATATCCGCTTCCGCCAAATTTTGGTTCCCCGAGTTCGGGTTCAGATAACCGATGCATCTCATGCCGGCTTTCTTGGCAGCGAGCATGCCGTTGCGGGAATCCTCAAGAACGACGCAATGCTGCGGGTCGACCCCCAGCTGCTTCGCCGTTTCGAGGTAAATATCGGGCGCAGGTTTTCCTTTCGGCACTTCTTCGCCGCTGACCGTCGTTTGGAAGAAATGGTTCAATCCGAATTTCGCCAGAACGCCTTCAATAAAAATTCTTGGGGATGAAGAAGCGACCGCCATCGGAATGTTCATCTCGTCCAGCTGCTCCATAAGCTCCCGGATTCCCTCGATCGGCTCGATATCCAGATTTTGCAAAATGTTCATTTTCATATCCAGTTGGTATTCAATCATTTCTTCAACCGAGTGAGGCAGGTTGCGCTCCCGCTTAAAAATGCCCAGCATTTCGGGATTGGTCATCCCGACGAACCGTTCCAGCTCCTCTTCCGTCGTTTCTACGCCGAAGTATCCGAGCGTCTTGATATCCACGTCAAAATGGATCGGCTCGCTGTCGATGATGACGCCGTCCATATCGAAAATAAACGCGTGTTTCATGTCCATCCTCCATGATTGGGTTATAGATTCGTTCCGCCCGCGGTCAAAATGAGAACATGATCCGCATGCCGCTGGAAATGATACGGTACGGCTTTCGTTTCGGCGCTCCATCCTTCGCCGCGGGCAAACGCAAGCAGCTGCTCTACCTCGCCAGGACGGCGTCCGCTTTGGTCGACCAGCGGAAAAATCCGTACCTCACTGCGAGTCACCCTGAGTAGCTCGCGCAGCACATCCCGGTGAAATTCGGCATCCATCCGGTCGGCATATGTAAACAAAAAATGGGCCGACAACGTGAGGTCGAATTGTTTGTCACGGAAAGGCAGCGACGGCAGCGTCACGGGCACGTACCGTTCCGGATGAACCTTCATATCTTCCGCGCAGGTCCGCAGCGCCCGCAGACGCTCGGAACGCAGCGCTTCGATATTCCGAAATTCCGTCCAGATATAACGGCTTTGTTCCGTTTCCACATGCTCCATGGCATGGCCGATATCCTGAAGCCCCTTCTCCAGAAGCCGGTCGGCCTCATGGTAATAGGCGATGTCCGCCGCCGTGACTTCGCATCCAAGCTCACCGGCTTTGGCCGTAAAAGAGCATGCGCCTCCCGGGCAGTCCAATATTCGTTTACCTTCAAGATCGGATTCATCGAGGCCGAACATCCGCATGTACTCATCGTAAGTCCGGCCGATAAACACGATCCGCTCAAGCGTTTTTTCCGCAGGCCTTTCAGCTTGCCCGCCCTTTTCCCGCATTCCTCTTCTTTTCTCTGCTCCGCTCATCTCTGCTCAGCTCACCTTTCCAAAATAGGTTTATGCGCGCAATCCAATCCGCGCATGGAAATATTACCCTATTCGAAACGATAAGTCCAGAATCTTTCGGTGCTGAAACGGCTTTTGATTTGTTCATCCTCTTCCGTATAACTTCCGAGTATTTCTTTCCATCGGAACTGCGAGGCATGCGCCCGGATCGACCCGAATTTGTTCGGAAGGAAATCCCTGACGTCGACGGCGACGTCCGGCTTGCCGATGATCTGCTCGCAGCCTTTGGCGAATGCGACGCAGTTCACGACCGGCCGCTGCTCCTTCGGCATGGCGGCAACCGTCCGGATGACCGCTTCGCCGGTGGCGTCATGGTCCGGATGAACGCTAAAGCCTGGGTAAAACGTAATGATCAGCGAAGGTTTCACTTCGTCGATCAGCTTGCGCAGCATGCCGTCCAGCAAATCCGGGTCTTCGAATTCGATTGTTTTATCATGAAGCCCCATCAGGCGCAAATCCTGGATGCCGATGGAGCGGCAGGACTCTTCCAGCTCCTTCCGCCGGTGCTCCGGCAGCGTGACGCGATTGGCCACGAGCGGTTTGCCCATGTTCCGCGCCATTTCGCCCAGCGTCAGGCAGGCGTACGTCACTTTGGCGCCTTCGTGGATACGTCTGGCCAACGTACCGGAAGTGCCGAAGGATTCATCATCCGGATGCGGGAATACGACCAATATATGATTTTCCATTGTTTATAATCACCCTTTCACTTGATGACGGCCGTTCCCGGACTCAAAACGGCTCCTTGCCCAGCTGCAGCGCAACGACAAGCTTGCCGTCGCTGTCATGGCCCGCCATAATCAGCCGCTCGGTTTCCGTTTCCTCAAAATGCGTCAAACCTTGCGAGTAGATCCAGCCCTGTTCCATTTTCAGTCCGACGCGGTAAGGGCCCGATCCCTGGATTTTACCGTGGGTATAGCGGACAACACCGTTTTTGATGAACGTGGACGCCGTAAACTTTGATTCGTCATTATGCGAAGCATAGGCCCCCGTCGTCATTTCAAGATGTATATAAAGATCCTGATCCTGCAGTTTGTCGATTAACTCCTGAACCATCTGCGGATTTATAAGCTGCAAACCAATCCCTCCGTTTCCAAGACGTCTGTCGAAACCGGTTGAACGTCCTTCCCGGGTGCACGGGCTTGTTCAATCGGTCCGGATTGCCGTTATTCAAAGGCTTCACGCTTGACCGCCGCCGTTGACGAATGTCGTTCTCCGCCCGATTTCGTCCCCTTTGCTCCTATTGTTTTTTGCGTGCATGAATCAACCTATGAAGCCGTGATTAAACTGCAACTTTATTTATTATAATTCAAATCACTTCATTTTCACAAACTGCATTCGACTTATTTTGTATTTACATTTTCTATAAGAGATTTCGCCATGCAAAAAACCCCACGAAGAGTGTGGGGCGTTGGCTTCGAAACCGTTCAGGTACTTGGCGAAGACCCGCCAAAGCAGGGCCTCCGTCCAAACACGACAAATCGTTCGTTCGTCAATCCGCCAACATCTTGCCCTTCGTTTCTTTGCCCAGGAACAGCACGCCGAGCGCGCCGATCAAGATGATGACGAAAAACATAATAAAAATTACGTTGATTTCCACATGCCGCTGCACCAGATATCCGACCAGAAACGGCGCGATGACGCCGCCGATCCGTCCCACCGAAGTCGCCAGCCCGACGCCCGTCGAACGGACCGATGTCGGATACAGCTCCGGCGTGTATGCATACAATCCACCCCATGCACCAAGGTTGAAAAACGACAAACAAATGCCCGCCGCTATCAGCGAACCGGCCGACTCGGCATTGCCAAACCAGGCGGCGCTCACGGCGGTAAGGACCAGATACGTAATCATAACGAACTTGCGGCCGAATTTTTCGATAAAATACGCCGCGGTGAAATAACCCGGCAGCTGCGCGATCGTCATGATCAGCACGTATTCGAAGCTTTTGATCAAACTGAACCCCTTCATGGTCATGACCGAAGGCAGCCACAAAAACATGCCGTAATACGAAAACACGACGGTAAACCATAAAATCCACAACATGAGCGTGGAACGGCTGTGTTCACGGGTCCAGATCGAGGCTAGCTTGCCGGTAAACGGAATCGAGGCCGCCTTGTTCCGGTTGTTTTGGTACACCGGCGAATCGTCGATGGCCCGGCGCAAATACAGTGCATACAGGGCCGGCAGCGCCCCGATGACAAACGCGATTTGCCAGCCGTAAGCGGGAATCAAAAAATACGAAATGAGCGCCGCGGCCAGCCATCCGCCGGCCCAAAAGCTCTCCAGCAAAACGACGGCCCGCCCCCGCTGGCTTACGTGAACGCTCTCGGATACCAGCGTCGAAGCGACCGGCAGTTCGCCGCCAAGGCCCACGCCCGTAATAAAGCGGAGCAAGCATAACACCCAGAAGCTGGACGCAAGCGCAGACAATCCGCTGGCCACGGAAAAAATGAGCAGCGTCCACAGCAGCACTTTTTTCCGGCCGAACTTATCCGCCAAATACCCCGCGCCCGCCGCGCCAAAAACCATCCCGATCGAGTTCACGCTCGTCAAAATGCCGACGTCCTGCGGGGAGAGCTTCCATTCCAGCGTTAATGCGGTCACAATGAAAGAAATGATGCCGACGTCCATGGCGTCGAAAAGCCAGCTGAGGCCGGCGCTGAAAATCAGTTTTCTTGTTTTTGGTTTCATAAGGGATGCTTCGTTCATCAGGTTGACGTCCTCTACGTTTATTCTTTAAAAGCCTTTTTACGGCGCTACCGTTAGCTTGCCCAATAGATAGATCAAAAGCTGCTGATTATGCGCGGAAATTCGCGACAAAACTCCTGCCAGAAACGCATCGCGGATCTGCAGGCCGCGTTCAACCTCGGCTCTCCCTTTATCCGAAATCGATACCCAAACGATCCGGCGGTCGTTGCCGTCGCGTTCGCGCCGAATCAAACCGTTTTTCTCCATCCGGTCGAGCAGCATCGTAACGGCCGCCGGGCTCGTCGCCAGCAGCGGCGTCAAGTCGGAAGGCTTCATCCGCTCGTTTTCGCCCAGCACCTCGAGAACGGCCAACTGAGCTTCGGTAAGCGCGGGAGCCAGTTCATTCTCCATATGCAATTTATAATCTTTGCTTAGTTTGGACCATATTTTCGCAAATTCGGAAGTATGCACGGGTTATACCTTCCTTTCGCAAGCAGTGTTTTACAGGATTAACTTTCGCGCATTTCAGTCCAATTCCTTCCGCGACCCCGAAAATTTTTTCAAAAAAACGGCCCCGACACCGTTCCACAAAAGCCGCGCCAGGCCTGGGATTCCGCCCAAAAAGGCATCGTTCGCTTTCGGGCGAAGATGCCTTTTTTCACGCCTTGACGCTAGCTTCGGACATGAAATGACGTCATGAAGTTTCCGCAAATGCCAACAGCGCCGTTATTTCATCCTTTTTCTCCAGGTGAACGAGCAATTTTCCTGTCGATTTGCGCTCGGCAATCGGTGCCTGCTCGGAGCTGAAGGCATAAGTTAAGCCGTCCCGTGTAATCGCGGTAATTTGCAGCGGCTCGCGGCAGTAAAACGCCCCGGCGATCCGGCTGCCGTTCGGTTTCACCCGCTTGCCTTCCTTGAATTCGAACGTCGCCAGCCCTTTGCCTCCCCGGCTTTGCGGCTGGTAATCCGCCAGGAGGGAACGTTTGCCGTAACCGAGGTCGGTCACAGTCAACACTTCCCCTTCATCCTCCTCAACCCATAAAGCGGCCACGACCTCGTCGCCGTCGCGTAGCTGGATGCCTTTGACGCCCGCCGAAACGCGGCCCATCGCATTGACCTCCTGCTCCTTAAAGCGGATGCTCATGCCTTCCATGCTTACAAGCAAAATGTCTTTGCTGCCGTCGCTCATCGTTACCGAGATGATCTCGTCCTCGGCGCCGACCTTGCAGGCTGCCACCGCGCTGGAGCGATTGGTCATATATTCCTTCAATTCCGTGCGTTTGACCTGCCCTTTTTTCGTGACGAACACGAGGGATCGGTTCGGTTCCTCAAAGTTGGCGACCGGGATCGCGTCGACGATCACGTCTTCCTTGGACAGCTGGATGACGTTGACGATCGCGGTCCCCGGATCCTTCCACTTGAATTCGGGAATCTGGTGAACCGGCAGCAGGAAATATTGGCCC
Organism: Paenibacillus sp. VCA1; assembly: GCF_031583795.1. Classification (NCBI taxonomy): domain Bacteria; kingdom Bacillati; phylum Bacillota; class Bacilli; order Caryophanales; family Paenibacillaceae; genus Paenibacillus; species Paenibacillus sp. VCA1. The sequence continues at coordinate 198,155 of NZ_JAVLSX010000004.1, read as the reverse complement.
TTTTGCGTGAAAATAAGCAAATTATCCAGCGTGTTGATTTCGAATACCTTGGAGATATGGTCTCCTTCCTTCACGCCGGAGCTGCTGATCTCGCCGCCGGACCGGGTAAAGGAAAGCATGCTTGTCCGTTTGATATAGCCGTCTTTCGACAGCGTCACCAGCACGTCCTCGGAGCTGACCATAACTTCCAGGTTGACCTTGATTTCCTCGACTTCTTCCTGAATGGAGCATCTACGGTCGATGCCGTATTTGTCGCGAATTTCCAGCAGCTCCTTGCGGATCAAGGCGATCAGCTTTTTGTCGCTTTCGAGGATGGCGCGATAGTTGTCGATTTTTTTCAGCAACTCATCAAGCTCTTTCTGCAGCGTCGTAATTTCCAGATTCGTCAAGCGGTACAGCTGCAAGGTCAATATCGCGTCCGCCTGTCGCTCCGTAAATCCGAACATCCACTGCAGGTTGTTTTGCGCGTCCTGGCGGTTTTTCGAGGCTTTGATGGCCGCGATAACTTCATCCAAAATGTTCAGCGCTTTAACGAGGCCTTCCAGCACATGGGCGCGGTCTTCGGCTTTTTCCAGTTCGAAACGCGTGCGGTTCGACACCACTTCGCGCTGGTGTTCGATGTACGCTTCCAGCATCGCTTTCAGTCCAAGCTGCTGCGGCGCTTTGTTGACGATCGACACCATGTTGAAGTTATACGTGACCTGAAGATCCGTCTTTTTCAGCAGGTAAGCCAAAATGCCCTGGGCATCCGCTTCCTTTTTGATTTCGACTACGATGCGCAAGCCGTCCCGTCCGCTTTCGTCGCGAACCTCGGCGATGCCTTCGATTTTTTTCTCGAGGCGGATGTTTTCCATTTGGGTGACAAGACGAGATTTTACAACCTGGTACGGTATTTCCGTCACCACGATTTGCTGCTTGCCGCCGCGCAGAAATTCGATGTCGGCTTTGGACCGGAGATAAATCCGTCCTTTCCCCGTCCGGTAAGCTTCCTTGATGCCTTCTTCGCCCATGATCAAACCGCCGGTCGGAAAATCCGGGCCCTTGATGAAGGTCATGATTTCTTCCAATTCGATTTCCGGCTTCTGCATCACCGCCACGCAGGCGTCGATGACTTCGCGTAAATTATGCGGCGGAATTTCCGTCGCAAAACCGGCTGAAATTCCGCTGACGCCGTTGACCAGCAGGTTCGGATACCGCGACGGCAGTACGACGGGTTCTTTCGCCGAATTATCGAAGTTGTCCTTGAACTGGACCGTCCGCTTGTCGATGTCGCGCAGCATTTCCAGCGCAATCGGCGACAGGCGCGCTTCGGTATAACGCATCGCCGCCGGCGGGTCATCGTCGATCGAACCCCAGTTGCCGTGGCCGTCGACAAGGACATGCCCCATTTTCCACGGCTGGGCCATCCGGACCATGCCGTCGTAAATGGACGAGTCTCCGTGAGGGTGGTAGTTCCCCATCACGTCGCCGACGGTTTTGGCCGATTTGCGGTACGCCTTGTCGGGCGTATTGCCCGATTCGTACATGGCGTACAAAATGCGGCGCTGAACCGGCTTCAATCCGTCGCGGACGTCGGGAATGGCGCGGTCTTGAATGATATATTTGGAATACCGGCCGAAGCGGTCGCCGACGACCTCTTCGAGATAAGCCGGCAGAAACTGTTCTGATAAACTCATCGATTCACCTTCTATTCCTCGAACTCTCTAAAGTCGACATTTTCCACGATCCAGCGCTTGCGCGGGTCGATCTTGTCGCCCATCAGCGTGGATACGCGGCGCTCCGCTTTCGCCGCATCTTCGATCTGCACCTGCAGCAGGGTGCGCGTTTCCGGATTCATGGTCGTCTCCCACAGCTGTTCGGGATTCATCTCGCCGAGACCTTTGTACCGCTGCAGCTCGTAATTTTTTCCGAATTCCTTCAAGTAATTTTGCAGCTGCTCGTCGCTGTAGGCGTACCGCACGGTTTCAAGCTTGCCCGACTTGCGCGAAATTTTGTACAGCGGCGGCTGGGCGATGTATACCCGGCCTTCGTCGATCAGCGGCTTCATGTAGCGGTAGAAGAACGTCAATAACAGCACTTGAATGTGCGCGCCGTCGGTATCGGCGTCCGTCATAATAATGATTTTGGAGTAATTGCTGTCTTCGATTTCGAACTCGGTTCCGATGCCCGCTCCGATCGCGTTAATGATCGTGCGGTATTCCTCGTTTTTCATGATATCGGCAAGCTTCGCTTTTTCCGGGTTCAGCGGTTTGCCCTTCAGGGGAAGGATCGCCTGAATCTTCGAGTCGCGCCCCTGTTTGGCCGACCCGCCGGCGGAGTTTCCTTCGACGACAAACAGCTCCGTACGGGTGAAGTCCTTGGATTGGGCCGGACTCAGTTTGCCCCCGAGGCTCGAGCCTTCGCTCCGCTTTTTCCCGCTGCGCATATCGTCGCGGGCTTTGCGCGCCGCCTCGCGCGCTTTGGACGCCTGGATCGCTTTTTTGATGAGCGTTTGGGCAACCTGCGGGTTTTCTTCGAGGAAAATCTGCATCTTTTCCGTCACGATCGCGTCCACGGTGCTGCGCGCCGAGGCGCTGCCCAATTGGTCTTTCGTTTGTCCCACGAATTCGACTTCGGCCATTTTGACGCTGATGACCGCCATCATGCCTTCGCGGAGATCATTGCCTTCCAGGTTTTTGTCCTTTTCTTTCAGCATGTGGTTTTTCCGGGCGTAATCGTTCATGATGCGCGTATAAGCGGTCTTGAACCCCGTTTCGTGCGTCCCACCGCCGCGCGTCGGGATCGAGTTGACGAACGATGCGAGCGTTTCGGTGTAACCCGCGTTGTATTGGAGCGCCACCTCGACCTCCACGTCGTCCTTTTCCCCGTAAAAATGAATGACGTCATGCAGCACGTCTTTGCCTTCGTTCAAAAATTCAACGAATTGGCTGGCGCCGCCTTCGTAATAAAACTCGTCCATCCGGTCGGTGCGCTCATCCTTGATGACGATGCGGAGGCCCGAATTCAGGAAGGCGATTTCCTGCAGCCGTTCGGCAAGCGTATCGTAGTTGAACTGAATCCCGCCGTGGAACACCCGGATGTCCGGTTTAAAGGTCACCTTGGTGCCGGTTTTGTTCGTATTGCCGAGCACTTCGAGCCCGGTGACAGGTTCGCCGACATGCTCCTTGCCGTTTTTGTCCTGCCAATATTCGAAGCGCTGCCGATGGATTTTGCCGTCGCGGTAAATCTCCACCTCGAGCCATTCGGAAAGCGCATTGGTTACCGACGCCCCGACGCCGTGCAGGCCGCCCGATTTTTTATATCCGCCGCCGCCGAATTTTCCTCCGGCGTGCAGGATGGTATATACGACTTGCGGCGTCGGGATTCCCGTTTTATGCATTCCCGTCGGAATGCCGCGTCCATTATCGACTACGGTGATGGAACCGTCTTTATGCAAAGTAAGATCAATTCTCGTGCAGTATTTGGCCAAATGCTCATCGACGGCATTATCCACGATTTCCCATACCAAATGATGAAGCCCCGATGAACTGGTGCTGCCAATATACATGCCTGGCCGTTTGCGTACCGCAACCAGGCCTTCGAGCACTTGAATGTCGTCTGCATCGTAACTGCCGCCGCTGGGCGCGCTGTTGTTATGGCCGTCTCCCGGCGGCTCTGCAAACATATCGATCTGCTCGACCATTCATGCTCCCCCTTTGTGCTTCTTTATGTAGGATATACCAAAATGCAAACAGATGTTTTGTTTTGTTATCCTTGTCCATTTTAATTCAAGATATCCCTTTTCGTAAAGACAAGGAATGAGATTATGATCGCGGCAACGGCCCATACGGACAACACTGCCAGCGAAAAAGCGAGGTTCATTCCCTCGATCGGGGCCGGCGTTCCGGACAGATAGTCCGTCAGCTCCAAATTGACCATAAACAGGTATTTCGCGCTTTTCCAGGCGGAGGCCATGTTGGTAAGGATCGTCCCGGCGATCAGCGCGGCCATCATGACCACGATGCTTGCCGCCGTGCTGCGGACGAGCACCGATACCATAAACGCGAGCGAGGCGACGACCAGGCTTACGAACCAGATCAGCCCGCCTTCCATCAGCAAATACATCCACTGGGGCACCGCGTGCACGGCGGTCATATCGACGTCGGACCCTTGAATCCGAAACCCGGTGAACACCGGAAATTCAAATCCTTTATACCCGAAAACAGCCCCTGAAATGACGTACGTGATCACAAAAGCGGACACGATGATCAGCGAAGAAAACATGTACAACGTGATCAGTTTGCTCAGCAGCACCTTCCACCTTTTGACCGGCCTCGTCAATAGCATTTTGATGGTGCCGCTCGTTCGTTCCCCGGATACTATATCGGAAGCGATCGCCATAATGAGTAGAGGAATGAACAAAGTTATGGAATTCGCCATAAACTCGCGCGTGAACGTGACGCCGTTCGGCTCGTTCGGGTTCACGTCATGCTCCAGGTAATACTGCAGCTGCTGCACGAAAATTTTCCGGAATTTCTTCCATTCGTCAGGCACCCTGTCGCTGCCGAGGGAATTTTCATTATCCGTAATTTGCTGCTGCACTTCAAGCCGCCAGTCGCCTTTGAACTTTTCCCTCGTTTGTTCAGCCGACCGCATCTGGGCATAGGTGAACATCGGAACCAGCACGAGCAGAATCAGCAAAATGACATAAAAGCGCTTCTTTTTGATAATTTTGATCGTCTCGTTTTGAATCAGGGGCAGCACGCTAATCAATACTCTCACCCTCCGTCATTTTCAGGAACAGCTGCTCGAGCGTCGGGTTGATTTTATGGACGCCGTGGATCCGAATGCCCGAAGCGACCAGATGCGCGACCGTTCCGGCGATAAGTTCTTCACTCATGACCGTTACGACCGATCCGGCGCCCATCCCGGCGATGATGGCGTCATCCAGCACCCGTTCAGCGTGTTCGATCACTTCGATTCCTTCGCGAAGCTCAAGCTCCCGCTTTCCCGCTTCGGCCGGCTCGAAATCCCAAATTACGTATTCCGCGTTGGCGGCCACAAGCTCGTTGACATCGCCCACCGCAAGCACCCGGCCGCGGCTGATGATAGCCACCCGGTCGCATAACAGCTGAATTTCGCTAAGCAGATGGCTGGATACAAACACGGCCAATCCCCCGTCCGCCAGCTCCCGGATAAATTGACGCAGCTCCTTGATTCCCTTCGGATCGAGCCCGTTTGTCGGCTCGTCGAGAATAAGCAGCTTCGGCCGGCCAAGCAGCGCTTGGGCGATGCCCAGCCGCTGACGCATCCCGAGCGAATAAGTTCTGACCTTGTCATGGATTCTCTGGTCCAGCCGGACGATATCCACCACTTCCTGTATCCGGCGGTTGTCGATGCCGGGCTGCATGCGCGCAAAATGCTCCAGATTCTCCCACCCGGTCAAATATGTGTACACTTCCGGATTTTCCACGATCGAGCCGACGAAACGAAGCGCTTGCTCCTGCTCCCGGTTCACGTCATAGCCGCATACTTTGATGACCCCGGCGCTCGGCTTGATCAAGTCTACAAGCATGCGGATCGTCGTCGTTTTGCCTGCGCCGTTCGGCCCTAAAAAACCGAATATTTCGCCTTCGCGGACATCGAAGGTCACATCTTCGATGATCCATTTTTTGCCGATCCTTTTTTTGACGTGTTCAACCGATAACACGATGGGTTGCCGCAGGTCCGAACCGTCCGTCAATGACATTCTCTCCTTCTCCTTTCCTCCGTATGCCGTGTCAGCGGATTGCCTGTACGATCCGGACGGCGATTTGCTGGTATCCGTCGCCGTTCGGATGGAAGTGATCCGACGACAAATACCGGTCCAAATGATGCTGGAAAATGTCAAAGGTAGGCACCAGCATCATATTGCCATATTTATTAATCGTGTCGAGCGCGGCTTGATTCCATTCCGCAACCGCCTCATTCCCGGGAAACTGAAGATCTTCGATGTCTCCGAACGGATTATACAGGCCGACGTAGACGATCAAGGCATTGGGATTGATCGCGCGGATCCGCTCCAAAATCGCTTTCAGCTGCGTCGATGCTTTGGGCAGTCCCTTTAACAGATCCTTCGGATCCAGTTCCTGCCCTTTGGCCGTCGAACTTGTACCGGCAATGCCCTTGGAGATGAGATCGGCCCCTTGGAAAAGATCGTTCCCTCCGATCGAAAGCAGAATCACATCGGCTTGTCCCAGCACGTATTTTGTTCCACGCTCCTCCAGTTTCGGCAGAAGGCCCGTCGTCGTAAGTCCGTTGATGCCCAGATTGTTCAGGAGGGTCGCCTTCCTGCCCCCCGATGACGACAGTTCCTTGATCGTCCGGCGCGCGAACCCCATGCCCGAATTGTCTCCCGTTCCTTTCGCCAAGGAATCGCCAAGGACCGCGAACTTCAGCTCTTTGGCTGTTTCGGGGTTCGAAGAGACCGTTCCCGTTTGCGGCTCGGCCGCCTTTGGACCCTGCTCTTTCACAGCCTGGGGATTCTGAATGTCTTTGACCGCATAAACGAAGCCGGCGAGCAGAAGCAGCGTAGCGAGCACGGATAAGATGCCGACGCTGCGCCAAATCCATTTCGATGAATTCACAACCGATCCCTCCATCAAGACGTTCTGCGATTCGTCATTTTTCCGACAAATGACATATGTAAATAAACATAAAACTTCTAGGACCAATTTGCAAATTCGGCCGCAATTTCCTTTCGTGCTGAACGAATGGCGAAAACCAGCAAAGATTCCTGTTGTCAACTTTTTGTGAACGTCTGGATTTTCGAAAAAAAAGGGCGTAGTATAATGAGTATAGGATTACGGGTTATTAGCTTAGCTGGCAGAGCAGCCGACTCTTAATCGGCAGGTCGCAGGTTCGAACCCTGCATAACCCATCATAACCATGGTGAATGAACCGGATGGAAGGCCATCCGGCTTTTTTCTGCTGCCGGCAAAAAAAGCCCGTTTCCCGAAGGAAACGGACTCGCCCATTAATTTATAAGATCGGTATCAGTTCGCGATAAATTCTTGTACCCAGTATCCGTTGTAGTAAGCCACGCCGATCGTGGTGTAGTTGCTGTTCAGGATGTTGGCGCGGTGTCCTTCGCTGTTCATCCATGCGTTCATGACGTCCGCAGGCGTTTTTTGCCCTTTGGCAATGTTTTCGCCCGCATAGCTGAACGAAATGCCGTATTTTTTCATCATATCGAACGGGGAACCGTACGTTGGCGAATTGTGGTCGAAATAGTTGTTGTTGCTCATGTCTTTCGCTTTATCCATCGCCATGTTGGACAGTTTGGCGTTTTCCGTCAAAGGTTTGAGGCCCGCTTTTGCACGCTCCTGGTTTACCAGTTTAACGACTTCGGCCGCATAAGCGGACTGGTTCGAGGTCGTTCCGGTCCCCGGCTTGGAAGTCGAAGAATCCGGTTTCGAAGTCTCAGGCTTGGATGGCTGAGGTTTGGTTGTTACCGGCTTCGAAGGCGTCGGATTCGTTTGCGGCTTCGAAGGCGTTGTAGGCGTCGGATTCGACGGCTGCGGTACGGTTACTTGTTGTCCTGTTCCCGGGTATTGGAATTGAAAGTTGAGTCCGTTGTTTTGCAGCCACTCTTGCAGATAGCTTTGCAGGTTTTGCAGGTCTTGGATGTTATTCGGTGCAGGTACGTAGTTTTGCTGGGCAGAAGCAGCCGATGCCGGACCTGCTCCAATCAGACCAACCGCTAAGACGCCGGCGCATGCCGTGCTGATCAAGGCTTTCATCACTTTATTGTTCTTCATGGATACATCTCCTTCTCATGGTGTCATTGCTAATACATGATCTGTCCAGGTTACAAACTTGTCATTTCTCACTCCCACATTGTAACATGGCTGTTTCTTTTGTGTAGTCCACAAATATTGGAAGCGAATTTCCAGACAACCTGCGATTCAACGCAAAAAACCGCAGCCATGCGGCTGCGGCAGTTCCATCCACCATGCACATTATTTCTTGGCTGCGTATTTGCGCATATCAAACGCAACGGCGGCGACGATGATCAATCCCTTAAAAATCAGCTGCCAATAAGGGCTGATCCCGATAAACGTCAGACCGTAGTTTATGATCGAAAATATCAGCACCCCAACCATCACTCCGGGCACCGTTCCGATGCCTCCCGTGGTGGACACGCCCCCGACAACGCAAGCAGCGATGGCGTCAAGCTCGTACATGTTGCCGTAGTTGTTTGTCGCGCCGCCGGTTCTGGACGCCTCGAGCACGCCTGCAAGGCCGTACAATGCCCCGGCGATCATGTAAATATAGATCAGGTTTTTGGCGACATGGATGCCGGAAACTTTGGCGGCTTGCACATTGCCGCCGATGGCGTACATGTTTTTGCCAAGCTTCGTTTTGTTGAAGATCACCCACACGATAAACGCCACGAAAATGGCGACCAGCACGATATACGGAACCGAAAAAGTGCCTGCACCGATCGATCCCGATCCGAAAGCTGTGAAATCTCGCCGAAGTCCGCCGATCGGCTGCGAGTTGTTCGGGTCCATGTCGAAGTACATCGAGTTGATCCCGTACACCGCGACCATCGTTCCAAGCGTGGCGATAAACGGCGGCACATTCAGCTTCGCGACGACCAGTCCGTTGACCAAACCGCAGACCAAACCGACGATGATCGCCAGCAAAATAGGGATAAATACGTTCAGATGCGGCAAGTCCGGGAAAAAGCGGTTGGCGTAGTTCTCGGTTTGAAGCATGGACGCGGAAACCACGGCGGTCAATCCGACGATCCGTCCTGCCGACAAGTCGGTGCCTGCGGTAATCAGAATAAATGCCACCCCAAGCGCGATGATGGCCCGCGTAGAGGACTGAATTAGGATATTCCGCAAGGAATCGATCGACAGAAACGACGGGTTGTAAATCGTGATTCCGATCACGAGCAGCACCAAAACGATATAAATCGCATATTGCGTCGTAAAGCTTTGAACGGCTTTTCCGCCGCCCATTTTTTTCATGCTCAGCATGGGTTCTTCCTCCTTCGCGTCCTAGGCATGCCGGGCGGCCAGCCGCATGATTTCTTCCTCCGAGGCGCTGCTTCCATCCAAAATTCCGGTAAGCCGTCCACCGGACATGACCATGATTCGGTCGGACATGCCGATCAGTTCGGGCATTTCGGAAGAAATCATGATGATGCTTTTTCCCTGCTTGGCGAGGTCTTTGATGATGGTGTAAATTTCGAACTTGGCCCCGACGTCGATGCCGCGCGTCGGCTCATCGAGCAGCAGGATGTCGGGATCCGTAAGGAGCCATCTTGCCAGAAGCACCTTTTGCTGGTTTCCGCCGGACAGATTCATGATGAGCGTGCGGGTCGTCGGCGTTTTGGTGCGCAGCTTCTCGACCATCAAATCCGCTTCTTTCTTTTTTTTGCGCCCGTCAAGAAAAAAAAGCAGCCTGCGATACCGGTTCAGATTGGCGATCGATGCGTTTTCGTGCACCGGCAGCACCGGAAAAATGCCCGTGACGCGGCGTTCTTCGGTCAACAGCGCCATCCCGTGCTTGATCGCGTCGCCCGGCGTATGGATCTTCACCTCTTTCCCCCGGATCAGTACCGTTCCGGATGCGATGCCCCGCAAACCGAAAAGGGCTTCGATCAGCTCGGTGCGCTGCGCGCCTACGAGACCCCCGATCCCCAAAATTTCGCCCTGCCGAAGCTGAAACGATATATCCTTAAAGGATGCGGGATGCGGTGAAGTGAGTCCGCGAACCTCCAGCAGCACTTCGCCGGGCGCGTGATCGCGGTCGGGAAAACGCTGCGTCAAATCGCGGCCGACCATCTTCGAAATCATCAGGTCCGTGGTCAACTCGCTTGCCGGCCAGGTGCCGATTTTTTGCCCGTCGCGCATGATCGTCACTTCATCGCAAATGCTCAAAATTTCTTCCATTTTGTGCGAAATATAGATGATGGCGACGCCCCGTTTTTTTAAATCCCGGATCATCCGGAACAAATGCTCGACTTCTACGCTTGTCAACGAGGAAGTCGGTTCGTCCATAATGATGATCTTCGACTGGTAGGAAACGGCTTTGGCGATTTCGATCGATTGGACTTTGGACACCGACAGCCTGCCGACGATCATATTCGGATCCACGTCCATATCCAGCTGCTTGAAAAGCTCTTTCGTATCCTTGTACATTTGCTTATGGTCAATGAACCGGAACGGGAAAAAGCCTTTGGTCGGAAACCGTCCCAGCCAAATATTTTCCATGACATTTCGGAACGGCACCGGATGAAGCTCCTGATGGATCATGGAAATGCCGTAACCGAGCGCATCTTTCGAACTTTGGATTTGCACCTTTTCTCCGTCCAGGACGATTTCGCCCGCATCCGGCGCGTAAATCCCGTAGAGGCATTTCATCAGCGTCGATTTTCCGGCGCCGTTTTCCCCCATCAGGGCATGCACCGAACCGGGCCGCACCTTAAACGTGACGTCATCAAGCGCCTTAACCCCGGGGAATTCCTTGGATATTCCGTTCATCTCGAGCACATATTCATGCCGTGCCATATTGCCTTGCCCCCCGCTGCCCGACTGCGCCGGACGGCAGCGGCACCGCCGCCCGGCAAGCCGGTTTTTCGCATTTGCGTTAGCTGCAAAAACCGCGTTATTTCGCGTCGTTGATGTTGTCCTTCGTAATTTTTTTGTATGGAATCCACACGTATTGGTTATCCGTAATATCAAAGCCGATGTTGTCCTTTGAAGGCGTTTCGCCTTTGGCCAGCACCGTCGCCAGCGCCACGGCGGCCTTGCCCTGATTGTTTGCGTCGTTCAGCACCGTGCCAAGCAGCGTTCCTTCTTCCAATGCCTGAAGCGCGGGAGCCGTTGCGTCTACGCCGACGACCGGCATCGTTTTGCCGTCCTTGAAATAGCCGGCCGCTTTCAGCGCTTCGATCGCCCCCAGAGCCATGTCGTCGTTGTTCGCCAACACGGCTTCGATGCCGTCGCCGTGCGCTCCGAGGAAAGCCGCCATCTTCTCTTGGCCTTTGACGCGGTCCCACATCGCGGTGTCCTCTTCCACCTTTTGGACTTTGATGCCGGCTTTTTCGATCGCCTCAATGGAATATTTGGTGCGCAGCTCGGCATCCTGGTGGCCCGGTTCGCCTTTTAGCATGACGTACTGCAGCACGCCGTCCTTGTTTTTGTCCGCTTCCGGGTGGGCCTTCCAATAATCGGCGATCAGTTCGCCGGACATCGTGCCGGATTCTTCCGCTTTCGCGCCGACGTAATAAACCTTGTCCCATTTTTTCATGTCCTCGGGAAGCGGTTCGCGGTTCAGGAACACCACCGGCGTGTTCGCCGCTTTCGCCTTGTCGATAATGACGCCGGCCGCCGTGCGGTCTACCGGGTTAATCACCAGCGCATCCGTCTTTTTCGATATGAACAAGTCCACTTTGTCGTTTTGCGTCGGTTGGGAATTTTGGCTGTCTACGATTTCCACCTTCGCTTTCCCTTCGGCGTTCGATTTGATCGCGTTGCGCACGCCCGTCATGAAGGTATCGTCAAATTTGTAGATCGCTACGCCGATGGACGGTTCTTTTCCGCCGCTTTCGCTTTTGCCGCCCTCCGCGGTTTTTTCGCCGCTCGAGCAGCCGGCCATGACGGTCCCCAGCAAAGCGCCCGCAAGCAGTACGGAAGTGATTTTTTTCATCGTGTTCGTGACCTCCTCTTATGTTTCGTTATGCTGCATCCCTTGGATACGTTTTCATTATGCCGAAGCCGCCTTCCGATTCGAATATAAAATTCTCATCAGTTCTATGAAAATTCTCATGCGTTAAGCGATACGCTTAACCGATATTCGTTTCATTTGACAAACGGAAACAAAAGCTTTTGATTTTCCGGCCACAGCATGTTGTCGAGATCGATCAGCTTCGAGCGGGTATCCACCCTTTCCGGGACCTCGATGCCTTCCAACGCTTGAACCGCCAGCTGGACGGCCAAATATCCGTTATTAAACGGGTTTTGGATGACGGTCCCCTGCACGACTCCTTCCTGCAGAAGCTCCATCACTTTTGCCGGGCTGTCGAACGTGACCAGTTTGATTTTTTCCCCGTACCCAAGCTTTTGAATTTCTTCGGCCGTCCCGATGGAAGCCACTTCGTTCAACGCCACGATGCCGCTTAGTTCGGGGTGTTTAGCAATCATTTTGCGGGTCAGTCGGCGGGCTTCCGCCTCGTCCGATTGGCAGTATTCGACGTCCACGATCTCGACTCCCGGAAAACGGGCAGCGTAGTCCATGAATCCTTCTTCCCGTTCGTCGGCGTTTTTCGCGCCTTGCACGAAGTTCATCACGCCGATCCGAGCGTTCTCTCCCGTCAGCTTGATCAGCCGTTCGGCCGCTTTTTGCCCCGCTTCGTAGTTGTTCGTCCCGACAAAAGATTTGACCCGCGCCGAAGCCACCTCCGAATCCATGGAAATGACCGGGATTTTGTAATAGGCCGCGCGATCCGTCACCTGGGCCAGCTTCATATAGTCGCTTGCGGATAAAATGATGGCATCGGCCTGGTTTTGGATCGATTCGTCCACCAGCCGGATTTGTTCATCGATATCGTTTTCGGAACGGGGCGCTTTAAACGTAATCGTCACGTTATATTCCTTGGCGGCGACCTCGGCGCCCATCTTGACCGTTTTCCAGAAGTCGCCGTGGTCCATTTTGACGATCATGTCCACGTTTCTCGGTTTATCCAGCGCATGGAGACCCGGTTCCTCCCCGGTGCATGCGGACAACGCCGCGGCCAGGCATATCAGCAGCACGCCAACGATTGTTTTTCTGTCCAACCTTGTCATGATATCCCCCTTTCCTGCAGCTTTTCTTCGCTTTGTTCCGCAGGCAGCGTTATGGTCACCGTCGTGCCTTCTTCAAGCTCGCTTTCGAAGCTGAGTCCGTAGGTTTTGCCGTAATACAGGCGGATCCGTTCGTTGACGTTTTTGACGCCGACGCCCGAGCCCCCGCTCCGTACGCCGCCGCTCAACAGCTGTTCCATGACCTGTTTCGTCATGCCCAGCCCGTTATCTGACACTTTCATCGTCAACCGATCGTCCGCGGCCGCGGCCGTAATGCGAATAAAACCCGCATCCTGCATCTTTTCGATCCCGTGAACGATCGCGTTTTCCGCGATGGGCTGGAGGATCAGCTTCAGCGTCTTGCAGCTCGCCGCCTTTTCGTCGCATTCGATGCTGAAATCGAATTTGTTTTTGAAGCGTATTTTTTGGATGATCAAATAATGCCGCACATGCTCAAGCTCTTCTTCGACCGTAATGATGTTTTTGCCCCTGCTCAGGCTGATCCGGAAAAATTTCGAAAGCGACGTGATCGTGGCGATGATCTCTTCTTTTTTTCCTCTTTCCGCCAAGCGGATGACCGAATTCAGCGTGTTATACAAAAAATGGGGGTTGATCTGGGACTGCAGCACGTCAAGCTCGCTTTTGCGTTTCGCTTCCTGTTCGTAAATGATTTGGTCCATCAGCTGGCGGATCCGGTGCAGCATAAAGTTGAACCGTTTCGACAACTGCACGACTTCGTGGGCGCCGCTGACGTGGATCGGCGTGCTGAAATCACCCTGCCCGGCGCTTTGCACCGATTGTTCCAGCTTAAGCAGCGGCTGCGATATTTTGGCGGATACAAAAAAGGCCAACACGGCGACCGCGGCGCAAATGACCAGAAGAAACCAGAAAACGAAACGGTTCAAATCCCTTTGAGTCGTCACGATTTCATCCGGGTAAGCGACGCCGACGATTTTCCAGCGGATCGGATCGACGGTCCGGACCGTAATATAGCGCTGTTCGCCGGTCGATTTATCCGTATAGCTGCCGTATGCATAATCAAAAACCGGCTCCAGGTTTTCGTATTTCAACCCTGCGTAAATGAGCTGCTGCTGAGGATGGTATACAAGGTTGCCCAGATCGTCGATGATGTAGGCATATCCTCTTTTGCCCAAACTGACTTTGCGGCTGAGCTCGTCGATCGTGCGGAAGTTGACGTCCACCAGCAAAACGCCTTGTTTTGTCACGCCGTTTTCCTTGTACTTCACCATCCGGCTAAGCGAAACGACCCATTTGTATTGGCCCTTATACAGATTTTGAATATGGGGTGCGGAAAATGAAAGCTTTTGCGGCCGGGCGTGGGCCGATTCAAACCAGCTTTGCGTTTCCAAGAGCGTGTTGCGGCGCATGTCCAGATCGGGAACGTCCATGACCAATTTGCCTGTCGGTGTGAACAACCCCAGGGACACCAAATCCTCGCGGGTCCGGAGCAGCGTTGCCAGTTGTTCCCGCAAAACGGGGCTCGATATGTCGGGGGTTTCGTTGATCTGGTCCTCGACAACCTCATAGATGTCCTGCATGCCTTTGACGTACAGCTCCAAATGGTAGCTTACCTGCTCAATGATCTGCCGGATGTTGAGATAAGCATTTTCTTCGGCCGTTTTGGAAAATTTGTTGTACAGCATAAAACTGACGGCGACGACGACAAAAATCGTCATGAGCGTAAACGTGACGGTAATGATCGTTTGAATGCTTCGCAGCTTAAATATGAGGCCGATGCGGGGGAGGCGAAGCAGCTTCGGTTTGCTTTCGATTTTCAACGGATCTCGACACCTCCGTTCCCGTTCCGGTATTCCCTTGGCGACAGCCCGAATTGTTTGCGGAAACAGAAGCTGAAGTAATTCGGGTCCGAAAATCCGACGGCCTCGGCGATCTCAAACGCCTTCATGTCCGACGAACGCAGCATCTCTTTCGCCGCTTCCATGCGGATGTGCATCAAGTAGTTGACGAAGGTCGTTTTCGTTTCTTTTTTGAAAATGCTGCTGAAATACCCGGTGCTGATGTGCAGATGGCTGCACACGGTACTGATCGACAGATCGCTGTCCCGGAAATGCCGCTGAATATACGCCTTGGCCGATTCGACCAGCAGGTTATACCCGGTCTGCCGACCTTGAACGATAAAGCCCATAAGCTTCCGGCAAATGCCTCCGATCCATCGTCTGACGTCCCCGATATGGTTGTATTTATAGATCTCCGCAAACGGGTACGCCCCCTCTCCGAACAGATGATCCGGCTCGACGCCGAATTCCTTCGCAACCTTCATTACGCAGGCGAGAATTTCCATCAAATACACCTGGCATTCCTGAACGGATAGCTGGCCGGCCTGGATACCGTTGAAAAAGCCGTCCAAAAGCGCATCGAGTTCATCCGGGGTTCCCACTTTTAGGCAGCGGATAAAAGACTTTTCCTGAAGTTCGTCGAAATTGAGCGGGTCGGTGCGTTCCGTTTCGATATCGGCGATCCAGATCACCCGGTCGTTCCCGAGAATCAGCCTGTAGTCTAGCGCCTGCATCGCTTTGCGGTAGGATTGGTGAATCTCTCCGGGTTTTGCGCATACCGTCCCGGCGCCGGCCGTGAGCGTCAGCTTCAAAAATTTGGATGCGCTGAGGCGGATTTCGTCAAGTACCGCCAGCGTTTGCTGCGCCGCCAGTTCAGCGTCCGGATCGGGGGAAGCGGTCAGCAGCACGCAATCCTCCGCGTGAATGAACACGCTAAAACCGCCATGGCGGCTGACAATTTCTTCAGCAACGTTCAATACGGCAAACAATTGAAGATAACGGTCCTCCGAATATTTGAGCGAGAAGGCCGCTTCCGAATGGTTTTTAACAGCCCCCTCGTCCTGGTGGACGTAATCCACCCGAAGCACGGAAGCCATAAAGCTGCGACCGGTCAATTCGACGCCGTAGCTGCCGCATTTTTCGCGAATTTCTTCGTCCGCCATGCTCCGCGTGACGAGCTGGGACAAAAAAAGCCCCTTCAGCACGGGAATGCTTTTGCGGTAATGTTCCTTCAGCACATGTACGTTTTCTTTTTCAGCTTGTTCCTCGTCCATTTGCCTGCGGACTTTGAGGAGCACCTCGACGAGTTCCTGCGATGAAAAAGGCTTAAGCACGTATTCGTCGATATGGAGCTTGATCGCTTTTTGCGCGTATTCGAATTCGTCATACCCCGTCAAAATGATGATTTTCGTCGACCGGTACCGTTCCTTGATCCACGCCGCCAGCTCCAGGCCGTCCATAAACGGCATTTGGATGTCGGTCACCACCACGTCTGGGATCTGCCTCTCGAACAGTTCCGCCGCTTCCCTGCCGTTTTCGGCCGTGTCCACGACCTGGAAACCATGGCTTGCCCAATCGATTTCCCATGCCAATCCTTCCCTTACGTCTGCTTCGTCTTCCACCAGCAACAGCTTGTACATCATTTTCCATCCACCTTCGTTACAGATTTAATACAGGCTAACATCGGGATTGCTTGTAAACGCTTCCCATCGTTGTTCCCGTATTCTATCTCGGCGGGGAAAAATTGTAAATATTAACGGGCATAGATAACCCTTAAAACAAAAAAGCCCGTCCCGCAAAGGGACGAGCGTATTCAAATGTATGGTGAATTAGTTCAGTTTTCTCACGAATTGGTATCCGATTTTTTCAAAACCGATATGTTCATAAAACGCATGGGCAGGCGCTCTTTCGATGCGGTTTCCGCTGACGAGGAAAAGCGTTTGGCAGCCTTGCTTTTTGCCCCATTCCTCCGCGCTGCGGATCAGCCTTTTACCGATGCCTTGGCCGCGGTGCTCCTTCGCCACGATGAGAGCCGAAACCTGGGTGGCCGTCTCGTTTCTCGCAAAAGATTTCACTTGATTCAGCGCAACCATGCCGATCACTTTGCCGTCAAGCTCCGCAACCATCGTGCAAAGCTTCGGATTGTTCTCGGAAGCTTCGATACGCTCGCGCATTACGTTGATCGTCGTCGGATAATTCAGTTCCCGCATCAATGCCACGACCGCCTCGAGGTCGCTGTCGCAGTTGGAATTGCGGATTTGCAGAGCAGGTGCCAGGACATTACTGTTCATGATCATATTCCTCCACTTTTAAAAGACTGGCGGCTTGTTTCGCCGTTTTCCGTGCTTTCTGAAGATCCCTATCGGCGCTTAAGGCGACAGCCATTCTTCGCCCGGCTCTCGTCTCCGACTTGCCGAATACGCGCACTTGCGTCCGCGGCAGGCTGAGCGCTTCCTCTACGCCTCCAACAGCAAAATTCGTACTTGCGTCTTCCGCTTTCAAAGTTGCCGAAGCTCCCGGCGTCAACAATTCGACCGACGGGATCGGAAGCCCGAGAATCGCTCTGACGTGCAGGGCGAATTCCGACAAATCCTGGGTGACCATCGTCACCATCCCGGTATCGTGCGGACGCGGCGAAACTTCGCTGAATATGATTCCATCTTTCGTCACAAACAGTTCGACTCCGAAAATGCCATACCCGCCAAGCTCGTCGGTGATGGCTTTCGCAATCAGCTCTGCTTCCTTCAAATGTTCCGGACTTAATTCATGCGGCTGCCAGGATTCGACATAGTCGCCGTCTTTCTGAATATGTCCGATCGGTTTGCAAAACGTGGTTCCGCTTACAGAGCGTACGGTCAACAGCGTGATTTCACTTTCGAACAAAACGAAGGATTCGACGATCACGCGGCCGTTTTTGGCCCGCCCGCCTTCCATCGCGGCATTCCAGCACGCCTCCGCATCGTCTTCCGTGCGGCAGACGCTTTGCCCTTTGCCCGAAGAGCTCATGATCGGCTTGACCACGCATGGCGTTCCCAAAACGGCAACGGCTTCCTTCAGTTCCTCCAGGCTGTCGGCGAAACGGTAGTCCGCGACCTTCAGGCCAAGCTTCTCCGCCGCCAGGCGGCGTATGCCTTCGCGGTCCATCGTCAGCCGTGCGGCCCTGGCCGTTGGAACGACGCGGTAACCCTCTTCTTCAAGTTCCAGCAAAGCCTGCGTTGCTATGGCCTCAATTTCAGGTACGATCAGATCCGGTTTTTCCTGATGAATAATCTGCTTCAGGGAATCGGCATCGAGCATATCAATCACATGGGACCTATGCGCGACCTGCATCGCGGGCGCATGTTCGTATCGGTCCACGGCAATGGTTTCCACGCCCAGTCTCTGGGCTTCAAGTACTACTTCTTTCCCCAATTCGCCGCTGCCTAGCAGCAGCATCTTCTTGGCATGTGCAGAAAAAGGAGCACCCCACACCACTTCCCTATTCCCCCCTACTAGTGTATACCACATCTGTATACCTCAATAACTATTTTCAGGGTTTAGGTGAAAGATTGCAAGAGTGCTCCGACAATTTCCTGTAATGTTCACAAACTTTCCTCATTTTTAGGCCTATTGGCTGTCGAATCGAAGAAGAAGTTCATTGATTTTACAGAAGTTTGTTGTGAAATGTTCCAAAAAGCCGTTTCCGGGCATTATTAAATGAATTTAAACTGGGCTTCGATCAGGCCGTAATAGGTTCCCTGCTGGCGCATCAGTTCAGCGTGATTGCCCTCTTCCTTGATTTCGCCGTGATCGAGCACGACGATTTTGTCGGCATGGCGGATCGTCGACAGACGGTGCGCCACGATAAAGGAAGTCCGTCCTTTCAGCAGCACCTTCAGCGCATCCTGGATTTTCAGCTCGGTTTCCGTGTCGATGCTGGCGGTCGCTTCATCCAAAATCAAAATCCGCGGATCGGCCAGCAGCGCACGCGCGAATGACAATAGCTGACGCTGCCCCATCGAAAGCATGTTGCCCCGTTCTTCAACCTCCGTATCGTAACCGCCTGGAAGTTTTTCGATAAATTCATGGGCGTTCACCGCTTTCGCCACCGCTTCGATCTCCTCGTCCGTCGCATCCAAACGCCCGAAGCGGATGTTGTCGCGAATCGTGCCGGAGAATATGAAGGTGTCCTGCAGCACGATGCCGATTTGGCTGCGCAGCGTTTCCAGCTTCACGTCGCGGATGTCCAGGCCGTCAATCGTAAGTTTCCCGCCTGAAATATCGTAAAAACGGCTGAGCAAATTGATGATGGTGCTTTTGCCTGACCCGGTATGCCCGACGAGCGCGATCGTTTGGCCTGCTTTGACGTCCAGATTGATGCCCTTGAGCGCCTGCCGGCCTTTTTCGTATTCAAATACGACGTTCTCAAGCTTGATGTTTCCTTCGATCTTCGGCATCGGTACCGCATTCGGCTTGTCGTCGATGCTCGGCTTTTCGTCGATGAACTCGAAAATCCGTTCCGAGGAAGCCATGGCGACCAGCAGCTGATTGTACATTTGCCCAAGGCGGTTGATCGGTTCCCAAAAGCTGCCGACATAACTTGAGAAAGCGACCAGGAGACCGACCGTCAGCTGGTCATGCTGGATGAGATAAGCGCCGAGCCAGAACAGGATCAACGTCCCGATGCCGCCCGTAATTTCGATCAGCGGCCCGAAACCTTGGTTGAGCGCGGAAGCCCGGTCCCATGATTTTCTGCTGTCCATGTTCATTTTGTCGAAAAACTTGATGTTTTCCTGCTCCTGCGTAAACGCCTGAGTGACGCGAATCCCTTGGATCGCTTCGTTCAAGTGGGAGTTGATCCGCGAGTTTTTCATCCGCACGTCCTGCCAAGCCCGGCGGATTCGAATCCGCAGCTTGGTCGAAATGAAAAACATGATCGGCACGGTCATGATGACCGCGAGCCCAAGCTTCCAGTTGATCACGAGCAAAATGACGACGATGCCCATCAGCTGCACGCAGTCGATCATAAGGTTCACGACGCCGCTCGTAAAAAGCTCCTGCAGCGAGTTGACGTCGTTCGTGACGCGAACCAACACCGAACCCGCCGGACGTTTGTCGAAGAAGTTAAACGACAGCTTCTGGATATGTTTGAACAGATCGCTCCGCAGATCATATATGACCCGTTGTCCGATAATATTCGTGAATTTGATGCGGAACGTGCTCGCAAGCCATTGAATAATATAAAGAACAAGGACGAATGCCGTGATCGTATACAACATCGTCAGGCTTGCGGAACCTCCGTCCTTCGGCGCGATCGCTTTGTCGATCGCCATACTGGTCAAGTACGGTACGGTCAGCTTCGTCACCGTACCGAGCACCATCATCAGGATGACCAGCGGCAGCAGCTGTTTGGTATATGGTTTCATGTAAGAAAACAATCTCGTCAGCTGCGACCAGTTAAACGGTTTTTCGATGATTTCATCGTCCTGGTATACGAAACGCTCCCCGGTTTTGCCCGAGGCGCTTCCCTTCGGCCTGCCTTTTTCTTGTTGAGAGCGTTTCTCCGCGTTAAATGCCGTACTCATGAGTTCACCTGCTCTCCTGCATCCCCATTCATCCGGGCAATGTGGTCTGCATATTGTATATGGTAAACGTCCTGGTATGGTCCAGGCATCCGGATCAATTCGTCATGTTTGCCCCGCTGCACGACTTTCCCTTCGTCCAAGACGAGAATTTCGTCGGCATGCCGCAGCGAGGAAATCCGGTGCGCGATAATAAACGTCGTCCGCCCTTTCATGACTTCCTGGAATCCCGATTGAATTTCATGTTCGGTTTCCATGTCGACGGCGCTCGTCGCGTCGTCCAGAATCAGGATTTTCGGGTTTTTGAGCAGTGCCCGCGCGATCGCAATCCGCTGCTTCTGCCCGCCGGACAAGCCCATTCCCCGTTCCCCGACGATCGTATCGTAGCCGTCGGCCATTTCCATAATAAAGTCATGCGCCTTGGCCAGCTTCGCCGCCCGGATGATTTCGTCCATCGACACGTCTTTCATGCCGTACGCGATGTTGTTCCGGATGCTGGAGGAAAACAGGAACGTCTCCTGGAATACGGAGGCGATTTGGCTTCTCAGGCTTTGCACTTTGATGTCGTTGATGTCGATGCCGTCCAGCTTGATGCGGCCGCTGTCTACGTTATAAGCGTGCATCAGCAGCTGGATGATGGTCGATTTGCCGGAGCCGGTTCCCCCCAGAAAGCCGATGACCGATCCCGGACGCGCGTCGAGGTTGATGTCTTTGACCGCGGGCAGCTTGTTCCCGTAAGCGAAGGTGACGTTTTCAAACGTGACATGCCCCTTGACGTCCTCCGTGCGCAGCTCTATCGCGCCTTCCTTGTCCTGCACGTCGATCGGCTGGTTCAACAGCTCCATGACCCGTTCTCCGGAAGCCTCCGACTGCGTGTAGTTGTTGATCAAATATCCGATGTTCCACATCGGCCCGATAATGTACCAGATCAAGCTGAAAAAGGCGACCAGACCGCCCAGCGTCAACGGCCCGCGGACGACCATCGTGCCGCCTGCCCCGAGAAGCACGACGACGCAGATGCAGGCGAGCAGCTCCATCAGCGGAAAATAGCGGCTCCAAAGGCCCGATGCAAAAATCTGGTTGGATTTATATCGTTCATTGCGAATCGAGAACTTATCTACTTCATAAGGTTCGCGAGCAAAGGATTTGACGGTTCTAACCCCCGTAATGTTTTCCTGGACCGACGTGGTCAATGCGCTGAGCGCAAGCCGCATTTCCTGGAAAGCCGGATGAATCCGGTTTTCGAACTTCAAAGCGACGATGACCAGGAACGGGATGCTGATCATGGTAATAAGCGTCAGCTGCCAGCTGATGTACAACATCACGACGGCGCCGAACACTACCATCAGAATCGTATTCAAAATTTGCGGAATGCCGAAGGCGATAAACTGGCGGATCGCTTCGAGATCCCCGGTCAGACGGGACATCAAGTCTCCGGTTCTGGCCTTGTCGTAGTAACGGAAAGACAAAACTTGCAGTTTCTCGTAACATCCGTTCCGCAAACGGTAAGCCAAATAGTTCCCCATTCTTCCGCCGAAGAAACCGCTTAAAAATTGCATTAGCGCTTTCAATGCGACGACCACGATGACGGTTAGTGCCAACGCGGGGACTTTTTCAAAATGCTGCGCCTGGATTGCATCGTCAATAAGCGTGCGCAGCAGGTTCGGGGTTACAAGCCCGAGTGCAGTAGCTATGGCGAGGCAGAGTATAGATAAATATAGAAAACTCCTCTTCTCCCAAAAAAAGCTCTGCATTTGCCTGAGAACATTCATGGTTCTCCTCCTTCATGTCATCTGAAAACTTGATCGCTTCGCATGCGGGCGGCGCTTACCGGACGAATAGGCCCCTTTCGGCAACGCTGCGCCGGAATGGAGCGTTATAGCGGCATCGGGATGCGTGCCTTAAAAATTCTTCCCGACCCCCAAAACCGCTCCTGCCGGATGTACGGCGATTTCGGGCCGTTTTCCCCCGATTTTTACGTGTTCCTCCCGGATGCGACGTCGAATATTTGAAAGTTTATCACCGTCTCCCCAAGGCGGCAAAGAGGATAACCGGGCATATTTTCGCGGCATTGGCAATCAATGGTCATTACCTCGGCTTAATCCTGATTTACTTATCAAATCATAGAAAATCCTCGCGTTCTCTGCCGAACCCAACAAGAAGATCATTTCAGCTGGCAAATGCTTACCAATAACCGAAACGCGAAGGTTAACCAGTGGGTCATCCGCTTGCGAAAACCGCTTACCGCTGTAACTTCATCGAAGGCAGACCGCCGTTAGCGAGAGCAAAAAAAGCGCTGCATGTTCGGAGTTTGAACTCCGTCATGCAACGCTTCCTTTATATCGCGTTTATCGCGGCATTCCGGTCACGACATGATCTCATGTTCCATTTGCTCAAGCTGCGCCGCAAGCTTATCCCACACTTCAGGCTGCTCGCCGGAAGCCAGGGACGCGCTCGCCGCCTCCATCGCTTCCTTCAGCTGCTCTTTGAGCTCTTCCTTTTGCCTCGATTGGGCGGCAGCCACGAGCCCGCCGTAGAATTCCACAAGCATTTCCTGCTTTTTGGCGGCTTCCGCGCTTAACGCATCCTTGATCACCGGCTCGATCGCGTTTCTCAGCTTCTCCCGGCCGCCGCCCTCGAAGAAATGCTTCGGCGACTTAAACAAGGGCCAATAAGCGTTCCAGTCCACGAAATGAACCCGGCCCGCGTCTTCCCATTGCGGGGAAACCCAATCCTTTTCCTCCGGCGGCGTCAGCATCATCGCCGCGTCGTAATCCCGTATGTCTTTCGCCGCTTCTTCGGCAGCCGTCCGCAGCACCGCCTTGCCCTTGTTCTCCAGCCGGAGCGTCGTCGCCCACAGTTCCTGCTCCAGCTCGCGGACGATGGTCCGTTCGAGCTCGCGTCCGCAGCCTTCGAAGATCCGCTTCAGCTGTCCCGCGTCCTCCCGGAGCACCGACGGATGGAAAGCTTCGGCGAAAAACTCGCCGAGTCCGAAGCCGATCCGCTGCCTTACATGGTACAGCAGCTCCTGCGTCTCCTGTTCCATATCGCGGGCCAAATCCTGCGCGGCAAACGCATCGATCCGGTTCAAGGCAAGCTTGTTGACCTCCTCCAGCTGCCCGCGGCGCCGCTCCCTGGCTCCTGCATCCTGACGGGCCAGGGAAGCCCATTCGCCAGCCCGGCGGCGGACGGCGGCAATCTCCTGGACGCTGCCGGCCAGGGACAGCTTCGGCAGCTCCTCGCCGGCAAACGACCCGAGCGCGTTTTCAAAAGCTTCGAAAGCCGATTCGGCATACAGCTCTTTATCGCCGGCCATTTTGCCCTCCAGCGCCTTCATGCTGGATACCGGGTAAATGTGCGGAAGCCGGATGCCCCGCGCTTTTAAATTGCCCTCAACATGCTTGACGACCTGCTCCAGCTCCTCCTCCGAGGAAGCAAGGTCCGAGGCGTTGACGATAAAAAACATTTTATCGAGCGCAAAGCTGTCCTTGACGCGGCCGAGCTGGGCAAGAAACTGGCGGTCGCCTTTGGAAAAGGCGTGGTTGTAATAGGTCACGAACACGATCGCGTCCGCGTGTTTCATATATTGGAACGTGACGCCCGTATGGCGGGCATGAAGCGAATCGGCACCCGGGGTATCGACCAGCACGATGCCTTGCTCCGTCAGCGGGCAGCTGTAATATAAATCGATCCGTTCGACGAAACATGAACGGGTTTCATCGGCGACGAAAGTTTTGTACCGTTCCAAATCGACGGTTTGCACCGTGCCGAGCAGTTCGCGGGTATCCTTCCAGCCTGCGGCCGCCGCTTTCAGGAATCCGTAATGCGGCAGCCCGGAAGGATGGATGCCTTCCGGCCGAAGCTCTTCGATCGCCTGCAGCCAGCCGTCCTCCGGCGGCGTTCCGAGCTGGAGCACGGAGAAGGAATACTCCAGGTCCTCCCGGAAGGCGGCCGGCGACTTCATCGTCACGCGGGCGGTGCCGTGCTCAAAGCCGTCCTGCGGCGCCAGAATGCGGTTGATCGCCGCCGTCGTCGGATGCGGCGATACGGGCAATACGCGTTCGCCGAGCAATGCGTTGGCGAACGACGATTTCCCGGCGCTGAACGCACCGAACAGCGCCATCGTAAAGGAGCCGCCGGCCAGCGCCTCGGCCCGGCTCCGCAGCCCCCGCGCGGCGGAAGCCAGCGCGGGGTAGCGCGCGAGCAGCGCCGCCGCGTCCTGCAGGCGGGCTGCCGCGGCGTCCAGCCGCTGGCGGCGGCCGAAGGCCGCGCCGCCAAGCGGCTCCGCCCCGCGCAGCGGGGCGGCGGGCGCGACCGTCCGCGCGCCCGCATCCTTGCCCTGCGGCCGCGCAGCCGCAGGGGCAGGGGCGCTCACCTCCGGCAGGAAGCCGGGGGTGAGCGTGACGCGGGGCGGCAGCAGCTCCAGGGCTGCCGCCTCGCGCGCCGCGATGTCCCGCTCCAGCTCCTGATAGCGGGACATCGCGGCGGACCGTTCCAGCAGCGCGTTCAAGTCGCGGACGACGCGCTGCTGCTGCTCTTTGGCGGATGCGGCTACATCCGCCAGCAAATCCTCCGCCGCGTTCACGGCGGCGCGGCGGTACATGCCTTTGATATCTGCCGACAGCATCCGGCAGTAATTCAACACGTATTCGCCGGAAAGCACCATGTCCGGCTTCACCGAACTTTCCAGCATGCCCTCGGTGATTTCGGGCATCAATTCCTGCAACTTCTGCTGGCGTTCTTCCGTCCACACGTCAAGCGATTTGCCCCACTTCTTCAGCAGCTCCAGCAAATGCCATTCGATCTGGGCGGATGCCTGCTCGCTGAGGGCAGCCGCAAATTTGCGGAGACGCTCCTGCTTCTCCTGCTCGGTTTTGGATCCGCTGAAAAAGAGCCCGACCTTGAACCCGTTTTTCCGGCTCTCCAAAAATGCGCCGGCCAGATCCCGCAGCTCCGCAGGCGTAATGTTGGCATTATCCAGCAGCGAGTCGACCTGTTTGCGGATTTGCTCGCGCTCCGTTTGCGGAAGCTCTTTCAGCCGCTCCAGCTCTTTGCGGTAGCCTGCGATTTCCGCTTCCAGCTTGGCGGCCGCCTCCGCTCCGCCCATCTCCTCCAACAGACGTTCCTTCGCATCTTCAAGCGAATCGGCGTATTTTTTCGCATGCTGCTCGGCGATATGGCGTGCGGAACAATCCAGGCTATAGTTTAAAATCGGCTCCCGTTTCTCGATCAGGCTTCCGACCAGTTCTTTGACTTGTTCCCATTGGTTTTGCGGATGATCCGTCTCTTTAAGCGATGTGAACAGCAGGCTCGTATAGTCGACCTGCCACCGCTTGAAAGCGGCCTCCACTTCGGCCCTGTAGCTCTCGAAGGACAGCTCCCGTTCCCGGTGTTTATCGATCTGGTTCACAACGAGATATAACGGTTTCCCCCAGTCGGACAAGCTTTTCGCAAAAGCCAGGTTATTTTCCGACTGCACGTGATTGTAATCCATGACGTACAGCACCGTATCCGCCAAATGAAGAGCCGAATGGGTGGCTTTCTGGTGGCTGTCGTCCGTCGAATCCACTCCCGGCGTATCCATCAGCACGCCGCGTTCCCCGAGCAGCGGAATACGGTCCCATACCTCGACCGACGAATACGAGCCGCCATTGGTGCAGTACGCGTATAATTCGTCCAACGACACTTCCTGCGGCACGGATCCCCGGCCTTCCGAATCGCCTTCGGTTGCCGGATAGATCAGCGCCCTCGGCTCGCCGTTTCGGATCGAAACGACGTTGGCGCTTGTTGGCACCGGGCTGGAAGGCAGCACCTTTTTGCCGCATAAGGAATTGATCAAACTGGACTTGCCCGCGGAAAAATGGCCGCAAAAAGCGATCGTCATTTCTCCCGCCGCGGCCTTTTGTAACAAATCGCTTACGAATTGGGCCGATTGGTGATCTCCCCAGCCCTCCAAATGTTCCTGCAAATGCTGCAAAGAAGCCGTGTTGAATTGAATGATCGGACTCGATGTCGTCATACTGCCTTTCTCCCCTTAGCTCTGTCAGTAACTGCGGAATTCGCGTTGAATCCTTTCCGGATTCCCCAAATAGTTACATTTTAACATTTCGGCAAAGGAATGAGAAACATTTTTCGCCGGGCACCGGCCTGCTGCCCTTAAAAAAGCAAAAAAATAAAACCGAATGGTCTTCGGTTTTATGGTTACTAAGGTAAATATTCGATTGAATTTATATCTAGGCGTTGGCGTTTTCGAGCTCCGGAACGAGAATTTCGAACACTTTGCCATGCTGCAAAATGGTGGTTCCGCGGGACTTGTCCTTCATAACGACAACCTCCGGCTTGACGGACATGCGGTCCAAATAATGCTCGGGCACTTCGCCGGAATTGCTGACGGTAATCCCTTCGAATTCCTTTTCTTCATTTTCGGCCAACGGGGTTTCCATCACTTGGTCCATAATATCCGAAAACAGTTCAAAGTTGTCTGTGTACACTGAGATGCATTTCATGTATAATCCCATCCTTCTCCATCTTTGTAGTTCCTATCCGTTCATGCTATTCCTTATCTTTTCTGATTTGGGATGTCTTCATACGTTTTTTTCCTTCGCGGCATACGTCAAGCAGCGGGCATACCTGGCATTTCGGATTTTGTGCTTTGCAGTGATAACGCCCGAAAAAAATGAGCCGGTGGTGCGTCAGCGTCCACTCGTCGCGCGGCACCTGCTTCATCAGCTTTTTTTCCACTTCCAGCACCGAATCCTTCCAATTGGCCAGTCCCAGCCGTTTGGAGACCCGTTCCACATGCGTGTCCACCGCGATCGCCGGCACGCCAAACGCGTTCGAAACCACGACGTTGGCGGTTTTGCGTCCCACTCCCGGAAGCTTGACAAGCTCATCATGCGAGCTCGGCACTTCCCCGCCGTATTGTTCCATCAGCAGCATGCATAAATTCCGGATATGCTTGGCCTTGTTCCGGTAAAGACCGATCCTGCGGATATCCTGTTCCAGCTCCTCAAGCGGAACGGCAACGTAATCTTCGGGGGACTTGTACTTTTGGAACAAATCCTTCGTGACTTTGTTTACCGTCTCGTCCGTGCATTGCGCCGACAGCAGCACGGCAATCGTCAGTTCGAACGCATTGCTGTGGTTTAATTCACAATGGGCGTCGGGAAACATCCCGCCGATGGTATCAAGTATATGTCGTACGGTTGCTGCCTTCATCGCTTTTGTACCTCCTGCAAAAAAAACGTCCTGATACGGGTAAGACTCCCCGTATCAAGACGGTGTATCTCATGACCATTCCCAAAGCATACTATTGTTTCTGTATTTCTACAATCGTTCCATTGCTTAAATACAAAACAATATTATCATTTTCTTTCAGGGATTGCACGGTTAAAGTCGTATCCCCCTGATGAATGTATGCGGCCGGAGAAAGCGCGAAATGGTTGGTATCATTGACATTTTGGCGTTTCACATATATTTCCTTCGCATAACTGTCATATTTCCAGAAGATTTGATTGGAGACGGACAGCACTTTTACGACCGAATTTCCGTCCGCGTCCTTGCGCACTTCGACGCGGTTGCCTGCTGCAACGTTGGTGATGCTGAGCGCGCTGCCGGCGTCGTTAACGATTTTGGAGGAACTGTCCAGCTTGAACGTTTCCGTTGAGCCGCCGTACGTTTTAACGGTAATGCTTGGAGACGCGGAGGAATTGACCGCCGTCACCTCGCCGTTCGTCAGCTTCACGAGCTGCGCGGATGCCGGGTCGATGCCGTTAAACGTCACGTTCAGCAGTTGACCTGCCCGCAGATCCTGCACCGTGATCGCCTGTCCGTTTTCGTCCGTCAGCACTGATTTGTCGACGTAGAATTGGCTGGTTACGCCGTCCTTTTTCACCGTCAAGCGGGAGTTGGAATAGTCCACGCTCAGAAGCTCAAACTGCACGTTGGATTTCACCTGAATAGACTGGATCGCATCCTGGGTAGCATTCAACACGGCCGCGATGGCCGTGCCGACCTTCACGTCGGAGAGCGAACCGTTGCTTTTCCCGTAAACCGACACGGTCGGGTTGTTAAACGGCAGCGTCATGTTTTGTCCGTCCGCGCCGACCAGCGTCAGCTTCTTGTTCGTCAGGTCCAAGGAAGTTACTTTGCCTTCATATTGGAGAATGACCTCGATCGAAAGCGCGCGGTTGGTCAAATACGTAATATTCACTTTGCGGCCGTTGGTCAGGTAAGGCGCGATGCCTTCCAGCGTCGGGCTTGCAGCATTGTACAACAACTTGGTTTTTTCGTCCAGGGTAACGACATACGGTTTTTTGTTCGCGTCAAGCAGCGTCAGCACTCGCGACTTCGGTTCGTATTGAACGATCGTCGCGCCTTTTTTCTGTTCCATTTGACGGTTGAGCACCTGGATTTTCGTCACCTGGTCCTGCGGATCCAGCGTAATCTCCACCTGGTCGCCGTTGGTTTGGTCCGCGTTCAAATCACTGAGCGTCGGGGCAGCGATCCCGCTGATTACGATTTCCGGTTTTTCGGCAAGCAGCTTCACTTCAAGCTGTCCGCTTTCGCGTTTGTACGTAATCGTGGCATTGTTCGTCCCGACTTCATACAGAGAGCCGCGGATCGTTCTTTCCACGCCCTGCGTCACCTCGACCGTTTCGAGCAGGTTATTTTTGACGGTGTATTTGATCACCGCGCCGTTTTTCAGTTCGGAAGGCGACAGCAGCTGATTTTGGTATTTTACGACCAGGCTGTCGTCCCACGTGTAGCTTTCGAGGTCGCCGGACGAATTTTTAACGACCAAAGATTTGGTCGCCGTATCCACGCTTTGCAGCGTACCGGTTCCGTTTTTGTTGACGACGCCGGATTTCACCTGCACGATGACGGGTTTCTTCTCGGATGTGAACGTCTCTTGATGAACGACGATTTTGCTTCCGACGGCCAGCGTCGAAGGTTCAATTTTCGCCCCGTTTTGATCCAGGAACGCCGTTCCCGCATCATACGTGAATTGTTTGAAGGTGTTGTTCGTTTCAACCCACAAAATATTGCCCGGGGATAGCTTCTGGAACGTGCCCTCCACGCTTTCCAGCTGCTCTTTGGCATCGGTCACTTCCACATAAGCGGCATTCGATCCGCTGCCGATGACCATCACTTTCGTGTATGGTTTCAAATCCGCGAAGCTGATTTTGCTTTCGGAGTCTTTGGTGAAGTACATGGTCGCGTTGTCCAATACGTATGTACGAATGCTTCCGTCCACGTACAGGTCCAGCTTGTTGCTGCTGAGCCCGGTGACGACGCCTTCGGCCGAATTTGCGTAACGCACGCTGCTGTAAGCCTCAGCACGGCTGAAAAACGTTGCGAGCTGCGCACGGGTGACGGAGCCCTGTGGATCAAATCGGTTGCCTTCTATCCCGTTCGTTAAGCCCAGCTCCAAAGCCGCATTGACGAAACCGCGTTTGCCTGCGGAAATTTTGCCGTTGTCCGCAAAGGACGTCGCTTTACTCGCCAGCGCCGACGCGTCGCTTTCCTTGCCGAGCGCACGGATCAAAATCTCGGTGATCCATTCGCGGCTCGCCTTGCGTTCGCCCCAAGTCTGTTTGGAATCGGATGCCGCGTTTTCGGAGGTTTTATCCAGCAAATTTTGCTGAATCGCAAGCGCAACGTATGGTTTGAAATAATTGTTGACCTGCATGTTCGAAGGCAGCACGACCGAAGCGTTTGGATCGACCTTGCCCTCAAGCCCCGCAAAGCGGATCGC
The DNA here is from genome assembly GCF_031583795.1 of Paenibacillus sp. VCA1. NCBI lineage: Bacteria > Bacillati > Bacillota > Bacilli > Caryophanales > Paenibacillaceae > Paenibacillus > Paenibacillus sp. VCA1. Next base: position 168,202 of record NZ_JAVLSX010000004.1, on the reverse strand, counting down.
CATCGTTACGGCTTCCTGCTGGGTCACGTTGTCGTTCGGACGGAAAAGCCCGTTGTTGCCCAAGAGGATGCCTTGGGAAGCCAGCTTGTAAATATGTTTTTCGGCCCAGTATCCGCTTTTAACGTCTTTAAACAGCCCGTTCGCCGCAACCGCTTGGTTGGTTGCGCTGCTGGTATTGTTGGTCGTATTGCCGGCCGCGTTATCGGCGAAAGCCGCCGTTCCGGAGCCCATGACCATCATGCCCGCGATGACGGCCGAAACCACTTTTTTGGAATGAGATGATGAATTGATGCGCCGTGTAGCCATGATATTCTTTTTCCCCTTTCTTGAATGCGGATTAGCACCGCCGTAGGCGTAATCCCGAAAATAAACAGAAAGAACTAAAGAGATTACGCTCCCCGCCCGGGCTGCCGCATCGGGAAACCCGCACATGCAGGGAACGCAAACTTTAGTTCATTTCGTATAAGAGAACTGCGGCTGTTATCGCGTTGTCACGGAAGACGGCCGCATTGAGCGGATGTTTTTCTTGAGATCATGGAATCGCTTCGTTCGGTTGAGACCGGGTCGGATTCGATAATCGTCACAAAAAAATCACGACTCTATGCTATTCGACAAGAAGGACGCAAGCTCCTGCTTTTATCCTAATATTTTCAATGTCTTGTCATCGGATGCTCCAAATCGACATGGCCCATCAAGCTTTCCACCTTGGCTCCGTCCACCAGAAGTTCCACCGATTTCACTTCGTCAAACTGGAACATCGTTTTGGTGAGCGCATCCAGGGCGTATTGCTCGCCGCCGGCGCCGAGTCTCGCTTCGTCCGGCATATGAACGTCCATGGTGATCTGGCCGTTTTTAAATTCGAGCTTTTTGAGCTCGATTTTTCCCCAAAGCGGAATCAGATCGGCATCGCCGCTGGATTGCAGGGCTTTGTACGCCTCCTCGTATTTGTCGGCATCGTCCTTGTAGCTGATTTCCTTTTTGGATTTTTTCAGATCCAGCTCCTGCGGATCCGTGTAATAAACGTCGATCGTTTCCTTTTTGGCATTGGACGTTTCAGGCGGTTTCTGCTCAGACTGGCCTACGGAGGAGTTATTCCCTTGGGAAGTTCCGGTTCCTTGTCCTGCGCCTTCTGCGCCGTTTCCGTTTGCATTGCCGTCCGCATTCGGGTCTTTTGCGGCTTCGCCGCCGCTGCCCGTCGTTTGCTGCCCTTGGTCACCCGGTACGGTCTCCTGCTGTTGTCCGCTTTCCGGCGCGGATGTCGGCTTTTGGCCGCAGCCGGCCGCGGCGATCATCGCCAAAGCCAAAATGCCTGCACACCAAATTTTTTTGCTCATTTTGTACCGCCTCCTTTAAGGGGACTTTCGTTAATTAACGCCCAAATATTCTTTGATTCCGTCGGCAATGCCTTGGGCCACGCGCTGCTGGAAGCTCTCCGAAAAGAGGGCCGCCTCGTCGTTTTTGTTGCTCAAATATCCGACTTCAAGCAGCACCGCAGGCATTTTCGTTTCGCGGATGACGTGGAAGTTGCCGTAGCGAACGCCGCGGTCCGGCAGGCCGGTCGTTTTCGCCAGGTATTTGTTCAAAACGTTGGCAAGCGATTTGCTGGCGTCGCGCTGGTAGTAAGTCTCGCTGCCGCTTGCCGCCGAGGAGCCGGCGCTGTTCCCGTGAATCGATACGAACACGTCCGCTTTCAGGTCATTGGCGATCTTGACGCGATCCTTCAGTTCAAGGAACGTATCGTCGCTGCGGGTCAAGACGACATCGATGTTAGGATCCTGCTGCAAAACTTTTCCGACCTTCAGCGCCATCGCCAGGTTAAAGTCCTTCTCCTTTTTGCCCGTTACGCCCGTCGTTCCGGGGTCATGCGCGCCATGGCCGGCGTCGATGACGACGACTTTTTTGCCGCTTGCGCCCGGTTTCGACGGCGTGCCGCTGTCTGATGTATTCAAGTCGACGATGTACAAGCCGTTGTCGTTGGTCAGCTTATAGCTTTTGGCATTATTCAAATCGATGACGATGCGAACGGTTGAAGGATTATCGTTGAACAACGAGTATCTGACTTTCGAAACGTCGGGATAACCGCTGACATCCAAGGAGCCTGTCTTATGTTGATCCAAGGACGAGCCGCTGAACGTATCCGAAAAATCCGCATTTTCGAGATCGATGACGATGCGGTCCGGTCCGCTCATTTTGAAATCATTGACCTTCGGTTTACCGGTCACGGCCACCATCAGGCGGTTATCGCTGAAGCTGATCCCGTCGACTTTCGCCACTGAACCGCTGCTGCTCCCGTTGTCTCCGGCACCGGGGTTCGTTCCGTTTCCTGCGCCGGTTCCCGCGTCGACGTTTCCGTTCCCGTTATTCTGGGTATACAAGTATACGATCTTCTTTTGGTTGTCCCAATTGACCGTCAGTCCCATTTGCTCGCTGACGAAACGGATCGGCACGATCACCGTATCCGTGCGCAAAATGGGCGCGACATTCATGGAGACTTTTTTGCCGTTTACGTCGGCTGTTTTTTGGCCTACGACCAGCTTGATAGTTGTAGAATCTTTTTGTATGGTTACCGTGCGCGTCTTTTGTTCCCATGCGACGTCAAACCCCAGATTCTCTCCGACTGCACGAAATGGAATCATAATATTGCCGTTTACATTTTCCACTTTTGCATTCCCTGACAGACTTATTTCTTTGTCGTCCAGAACAATTTTGGCACTTCCCGCCGCAGCCTGTCCATTGTGAGGAAACGCCAAAATGAAGACAAAGAGAAGCACTGCCATAAAACCAAATTTTTTCATCCTTCACCCTTCCCATTCTTAATTTTTTGTCGTTAGCTCTGACGTTTCGGCTTTGGCTTTCCTTCGACATCACCAGACATAAGTTAGACGTGGGAGGCTACGAAAAGTTGCGAATATATTCCTCTTTATGCAAAACTTTATCTATGGCTTTTGATAGACAAAATGATATTTTTGTGCGTTTTTTGCGCGAATCATTGAAGCGAAAAAAGACCGCCGGTCGGGGCTTTCCCTACCTGAGCGGTCTTTGTTCATATGAGCGTTGGACGCTTAATTTCCGTTTCTTTTGATCGGATGATCGAGATCCATGTGGCCCATCAAGCTTTCAAGCTTTTGGCCGTCGACCAAAAGTTCGATCGATTCCACTTCCTTGAATTGAAACAGCGTTTTTGTCAGTGCATCCAGGGCAAACTGTTCTCCTCCGGCCCCAAGGCGCGCTTCGTTAGGCATGTGGATATCCAGCGTCACCATTCCGTTTTTGAATTCCAGCGATTTCAGCTCCATCTTGCCCCATAGCGGGATCAGGTTGGCGTCGCCGCTTTCCTGAAGCGCCTTGAAGGCGGCTGCATATTTATCGCTTTCCTTGGCGAACTTGATTTCCTTCTCGCTTTTTTTCAGTTCCAGCTCTTCCGGATCCGTATAATAAACCTCGATGGTTTGTTTCTGCTCGGAGGCATGCTCCGCGTTCTGTCCAGGTTTATTCGGCTTGCCGGGCTCGTCCGCCTTGCCTTCCTGGTTCGGCTCCGCTTCTTTCCCTTCCTGTGTTTCCTGTACGCCGCCATGTTCGTCGGCATCCGTCTGATCGGGCTGGGCCGCATTGACGGACGTATCGTCAGGCTGCCGGGCCGCCTCTTGCTGCGCAGGCGCTCCCGCCGGTTTCTGCCCGCAGCCCGCTCCGGCGACCATGACAAGGGCCAGAAGCGCCGCGCTTAATATCTTTTTGTTCACTTAACCGCCTCCTCTTCCTTGCGAAATCACTTTTACTGGATTCCGAGGTACTCCTTAATTCCGTTCACAATCGCCTGGGCGATGGCATTTTGCACGCTTTCGGTGAACAGGGCCGCTTCGTCCTTCGGATTGCTCAGATATCCTGCTTCAAGAAGCACCGCCGGCATTTTCGTTTCCCGAATGACGTGGAAATTTCCGTACCGCACTCCGCGGTCGGGAAGGCCGGTTGCCTGGACAAGATATTTATGCATCACATTGGCAAGCGATTTGCTGGCATCCCGCTGATAGTACGTTTCACTTCCGCTTGCCGCGCGCGAGTCCGCATAATTGGCATGGATCGAAACGAAAACGTCCGCATTCAGGTCATTGGCTATTTTCGCCCTTTCCGCAAGTTTCAGGTAGGTATCGTCACTACGGGTCAGCACAAAATCGATGTCGGGTTCGTTGGCGAGCAGCTGCCCGACTTTCAAAGCGACGGCAAGGTTGAAATCCTTTTCCTTGGTCTTCGAGTATCCCGTCGTGCCCGGATCCTGATCTCCGTGACCCGCGTCGATGACGACGACCTTTTTGCCGCTTCCGCCGACCGGAGGCGTTACCGGTGTTTCCGTGCTGCCCGCCTTGTTCAAGTCCACGATCAGCAAGCCCGAAACCGAACCTTCATTTTCATTGTAAACCGAATAATCCTTCGAATTGTTCATATCGATGACAATCCTTACCGTCGAAGGGCTGCTGCTGAACAAGGAGTAACGGACGGCGGCCACGTCCGGGTAACCGCTCACGTCCAGCTTGCCTTGATTGCCGACGCCTGCAGCCGTTCCCCCCAGAAAATCCGGTGAAAAGGAGGTATTGGGCAGGTCGACGACGATGCGTTCAGGGCCTGACATTTTGAATACCTTCGGCTTGACCGTTCCGCCCTGAAAAGCGACCATCAGCCGATTTTCGCTGAAGCTGATTCCGTTGACCACGGAATCGCCGACATTCGGCGTCGTTGCCGGATCCATTACCTCGGATGATTCGCCCGAAGACGCTCCCGGTTTGGCATCCGTTCCGGTTACCGGCGGAGGCACGGGCACGTCCCCGCCGCCGGCCCCGACCCCGTTATCTTTCGCGGGCGGCGTTTCGGCCGTCGTAAGGTAGACCGCCTTGTCGGCGTTGTCCCAGCTCACGTGGAGCCCCATCTGTTCGCTGACGAATCGGACGGGAACGCTCACGATATTTTTTTCCAGAAGCGGAGGCGTGTCCAGCTTGACCTTTTTCCCGTTTACCGTGGCGTTTTTCTGGTTCACGACGAGCTCCATCGACGTATCGTCCTTGCTGATCAGCACCTTTTGCGCCTTCTGCTCCCATTTCACGTCAAAACCGAGATTTTCCCCGATAACGCGAAAAGGAACCATGATGCTTCCGTTCACGTTCGTTACTTTGGCATCCTTGGATACCTTCAGCGCGCTGCCGTCCAAAAAGATCTGGACACGCGCTTCGCTGGCCGCCGCCCTGTCCTGAAGGGGCGCCATGACGATGATAAACGCCAACAAAAACAGTAAAAATCCGATTTTCTTCATTGTCCACCTCTGCCAAACTGATTTTTTTGCCGTTGATCGGGCATGAAACTACAAATCTATTTAAAATTTTTCATAATCGCCGGAATAAAGGAAATATTCGCCATCCATCGCGCATTTTCCTTCTTTCTCTATTCTTTTTTTTTCGCCTTTCTATTTTCTGTCTCCCACGTTCCGCCAATCGCCGCGCAAAAGAAAGTCAGCGGCAAATGATGTTGATTTCGCGCGCTTTTTGCGGCGCTTTTTTGCGACAAAATTTTCATTAAGGCAAAAAAAGACTCTCCGATTTCCCGAGGGAAAGGAGAGTCTTTGCGGGCGGCATTTCGCCGGTGCGTTATGCCGAGTCCGTCCGGTAAACCTTAGGCAAACAGACGCGATGCATGCTTCTGCTCATATGCCGAGATTTCGTTTTCGTGCTGCAGCGTCAAGCCGATGTCGTCGAGCCCTTGAAGCAGGAACTGGCGGCGGTGTTCGTCCAGATCGAAATCGATGCGCAGTCCTTGGCTGTCGGTAATCGTTTTGTTCTCCAGGTCCACGTTCAGCTCATATCCGTCATTGGCCGCGGTGCGCTGGAAAAGCTCCTCCACCTGCTCTTCGGAAAGTTTGATCGGCAGAATCCCGTTTTTAAAGCAGTTGTTGTAGAAAATGTCCGCAAAGGACGGCGCGATGATGCATTTGAAGCCGTAGTCCATGATCGCCCAAGGCGCATGTTCGCGGGAAGATCCGCAGCCGAAGTTGGCTCTGGAAATCAGAACCGAAGCGCCTTTATAGCGCGGCTGGTTCAGCGAAAAGCTTGGAATGTCGTTCCCTTGCTCGTCGAATCTCCATTCGTAGAACAGAAACTGCCCGAAGCCGGTCCGTTCGATCCGTTTCAAAAATTGTTTGGGAATGATCGCGTCCGTATCCACGTTGACCCGGTCTACCGGCGCAACAAGTCCGGTCAATTTAGTAAATGCTTCCATGTTGGTTCTCCTCCTTAGCTAACCACTTCGGTTTTGAATTTCCAGTCGCGAACGTCCGTGAACCGCCCTTTGATCGCCGCGGCGGCAGCCATGGCAGGGGATACGAGATGCGTCCGTCCGCCGCGCCCTTGACGTCCTTCAAAGTTGCGGTTGGAGGTCGAAGCGCAGCGTTGTCCCGGCTGCAGAACGTCCGGGTTCATCGCAAGGCACATGCTGCATCCCGCATCGCGCCATTCGAAGCCGGCTTCCACGAAAATTTTGTCGAGCCCTTCCTTCTCCGCCTGCAGCTTCACGCGTCCCGATCCCGGCACGACGATCGCCGTCACCCGGTCCGAAACTTTGTAGCCTTTGGCTACCTGCGCCGCGGCGCGAAGGTCTTCGATCCGCCCGTTCGTGCAGGACCCGATGAAAACATAGTCGATTTCGATATCGGTCATTGGCGTGCCCGGCACGAGGCCCATATACTCGATCGCCTTTTCGGCGGCTTTCCGTTCGTTTTCGGTCGGCAGCTCGGCAGGTACAGGCACTTTCGCCGTGATATCGGTACCCATGCCCGGGCTGGTGCCCCAAGTCACCTGCGGAATCAGGGAGTCCATGTCGAACTCTACAACCGTGTCGTATGTCGCTCCTTCGTCGGTTACGAGCTGCTTCCATTCTTCCACGCGTTTTTCGAATTCTTCGCCTTCAGGCACATACTGGCGTCCGCGAAGGTATTCGAACGTCGTTTCGTCCGGCGCGATGAGGCCTGCGCGCGCACCGCCCTCGATGGACATGTTGCACACCGTCATGCGCTCTTCCATCGTCAGGTCGCGAATGGCTTCGCCTGTATATTCAATGACGTAACCCGTCGCAAAGTCGGTGCCGTATTTGGCGATCACGCCAAGGATCATGTCTTTCGCCGTAATGCCCGGCTTGCGTTTGCCGACGAAGCGGACTTCCATCGTTTTCGCTTTAGCCTGCTGCAGACATTGCGTTGCGAGCACGTGCTCGACTTCGCTGGTGCCGATGCCGAAGGCCAATGCGCCGAATGCGCCATGCGTAGAAGTATGGCTGTCGCCGCAAACGATCGTTTTGCCCGGATGCGTCAGGCCGAGTTCAGGCCCCATGACGTGCACGACACCTTGGTCGATCGTGTCCAGGTCGAACAGCGTCACGCCGAAATCGCGGCAGTTTTGGGTCAGCGTATCGATTTGCTGTTTGGAGATCGGGTCTTTAATGTTGAAACGGTCTTTCGTCGGCACGTTGTGGTCCATGGTGGCGAAGGTCAGCTCCGGACGGCGGACCTTGCGGCCGCTGAGGCGAAGTCCTTCGAACGCCTGCGGGGAAGTCACTTCATGGACGAGATGCAAATCGATGTAGAGGATGCTTGGCTTGCCTTCTTCCTGATGAATCACGTGGTTATCCCAGATTTTTTCAAACATTGTTCTTTTGCTCATCTTTTTCACCTCATCATGGTTATTACGTCCTTGGTTAAACGCCGCCGCTCTAAAGCTGCGCGTCTTGAATGACATAAATATAGCATTGGTTTCTTCATAGTTCCAAGATATAATATCTATAAACGTAATAGGAATTAACTATCAGCTGACGTTAGGGACATCCTTATCACTTTCACGACGATTGGACCGGTGAACATGGAACTGAGACAACTTCAATATGCGCTGAAAATCGCGGCGGAACGGAACTTCTCGCGGGCGGCGGAAAAGCTGCACATCGCCCAGCCTTCCCTCAGCCAGCAGCTTTCCAAGCTGGAGAAAGAGCTCGGCGTGCTCCTTTTTCAGCGGAATACGAGCACCGTCGAGCTGACGCATGCGGGTTCGTTATTTATGGAGCAAGCCCAAAAGATCATGGACGCGGTGGAGCTGCTGCGCCAGGAAATGTCGGACATTTCGCAGCTGCGCGGCGGCAAGGTCGTGGCGGGAAGCATGCCGATTACGGGGGCCCATTTGCTCCCTCATGTCCTCCCTTCCTTTAAGCGAAAATACCCTGAGATCGAAATTACGCTGCTTGAAGATTCGTCCATGAATCTCGAAAAGCTGACGGCCGGCGGCAAAACGGATTTGAGCCTGCTTGCGCTGCCCTTGCAGGAGCCTTCGCTTGCGTATGAGGTGATCGGCGAGGAACTCATCGACCTTGCGGTGCCAGAGGGCCATCCGCTCGCGGAACGGGCAAAAAACGGCAAGCCGGTTCCCGTCCGGATCGAGGAACTGAGCGAGGAATCGTTTATCGTGTTGAAAAAAGGCCAGGGCTTCCGGAAAATCACCTTGGACCTGTGCCAGGAGGCTGGATTCGAGCCAAAAGTGGTTTTCGAAAGCAGCAACATGGAAACGATCCAGTCGCTGGTCGCGACCGGCATGGGGATTACGCTGGTGCCGAGGTTCATTTCGCGCTCGTCCAGAAGCGAATTCGTCCCCGTTTACCTGCCGCTGGCGGAGCCCGTCCCCAGCCGTACGCTCGTGATTGCCTACCGGCGCGGGCGTTATCTTTCGAAGGCTGCGGAAGCATTTATCGAAACTTTCAAGGAAACGATGCGGGAACTGGTGAAATAAACAAAAAACGAGCCGATGAATCGATTCATCGGCTCGTTTTGCTTTGGGGGCCGGCAGGCCTTTATTTTTTGTCCGAATATACCTCCGGCCGCCGATCCGCGAATACCGGAATCCGTCCCCTGACTTCATCCACCAGCTCCGGCGATATTACGCCCGTTACAATCTCTTCCGTTTCGCCGCCTTCCGCGACGATTTCGCCCCACGGATCTATAATTAGAGAGTGGCCGAAAAAGTCGGTGCCCCGGCTGCTGCCGACCCGGTTGCAGGCAATGACGTACATTTGGTTTTCGATCGCCCTTGCCGTCAAAAGCGTCCGCCAATGTTGGAGGCGCGGATGCGGCCATTCCGCCGGCACGATCAGCATTTTGGCGCCGCCGAGCGCCAGGCTGCGGGCCAGCTCCGGGAAGCGGATGTCGTAACAGATCGAGGCGCCTGCGGCAAAGCCTTCAAGGTCCAGCTTCACCGGCTCGTCGCCTGCGGTCAGATGCTTCTCCTCATCCATCAGGCGGAACAGGTGCAGCTTCGAATATTCTCCGATCTGCCGGCCGGACCGTTCAAACGCGTACATCGTGTTGAAAATGCGCCCTTCTTTCTTTACGGCTGCCGAGCCGCCCACGATCATGACGTCGTGCATCCGCGCAAAAGACGACAGGAAGCTCCGGGTATCCTCCCCTTCCGGGTCGGCAATCTCATGGATTTGCTCCAGCGCGTATCCGGTATTCCACATCTCCGGCAAAACGAGCAGGTCCGGCTTCGGATTCCCCTGAACCGCCTGTTCCATCATTTCCGAGAGACGGGTTTTATTGGCCTTTGGGCTGCCGATTTCGATATCGGCTTGGATCAGCGCGACAGCCAGCTTTTTGTCCGTATGTCCCATGTTTCTCCTCCTTGCCGTTTGCTTCGAGCGAATAGGCGGGTTAACGAGCCCGCCCGCGTTGTCTTCCATCATATATGCAGCGGGAGAAATCATCAAGGGCAGGTTATTCCCTCTATACAGCCCGGATAAATCATGATAGATTAAATCTATTCTATTTGATGCCAGGAAACCGGAGTGATCAAACCGTGAAATCGACAGACTACCCGCAACACCCATCGGCATTTCCTATCCAACCCGCGGACGTGATGACGCAGCTGCCGACGCAGTTTTTCGCGACGCTCGTGCAAAAAGTGAACCGGGAAATTTCCGCAGGCCACGACGTCATTAACCTCGGGCAGGGCAATCCGGACACGCCGACCCCGTCCCATATCGTCACGGCATTGCAGGAAGCGGCGGCAAACCCGCTTTACCATAAATATTCGCCGTTTACGGGCTACGGCTTTTTAAAAGAGGCCATCGCGAAACGTTACTTCGAGGATTACGGCGTCGTTTTGGATCCGGAGACGGAGGTCGCCATTTTGTTCGGCGGCAAAACCGGCCTCGTGCAGCTCCCGCAAATTTTGCTTAACCCCGGGGATCTTTGCCTCGTTCCCGATCCGGGCTACCCGGACTATTGGTCCGGCGTCGCGCTTGCCAAAGCGGAAATGTCCTTTATGCCGCTCCGCAAAGACAACGCCTTCCTGCCGGATTACGCCGGCATCCCCGAATCCGTCCGCAAGCGGGCCAAGCTGATGTTCCTGAACTATCCGAACAATCCGACGTCCGCTACGGCGCCGTTGTCTTTTTATGAAGACACCGTCAAATTCGCCGCGGAAAACGGCATCGTCGTCGCCAGCGATTTCGCGTACGGCGCCATCGGCTTCGACGGCCGGCGGCCGGTCAGCTTCCTTCAGGCTCCGGGCGCCAAGGAAGTCGGCGTGGAGTTCTATACGCTTTCCAAAACGTACAATATGGCCGGATGGCGCGTCGGCTTTGCCCTTGGCAACCGCGAGGTCGTCTCGATGATCAACCTGCTTCAGGACCATATCTATGTCAGCCTCTTCGGGGGCATCCAAGCGGCGGCAGCCGAGGCGTTGACCGCTTCCCAAGCCTGCGTCGGCGAGCTCGTCGGGCGTTACGAATCCCGCAGGGACGCCTTCTTCGGCGGGTTGGCCGAAATCGGATGGGAAGCCGATAAACCGGGCGGTTCCTTCTTCAGCTGGCTGCCGGTGCCCAAAGGGCACACGTCGGCTTCGTTCGCCGATCTTTTGCTGCAAAAAGCCAAGGTGGCGGTGGCGCCGGGCATCGGCTTCGGCGACCATGGCGAAGGTTACGTGCGCGTCGGCCTGCTGACATCCGAGGAAAGGCTGCGGGAAGCGGCCCGGCGCATCGGCGAGCTGGGCCTTTTCGGTTAAAATCTATTTTGCAAACCCGGCATTTCCGTGGTATTCTATGTGAAATAACGGGTTTTCCAATACCTATGAAACGTGACGACGGGACCAGTAAGAGGAACCATCCGCGCAAAAAGAGAGTAAATTCCGCCGGCTGAAAGAATTTACCCGGGTGCCCTCCGAAACCTACCCCTGAACGGCCCGCACGACCTGCGGGACAGTGCCTTCTGTTACAGGGCATTAAAGCCGGACGGATCGATTCGATTCGTCAATAAAGGTGGTACCGCGGAAGATCAGACTTTCGTCCTTTACGATTAAGGATGAAAGTCTTTTTTGCATTCCCGGAGCATCTCCCGTTATCGTTCCGTGCACGCCACTCCTGTCGCGGAACGTAAATTCTCATGTGTATGGCGTACCGTTAAAGCGAAATTATTGAAATGGAAGTGATGAATGATGTCGACGCGCGTCGTCGTCAAAATAGGAAGCAGCTCGCTGACGTCCTCCGAAGGGGGGCTCAGCCGGGATGCCGTCGCGTTTTTCGCAAGCGAAATCGCAGCCCTGAAAAAGGAAGGCGCCGAAGTTTTGCTGGTTACCTCCGGAGCGGTGGCTGCCGGATTCCGGGCGATCGGCTACAGCTTCCGCCCCAAGCTACTGCACGAAAAACAAGCCGCGGCCGCCGTCGGGCAGGCGCTGCTTATGCAGGCATATCAGGAAGCTTTTGCCGCGCACGGCATCACGACCGCCCAAATTCTTTTGACCCGCACCGACTTCGGCAACCGGAAACGGATGAACAATGCGGGCATGACGATCGAGGAGCTGCTGAAGCAGGGCTCGATCCCCATTATCAACGAAAACGACACCGTTTCGGTGGATGAGCTGAAATTCGGCGATAACGACACGTTATCGGCCCTCGTCGCCAATCTGGTGAAGGCGCAAAACCTGGTGATCCTTACCGATATGGACGGCTTATATACCGGCGATCCGCGCAAACATCCGAATGCGGTAAGGTTCGACCATATCGAGGAAATTACCGACGAAATTTACGCGATCGCCGGAGGAGCCGGCTCTTCCGTCGGAACGGGCGGGATGCGCTCCAAAGTGGACGCGGCCAAAATCGCCACGCGCGGCGGCGTGCCCGTCTTCGTCGGCAAAGTGGACTCCCGCGGCGACTTGCGTCTGGCGGTTGCGGGCAGCGGAAAAGGAACGTATTTCGATACGCGGCTTCATTCCCTCCCGATGAAAAAGCAATGGCTTGGCTTCATGTCCACGCCGCATGGAACGCTCCGGGTCGACCCCGGGGCGGAGCAGGCGCTCGTAAACGGCGGGCACAGCCTTCTGCCGGTAGGCGTCAAGGTCGTGGAAGGACATTTTCAGGCAGGCGACGTCGTTGAAGTGCTGAGCCTTGACGGTGCCGTGCTCGGCCGGGGCATCGTCAATTACGACGACGAACAGCTGCAGAGAATTCAAGGCATGAGCAGCGCCGAAGTCATTCAGACGCTCGATATGGTCCATCGTCTCGAAGTGGTCCATAGGGACGAATGGATAACGTTAAAATAACGCCCTGGACTCGGCGCCTCAAAAAGTTTTGCTGCGAAATCCAGGAATCACGACATACTATCACCTGTAAACAAGGAGGAAGCTAATCATGAGCGAAGTCAAATCAAAAGCTGAAAAAGCGCGCGCTGCCGCAGCGGCCTTGAACCGGATGACCACGGAGCAAAAAAACGAGGCGCTGCAGCTGATGGCGGACCATCTGCGCAAACATCAGGCGGACTTGATCGCAGCCAATCAGGAGGATCTGGAGCGCGGTAAAGCGCAAGGCATCTCCCCTTCCCTGCTCGACCGGCTGGCGCTGAATCCGCAGCGGATCGAATCCATTGCCGAAGGGCTGGAGCAAATCATTTCGCTTCCCGATCCGATCGGGGATGTGTTGGACGATTTTGAACGGCCGAACGGACTGAAAATCAGCAAAATCCGCGTTCCGCTCGGAGTGATCGGCATCGTTTACGAAGCCCGCCCGAACGTAACCGTCGACGCTGCCGGGCTATGCCTGAAGGCGGGCAATACGGTCGTCCTGCGCGGGGGCTCGTCGGCATTATCGTCCAACCGCAAAATCGTGGAGGTGCTTCACGAGGCGCTCGGAGCATCTTCGCTGCCTGCGGACGCGATCCAGCTGATCGAAAGCGCGGACCGCTCTTCCGTGGACGAAATGCTCAAGCTGAACGGGCTGCTTGACGTCATCATTCCGCGCGGCGGCCAGGCATTGATCCGCAACGTCGTCGAAAACGCCACCGTGCCCGTCATCGAGACGGGAGCAGGCATCTGCCATACGTATATCGACGAAACGGCGGACAGCGCCATGGCCGAAGCGATCGCCGTCAATGCCAAAGTCCAGCGTCCTTCCGTATGCAACTCCATGGAGACGCTGCTCGTGAACAGCCGCTTCGCGGCGGGCCATCTCGGATCCATTGCGGACCGGCTGCGGCAGGAAAAGGTCGAAATCCGCGGCTGCGAGCGGACGCGGGAGCTCGTCTCTTGGGCCGTACCGGTCACGGAGCAAGATTATGCCACCGAATATAACGACTATATTTTGAACGTAAAAATCGTCGATACGCTGGATGAAGCCCTGGATCACATTTCCCGTTACGGCACCAAGCATTCCGAATGCATCGTGACGGAAAACGCCGGCCACGCCAAACGGTTTTTGCAAGAAGTCGACGCCGCGGCGGTTTACCATAACGCATCGACCCGCTTCACGGACGGCTTCGAATTCGGCTTCGGCGCGGAAATCGGCATCAGCACGCAGAAGCTGCATGCACGCGGCCCGATGGGACTTCCTGCGCTGACTTCAACGAAATACGTCATTCATGGCAGCGGGCAAATCCGCGGATAGTCCGCGGATGAACCCGGATGCCCAATCGATACACCGCAGGGAGGATGATATCACATGAGTCAACAGCAAGCGATGATCGCTGAATCTATTACCTTTTACGGCGCCGGCTCGATGGCCGAAGCCATCGTCAAGGGGCTGATCCACAAATCCGTCGTCCATGCGGCGAACGTTACGATGCTGAACCGCAGCAACGCCCGGCGCCTGGATGAGCTGCGGCAAAAGTACGGCGTCAACGTCAGCAACGATGCCGAGGCGCTCCCCGGCATTTTGCGGAACTCGCCGATCATCGTGCTTGCGATGAAACCGAAGGACGCGGCGGAGGCGCTCAAAAACCTGGGCCCGCTGCTCTCCGAGGATACGCTGATCGTTTCGGTCATCGCCGGACTTACGATCCGCACCATGCAGGATCTTCTCGGCCGCAAGCAGCCGGTGGCCCGCACGATGCCGAATACGTCCAGCTCCATCGGCCTTGGCGCGACGGGCATCTCCTATTCGAAGGAAATCAGCGACAAGCAGCGGCAGATCGTGACGTCTTTGTTCGGCGCCGTCGGCACCGTCACGGTCGTCGAAGAAGAAAAGCTTGAGATTCTTACGGGCATTTCCGGCAGCGGTCCGGCCTACATCTACTATATGATGGAAGCGATGATGGCCGCAGGCATCCGCGGGGGGCTCACGCCGCAGCAATGCCGCGAGCTGACGGTTCAGACCGTGCTCGGCGCCGCACGCATGGTGCAGCTGACCGGCGAAGAACCGGCCGCCCTGAGAGCCAAAGTCACCTCGCCGAACGGCTCGACGCAGGCCGCGCTGGAAACCCTGGACAAGGGGGATTTCTTCGAGACGGTGATCGCGGCGGTCGCCCGCTGCGCGGAGCGTTCCAAAGAGATGGGAGCAGCACTGAAGGAGGGAATTTCATGAGTTATTGCACAGCGACCTACCGTTTATATGACGATAAAGCCGATTTCCGCAAAAAAGCGGAATCGATCGCGGTCGGCATGACCGTCGGCAGCTGGACCGAGCTGCCGCAAGCCAAACGCGAATCGATGCAAAAACATCTCGGCCAGGTGCTGAACGTCGAGGTGCATGAGCCGGAAGGCGCGAAACCCGGCGAGCGGTACGCCGACGTGACGATCGCTTATCCGGACGTCAATTTCAGCAAAGACATCCCGGCGCTGCTCGTCACCGCTTTCGGCAAAATTTCGATGGATGGGCGGATCAAGCTGAACCGTCTCGGATTTTCGGACGAATATCTCTCCGCTTTCCCCGGTCCGAAATTCGGCGTCGCCGGCATCCGCGATCTGCTTGGCGTCTATGACCGGCCGCTGCTCATGAGCATTTTCAAATCGGTCATCGGACTCAACATGGACGAGCTGCGGGAGCAATTCGTGAAGCAGGCCCTTGGCGGCGTCGACCTGATCAAGGATGACGAAATCCTGTTCGAAAACGAGCTGACCCCGATCGAAAAACGCGTGGAGGTTTGCCTGAAGGCCGCGGAGGAGGCCGGCCGCGAAACCGGCAAAAAGCTGCTGTACGCCGCCAACTTGACCGGGCATACGTCCAACCTGAAAGCCCAGGCGCTTAAAGCGATCAACGCCGGCGCGAACGCCCTGCTGTTCAATGTCTTGTCCTACGGCTACGACGTGCTGCATGAGCTGAGCTCCGATCCGGAGATTACGGTGCCGATCGCCGCGCATCCGGCTTTGGCGGGCGCATTTTACCCGTCTCCGCATTACGGCATTTCCGCATCGGTGCTGCTCGGACAGCTGATGCGCCTGGCGGGCGCGGATCTGGTCCTGTTCCCTTCTCCGTACGGATCGGTCACGATGCCGCGCGAAGAAAACATGGCTATCCGGGACGAGCTCGTTACGGGAGCCCTGCCGCTCAAAACGAGCATGCCTGTGCCTTCGGCCGGCATCCATCCGGGACTCGTGCCGCTTATTTTGCGAGATTTCGGCCAAGATGTCGTCGTCAATGCAGGCGGGGGCATTCACGGGCATCCGATGGGAACGGAAGCCGGCGGACGCGCTTTCGTACAGGCGATCGAAGCCGCGCAGCGTTCCATTCGCCTGGCC
Source organism: Paenibacillus sp. VCA1 (assembly GCF_031583795.1). NCBI lineage: Bacteria > Bacillati > Bacillota > Bacilli > Caryophanales > Paenibacillaceae > Paenibacillus > Paenibacillus sp. VCA1. The sequence goes on along the minus strand of NZ_JAVLSX010000004.1, from coordinate 152,189 downwards.
GATTACGCCGAAGACGGCCATCCCGAGCTGAAAGCCGCCCTTGAGGCTTGGGGGGGAGAACGATGACAGCAGGCAAAAAGCCGGTCATTTTTTGCGATTTCGACGGCACGATCACCCTTTCGGACAATATCGTCGCGATCATGAAGGAGTTCAAGCCCGAAGGTTACGAGCCGATCATGCAGCGTACCGTCAATCAGGAGATTTCGCTGCGCGAAGGCGTCGGCGCCATGTTCGCCCTGCTCCCTGCGAGCAAAAAAGAAGAGATTGTCAACTTCGTGGTGAGCCGCGCAGGCATCCGCCAAGGTTTTCGCGAATTTCTCGATTACGTGAAGCAGGAGGGAATCGAGTTTTACGTGACCAGCGGCGGCATGGATTTTTTCATCGACCCGCTGCTGGCTCCGTTCGACATTCCAAGCGACCATATTTTTTGCAACAGCGCGGATTTTAGCGGGGACAACATCGAAATTCTCTGGCCTCACCCATGCCAGGATCCATGCCATAACGGCTGCGGGATGTGCAAAACGACGGTCATGCGCCGTTTTCCGGAGGAAAGGTACGAAAGGATTCTAATCGGCGACAGTCTGACGGATTTCGAAGGAGCCAAAATCGCCGATTTTGTCTATTCCCGGTCCATCCTGACCGACAAATGCGCCGAGCTTGGCGTCAAGCATGTGCCGTTCGGCGATTTTTTTGATATTATGAGCGATATGAAACAGAAACGACAACAAGGGGTGCGGTAAAATCATGACGTTTGCAAGCATCAGCCTGGAGCATAAACAGCAGGCGCTGGACGAGCTCCGGCAAATCAAGCAGCAGTTCGCCGCCAAAAACTGGTTTCCGGGAACCAGCGGCAATTTGTCCGTCCGCGTCGGCGATTTTGATCCCGAACATTTTTATTTTGCCATCACCGCCAGCGGCAAGGACAAATCGGCAAGCACGCCTGAGGATTTCCTGTTCGTCGACAAAAGCGGCCGGGCCGTGGAAACGACCAGCCTGAAACCCAGCGCGGAAACGCAGATCCACTGCGAAATTTACCGCCTGACCGGCTGCGGCGCCGTATTTCACGTCCATACGGTCTTCAACAATTTGATCAGCGAATGGTTCGGCGATCAAGGCGCGGTTCCGGCTCAAGGCATCGAACTGATCAAAGCGTTTAACATATGGGAGGAAAATGCCGCGATTTCCATCCCGGTGCTGCCCAACTTCGCCCACATCCCGTCGATCGCCGAACGTGTCGAGGGTGTGCTTGACCCGAACGTTCCGGGCATTCTCCTGCGCAACCACGGCATCTACGCCTGGGGAAAAAACGCGTTTGAAGCCAAAAAACATCTTGAAGCGTTTGAATTCATTTTCGAATATTTGTACCGCAGCATCCTGCTGAAAAACAGCGTGCCTTCCCTTAACCTCGACGGCCGCCGTTAACAGCATAAAAGAAAGCCGTTCCTCAGGGTCCGAAAGCCCGGGACGGCTTTTTTGATGGCATAAGAAAAGAAAAAAGTCTCGAAGCGATGGCTTCCTTATATCTCAAGGAGAATTTCCGCAAAACGCAATCTGTCTTCCGAGAAAGTACGCCGATAGATGTTTTTATCGCTTTCCGATGATTTCATCCTCGATGGCCGCCATCATCTCAAACGCTCCCCCCGACTGATTGGAACAAACCACCAGCGTGAACGATTGCTCGGGGTAATAAGCGGAATGAAAGCAAACGCCGGGATCATAACCCATAACATGATATTTTTGCGCTTCTCCGTTTGTCCCTTTTTTGATCCAGACGCCGTAACCGTAATGATCATCCCCGCCCGCATGGGCGTGAGTCTCGAGCAGCAGCTGGGTGTAGATTTCGCTAAGCAGGGCGTGATCCATTAGCGCGTTCCACAGCCGATCCATATCATGCACCGTGGCGAACGAGCCGCCGTCCGGCCCGCCTTTCGCAGGCAAAGAGTAAATGTTCGTTTTCCATGCCCCATCGCCAAGATCAATATAGCCGATCGCCGTATTGGCGGGAAGGGCGTCCATTTCAAAGTACCCGGACGATTCCATTCCAGCCTTTTGAAATATATTCTCTTGAACGTATGCGGCAAAATCCTGTCCGCTAATCTGTTGTACGATGCAGCCGAGCAATATGTATCCGGCATTGTTATAGTGGAATCTTTCCCCGACATGCAATTTCATCGGTTTATCTTGAAACAGCGGCAAAAAATCTAGGGGGTTCCGCATCCGGTACATCGGGCGCTCGAACCACAATCGCTCATAACCCTCCATCTCTTCCTCGTCGAAATAGTCGGAAATGCCGGATGTATGCGCCAGCAGATGGTGGATGGTGATCTTTTCGTCAAACCCCGGAAAATCAACATTCAGGCAATCTTTCACCTTGGAGTCAAACGAAAGCATTCCTTTCTCCACCAGCTGACAAACGGCTATGGCGGTAAACAATTTGCATCCCGAAGCGATCCCGTACCGAGTATTTGAATTGTTCCCCAGTGAATCGGAACGGTTGGCATACCCGAAGCTTATTTCTGCCAAAACATGTTGCTCCGCTTTGACGAGCACCGTTCCCGAAAAACGGTTTTGGTTTTGCAGTTCCTCGATTCGTTTTATAAGCTCTGCCTTCATATTGCCCTCCTATTTCATCGTCCGTGACGCACTACGTTCCTAACCTGTCCGCATGAATTTCCTTCAACAGCCGATCCGCCCGCTTTGCGCTGTCATACATCCAGGGAGGTGTTTTGGGATGACGAAGAATTTCTTCCGTCGTCATCCAGCTCACGGCTGCAACCTCACCCGGGCTTTTTCTAAAGGCGGTGCCTTGATCGTATTCGCAAAGAAAAACGATATTGATAACCGGACGACCCTCGTCCGTGACAAAAGAGGAGCTATGTACAAAATGCAGCTTTTCCTTAATGCGAACGCCGACTTCCTCGTCAATTTCCCTGCTTAAGGTCCGTTCCAAAATGTCTTGTGAAAATCCCTCCTGCTCCACCGTCCCGCCGACAAAAGACAACGTGCCGGCCGCATGCGTCTCCTCCGCCCCGCGTTCGATCACAAGCCATTTATCGTTCTGAAAAATTGCTCCTTCGACGTTAACGACGAACACTGTTTTTCCTCCCGCCCGTTTATTATTTGAGGATATTGCAAAAATCCAAAAAGCGGCTTCCAATGAGCAATATATAGAGCGAAACGGATGAATTCGTCTATATTTGTACCCTGGAGCGGCAGGAATCGAATGTTGCAAAATCCTGATTTAGCTGTCCATCTGTAGTTTACAAAACTCCATTTTGGCCATTGAATTCGATCGTTTCATCGCCTGCGCCGAATGTTTCAATCCCGATCATTTCCGGCCGAAACGAAAATAACCGGCTGCTTGCCGGCTATATCCTACGTCGATCATCCATTGTAGTTTTTCCAAGGGTTAGGCAACTTAAGTTTACCATCCTAAAGCCCGGTTGTGGCGGTAAACCTTTTTTTAAAAGCTCTTTACCGAAAATCCGAAGCTGTTTATTTTATGCTCCTAAGAAATGGATTTTAAATGCCCGACGGAAGCGAAATCCACGATTCTATACGTACCGCCTTCATCCTGTAACGTCGTTATGGAACATTCCGGAATCAACTCGCTTTGTACCGCAATGAAATTCGGATGCCAAGCTTCCAGTTCGTTCTCGGGAAAGGCATGAACCAAAAAATCGGTGATTAACCCTCCGTGCGTCACCAAAACAACGCTGCCCGGAGCCGGATATTGGGCCGCCAGTTCGGCCAATAAGGAGGATAAACGTTCCCCGGCTTGTTTTGCCGAATCGCCTACGGGCGGCATATATTCGGGTTCACGCGTACAACGCTCCCACATGGCGACAAACTCGTCAAAGCTTTGTCCCGGCAGGTCCCCCCAATTCGCGCGTTCCCGCAAACGGCGATCCGCATAAACGGGCGATTTCGTTGCCAACGCAATATGTTCGGCGGTTTCCCGGGCTCTGCGCAGCGGGCTGGAGTATACTGCGTCGATGGGCAACCCGGAGAAACGTTTACCCGTCGCCTGCGCTTGCATCACTCCCCTGGAGGTCAGAGGAACATCGCCAACGGCTTTTTCTTTCAATGCATGCCTTACAAGAAAAAAAGTCGTCATTTACAAGCCACCTATCCTTGTTTTAATAAACGTATGTGGGGAATGGCGCTTTTTTGCCGGGCTCGGGCAGGTTTAGGGATATATTCGGTTATGGCAAAAGTTATTGGGCAAGCGTCGAGACGCTGAACAGGTCATTCGCCCAAAATTTTGTTCACCGCTGCATCCTCGCCAACGCATGTTCGGTAAACAAGCGGTGCTTTTCGCGCATTTGCCGCTCGATGTCGGGCGGAAGCCCCCACTCGGACAAACCGGAAGCGGGCTTCAGCGCAGCGAACAGATCCCAAACAGGCAAAGCCGAATAATCCAAACCCGGATTTCGCGTTTGATACCGCTGCGTGAACCCGTCCATGGCATCGGTGCCGGAAGCCCATAACAGCTCGAGCCTGGCGTTCGCCAAATCAAATAACGGATCTCCGATCGCCGCATCCTCCCAATCGATCAATGACGCAATGCGGCCATCCTTCCAAATGACGTTTCCCGGCCAGAAGTCTCCATGCAGCAGCACGTCCCGGTTCGCTTGCGGCAAAGGCCAAACGGCCTCCAGCGCGTCCCGGATCCGCCCTTCGCTTAACGAGTCGTCCATCCGTTCCGGCCTTTTGTTCAGCCTGGCTTCACACCCATCGTTTTGTTTCGGAAGAAAATGAAGCGCATGCCGCTCCCATGCCACTTGATGGATATCCGACAACCGGTCCGCCAGCTGCAGCATGGCATCAGGCACATTTTCCATCGACCCGAGGACTTCGCCTTCCATGAACTCCGTGACCAGCAGCGGCGCACCTCCAAACCTATCCAAAGCGATATAAGGCGCGGGAACAGGCAGACCCGCCGCCTTTAAACGCTGCAGAAGCATAAATTCATGCTGCGCGATTTGAGGATTTCTGCTGCGATCGGCTTCGCCATGCCGGCGTGCAAGCAGTTTTCGCACAGCGCCGTCAGGCATTTCAACGTCAAGCCTCGTCACCTGGGCCGAAACGCCGCCCTGAAGCGCGCGCGTCCCAAGCAGCTTTGCTCCCGGTTCGATTAGTTGAACGACCTGCTCCCATTGCTCGCGTATCATGCGATCTACGCCAACCTTTTCCTGATCTGCTGCAAAACTTGTTCCTTTAACTCTGCTGACCGTGCCGAAAGCTCCGTCCCCGTTTCCTCGAATGAAGTCCGCACGCCGTCATCCTTCATGCTGCCAAGATTGATCTCGACGGTAATCCATGCGGACTGAACCGCTGCGTCCAGCATCAAAAGCGCGATGCCAAGATCCGAAATGACGTTTTTATTGACCTGGACGGTTACCCCGGCTAATGCCGACATGATTTCCAGACAGCGTTTCATCAGATGAAGCGGCACGGATGCCGCCTGTACCGCCGCTTGCTGCAGGGCGACGGAACGATGCCGTTTCTCCTCGTCGGTCCCTTTCGGCAGCGCGAGCGCGGCCATGTAGCCATTAAACGATTCCATATCCTTTTTCAAAAAAAGCTCCGCTTCGGCCATCGCGGCTTCCATCAGCTTTACGATGTCCGCCATTTTCTCCCGTACGGATTCGAACTTCGGTCCGCTCGTTATGTTGGCAACCATGGAGCCCATGGACGCGCCAAGCGCTGCAGCCAAAGCCGCCACGCTTCCCCCGCCCGGCGTCGGCGCGCTTGAAGCGGCCGCTTGCAAAAACCGCCGGACCGTTTGATCAAAAACCTGATTTTCTCCGCTCACGTCCTACACCTCTTTCGATTGCTCCTGCAGCCGGATGGCATGCAATAGATTTTCAAACAGCAGGACGGTCGTCAACGTCCCGACTCCGCCCGGAACCGGCGTCACTGCTTTGGCGGCATCCACGGCCTCGGGAACCGCATCGCCGACGATGCCGGTTGGCGTCTCGGAGATCCCGGCGTCGATGACGACCAGCTCCGGATGCAGCATGTCCGCGGTGATCAGCCCCGCGCACCCGGTGGCGGTCATCAAAATGTCCGCGCCTGCAATATGTTTGGCCAGATTTTGCGTATAGTAATGGCAGACGGTGACGGTCGCGTTTTCGCGAAGCAGCATCTGCATCAAAGGTCTGCCGACCGTTTCCCCGTGTCCGACAAGCACGACGTTTTTCCCTTGCAGCGAAAATCCGAAATGCTTCACGATCCGGATGCACGCCTGCGGCGTAGCCGGGTAAATGCCGGCGCCGCCCGTCATGCAGGCAAGTTTGTTTGCCGACGATATGCCGTCCACGTCTTTTTCCGGCCGGATGGCGTCGCAGCAAGTTTGCAGGCGAATATGCCTCGGAAGCGGCAGCTCCAGCATGATGCCGTGCACCGCCGGATCCCGGTTTAATTTCCCGATCTCGTCAAGCAGCCGCTGCTCCGTCACCTCCGGCTGAAACGTAATCAGGTCGAACGCGATGCCGAGCTGACGTGCTTTTTTCTCTTTCACTCTTGCATAATATGCCGACGCCGGATCTCCCTCAACCAAAATAACAGCCAGCCGCGGCCGAATCCCTTTCCCCTTGCAGCGGTTCACTTCCTCGATGATGGATTCGGATACTTCGCTCGCCAGCGGTTTTGTTTTTAACAGCATGCTCATTCCTGTCGCCTCCGATTTTGGTTTCAAACAAAAAAAGCATTCGGAAGGATGACCCTCCAAATACTTTTGCCCAGGCGTGCGGCTGTTATGATCCATGTGCTCCCTCGTGGTTCCCCACGTTACGCCAGTTACACATGGCCGAAAAGTTATCATGATTATCATTATTGTATCACAAAATTGCCGGTTATACGCTATCGATTTACCTATGTTCGTTCAGATTAAGTCCTCTTTCAAAATGCCGTAAATCTCCAGGTCAACGATCCCTTTGCCGGACCATAAAGACGCCTGCCTCAGTAGCCCCTCTTTTCTGAACCCGTTTTTCAGCAAAACCTTTTTGGACGCTTCATTCTGGGGCATCACTTCGGCCTGGATCCGGTTCACAAGGACTTCGTCGAACAAATACCGGGTGAGCGCTCGCAGCGCTTCCGTAGCAATTCCTTTTCCGTAATGCCGTTCGGCCAAAAAATATCCCACCGTCACCGAATTCACCTTCCGGTTCCAATCGCACGCTTCGATGATGCCCAGCAGCTTGTCGGGCTCCTGCACCGCAAAAATTCCCCATTTGATCCGGCTTTTTTTCAAAAAATCGCGTTCGAAATGCCCGATCATGTTTTTGACCGTCTCTTTGTTATGCTTCGGAATGATGCCGGCAATACGTAAAAACCTTGTCATTGTCATAGATTTCAAATACTTCTTCCAGATGTTCCGCACCGATTTTGTCCAAGATGAGCCTGTCTGATTTAATGACCGGAAACCGGCCGAATGGCGCTTCTGTGTTCATTTCTAACTCCTCCATAAGCCAAGCGATGGCTTCGCCGTTTTTAACCGCTTTTCTTGATCGGGACGTATAAATCCACCCTGCATTTCCCCTCCGCATCCTGCGCGGGATCGTTCAGGCAAAATTCCAGGCACGGGCGGTCATCCGCTTCGTATCCGCTGTTCGGGAGCCAAAGGCCGAATACGTTTTGGTACGCAAGCACAAATTGATCGATCGTGTCGTAAAAAGGATATACCGCAAACATGCCGCCGGGCAACGGCTTGAATCGAATCTCAGTTTCATCCTCCGCCATAAACCCTGCGGGCAGCGTGATGCAAGCATCATACCGGCAGCTATATTCGTCCACCAGCCCCCCATCGTCCAGCGATATCCCGATAAATTGCTGATTTTGCGGCGTCAATCCCCGCTCTGCGGCCCAGCGGCCCAGCTTGTCCCATGCGCTTCCGGTATCGAGATAGCTCCCGACATGCCGGACGTATGCGACGTTCAATGCCGGCAATTCTTTGATTTTTATCATTTGATTCCACGCCCTTTCTAGCAGCGAATGCTTACGATGTTGATTGTAAGCTTTCCCGGACGTCGTCTCTTCCTGTTTCTTGCTTGCTGCTTCCGAAAAATTGCTATGTTTCCCCTGATGCTTGCGCACGCCGGTTGGCGTCGTTCCGTAACGCTTTTTGAATAACGCATGATAAGCCGACAGCGATTCGAATCCGCATTCGTTTGCAACCGCGAGAACCGTCATGTTCGTTTCCGCCAGCAGCCTTACGGACTTTTCCAACCGTTTTCGGTTCAGGAAAGCCATCGGCGTCTCTCCCGTGACCGCGGCAAATATGCGGGAGAAGTGATATTTGGAGAAATTCGCCGCATGCGCCAAATGTTCGAGCGACAATTTTTGTCCGGCGTTTTCTTCCATATAACGAATAACCGCATCGATCCTGTTTTTATATTCCTCGTTTGTCACTACCGGATTCTCAGCCCTTTGCAAATGGTTACCAAAATTATACACGAAAGAAGCGGCTTCGGGAGGAGCGATCTGGATGAGGAAACATTTTTTGCGATCACCGATGGGAAAAAGACTTGTCACAAGGAGGACTCCTACTTTATACCGTATATACCGGTGCAGGACGTTCTCCAAGTGAACGACTTTGTCAAGTTTTTTTGGACGCGCATCCGCTAACGTGATTTATAGAATGCCTCGCCAGCCGCTTACATCGCATTGGCCGTATTTATTGTCACCCGCAGCAACCACCGAGCCGTCCGATTGAAGGCCGATGGTATGAGCGCAACCCGCCGCAACCGCCACGATATCGCGCCAGCGACTTACATTGCATTGGCCATATTTATTATCGCCCACGGCCGTCACCGTGCCATCCGATTTCAGACCAATGGTATGGCTGCTACCCGCCGCTATCGCCACAATGCCGCGCCAACCGCTTACGTCACACTGGCAATGATGATTTCGGCCCGCAGCCACCACTGTGCCATCCGATCTAAGGCCAACGGTATGCAGGTAACCGGCTGCAACCGCCACCATATCTCGCCAGCCGCTTACATCGCATTGGCGATACCGATTATTCCCCACAGCCGTCACCGTTCCGTTCAATTTAAGACCGACGATATGCCAATCACCGGCCGCGACCGCTGCCATTTCACGCCAGCCGCTTACATTGCATTCGCCTTCATGATTTCGACCGACAGCCACCACCGTGCCATCCGATTTAAGCCCAATGGTACGGCGCCAACCCGCCGCAACCGCCACGATATCGCGCCAGTCGTTTACATCGCATTGGCCATGCTTATTCCAACCCGCAGCCGCCACCGTGCCATCCGATTTAAGACCGATGGTATGAGCATTCCCCGTGTTTGTCGCCATATGAACATTACCCGCAGCGACCGCTACAATATGGTGCCAGCCGCTTACATCGCATTGGCTATATTTATTATCACCCACAGCAACCACCGTGCCGTCCGATTTCAGTCCAATGGTATGTCGGGGACCCGCCGCTATCGTATCTTTAGGCCACCGTTTCAAGTTTAACGCGGCTTCTTTCGGTGAAATGTAATCCATGTCTTCCCTCCTTGAATCAAGATCTATTTGAATCCCCTTTTCCCATGAAGTTGACCTCCCCGATATTTCCACTTTCAATTTCGATCCTATAACATTCATGCAAGATTTCATTTGATTAGCCAAGAAACCTTATGGGGACGGCCATCATTTTTAAAAATATTGCTGCCGTACTTTAAAGTTCGACTTTAAGGAAGGTTTTGCCTTTAAAAACGTATACGTCCTTCATCACTACACGTTTACGCGTTTACAGCCAAAAAGTCCTTTCTTCCAGCTATTCCGCAAACATCAAAAAAGGCCGCCGATGCTGTGCTCGGTAGCCTCACTTTAAGTTTCCGCTTAATCGTGTTTATGTCCTGAACCAAAGCCGATGATGTAGCCATCCAAATCCCGAACGGCAAAATCCTTCCATGCCCCCCAATCGTATTCCGTTATTACGGGTTCGGAAACGATGATCGCACCGTTAGTTTTGAGTTCATGATACAAGGCATCCAGTTCATCGTGGGTTTTTACGTAAGCGTATGTATTCCAGGTTCCTTTATTGGGCCGGACATCTTCGACGCTTTGCGCCTGGATCAGTTTAAAACCTAAACCAAAGTTGTCTCGGATGGCCCACTGTTCGTTCACTTCGCATCCCAACGCTTCCTCATAATACTTTCTGGACTTCAACATCCGAGACTAACAAGACGGTAAGTGAATTTTCAATTTTTGCTTTAACGATTTCGGCCATTGCGGAATCACGCTCCTGGATATGGTAATTAACCTAGTAACTACCTTAGCGAATGTATGTTCGTTTGTAAAGGAAAATTTGAACGATTTCACTCCGCCCGGCTGCCGTGAGTACCGGAACCCCTGTTGTTATAACCATCTTGGCCCTGTTTGTGTAACAGCTGCGTCAGGCAGTGGCACGGCGGTCTCTGCAGATTCCGCATTTCATCGGGATTGTTCCAATCCTTAATATTCGTCGTGTAGGCGCCACCAAATATAGGGCGGCGTTTGCGGCCAGCCTTCAGGCGAATCCTCCCAATTTTCCTGGCGACCGAACGGCGTTAGATCAAGGAGATTGAAATCCATGCGGAGCCTGTCGACACCGCGGTCTGTCGTGTAATAGGTGCGAAAGACTTTATCGTCATGTCGGAGAAATACACTTAGGCCGAATCCGTTGCCCGCACCGCAATCAACGTTGAAGTCGTTGCCGTTCGAAGAAAACCAGGGGACAGTCCAACCCATACGCGCTCTATACGGTTCAATCTGCGACAGCGGTGCGGGAGAAACCAGAACAAAGGTCGTATCGCGGGCATGTAGATGGGCAAGAAGGCCAATGTTGTCTACAAAAGACGAGCAACCTGGGCAAGGGCGGTCGGAACCCGGAGCCATCATGAAATGGTAGACGATAAGCTGGCGACGACCGTCAAAAAGATGAAGCAGGTTTCCCGTGCTATCCGGCCCTTCGAAACGGTAATCTTTATCGATCCGCACCATCGGCATCCGGCGGCGCTCTGCGGCCAGCGCATCCAGCGCACGAGTGAGTTCCTTTTCTTTGACGAGCAGCTTTTCACGAGCTGCCAGCCACTCTTCTTCTGAAACGACTTGCGGAAGTGCCGTTTTATCGGTTTCCATTTCCTTCCCCCTCAAAATGAATGATAAGTACTCCTATATAACCTAACATAATTGGTTTTATACGATTTCTCATGGATTGCTCATTTTAGCATGATGCAAAGGCTCGATAAAAGGAGAAGGTCATTTTACGAAACATCCGCCAAATAAAACCCTCAAATTGACAAAATTAACCAAAAAAGAGCTAATAAAAAAAGCCCCATGTAAACGGGGCTTTTTCAACCTTTTACAAAAGCTTCAACTTTCGCTGCTCCTCCTCGGTAAACACCCGGGAACGCGTCAAAAATCTTTTTCCTTCCGGCCCTTCCAGCGAAAACATGCCTCCCCGTCCCGGAACGACGTCGATGATGAGCTGCGTAAACTTCCAATACTCGTATTGGGCTTTGCTCATATAAAAAGGGGCGCCTCCGATCTCTCCCATCAGCACATCGCTGTCTCCGACGAAAAATTCCCCCAACGGATAACACATCGGCGAGCTGCCGTCGCAGCATCCGCCCGATTGATGAAACATGACCGGCCCGTGTTTGGATCGCAGCAGCCCGATCAGTTCCAGTGCGGCATCGGTAGCAACGACCTTGCGAACCTCACTGACCTCTGGCGACATAGCCGGTTCCTCTACTTAAAAGAAACCCAGCGCGTTCGGGCTGTAGCTGACCAGCAGGTTTTTCGTCTGCTGATAATGGGAAAGCATCATCAGATGGTTTTCGCGGCCGATCCCCGACGATTTGTAACCACCAAACGCCGCATGCGCCGGATACGCGTGATAGCAGTTCGTCCATACTCGTCCCGCCTGAATTTGGCGGCCGATCCGGTAGGCGGTATTCACGTCGCGCGTCCATACGCCGGCGCCCAGGCCGTAAAGCGTATCGTTGGCGATGGCGAGCGCTTCTTCCTGATCCCGGAACGTCGTCACCGCCACGACCGGCCCAAAAATCTCCTCCTGGAAAATTCTCATGTTGTTTTGCCCTTTCAAAACCGTCGGCTGGATGTAATATCCGTCGGAAAATTCACCGGGGATGGATGCCCGGCCTCCGCCGATCAAGCACTCCGCACCTTCCTGTCTGCCGATGTCGATATAGCTGAGGATTTTTTCCATTTGCTCGGTGGACACCTGCGCCCCGATCATCGTGGCCGAATCCAGCGGATTGCCCTGTTTAATGGCGGCAACTCTCTTTAATGCCCGTTCCATAAATTCATCATAAACGGATTCCTGAATGAGTGCCCGGGACGGACAAGTGCACACTTCCCCCTGATTCAGCGCAAACAATGTAAAACCTTCGAGCGCTTTATCGAAAAACGCATCGTCTTTGGCCATGACGTCTTCAAAGAAAATGTTCGGCGATTTGCCGCCAAGCTCCAGCGTCACCGGAATAAGATTTTGCGAGGCATACTGCATAATGAGCCGTCCTGTCGTCGTTTCTCCCGTAAAAGCAACCTTGGCGATTCTGCTGCTGGAAGCAAGCGGTTTTCCCGCCTCAAGTCCAAACCCGTTAACGACGTTCACGACGCCGGGCGGAAGCAGGTCTTCAATCAGCTCGATGAACACCATGATGGAAGCCGGGGTTTGCTCCGCCGGTTTCAGCACCACGCAATTGCCTGCCGCCAGCGCCGGAGCGAGCTTCCAGGTCGCCATCAGCAGCGGGAAATTCCACGGGATGATTTGGCCGACAACCCCGAGCGGCTCATGAAAATGGTACGCCACCGTATCATCGTCGATTTGGCTGAGCGTACCTTCCTGCGCCCGGATACATCCGGCGAAATACCGGAAATGGTCGATGGCGAGCGGCAAATCCGCGGCCAGCGTCTCCCGGACCGGTTTGCCGTTGTCCCATGTTTCGGCTACGGCAAGCATCTCCAAATTGGTTTCGATCCGGTCCGCGATCCGGTTCAATATATTCGCCCGCTCCGCGACGGAAGTCCGGCCCCAGGCGGCTTTCGCTTCATGCGCGGCGTCGAGCGCCAGCTCGATGTCTTCGGCCGTCGAACGGGCCACCTCGCAAAATACGCGGTTATTCACGGGCGAAACATTTTCAAAGTATTGTCCTTGCACGGGAGGTACCCATCTGCCGCCAATGAAATTGTCGTAACGTTTTTTGAATGCTACCTTTGCTCCGTTTTGTCCCGGTTCAGCGTATACCATTTCCATAACAGCCTCCTCTAATCAAAATGTTGCTGCCATGCAGCCTGGATTCGTAGAAGATCGCCCGAGCATGTCCAACTTATATATATGGGCGGATCACGGAATCTAGTCCTCTTTTTTAGAGAAAAGCTTACAAGGAATGTTCATGGCATGACATGCCCCGCATTGCCGGAAAAACAAAAGAATCCGCCCCTCCGATCCTCGCCTTCGCAGGCGAACCATGGAGGAAACGGATTCCTATTAGATGAAATGATCAGCTGAGCCGCACTTTCCGGAACGGGCTTAAACGGGAAAACATCAGCTTCGCGAAAACCGCTTGATTGTCCGCGACGTAGCCGACTCTCTTATGCCCGTAAGAATAAACGGCTCCTGCCGCAAATCCCGCCATATAATCGTTCCATTCCGAGTAGCTTTCTTTCGCCAATCCGACGAACCGGGCGATATGATCCCACTTTCCCTCTTCGGTCAAATAATCCATTTTACGGGCGGCGCAGCAAATAAACACGCCCCAGCTGTAGTCGTATGCCGCAATTCCCCCGGCAGACAAACGTCCCACATATTGATTGGCGACGGACAGCTTATGCTTTTGAATCGGATCTTCCGTTTCTTCAATTTGACGGGCACGTTTTTCGGCGGACAACACGGACAACATCCCGCTCGTCTCCGCAAATTCTTTCCTCATCCCATCCGACGCGAACCAATCCAGAACATCTCTTAAGCCAGCTGCGTTTTCAATATTCCATAACTTTAACGTTTTACGGTTAAACGATCTTTTGGAAAAAGACCTTGAAGAGTTTTGAATATGATACTCAGCATAACGCCCTTCGATGCAAAGCGCCGTCATCGCGTCGACGTATGGCTGCAAACGCGCGGCAATCTCCGTAATTTGTTCCATGTTTGCTCCCTCCTTGTCAAACCTTAATTGAAACGCAAACAGCGCCATACTCTCCGAACTTCGCCCCATATGGATATGTACAATAACACAATGACCACAAACAGGATATAAAATTTCCACGGAATCCCGACATGCCCGGAACGAGTCGGTGCTTTAACCGCGTTCACGTATTTCTCGGGTACCGGGTTCATTAGAGGGTGATTCAACGGACGCTCTTTTATTTTTTCAAGCTTTTTGATGATTTCATCCACTTTGTTTTCTCCCGTGGCATCCGTCGTTACGGCTTCGACCTCCGGGGGTTGCCTTTTCCATGCTTGATATTCGCTTACGATATCCGGGTCGACATCCTGAACCGTTCCCTTCAGTTCGATCCGATGGTTGTCGTAAATCTGTTTGGCCTGATCATAATCCGTGAGGACGATCAGCTGCTTCCCGTTCAGCTCTCCCACGCATAAATAACCTGTGATGGCCGATTCCAGCCCCTGCTTTTTGATCTCGCTCCCTTTAACGTACTTGATCTCCTCTTCATCGTCCTCCGTTACCTTCACTTGCACGATGCCCGTATATTCGGCTTGATCGAGCGCGAAACGAACGCCGTCCACTTTCGCCGGCAGGCGGACCAGTTCTTCGATGGAAGTCACGGTTTGGATTTCCGGCGCCTTGCTGGCATCGGCAAAATACCCGATGATGCTTTCTCCCGTATAATTTTTGAACGAGGATGCCGTATAAAGCTGAAGAAAAATGAGAACGATCAGGCTGAACCATTTGCCGGTGACCAGAAAAAAACCGCCCAGCTTGAGACGTTGGCCGATCGTTTTTTTCCCGAGCGCTTGCTTCAGCCGCTTCCGTTCCGCCCGGCCGCCATGAGCCTGTCCGGACTCCAACGCGTTCAGCTTTTGCCTATTGATGTCCGCAACAGCCAATACCGCATCGATATCGTCCGGCTGAAGGTCCAGGATTCGTTTATACATTTCATACGCGTTGTCGTATTCTCCCAGCATCCTGTAACAGCGCCCCGCTAGGGACAACGCTGCAATGTAGGAAGGATGACGCTCCAACACCCGGTTCAGATCGTGAAGGCATGCGTTAAGGTCGCCACGCTCGTAAAACGCCCGCGCCCGGTACATGTAACCGTCGATTTCGTCAGGCTGCAGCCGTACCAGCAGGTCGCTCGCCTGCAAAGCGTTGTCCGCATCTCCCGTTTGCGCATAACATGCCGCCAGCAGCCGAACGGCATCCGGATCCTCCCCGAAAATTTCCGAGGCATCTTCCAGCAGCTGCTTGGCCGTTTCATAATCCCGCTCCAGCATAGCCAGCAGCCCTTTTTCCCGCATCCACAAAAAATCGTCGACGACGGATTCCTCCGCCTGCAAAAGCGCCGTATAACCCAAATGCAGCAACGGAGGTTTGGCCACCGCATAGGCGTAAACGTTCGGAAATTCGTCCTTGAAATCCTCCGGATCTTCACCGGCCGTTTCGCTCCAATGAAAGGTATTTTCAAGCAGCGTCCAAACGGCCTCGGGCACAAAAGGATTCTCCTCCATAAAATAAAGCAATTGGATGGAAACATTGGACTGCGTGCCCACGTTCCACATGACGTCGGAATTCAGCTGCTCCATCCAACTTTCGGGGTCAATCCGGGAAGGAAAATGATCGTACAACGATTCGATCCGTTCCATGAATCGTTCCAGCGAATCGGCCGGCTCGGGCGGCAGGTTCTGTCCGAAATCGGTCAATCGGCGATGAACATACGTTGTTTCGTATTCGTTTTCGATATCGGGTTCGGTCTCCGCCTCCGTCTCAATTTCAGGCTCAATTTCAGGCTCGGTCTCAATTTCGGACTCCGTCTCTGTCCCGAACGCATCCTGACCGATCTCCTCCGGATCGAATTCGTCCTCGTTCCTGCCATCCGTATGCCGGGTGTTTTCCGTTTCCACGAAAGAAGGCCTTGCATCCTCCTCTTGCCCTTCCGATTCCGCCATGGACAGGCCCGCCGCTTTTTTGCGCCGCTCTTTGGCCAGCTTCAACGCATGATCATAGGCTTCTCTTAGCTTCTGATACCCTTCCGGATCGTCCTCGGGATGATGCTGCTTTAGCTTGGCCGCATAGGCCCTTTTAATTTTGGCTGCATCATCCGTCGCCTCAATCCCGAGAATGTTCCATATCTGCATTAATAATCACGCCACCTTTCGAGCTCCTCCAGCTGTTTCTTAAATACCGCGGCCGCTTTTTTGACGTCCTGCTCGTTTTGCGAAGCCAGCACCTGCTCGAATCTTTCCAGCAAAAAGGCGATTTCCGATCGTCTTTCCCCGAGCGACTCTTCGTACAGCCGTTCGCCCTTGGCCAGAAGGAGACGGTTTTCCGTCCGTTCACGGGGATGGATTTTGATGTCTTTCAGCTCTTTCAACCGTTCTTCGATTTCCTTCAGGGTAAGCTTGCCAGGATTTTTCTCGATGATCGTTTTTTGTTTGACTCCAGTGCTCAGGACAGTAACCTCAACTTCAAGAATCCCGTTGATGTCGTACGTGAACCTCACATCAATGGACTGGTTGCCCGCTTCGTCGGCCGGGATTTGCACCTCCAGCTCGCCAAGGTAGATATTATTTTCCACTTTGCGGCTTTCGCCTTGGTAGATCGCAACCCGAATGCTTTTTTGCTGATCGTGGATGGTGCTGTAGGATTCCACTTTGCTGACCGGGATCGGCGTGTTCCGTTCGATGATCGGGCTAAAATGGCCGCCGTCGTAACGGCCGCCACCAAGCGGCTTTGTCGTTTCGATGCCAAGCGTATACGGGCATACGTCCGTCAGCACGACCTCTTTTAAAGCTTCGTCCCTTTGCTTGAGCGCCACCTGGATCGCCGCTCCCAAAGCAACCGCTTCATCCGGGTTGATCTGGTTAAAGGGCAGCCTGCCGAACATGCGGCTGACGACCGATTTGATGAGGGGCATGCGCGTCGCGCCGCCGATCAAAATGACGGCATCCAGATCATCCGGCGCAAGTTCCGCGTCGCGCAGCGCGCGTTCGATCGGGTGGCGGAGCCGAAGCATCAGCTGACCGGCGATTTTCTCGAATTCGTTCCTGTCGATGGTCGATTCGCATGTCTTTTCTCCCAACGTAAAGCTCATCTGCCCGTATGACCCGCTTCCGATCATGCGCTTGCAGACCTCGGCTTGTTTGAATAAAGCGGAACGCTCTTTGGCATCCAACGCCTGAATGTCGATAACGTGCTTTTCGGCAAACCAGGATACTAGCAGTTCCGTAAAATCCTCGCCGCCCAAATAATTGTCCCCGGCGATCGACTGCACTTCCATGACACCTTCGAAAAATTCCAAAATCGACACGTCGAACGTGCCGCCGCCCAAATCAAAGACGAGAAACTTCGTTTCCGACTGTCGTTGATGCAGCCCGTAAGCGATCGCCGCGGCCGTCGGCTCGCTGATCAGCCGCTCGACCTTGAGGCCGGCGATTTCCGCCGCCCGCTTCGTGGCCTTGCGCTGGGTATCGTTAAAATACGCCGGAACGCTGATGACCGCCTCCGTCACCTCATGGCCGAAGAAGGCTTCCGCATCCGCTTTTAAGGACTTGATGACAAACGAAGAAAGCTCTTCCGGCGAAAACGAATATGTGCCGAGACGGAAAATCTTTTCCGTCCCCATATATCTTTTGAACGCGGCGGCCGTCAGCTCCGGATGGGTGATCAGCCGCTCCTTGGCGATTTGTCCGACCAAAATTTCTCCGTTTTCGTCGACGCTGACGATGGAAGGGGTCAGCCGTTCCCCAAGCACATTCGGAATAATGGCCGGCCCCTCTTCCGTCCAATATGCGACAAGGCTGTTCGTAGTTCCTAAATCAATGCCAATCATTGTCACGACTCGATTACCTCATTCCAAGAAACGATTTTTTAGTGAAATAAATAAGAGATTCCAAAAGATGGGAACACAATCTTTATTATAACAAGCAATCCTCCCCCAAAAGTAGCTTCGAAAGTAATATAAAGCACGAAACACCGATGCTCTCTATCCTTCGCAATTGAGTATTTTAGGACGTTCAAACTATTTTTTTATGGTCTTATTTTCCTAAAAGCACAAAAAACCCGCTGCTTGTTTAGCGCGGGCATTCAAACTCGTATCTTCCTCTTATTTTCGTTTCAAAATCCCTAGATAGTCGCTCCAAGGCCCGACGTCCGCCCTGTACCTTTCAGCCATGACCCTTACGATTTGAGCCATGTGCGTAAAATCATGAACGACCCAGGTCGACAGCAGCTCGCGCAGCTTGACCACGCCGAATTCGGGATGCCGCCCGGCCAGTTCCAGATGCCGCGACGGATCGACAAGCTCCTTGAGCCTGTCCAAATTACGCATTCTTTCGCTTTTAAACTGATGCAGCTTCTGCCCGATCGAGCCTTGCGGCTTGTCATGGATATGGGCAAAACGGTCAAACGGGGGAAACGGCTTTCCTTCGCCTTCCTTCAGGATGGATTCCAGCCGCGGCATCCAATTGCTTTTTTCCGCCTCGATCAGATGTTCAATCACTTCAGTGGCGTTCCATGTCCCTGCGCCTTCATTGCTCGCAAGCCAACCCTCCGATAATCCCGAGCAAAAAACTTCGAGCGTTTGGGGCGTCCGCTCCAAAATCTCCACTGCTTCCTTCAGATTAAAATTCATCGGAATTTCCTCCCCTGGCAGAACGACCTCGTATAATGACCGAAAACCGTTACTCACGCAAATGGCGATTCGCACCTATTTTACCAAAGAACAGCTCTCCACTATTTTACATTTTCGAATTCCAAAATCAATCCGCAAGCGCGCGTCTAATATTGTTGATGGCTTCGTCCGCGATGGCCTCATCCCGATCGGTGACGGCCTGGAGCAGGATCATCATCGGAATAAAAACGGCGATCAGCCGGGCAAGCAGCTTCGTCTCCCCATCGATCCCTCCATAGACCTGAAAAAAGGACGTTCTTGCTGCCGGAGGAAGGAAGCTGTAGGCGATATTGAGATCGCAGGCCGGATGTCCGATGTTGATGTCTCCCCAATCGATAATGCCCGAGATGCGTCCTTTTTCGTCCACCAGCATGTTTTTGAAATGAAGGTCGCCGTGAAGGAAAACCTCTTTGGGCTCAACGCGATCCGTCGTCAACTGCTGCAAATAGTCCGAAATAAGCCGATAATCCTCGCCACGGATATAGCCTTTCAGATCGGCCAGATGTCTGACCATTTTCTCTTTTCGGGAGGCCAGATCGGTGAGGTTCCGGCGGTCGCTCGGAGCGCCGTTTTCCCTGGCGGTAAGTACCGGGAACGCATGCAGCTCCTTTAAAAACTTCGCCAGCGTCCGGGCCGATGACAGCCGCTGCCCATCCGTCAATCCGATCGGATACGTTCCGGGCAAATATTCATACCCTAGAAACGGCGGTGGATATTCGGAGGTTCCTGCCCCGTAAAACAACGGTTTCGAATACGGAATGGTGATCCGATCGGCAAGCATCGGCAATAGTTTGCCTTCCGTTTCAAGCAGCGGTACCGCGATGCTTCTTCTCGGAAAACGAAAAACGTAACGGTCTCCGACAAGATACACCGTGTTGTCCCAGCCATGGCCAAACAGCCGGACGGACTCTTGCGAAAGCTGCGGAAACTGGCTGTATACAAGATGCTTCGCCAGAGCCTCGGATACTTCCCATTCCGCATCCCATGGGTTTGAACCCGACATGTTGCATGCCTCCTTGTTAAATATTGGGGTTAATTCCGAAATATTTTGTTCGCTGATCTTTTTCCGTGTTAGAATGAGTTGACTCTATATTAACAATTGAGGTGTACATCGTGTGATGGCATGGATCGATTTAATCGTTTGCATCCTTTTGTTTGTTTTGCTTGCATATGTATTTTTTTCCGTGATGATCACCACTCTGCACAAGGTTTACCTGACGTTTCATTTTTTCATGACGTTATGGCCCTTTTGCCAATTTGCCATCCGGGCGACGGACAATCCCAAGCTCCAGCTGTTATACGTGAAACTCGCGTTCGTGGATATGGCCCTCCTGGCTGTGGGCTGGCTGTTTTTCACCCTTCTGTTGACGAATCAATCGCTGTCCGTCCGCAAAAGAATGCCGTTCCTGCTTACCGCCCCCGCTCTGATCGCCGTCATCGCCGTCCTATTGAATCCGGGCGGAACGTTTGTGCAGCCGCAACATGGCGAATACGTCGAACGAATCTACGGACCGCTGTTTTGGATCACGACGCCGGTGATGATCGGGTACGGAATCGTTTCGCTTTACGTCATTGGGAAGGCATTATCAAACAACCGGGCGCCCCGGATCAAAAAACAGGTCAGTCAGGTGCTGCGCGGAATGATCGTCGTCATGGCGTTCATTTGCGCCGATATTTTGCTTAATGTCGTTTTTCCCGTCTCCCGCATGGTGATACCGGGTTTGACGTCGATAGGCATCCTGTTGTCCGCAATCTTTTTTATCGTTGCCATTCATCGGGACAAAGTGTTCGACCTTTTGAAAATCGCGCACCAAGACATTATCAATACGATCCAGCTTGGTATTCTTGTTCTGGACGATAACGAAACGATCGTGGAAACGAACCGCTCGCTGCCCCCTTTTCTGCACTTAAAAACGGGTGAACGGTTCGACATGGCGGCCATTCTTCCCCGTCGGGAAGCCATAGCCGCAACGCAGTTCCTCGCAAAATACAAAAACGATCCGCTGGAAAGTTCAGAAATCGAAGTAGTATACGATCATGACGGCAAGCATCATATCCTTGTCCATGCGTCACCCATCGTCGTTGACGGTACGCGTGTCGGACGCACCATCACGTTTCAGGACAGGAGCCGGCTTCGCGAGCTTGTCAACGAGACGTCGAGACAAAACACGGTATTGCAGAAACAAAACCTAGCCTTGTACGATATGCAGCTGGAGCTGCACCTGACGAATCAAAAGCTTCAGCGAATGGCGATCACGGACGGCCTGACAGGCTGCTACAATCGAAATTACATAACACAGCAATTAGAGCAAGAAGTCATCAAACATATCGAAAATGAAACCCCCTTCGCCATCCTCTTGCTGGATATCGACTTTTTTAAACGGATCAATGATCAGTACGGGCATTTAACCGGGGATGAAGTGATCTGCGGCACGGTTGCCGCCATTCAGCGACAGCTGAAAGTAACGGACATTTTGGCCCGTTTTGGCGGTGAAGAGTTTATCGTTTATCTTCCCGGCATGGATTCTGGACAAGCGCTTGAGTTGGCCGAGCAGATCCGCGCGTCCGTCGAGTCGAATGAAATCGCCGTCCCGGGTCTCATCCAGCCGTTGTCCGTAACGGTGAGCATCGGGTTGTTATCCGTCGACCGTTTCCCGACCGATCCCGATTCAGGTTCCGCGACCTTGATCACCGATCTGTTCCAGGAGGTGGACCATGTATTATACCAAGCCAAGCGGAATGGGCGCAACCGGGTCATGTTCGCATTGAAGTAAGGTTTGGGGGCGACAAATTCAACCGCCGGTTGAGCGGGATAAAAATTCAATTTCGAAGTTATTGTCCGGCTTGAAGCGCTCCCGGTACAATGAGGTACGTAAAGGAGCGTGGACAGGTTGAAGGAAACATTGGCAAGAAATATCGGCAGATACCGGAAAGAACGGGGATTTACGCAGGAGGAGCTGGCGCAAAAGCTGGGCCTCTCCTTTCAAGCCGTTTCCAAGTGGGAAAATGCGCAATCGATGCCCGACATCGCATTGCTTCCGGCGTTGTCCCAAACGCTGCAGGTAAGCATCGAGAAACTTTTGGGATATCTTTCTTACGACAAGCCGGTGACCGTGTATGAAGAGAAATACCGGACGCCCGAGTACATTTGGGGCACGGAACCAAACGAAGCTTGTTTCCGGGTGCTGCAGCTGATGCCTCCCACCAGGCATGTGAAGCTGCTCGACATCGGCTGCGGCGAAGGAAAAGACGCGGTGTTTTTTGCAAGAAACGGATACGACGTCACCGCATTCGACATCACGGACGCAGGGATCGAGAAAACCAAAAGGCTTGCAGAGCAAGCCGGCGTCAACGTAAACGTGCTTAAAGCGGATGTTTTGGATTTCCGCCTGGATTCCCATTTTGACGTTTTATTTTCGAGCGGCGTGCTGCATTATATCAAACCGGAAATGCGCGATGAAATATTCGGGAACTACAAAAGATTTACCCGCCCGAACGGACTTCATGTTTTGAATGCGTTCGTCCATAAACCGTTTATCGCACCGCCGCCCGAAAACGAGACCAACGCGTTTCTATGGCGTTCCGGCGAATTGCCCGGCCATTATGATGACTGGTACCTGTATGAAAGCTCCGAGGTGGTGTTCGACTGCAATTCATCCGGAGTTCCCCACCAGCATGCGATGACGAAACTGATCGCGCGGAACATGGCCGTTTAGACCGGATGCTTGCGGGGAGAAAGCAAAGCTTGAAAAAAGGGGCTGCGGCCCCTTTTTTCGTTTCATACGCTTATCGAATGGTCTGTCCGGTTCTATTTTGACTAGTTGACTTTGACGCCGTTTATGATGAACATGGTCGCAATGACGAAAAGAATAAGCAGCGACATTAACACAACAGGCACCGCCGTTAAAGTGATCCCGGCGATGGCCATGCCTCTGCCGCTGATCGAACGTCTTGCCCGGATCCCCAGCACAAAACCTAAAAGATTAACAATAAAGGATACCATCATCGTAAACATCGCCATGGGCATAGGGTCGTAATAATAGTATGTAGAGGCCAGCTGAAATTTTGATAACGAGTTCAAAAACAACAAAATACCGAAAATTCCGCAGATTAAGGAAACGACGGCTTGTCCAAGCCGGTTCACGGGCTGCTTTTTTTTGCTTTGCTTTGTGGCCGGTTTGCGGACCTGCGAGGATTGGGACTGGCTGCGGTTGCCCGCAGCGGGAACACGGCCCGAATGACCGTTTGTAGCGCCGCTCGGCCTGACTTGGCCGGCACTTCTTCCCGCCTGCCTATCTGCCGGCGAAGCCGCCGGTCTGGCGGGCGGTTTCATGGATGGTTGTTTGGATGGCTGCAATGCGATTTTCCCCCTCCGTTCTATTAGATTCATAGGTATGTAGAACTATGCGAAATATTTTCCATCATAGTCCAGCCGGAGGTTTTTGTCAAAATTTGTTTCTTTTGCCGCATAGCGACGGACTAAGAAAAAATGCCCGGTTGGTTACTTTCGCCGGCTTTGAGCATAGGTTTGAACAAAGATCCCGTCTCCTTCCAGCCATTCGGCGATAAAAACGTCTTTGTAATCGGACACCCGCTGGGTTTGAAGCTGTTTTTTCAGCCATACCTCATTAAAACCCGCATCCTTGATTTCGTCCCATAATACGGTCCCGTCGCGAATAAGCGTTACGGGGACATGCACTTGTTTTTCCGGCAGCTTCAAATCCCCCTGCGTCGTTTTCTTGTATTTGGATTTTTTCAAAATGCTGAGGGAACCATCGACCTCCAAGTAACAGTAGGCCACCTCGCGAATCGAGAAGGTTTCGCTTTGGCGAAGCAGGCTTTGCAGCTGATTGAGGTTCATCCGGTTTTTCTTCAGCTGCCGATAATCCACGACGCCGTTGTTGATCAGCGCGGACGGTTTTCCTTCGAACAGGCCGCGAAAAAACAAGGATTTTTGCCCGAGATATTCGACGATGATGAGCAGTAATCCCCATAAGGAAATGGAATAAAGAATATAACCGATACCGATGCCGGGTTCAAACAGCGCGTTGCCGAGCAGTTCCCCGAACATGATCGAGGCGATAAAGGTAAACGGCGTGATCTGCCGAATCATTTTTCTTCCGACGATTTTTACGATGACAAACAACAAAAAAAATCCGACGATCAGCTCGAAGGTTAAAGACGAATAATGAATATCCCTCATTTCACAGACCCCAATACGATTCGATTTTGAGCGGTACATATTATGTATTCCCACTTTGCGCCCAATGTTTACCTTGAGCATGATGATTCCCGGTGGAGACATGAGCTGCACGAAAAATAGGCGGATTTAAAATCTGTCGGAAAATACACATTGTTATTTATTGACATTTGTATTCGCTTTCATCTACAATATGGTTGGAACGCGAGCACGATAATATAAGGGCCATGCATTCCTTCACCGCATATCCGGTATGGAACAACCCCGGTATCTCAATAGGAGACGCCGGGGTTTTTTTGTCGCCCGATTTTTCAGGAGGTGTTGCGAAGACAACGGACAAGTCCGGACTTCTCATCATTACATAGGAGGTATAATATGAAGAAATTTTTGAAAACGACAGCCGCTTTTGCCTTGGGGTTATCGCTGACGTTCGGGCTTTTCAGCCCTGCCCAGGCGGCGCCGGATACCTCGGTATCCAACAAGCAAAATTTCAGCACCGACGTCATCTATCAAATTTTCACCGACCGGTTCTCGGACGGAAATCCGGCCAACAATCCGACCGGCGCGGCGTTTGACGGGACCTGCACGAACCTTCGGTTGTATTGCGGGGGCGACTGGCAGGGAATCATCAACAAAATCAACGACGGCTACCTGACCGGGATGGGCATCACCGCCATCTGGATCTCGCAGCCGGTCGAGAACATCTACAGCATCATCAATTATTCCGGCGTGAACAATACCGCCTATCACGGCTACTGGGCCCGGGACTTCAAAAAGACGAATCCGGCCTACGGCACGATCGCGGACTTCCAAAATCTGATCGCCGCCGCGCATGCGAAAAACATCAAAGTCATTATCGACTTTGCCCCGAACCATACGTCGCCGGCCTCGTCCGATCAGCCTTCCTTCGCGGAGAACGGCCGGTTGTACAATAACGGCACGCTGCTCGGCGGTTATACGAACGATACGCAAAATTTGTTCCATCATAACGGCGGCACCGATTTTTCCACGATCGAAAACGGCATTTACAAAAACCTGTACGATCTCGCCGATCTGAACCACAACAACAGCACCGTGGACGTTTACTTGAAGGACGCGATCAAAATGTGGCTGGACCTTGGCATCGACGGCATCCGTATGGACGCGGTGAAACATATGCCGTTCGGCTGGCAGAAGAGCTTTATGGCTACCGTCAACAACTATAAGCCGGTCTTCACCTTCGGCGAGTGGTTCCTTGGCGTAAACGAAGTGAGCCCGGAAAATCACCAGTTCGCCAACGAATCGGGCATGAGCCTGCTCGATTTCCGTTTTGCCCAAAAGGTACGGCAGGTGTTCCGGGACAACACCGACAATATGTACGGCCTGAAGGCGATGCTGGAGGGCTCCGCAGCCGATTACGCCCAGGTGGACGACCAGGTGACGTTCATCGACAACCATGACATGGAGCGCTTCCACGCAAGCAATGCGAACCGCCGGAAACTCGAGCAAGCTTTGGCGTTCACGCTGACCTCGCGCGGCGTGCCTGCCATTTATTACGGCACCGAGCAGTATATGTCGGGCGGGACCGATCCGGACAATCGGGCGCGGATCCCTTCCTTCTCTACTTCGACGACCGCCTATCAGGTCATTCAAAAGCTGGCGCCGCTGCGCAAGTCGAATCCGGCGATCGCCTACGGATCAACGCAGGAGCGCTGGATCAACAACGACGTGCTCATCTATGAGCGCAAGTTCGGCGGCAACGTTGCCGTGGTTGCCGTCAACCGCAATCTGAACACGCCCGCTTCCATCTCGGGGCTTGTGACTTCCCTGCCGCAAGGCAGCTACAATGACGTGCTTGGCGGTCTTCTGAACGGCAATGCGTTAACGGTCGGCAATGGCGGAGCCACGTCGAACTTCACGCTTGCGGCCGGCGGCACGGCCGTGTGGCAATACACGACGGCAACGGCAACGCCGACCATCGGGCATGTCGGGCCGATGATGGCCAAGCCTGGCGTGACGATTACGATCGACGGCCGCGGCTTCGGCTCGACCAAAGGCACCGTCTACTTCGGTACGACGGCGGTCACCGGCGCAAACATCACGGCTTGGGAAGACACGGAAATTAAAGTGAAAATCCCTGCCGTCGCCGGCGGCATCTACAATATTAAAATCGCAAACGCCGCCGGAACGGAAAGCAATGTGTACGACAACTTCGAGGTACTGTCCGGAGATCAGGTCAGCGTCCGCTTCGTGGTGAACAACGCGACGACGGCGCTTGGGCAAAACGTTTACCTGACGGGCAGTGTCAGCGAGCTGGGGAACTGGGACCCGGCAAAAGCAATCGGGCCGATGTACAATCAGGTCGTTTACCAATATCCGAATTGGTATTATGATGTCAGCGTTCCGGCCGGCAAGACGATCGAGTTCAAGTTTTTGAAGAAACAAGGCTCCACCGTCACGTGGGAAGGCGGCAGCAACCACACCTTCACCGCGCCGGCCAGCGGCACCGCGACGATTAACGTAAATTGGCAGCCATAAGGTGTGAGAAATAGTCGGCTACATCCATTGGAAATGAATGTCGCACTTCCGTTTCGGGAGAGGAGAGGCTCATCTTCCGCTCAATCTGCCACAAGCTCATCTGAAGCAAAAAAGAGGGGACCTCTCCCCTCTTTTTCTTTTATCCTCTTTCCTCCTCATGTTCGATGTCCTGTCCTTCACCCCAAAATACATCAAATGCGCCGTTCACCCGCGATAGCCAGAGCGCAAAACCGGCCGGGATGATCTTTACAAGCGCGGCGCGTGTTGTTCTCAGTATCAAAAAGTATCCTACCTTACAAAAATGATCGGATCGTACAAAAAAGTGCGTACTACTCAAACGGAATAGAACCTGATAACCTACATATAGAACGATCGATCCAGATTTCGACAAGCGGCACGGTCGTTTAAAAAATGGTAGTGAGGTGCGAAAATATGCAAGAATATCAACTTACTTTGAAAGATAAACGAATCGTATGGGGGAAGGCGATCAACATTGAGCCACTCATTGGCAAATATCCTGGCGACTCTATCAGACAGGGCGTGAACGAAACCTTGGATTGGAATTTGCCTGCCGGTGTATATCGGGCAAAAGAGATCGTTATGGAACTGGACAAAATGCTTGAGGCGATGCTGGTTCAGCTTGGGGAACCGGTAAACGGCGATCCGACAGTGCTCTTGGACAGTCTTCAGGCTAATTTAGCGATCTCCGGACGAGTGTCATCCCTGCCGCTTGGCCCCTTGGCGCTGGAAGATAAAGCTGGCGTCGAGCTCACAGCCCAGGCGGTGCGCATCGGCGAGCAATTGGTAAGCTGGGCCCGGGAATATAATGCCGAAAAAAAGACGCTGGCTAAGTACGGGCCGGAAACGTTAGGAAAGATGGAATTTCGAAGCCATTGTTATGGTCATGCCCTGATCCCGCAGGCTATTGCTCAGGTTTGGGGACCTTTCGGCGGTCCAAGGATCATGCAGATTTATAATGAATACCTGCACCAATTCGTATTGCTGCGGGATGCCTTGCTACCGTTTGCCAATTGGGAGGAAGTTCCGTTTGAAGTCAAGGAATATACGGAGTTCAAAAGACTGCGTTTTCTGGAACCGGCCCGGGAGGTTTTCCTAACTCAGTTGCTCGGGAAAAAGTTAACGCACAAATCGATTGTCCAGTATGCGCAAAGTGTAGTCAGTTCGGGTTTGACCGCAGTGGGTTACGGCTTCCAATACCGCCTCGGAACCGTGCTGCCGGCTGGCTGGGGAGAGTCTGCCCGGACGGCGGCGCGGTACCTGCTCAAATGGCACCCGGTACAAACGATACAAACCGAAGGAACACAGGATTTGGCTGCTGTCTCCTTCGATTATGAATATGACGATTATTATGCCGCGCCGCGTACCGAAGCAGGAGAAGGTACACCAGTGAGCAAAGACTCGCTTCCTGTTTCCGAAAAACATGACGATAAACCATACATCGCCCGGTTGCTGCCTAATACGGGTGCCGATCGGACGACGCTGCGTCTCAGCCTGGAAATGGAAGGCCGCGAATTTACGGTAGATCTCGGTCAGCTTTTTAGAGGGCATCGCTTTTTATATCGGCCGCAAGGAAGCGACAATGCCGGTGCCGTGAAGCGGACCTCCATCAGCTTGCACCGTGCAGTAGACATTCTCTCGCATTCCGGACTCGTGACGAATGCCGATGGAATTCATTTTATCCCGACCGGCGGAAATGAACTTATCGTTTGGGCTTTGCTAGGGAAGCTGTATCCCGAAAATGTGGTTTTATTGGACCATGGGGATCAGGAGGAACTGGAGGCGGCTTATGTTTCCGGCAAAGGGTTCGGAACGCAATTTTTAGTCCTGTAAGCCGTTAGGCTTCAGGAACGGAATATTTGACGGCAAGGCCTTTGAATGCTGGCTTTTGCCGTCAAATTCCGCAGCCCTACATTAAGCTTTTTCAAATTTTACAAAATGAGATTCTGTCATCCGGTTAAGAGCAGGAAGGAGACTTTTCGTGACGAAGCAGCAACAACTTTTGACTTTAAATTTATTTTTATTGACATTTGTATTGGGAACCAGTGAATTTGTAATGGTCGGATTATTAACCGAAGTAGCCGCGGACATGAAGATCGCCATATCGGTCGCAGGCTCCCTGGTGTCGGCTTTTGCTTTGTCTTTTGCCATAGGTACACCGATCTTCACGGCATTATTCAGCCGATTCTCCAAGCGTCCGCTCATCCTTGCTTTGATCGGCGTATTTATTGTCGGGAATATGATAACGGCTATATCGGGATCGTATGGATTGCTTCTGGCGTCCAGAGTGGTCACGGCCGTGGTTACAGGCGTCTTGATTGCACTTGCGATGGCGGTGGCCAGTGAAACGATGCCTCTCGAAAAAAGAGGGCCGGTGATCTCCATCATCTTTACGGGCTTTACCGTGGCCAGCGTTCTCGGCGTGCCCCTTAGCTCATTGATCTTTCCTGGTCCGGGGGAATCGTTGCCGTCTTGGCAGCCATGCTGGCTATGATCAACTATCGTTTGGAGCGAGGCGCCCGCAGCACAAGTGCATTTAAAGAGGAAATTGGACTGCGCGGCAAATGCGGAGAAAGCATGTATAACGAAACATAAGGATAAGGGGCTGTCCCTTTCGCGACGGCCTCTTCTTATGATGCGAATCGGCTCAATCTACTGTCTGCTCCGCTCTCCACCCTCAAGCATATCGAGCAGCTGACTGGCGAGCGGAGCAGGGAATTGCGCGTTTTGTGCGGCAGCTAGGAAAAGGCCGACATCCTTCTGCGGAATTTTGCTTTGAGAGATGGTTGTGGTCTTCTCGGCGATCATTTTGCCATAGGATTGATAGATTGGGGCGGCAAACAGCGTGCTCGTAAGCATGTTGACCGCCGCCTGGGGATCGACCCCGCCGCGTTCGGCCATGCCTAGTGCTTCCTCCAGCGAGCGTGCGGCGGAAACGATGAGGAAGTTACCGATCAGTTTGACGAGCACGGCCGTACCGGCTTCTTCGCCGAAGTCAAAGATCCCACTGGCTCCCATTGCCTCCAGCAACGGCCGCACCCGCTCCTTCGCCTCCTGCGGACCCGCAACGGGAATCCACAACTGCTTGGCCGCGGCCGCCTCGGGTCGACCGAATACGGGCGCCTCGACATAGACGGAGCCGTGCCGCGCGTGCAAGTCCGCCAGCTTCCTGCCCGTATCCGGCGATACCGTGCTCATGGACACGTGAATGCCGCCCGGCCCGAGCCGCTCCAGGAAATCCTCGCTTCTGACGACGCCTTCCAATGCTTCGTCGTCCCACACCAAGGTGACGACGATGCCCCCGGCCGTCACGACGCCGGCGGGACGGGTCGCCTGCAACGCGCCCTGGGCAACGAGCGGCTCCGCTTTGGCCGCGGTGCGGTTGTAAACGGTCAGCGCATACCCCGCCTGAAGCAGATTGGCTGCGACGGGCAGCCCGAGCAGGCCGAGGCCGATAAATCCAATGTTCTCTCTCATTAAGATCATTCCTCCTTCGAATTTCAAAACATGACGTTAACGTCATGTTTTGGATAAAAAAATTTAGCTATGATCATTGGCCTCGAGCCACCGCTCGAAGCGTTCGATATGGGACTGCAGATCGGCGCGGAACTGCCCCAGCGCATCGAGCTTCTCGTCCGTGTCGGCCAGATGCCGGCGCAGCAGGCCGAGAACCTTCCGCTTCGCCTGCACCCCGCTAGGATCCGTGAAGTAAGACTCGATTACGTCCCGAATCTCCTCAAGGCTTAAGCCCAGCATCTTCAACTGATCGATCTTCCGCAGTCGGGCGACCGTTTCTTCCGTGTAGTAGTAATGGCCGTTGCCCTCGCGTTCGCCTGAAGGAAGCAGTCCGATGCTCTCGTAATAGCGAACCGTGCGCTGGGTAACCCCTGCTCTCTCTGCCAACTCGCCAATGCGCATGCGGTTCATCATCGATCACTCCTTTCACGATATAAATATAACGTTAACGTCATGTTCGTATCATAGCACTTTGATTGGGTGATGTAAAGGCGAACAGGATAGCTCCATAACAAGCCTATATCCGATACCGGATGCTGATGCGGATGGATCTTCCGATCGCCAAACTACATTCAGGACAGCCTTTTAAAGTTCCATTATCTTCAGCCATCGATCAGGTATGGCGTGTACAGGTAAACGGACATCGAGCCGCGTTGAATTCCTTTTTTTATCAGGCACGCTTTTGATTGGTGTGCGATACTTCATCGGGAAAGCTTTCGATATAGGTGGTGCCAAAATCGCATAACATCAGGAGCATGGGAGCCAGTTGTTCGCCCAGCTCGGATAAACAGTATTCCACTTTTGCGGTGATACCGGATAAACCTTGCGACTAATGAGTCCGTCGCTTTCAAGCATTCTTAGCTGCATCGTAAGCATGCGTTGCGTCGCGTCTGGAAGCAGCCGCCGCAGCTCATTATATCGGATGGGGCCCTTTGCCAATTCGTTTAAAATAGCTATTTTCCACTTCCCGCTAACTAAGCTGAGGACGATTTCGGAGGTGCACCGATAGGTCTTATCTCTAAACGTTATCATCTGTCCACACATCCCTTTCCGTAAAATGAAGAAAGACAATTTGTTGCTTACTTCAGGTTTTTGCAAAATGCTTATTGATGAATTGTGAATCGGTCATTCCATATATTAATTTCAGCCCCGCTCCCTTGTCAAGGACTTATGGATCGATTAGTATAAAATAATAAAGGAGGTCTTCTTATGCCACGAACGGGACGCCCGCGCGCATTTAACCGTGACGAGGCGGTTGCCGCTGCGATGGTGCTTTTTTGGGAACACGGCTTTGAATCCACTTCGCTGGCCCAGCTGCGCGCTGCGATGGGAAATATTTCGGCGGCGAGTTTTTACGCGGCATTCGATTCCAAGGAATCCTTGTTCCGCGAAGCGGTGGATAAATATATCTCTACATATGGACAAGTGTCGGAAAGTTTCAGGGATACGAGCTTAACATCGAAAGCAGCCATGGAGCAGGGATTGCGGCAATCGGCGCGGGTACAGACAGATCGCTCCCATCCTTTGGGCTGTCTGTTGGTGTTGTCCGCTGTAAACTGTTCTCCCGAACAACATCACATTCAAGAGATCCTGGCCAAGGAACGGGAAAGGGTTCACGGTTGGCTGAATGATTGCATCGAACGGGCCGTTGCCAACGGGGAATTGCCCGATTCAACGGACGTTCCCATGCTGGTGACGTTATTTGAAACGTTTCTTCGAGGAATTTCGCTACAAGCC
Source organism: Paenibacillus sp. VCA1 (assembly GCF_031583795.1). NCBI lineage: Bacteria > Bacillati > Bacillota > Bacilli > Caryophanales > Paenibacillaceae > Paenibacillus > Paenibacillus sp. VCA1. The sequence goes on along the minus strand of NZ_JAVLSX010000004.1, from coordinate 120,325 downwards.
CGGGACGGTGTTCCGTACGAAACCATTGACGCTGCCATCACTCAACTGATGAACGTATGGGATACGATATCCGCCAAGCGGCACCGCGACGATTAACGTGAATTGGCAGCCTTTGGGGCCAGGGACAGACGCCTGGGTCCATTGGAAGAGAGCCTCTAACCCGCGTTGCAGGAAGCCGCCGATGGATTATTTGCAGCAAAAGAAGAGGGGATTTTCCCTCTTCTTTTGCTGTGCATGCATTAAGTTAGATTTAAGATCTTTTGAATGGATCAGGTTTCGATCCAAAACCGTTTGACGATATTCCCGTCTTCTTCCGTAAAACTTGCGTCCGGCACCCCACCGTTTTTCAAAATCGTTTTTTCCGAAGCCGCATTCCAGTCGTCGCATGCGACAAGCGCTTTCGTAATGCCGAGCTCCTTTGCTTTTTCCAGAGCTAAAGAAAGCAATAGGGAGGCATAACCTTTTTGCCGTTCGGTCGGACGGATGCCATACCCGATATGGCCGCCGCTTTGCAGCAGTTTTTCGTTCAGGCGATGCCGGATGTTAACCGCCCCGATCACGCGTTTGTTTTCGGTAACGAGCCAATAAGTGGAGCTCGGCACCCAATCTTCCGGGATTCCTTCCCCCTTTTCATTTTGCCGCAAAAACTGAAGCATGCCTTCAAAGTCGGACGGTTCCCTGCTAACCACCCAAGGCACGATGGACTCTCCGCTGGCTAACCATTCCTCGTAGAAATCTATGTATTCGTCCTTATACTCGAAACCCGGTTCCGCCAAAAACGCGTTATCCAACACCGCTCCCCCTATCGTTGAGTTTTTTGCCGTTGTATTCGTGCTTGAGGATGCCCATTTGAATTAAATCATGCCAAGCGCCTTCCCTGAACAGAAACTCGCGCAAAATCCCTTCCTGCTTGAATCCGATTTTCTTGTACATGGATATGGCCTTTAGGTTAAAAGCAAACACCTGCAGCGACACCCGGTGCAGATTCATTTCAAAAAAGGCGTAATCCAGCAAAAGCGAAAGCGCCTCCGTGCCGTAGCCTTTTCCCCAGTAATCCTTGTCGCCAATATCGATGATGCACTCGGCGTTGCGATTTTTGCGGTCGATTTGAACCAGTGAAGTGATGCCGATGGGTGCCTGCGTTTGTTTTTCGATGATCATGTAGCTTTTGGATGTGCCGGATCCCAATATGACTTGTTCCACGAACGCCTGGGTTTCAGCGAGGGTATACACATCCAGGTACGAACTGGTCGTCCGCATCACTTCCAGTTCGTTACGCCACTTATGATAAATCGGGACGTCTTCTTCCGTCATTTTTCGAAAATAGATTCTCGATGATTCGAATAGCATGATTTCTACTCCCCCTTGCCGAATTTGACCTATTCATCATTCGCCGGATAAAGCAATTCTTCCAATGAAAACAACAGCGTGTCCAGCTGCTCTTTCACCTCGGTGCGGTCAGCGCCAAGATGGGCCGTGTCGATCATGAGCCCATCAATAAACGAAACCAAATAACGGGCGATCGCTTCCGCGGGAAGGCGGGGCTTCCATTCGCCGCGATCCGTTCCCCTTTGAAAAAAAGCAGCTAACGCAGCGACGAGTTCCGAATAACGGTTCGAAAGGTATGGAACTCCGTCATGTCCTGCCCGGCGGCGGACCGACAAAAAGAATTCCGAATTGGCCAGAAAAAGCGATTGGTCCATATGTTCAATGATTTTTTGCTGCTTCGCGATCCACTTTTGCATCTGCAGCCAGGACGTTCCTGCATCGCATGCATCGAAATAATGAAGGTCTTCCCGGTCTTCGTGCTGCAGCAATTCCAGATACGCATGCTCGATGTTTTCGAAATAGGCATATAACGCCCCTCTCGATACGCCGGCCTCCTCCATGATGTCCTGCATCGTGGCCTGCGAATAACCTTTGCGGATAAACACCCGCTTCGCAGCTTGCAGCAGTTCGCTTTTCTTTTTCGCCTTATATTCCGCGCTGACTCTTGGAGACATCTCATCACCCCGACTCCCAAAACGACATTCTTGTCGTTTTTATCAAATTCCATTATAAACGACATTCGTGTCGTTTTTCAACAGGGGATTGGCTGCAAAAAAAACGGCCGCCCAATTGTGTAGGGCTAGCCGAATTTATTTTAAAAACATGCGATTCATTTATTTCAAAAGCTCCAGCAATTCCTGCACCTCCGGCGCAAGGTCGGAATTGAGGTGCATGATCTCTTCAAACAGTGGTCTAGCCTGCTTTAGCAAGGAATCGCTGTAGTAGTAATAACTGAAAAACGCCTCGGGGTCGTACCCAATCGGTTCTCCTCTCTCCCATTCCAGCTCGTCTTCCTCTTCGTCCTCAGGCCAAAGGTATGTTTCGTTCAGCAATTCGCCCATGCTGGCCACCGGCTTTTCCGATCCCAAATCCTGCCCGGAAAGGGCGGAAGCCACATTCAAATACACCTGGATTTCACCCGAAGCCGCTTCCCGGGGTTCCCGTCCCTCCAGACTGCGCAGCAGTTCTAGCAGCACCCATGGCGTCACCTGCCATAACGTGCCTTGATGTTCGGCCAACTCGGCCAAGGATTCAAATTGTCCCGTCTCGATCAGCCGCGGAATGTCCGTCCCTCTCCCGTAGGGGGTCGTTAACCGCTGCCAGGGAATGTTTGGGTGGGGTTGCGATAAAGCTGCCAACACGTTTCTCCTTTCTTGATAAACACTCGTTTTCATTTTCTTTTCGAATACAGTTTTTCAAGCATCCGCCGTTTCACTCCATAATCTTTTTACGTCCACCAGTTCCTGTCCGCGGAACTCCATCCGGTAAATATCGGGTTTGGACAATCGGTGCAAAAAATCCAAACCGTAGCGGCGGCTGTCATAATGCCCCATCATCAAGGTCATGACGGCTCCATGAGTACCTATGGCGACTTTTCGTCCCCGGTGCTCTTCCAATAATGCCTCCAGTACACGGATCGCCCGCCTTTGGCACTCGTCGTTCGATTCCCCTCCCTCCAAAGCGTAAAACGGGTCCGCAAACGACCTTTCCAGCAATGGATACAGTTCCTCATCCGACATCCGGTATTCGCTTGCGGAAAATCTTCTCTCTTTCAAATCCTCGTGAACGATCATCTCCTGCCCGGCCCGGTCGGCTAACTCCTGAATGGTCATCACCGAGCGGGCGTACGGACTTGAAACAAATACGCCGATGCCTTCCTCCCGCAAAAGTTCGGTGACCCGGCGGGCGTCTAACCTCCTTTTTTCCGTGAGCCCTCGCGTGCTCTCCGTTCCTTCCGTTTTGGGCGAGTCGCCATGCCTTACCATGTATATGTACGTGCGCATGGTTGTACCTCCTCAAGATTGGATATGCAGCCATTCGGAAGGCTGCTTCTTCGCAAAATGTTTTTCGATAGTCTTCAGGACCTCGTCATTGCCGGGCCGCGTGGCCGTTTCTGCCGCTTCGTCAAACGAAAGCCAGCGATACTCGCTGTGTTCGTCGTTTAAAAGGCTTTTTCCCCCTCTTCGATGCGGCCACCGATGTAGCACCATGCGCCTTGCAGCACGGAAGAAGCCCGTTTTAATAGCAGCACCTTGCATTCATTTTCGATTTTTTTCAATAAGACGGCAGCGATTCCGCTGCATATGACGGGAATGGCATGGTTGGATTCAGCCATAAATTTCAGCCCCCAGCAGTTCGGTTTCCGCCTTGGCATCCCGGATGATGCCGTCCATTCGGCCGATCAGCGACTGAAGCGCATCCTGCACGAGCCCGCCTTCGAACCGATGCAGCGGCTCGGGCAGCTCGTTTTCGTCCAACACGAAATATTCCCCGTCGGGAAGCACCAACAGATCGATGATCAAATCTTCAAAGGTTACCGCTTGACCGGTGACGGTCGTGTTCCTGGCAATATTAAAATAAGAGCCTAAATAGTCACCGTGGCCGTCTCTCCAAAAATACAGATTATAAGGCCGATCGATCCAATAATATGCAAACGTATAAGTTCCTGCCGGAATCGTGAGTTCGCTTGCGCCGGACGCCATGGTAAACGGCTTGTCCACCTTGTGCAGCAGCACGATTTTCGGAAGCTCCAGCTTCAAAAGGCGGCAGTCATGATCGACGACTGTAGCATCATAGCGGATTTTTCGCTCGATGATCGGCTGACCCTTGCGCATCGGTTCGGTTGGCATGTTGAAAACCTCCCTTTGAAACGATTCTCAAAACATGAATGATAGAACGAGACTTGTCATGGATGTATGCCTGTTTTGTTGAATATTGTAACAAAGTGCCGGAAGATTATCTAATTCGGGGATGGTTTTGATATAGAACGAGAAGTTTTCGCGGTTCCTGGCAGCGGCCTATCAGCTGGACAATATTTACAGTCAATAGTATCGTAAAGGTTCAAGGGGGATGGAAGAGACATCGGCAAGCTGTACGGACACTGGCGAGTAACATGATGATTTTCATAAAAGGAGGGGGCAAAAATGAGGATCATTACTTTATGCGGTTCAACCAAATTCAAAGATCAATTCGAGCAGGCTAATGCCTATCTCACGCTTCAGGGAAACATCGTGATGAGCGTCGCCTTTTTCGAACAGAGCGAAGGTTATGAAATCACGGAAAAACAGGCCGAACTGCTGGGAGAGATCCATTACAAAAAAATCGATCTTTCCGACGAAATTTTCATCATTGATGTGGGGGGTTACATAGGCGATCGCACTAAAAGAGAAATAGAGTACGCCAAAAGGAACGGAAAATCGGTCCGTTTCTATTCCGAGGGAGAAATCCCTTCCCATTTTGCGGTAAATGGGGCCCGCCAAAAAGCATCGCTCGGGAACATGGAACAAGAACTGCTTACCATTTATGGACAAATGCGTGCGTGGGAGCAAGTTCGAGAAACGGAGAAAAACATGCTGGGCGGCTTCATGGAACTTGACCCTCATATATTGAATGCTTGCAGAAATATTCAGGAACAGACGAAATCCGCACTTGAGCAGCACGGCATTGATGTAGAATATCTTTTAACGAAGAAGTTACCCTATTTAAAAAAAGAAGCTTGGATTTACGACCACGGAATTAAAATCGGTAAAATCCAAAACGGCGGTTATGAATATGAAGTGTACGAAATGCCGGTAAACGATGATACAAAGCCGCTCAAAACGTTCCCCACACTGAAAGAAGCAGTCGATGAAATCCTGACCCATTATTTTGAAATAACGTTACATAAAACGACAGAACAAGTCATTGAGGATTTGGAATTCAAATAATAATGGAAAAAGGCTCGCTCCGCAACGTTCGGAATGAGCCTTTGGTTTGTTTTTGATGGCTTCATCGGGATATTAAAATCAATGCAGAACCGTCAAGCTCCCGCTGAAGGTCCCACGACGGTAAGCAGCGTAAAAGAGGTTTGGAACCTGCCGCTTTCGGGTACGATGGCCAGCAGCTGCTGTCCTTCGGTAAGATGCCCCTCGTTCAGCAGTTCTTCCAGCATGATATATATGGAAGCCGCGCCCGTATTCCCTTTCGTATACAAATTCGTAAACCATTTTTCGTCCGGAATATGCACGCCGCCTAGTTCCAACAACTTGAACAATTCGTCCTTAAAAAAATGCGATGAATAATGGCAGACCATCCAATCGATGTTTTCCGGATCAAATCGCCCTTCCTCCACAAGCTCCAGAAAGCGGATGACGCCTACTTTGGATATTTCATTGACCAGTCTGACGTCTTGCTTCATATTCAACGCTCCGCGGTCGGCCGCTTCATGAATCGACGGATAGTCGTGCCAGGATGAAATTCCGTCCTCCTTATTCATTCCGGAGTACATGCAGACTTCGTATTGATTCGCAAAGGACTTGTTATCGATCCATTCGATGCGCAGCGAGAGGCCTGTAGGATTGGGAGTGTTTTGCAACACGGCGGCACCCGCTCCATCCGATAACATAAACCGCAAAAAATCGGTATCGAACGGGATACGGCTATTGCTGTAGATTCCTTGCGCCTCAAACTTGGTATGTTTAAATTCGCGGCTGTAAAACTCGCTTCCGCAGGAGATTGCGGCTTGGTGCTCCCCGGATTTGATTTGTATGTATGCATTTTTAAGCGCCTGGGTTCCGCTTGCGCACAAGCCGGCGTGCGAGGCGATCTCCATGACGGGCAGGCCCGTTTCGCCGTGCACCATGCTTGCAAAGCCGGGCAGAAGCAGGTCGGGTCTTGTCGTTCCGGTCGCCAGGAAACCGATATCCCGTTCCGTTACGTTCCCGTTCCGCTCCAAGGCGTCGCGGATGGCAAGAGCGGCCATCTCCGCGTTAGAGTACAGACTTTTCTGTTCTTTGTCCATCGCGTAATACCGATAACGGATTTGGTTTCGCTCAAGAATGATCCGTTTGGTTTTGGAAGGTTTACCTCCGATTTTGCCAAGATAATCCTCCATTTCGTCATTGCCGACAGGATCGCCCGGCAGAAATTTGCCGATACTTGTAATATAAACCGGATTCATAGAACACCTCTCCATTCTAGTATATATCATCTATTATTATGGATAATTCATCGATTGTAAAGTAATGGAATATATTCTTGATACTCCCACTCAAAGAAAGAGGTTTTCTCTCGAATAGCGTCAGATCAAGCCTTTAAAATGGCAAAAAAAGACGCCTGAATCACGACGATCCTAAACGTCTTAAAATATATCTGTCGCTTTATGCGAATTCACTCAAACTGACAAGTTTTGCGAAAAACTCGCGCGATTCGGGAAATAACAGCTCCGGAATTCGTTCTCCCGCAAAAAATCGAATGTCGTCGATTTCATCATCCTCCGGTGTCAAATCCGTCCCGTCTCCTCTGTACACCACAAGAAACATCGTCGTTTCCTGACGTTCAAAACCAAGCTTTTCACCGGTCGCCCGATCGAATAAAAAGAGAATTTTATCGTCATACCGCATCATGATTTCGTAATTCGTCGAACCCGTCTTCTCTTTCAGCTCCCGTAACAGCGCTCCGGCTTCCCGTTTTCCCGCTTATTTTCAATACTTCAACGTTGATGTTGTCCCATGCCAAATCGTGCGAACTAACCGAATAATTCCCATGCTTCCCTTCAATGCCAAAAGTACAGTCATCATCTTCAGCCAAAGGATGACGTCCGGCTGGTAGATTTCCGCGATATGCCACACCGGCAACACTTGAGTCATACTTAATATCAGGACGGCAATCAGACCTGCAAAATCCACAACAATTCTGGATATAACTTTGACGGATATTTTAGAATGACTGGAATAGTCAGGACTCCACGGTCCAAAGCAGCGCTTGGCTGTTCGGGCGAGCGCGTATAATAACCAAGCGGTTAGGATGAACATGAGTATATTTACAAGCATGTATTTCTGCGAAATGCTTAGACCTGATCCTGCGATCGGTTGTTCATTCAGGATGTTGACGACCCCGGAAGCGATATGGGTAGTCGTTATGATGTGCGATTTGAATAACGTCGAATCGATCGCATCAAGCACATTAGCGAATACGATGACTCCCAGCTGTTTTTCCGGAACTATATACGTTTGGGCTTGAAAACCGATCGAACCACCCGGCTGACCGATCACCGGCAAACCGTTTATGCGATCTGTCATCCAACCCATGGCGTACGTTCCCGGAACAGGTTCGGTCTGCATAAGCCGAATCCCTTCCGAAGAGAGAACGGAATCATTTTCAAACCGGCCGCCGTTTATTTGGGCAATCAAATAATGGCTCATGTCCTCCGCGCTGGTATAGAGGTAGCCCGCCGGCGCATCTCCTGGAATAAAAATATAGGGACCGTCGTAAGCAACGTTGTATCCGAATATTCGACGGTAGGGCGTAGCCAGTCCGTGCCCGGCCGCTTCATCGAGCGTAACATAGCTGCTGTGCATAGACAGAGGGCTGAAAATATGCGCCTTCACATAGTCGCCATAGGACTGGCCGGATACTTGCTGCACGATATAGCCGAGCAGTACATAATTTGCGTTCGAATACCTGTAGGGATGTTCGGTTTGCTTGGTGTCCTTTAGAAACTTTTCCGCATAAGACAAGGCGTTTTTTTCCAGAGCATCTTGAGCCTGTTCGTTGGCGCTTGTCAACGTGTTGCTAAAAGTCGAGATTTGGGTGAACCCGCTTGTTTGGTTAAGCAATTGGCGTACCGTAATGAACTCTGCGCCTTTATGCTTGGCGGGGATATATCGCTGTATAGGCGCATCCAAGTCAATTTTTCCTTTTTCGGCCAGCTGCAGCACGGCCATAGCCGTAATCGACTTGCCGATCGAACCTAATCCGAATGGTGTGTCCGGTGTTACAGGACGACCAGACGAATCGGCTTGACCGTATCCTTTGAGGTAAAGAATCCGATCCCCCTGTACAATCCCGAGAGCCAGGCCCGGAAGATGTTGCCGTTTCATTTCACGAGCAATGTACGCATCCACTTCGGATAGGACGGAGTCTTCTGACCGCTCTACTTGCATGTTTTGATCGTTTCGAGCTGAGCTGAATAGGGGAAAGATCGACAGACCACACAACATTACAGATAAAATTCCCAATATCTTTTTCATTTTCATTCCATTCCATCCCATCCGAGTTGGTTTTCTGTAAACTATCCGAAAATTATTCGTATTCGTGAGTGCATATTCCCATGAATGAATAATTTTGAAATTCATTCATTCGAAGTTAAAAAAACCTTCGAATCATTTATGATGATTATAAACTTAAAATTACTGGCTTGGTATCTCAGGAATTTGCAAAATTCGATTCCTCCCGCTCCCGGGTACAATATATAGACGAACTAAACCGTTTCGCTCTATATATTTCTGATTGAAAGTCGCTCCTTGGATTTTTCCAAAATCTTCATCTATAATTTCCTTTTAAAACAATATACCAGTTTATAGCTGCAATGGAAACAGGCCGGTTCAGCCGTTGCGGCGGGAGAGGACCAAAGTTAGCCCGGCGAGAATTATGCCGGCCAACCCCACCAATATGGCTACGATAGCCCCGGCTCGCCCGTTGCCGGTACCGAAACCACCGCTGGAGTTGAGCAAATGCAGCACTGCGAGGAGGATGCCGATCAGTCCTGCCACCCCGCCAACGATGGCTCCTGCTCGCCCGTAGCCCGCACGGCGGGAGCGAGCGAGAGACAACCCGCCGATGACCACGCTGGCCAGCCCCACTACTCCGGCCACGAGGGCCCTCAGCCGCATTGGGGTTAAATATCCGTATTCGGCACTACCGTTGGTTACATCGACAGAAACGATGGTTGGCATAAATAGAAGTGTACTAATTATTACGAATGAAACAAACATCATTTTCATTTGTTGCTCACTCCCCTTTGTTGTTTGGCAAAATGAATTTGTTAATGCACAAACGAAGGATCCGGCTGGATCGATCCCTCCTTCCGCACGACCGCTCTCTTAATCGACATGCATACATTTCGGCCCTTTTTGCGGTGCCGGTAGTTTTCTTCGTTACGCCATAAGTTTAAACAATAAATGTCAAGAACTTATGCAGATCCTCCTCTTTTTGTATGTATTTCTTCAAGAACATGTTGAAACACGGTATAATTTTCGGTAAATGGTGGAATCTCGCACTGGTAGCAGACTAAACTGGAAAGGCGTGATGGAATGGAACCGAAATGGTTGCTTGTGGAGGACGAACCGGCCAATCCTCGATATATTCAGACGGTATACGGTTTTGGTTCCGGGTTCGGTGAACGATGATGACGTTGACGGTACGCCAAAAAATATTTGCCTGCATGGGACTGCTCGTTCTTATTATCGGCGGCGCCCATGCCGTAACCAAACAGGTTTACATGGAGTCTTTGTTCGATCAATTCCGCAAGGAAGAAATCAGTGCAGCTTATGTGAACGCACCGCCCGGGGAACAAATCGAAATCTTGAAGACTTATGTTTCCGGTAAGATGCAAAAATTTTGGCTCGGAAATTGGGTGTTTTTTATAGCACTCGGGCTGTTCTTCAGTTTATGGATTTCGGGGGTACTGACGATCCCGCTTCGAAAGCTCGTTGCCGCGATCGAACGCGTGGCGCACGGGGATCTCGACGTGAACGTTCCTGTACAATCCAAAGACGAATACGGTAAAGTAATCCATACATTCAACGACATGACGCTTCGCCTTCGGGAAGCTGAGGACGCCCGCAGGCGGTTGGTGGCCGATGTCGCTCATGAGCTTCGAACTCCGCTGTCCATCATGCAGCTAAAATTAGAAAACGCGCAACAGACCGGTCAATACATCCATCCAGAAATGATGCTCAGACTCCATGACGAAGTGATACGCCTAAGTTTGATCGTGGAAGATCTTCACGTCTTGTCGTTGGCTGAGGCGGGCCGGTTGGTTTTGGATTGCAAACCGCTCGATCTGTCAGCAAAACTTGAACAAATCGTTGAAGATGTGAAAATGGAGGCTGAGGAGAACGGACTGGAAATACGCTTCTATTCGAACACGAGGCCGGTAACGGTAATGGCCGACGCTAGACGGATTACGCAGGTGTTCATCAATATATTGACGAATGCAATCCGCTACACGCCGGAAGGCGGAAACATCTCGGTTGTCATTGAAGACGGGGTCATGGACGGGAACGCAGCCTATACTTGTGCCTCAGTGATCGACACCGGCATCGGAATTCCAGCCGAGGAGTTGGCCCACCTATTCGACCGTTTTTATCGCGTGGAAAAAGCCCGTTCGCGGCATTCAGGCGGAACGGGGCTCGGATTAGCGATCGCTCATCATTTTGTCAGAGCCCATGGCGGGTTTATCCGCGTCGTGAGTGAGCCTGATCAAGGTACGGCATTTACCGTTTATTTGCCTGCGGCTAAATGATTTGCCGACACCGGTTCGCTGCTCCGAGCGATCATAGGGGTGTATTTTCCCCATAAAAAAAATTGGCCGCCGGAGCCACCGGATCGTTAGGAAGTTACATGATCAAAGGGTACTTTCCGCCATCCAACGGACTGTCCGCATGTGTTATCATTGAAAACAACTGTATTTGAAGATGATCTTATAAGGAGGAAGAAAGAATGGAGTTGACAACCAAACAACGAACGGTGCTGCTAACATTAACCACTGAATGGCAGACCCCGATCCAGCTTGCTAACCAGCTTCCGGAAGCATCAGGGAATTTACAGGACGTACAAGAGGGACTTAAAGTCCTTTTGCAAGAAGGATTGGTTCAGATGAATCCAACGGTTGCGGGATTATATCGGCTAACCAAAGAAGGCAATACGTTGAAAGAGTTTGAGTTGGGCCATAATCAAATAAAGTGACGGAAGCATTTGTCTAGTTTACTCAAGAAAAGCGGCCAGATTGGCCAGCGTGGAACTCATCCCGGCCTCATGATCGTCCTGCCGGATGCCTTCGGGCACGTTCTCGCAGATGATCGAAACTTCGGTGCCACCGGGAACCCCCTCCAGATTCCAAGTCATGATCATGGCTTCGGCAAACGCCGGGTCCTCGGATTCGAACACAATACGTTGTACAATCCGCTTGCCCGGAATCAACTCGATAAATTCCCCTTGCGCAACGTCCTGGTTATCCGAAGTTTTGCCGGCCGGATGGTCCGAACCGATATAGGTGAGCGTCATGCGATACATGCCGCCTTCCCGAGCGTCGAACGCCTCAATCCGGCCTTTCATCCCTTTCGGCGGCAGCCAGGCAACAAGCGCTTTTGGGTCCATGAATGCCCGATAGACTGCTAGCGGTGGGGATTTAATGATCCTCGCGGCGGTGTCTGTTCTCTTCGACTTGTTATTCATCTTTATCGCTCCTTGTCCTTACAATGCTTGAACATGTTTTAAACCGGGAAGGAAAGCAGGTCACTTTAAACTCCATATTATACCCGATCCGTTTGTCACATTTCTTACAGATTGCTATTTATTGCACCGGTACGGCATTCCCGACAGGAACACGGCATGCCCATCAGGGAACAGAGTCAGCTTCCCCAACAGAAGTTAGAGCTTAAACCTTGTCTGAAGCAAAAAAGACATGGAAGAAGAACTACTCCATGCTTTTAGGAAGCAAGTCCCCCGCTTCCCCGAACCCAAAAAATGGAAATCAACGAAAAGCCATCTTTCAAAGACGGAGTGCAGCATGCTTGAATTTAACACCGGACATGTTTGCGTTTGAAACCAAGCTGCCCTTTATCTACAGCCTTTTGAATGTTTGCGGAAGCGTGTATGAACTTGCTTTTGGTCTTGTCCCTGACTTCGACCGGACCTACTGCATTAGCGGTCTCAACGGCTTTATCATGGAGAGGCAAATAAGATACTGCAACTGTATACAAAAAATTGTTCATCGCGTATTTCGCTCGTTCGGGAGCATCGTGAATCGTTCGTTCCACCAGATCGAGCATGCCGGCAATTTTGTCTTCGGAGAATTCACCATCCGGACGGTTCCCCAACAGCCAGCAGTAACAGCTCCAGCCCGCCGACATTTTCAACTCTTCGCCGCTTGCAATCCATCGATCGGCAACCTTTTGTGCGATATCTGCTTCCGCTAGAGTTACGGCAACCACATAATCGGACAGCATGTAAAAATAAGCCGCATCCATCCAACGGTCATAATCCGCTTCCGTCATCGCATTGGGGTCTGCAATGATGCCGGCAAAATACATAGCGTCGTAGTTCCCTGTCGCGTATAGCTGCTCGGCTAAAGGTTGGTTGATTTTCGTTTTCTTGAAGATCGGTTTCATCTCGCCGGTCGCCACGCCAAAAAGCGGTTCATGTGCGCCGTTGGATATGTACATCTTCTTGAGTCGTTCCTTGCCGAGAGCTTCAAGTTCTTGCATTACCATTTCAAAATTCATTGTTTAACACTCCTTTGGCGGATTGCTTGTTAAAATTATAACAATCCAATCCATTCATTTGGCATATAACATATCATAAAAATTTTGCCCGCAACACACAACATTCCATATAGACGTATGCAGGAACATAGGAAGATGGTTAGCATGAAGTTAGGGCCTCGATTAATTAGCGGCGGCATATAGGACAATAGACGCATACCCCGCTTCCCACTCATTTATTAGGCGAGGTATTACCGCAATGATTTAGTAGGATTCTCTACTCTTGACTGAATTTAAACGGGCCCTGTCATTTATGTCTGTAAGTTAAATTTATGGACTCTAGTTCTATTGGCATGGTAAAATAAACCTATCATTTCATTTACATAGAGGTATGAAACATGAAAATATCCCATAACTTACCATCCTTTAGAATAAATAACGCATTACAAAAAAATTCCAAAGCGAGTTCGAAAAGTTTAGAAAAACTTTCTTCGGGATTACGCATTAATAAAGCTTCCGATGATGCTGCAGGCTTGGCAATTTCCGAAAAAATGAGGGCACAAATTAGAGGGTTAAATCAAGCTTCCCGAAATGTTCAGGATGGCGTTTCACTCATTCAAACCGCAGAGGGCGGTTTACAGGAGATAACTGATATTTTACACAGACAAAGGGAACTGATCATCCAAGGCTTGAATGATACCCTTACCGATGAAGATCGGCGAAAGATTGATATGGAAATACATCAACTTACGGATGAAATCGAGAGCCTTTCAAATAAAACTGAGTTTAATACGATGAACTTGTTAGCAAGAGATGATTATGGAATATTGGCTGATCGTTCAAGCAGCAACAGCGCTTTTTCGGTAAGTGACCCTCCATCAGTTACTTCAATAAACAAAAGTATCGTATACAAACCACGAGGAACGCCTGAAGAAGCAAGGCATGTCGTCAGCAGTACCGATACATCTGAAACGACCCATACATACTCAAATACGAACAATATTACACCCATTGTCTTACCAGATGGAACAGAAGGATATAACGAATATAATGTTGACACTCTTACAACAACAAAGACAGACACAAATATGACTATTTATGAATCGTTGACAGCTATAAATGACCCTCAATTTTCCACGCCTGCCTACTGGCACTCTGTGGGTATGAATACAACCAGTTTCGGACCGAAAAATTTTGGTGATGCGTATGGTTCGATGATCGAAAATATCGAAGTTAACGGAAGCTCGAGGCCAATGGAATATACATCTCGTAGCAGCTCGGGTAGTGATCCTGCTTGGGATCATATGTGGTTTCCCGGTACAAACCTATCGATTATAAGATACAGAACTGTTTTAGCCGATAACTCGATGGAAATCAAATATGTAATCCGTAACGGAGATTCATTCGCTGCTGATATTAATCTAAGTAATATGATTAACCCTCCAACAAACTCAGTGATCACTGATAGCGGTGGAAATCCATTGGCTAATGGCCATATCATAATAAATCCGCCCTCGGGCAGTTCATTTAACATGACGGGGACAGAAGCCAACGCCGGCATTCAGTTTGATGATTCACTTGGATTTTTATCGCCAACAGAGCTCTCCATCAAAAATCCGGCAGCAGGGCAGCCCCAAATAAATTTTGATTGGCAGCTAACCGTGCCTAGTGGTTCAAGTGTAACTTTAGGTTTCAAATATGGTCCGTTTTCATTAAATTTTGATGCGTTTGAACTGACGCATGAAGTTGTTGAAACTAAACATATTGAAACGACAGTGGATACAAACATAACGGATATAGACTATATACCACCAAAACTTAACATTCAGGCAGGAGCTAACAAAGGCGAGACTATTGTTATTCCCCTATTCAATGTAGGTACGCAGGGATTGGGAATTAAAAATATTGGCTTGTTGCCACCATCAATACCTGAGCAAGCATTAGCCAAAGTAGATGGAGCAATTGAAAAAGTTTTGCACTATCGATCGGTGTATGGTGCATTACAAAACCGTATGGAACACACATTAAAGAACGTGGACAACTCTGCTGAAAACCTAATGACAGCCGAATCACGTATTCGTGATGCAGACATGGCCAAGGAAATTTTGAATTTGACAAAATCCAATATGTTAACGCAAGCTGCCCAAGCGATATTGACCCAAGCAAATCAGAATCCTCAATCCGTGTTACAATTACTTAAACAATGACGCTACAGAAAACCTACCCCTTCAGGTAAGTTCTTTTGTCGTCTGCACTAGAAACCCTGTTCCCTCTACAGAGGACAGGGTTCTCGACAAACTAGACCGGTATACATTTTTCAAACGGATGCCCTAACTTATCGGGTGAATCATTCCGTTCATTTTTTAAGGCAAACGATTGGAAAATAGCATTTTCAGAATTCATTCAAATTTTCATTATTGCATTACCATGCGGATAAAGGGCAGTTTCATAATCGGCATCGTTTTATATGTTATTGGCTGTCCTTCTGCCGTTGTAGCTTGCATGTTTATCTTTCCTATCAACCACAAAAGAAGTTATTACAGGTTTATAAACTCCATAATTTAAAAATAAAAAAAGTATCGGATCCCAACGCTTTTTAGGGCTTATGCGTTACCCCATACTTTGATCTTTTAGTCGAATGAGTACCTTCCCAAAACGTCCGCCTTGTCTTACTTCTATTTTTTTGCCAGCATAGGTTTTTCTTAAGTACTCTTCCGCCTTCAAAAGCGACTCCTTGTCCGTCGGCATCCCGCAAAATTCGAACCAGCCCAGCGTATTTTTTACCGCATCATCCAGAGACATCACTGCAACTTGCGTTTCACGGGTAATGAGCGTTTGAAAAGAATAACCATAAATGTTCAATAACTGCATGATATAAAACATATCCGATGTCTGTGCCTGCTCTTCTTCGACTCCCAACACGGGGCGCAGTTCCTGAATCAGATTATGTTCCTTCGGACCGGCAATCGTGCTGATATAGCAAAATTGACTTGCGCAAGACAAAGCTTTCTCAACCATTTCCCAACCAAAAATGGCCGGGCACATGGACGCAAACACGAGGTCGAACTTTTCCTTCCAGCCCTTTTCGTCAACATTTACATTCTCAAACGGAACTTGGACGATGTCAATGCTTCCCTTCAAGTACGGAGGAACGCTATTTTTCATCAGCTCCGTCAATGTCTTCGAAGGTTCAAGGGCAGTAACCCTTGCCCCTTGCTGCGCAAACGGAATGCTGAAACCGCCGGAAGCCGCTCCGATATCCAAGACCGAAATTTGATCGAAATGAACTCCTTGCGATTGGATCCATCCCATGATTCTGGCAGCTCTGTTTCTTCCTTCTTCACTGAATGCCTGATCATGGAAAGATTTTGCTGTTTTATAGCTATCAAAAGAATGCAGCGGGTTCATTCCCGCTCTATGCATTCTGTTAACCCCTGCCTCTGGATCGTGTTTCCAAGCGTTTTTCCATATTTCCGGATCACTCAATAAATGGGTTGCCACTCTGCTCCCCCCTATGCAATTTACGGAACAAGATTGTTAGGAATGTTTGATGCTGCTATCCCACATGTTTGTTGCTTTCTTAGCAACATCGGAAATTTTCTGCTCTCTCAAAAAATTCTCGATCTTATTTTCCGCCTCAACCATAACCTGCTCAATCAAACATCCCGGCCCATGATTTAGATCACAATCAAATAACGAAGCTGTTCCCTCAATCGCCTGAATAATATCCAAAAAGGAAATATCCTCCCAGTTTCGCTTAAGACGATATCCCCCTTTCAAGCCGGAGGTTGATTCGATCATTCCAGCCTTTGCGAGCTTGGTCAATATTTTCGATAAATATGTTGGCGATACTTGCTGCTGCTCAGCCAGCTGCTGAACCCCTATGGGTTTGTCCAAAGGAACTTGACTGAGAAACAACATCGTATGAAGAGCGTAGTTTGTCGCTTTGGAATATTTCATCTTTACATCACTTCTCCATTTCTATATGTCTCCCTCCTATCTTACTCCGCTCCAGTTCTCTAATCAAGGAATGCAGCGCTGCTCAATTAAAAGTCTTCTCATATCTTTTATGTACTTGATTGTAATAAAGTAAAATGCATTTTACAAGAGCACAGTTTGTGGAGTTAAGGGCTTATTGATTTCCTTTTCGTTATAATTCGCCCCTTCAGCAACTCAAAAAACAAAGAATAGCCGATGCAAATTCTAAGAAATTGCTGATTGCAGGAACCTGATAGCACACAATAGCTTGATTGATGAAACAGAAAGAAACGTGATTAAGACCTACTATACTGTTATCTTAAAGCAGATCTCAAACGTGTTTAATTAATTGCATAAAAAACGAAGATCTCAGGCTGCTTATTCGCGCTTGAGATCTTCATTATTGGGACAGGTGAATGTGGCTCGAATTGGCTATTTTTTAGTGAGCGACACACAGCATTCCACATATGTCGGTAGTTCAGTGTGAACATCCTCTATATGGTCTGCTTGCATCCAGACTTGCACCTATAGGGGAACATGATTCTCAAGTATATCCTGCCTGCGAAACAGTTCAGCCGGGCTCATATTGGCATACTTGTGGAACTCCCGATACAAATGGGATTGATCATAATATCCGCTGGATAGAGCCATGTCAATACTCGGGTTTACCCGCTCTTCCCTGATCATTCGAAGTGCCAGCTGGAATCTCACAATGCTTCCGTAATTTTTAGGCGTCAGTCCTACCTCTTCCTTGAATACACGTATATAACGTTCCGTGCTAAGATTAGCCATGTCTGCGATTTCGGCAATGGAAGGCGCAGCCGCGGGGGAATGCTCAAACATTTGCAGCGCATATGCTACGGCTGGATGTCCTTTTGGAACCATTATTTTCTTCTCCAGACTGCGCAGTAAGTATTGCTCGACTAATTGAAACCGTTCCTCCGCCACAGAAGTTTCCTGCAGTCTTTCCCGTAAATCATCCACATGGGAGTGTCGACCCAGACCATCCTCAAGAGGCATGTCAACATCCTTTAGTTTGCCTACCAAATTACCGTGAAAAGGAAGCGCTCCTCCCGGTTTGAATTGAATGCCCATACATAATTCTTGACATACCGTGTCCAGGTAGTAGTAGGTTGACCGTGGACCAGCGATTATACTGCCGGGTAGAATCATAAGACGGTCCATCCGATTACTCTCAAACACTCGGATCTGATCCTCTTTGAGATTAATAATCCATGCCAATGAGGCATCGGGAAGTTTAAATTCAAGCCGATGGCTTGGGTGGTAGCCTTCACATATCCACAACTTATCAATCCATCTTGCTAAAGCTTGTCCAGGTTTGCGAGCATGGAAGTTCAAGCAATCCCCTCCCATGATTTAAACGAATGCCGATGTCAAAATTATACCACTTAATAAAACGAAAGGAAGATCAATTTTATACAATACGTTCTGATTTAATATAGCTATACTAATTAGGTAACAATAATTTACAAAAAATTGAGGAGGACAGGTTATGACAACAACTTATACACCGAAAGGATATTCCGCTGTCACACCGTATTTCATTGTCGCAGGAGCAGAGCGATTTATTGAATTTCTTAAGAATTGCTTTGATGCTGAGGAGCTTGAGAGGTATACCCGGCCAGACGGAAGCATTCAACATGCCGCATGTCGAATCGGAGATTCCATCATAGAGATCGGTGGAGGAACCAATAAAGATTTTCCGCCGATGAAAAATGCGATTCATCTATTCGTGAAAGACGCAGATGAGGTGTACAACCGGGCTTTGAAAGCGGGAGCACGTTCCCTGTATGAACCGCAAAATCATGATTATGGGGAACGCTCAGGAGGTGTGGAAGACCCATTTGGAAACCACTGGTATATCGCTACGAATGTCAGCAGGTAATCGTTCGAAAATGAGTGCCCCACTGAACTGTGTTTACACGTCTGGTTGATCTCACTCAAGGTGGCGACAGCCTCTTGGTATTAACTAATAATAAAGGGTCAAGCTAATATAGCTTGGCCCTTTATTATCTGCTGGTAAATGCGGCTTCAAAATACTATTCCCTTACGAGCGACACACAGCACTCCACATGGCTCGTCTGCGGGAACATGTCCACCGGCTGCACCCACTCGATCTTGTAACCGCCGCTGAGCAGCACCTGGCAGTCCTTCGCCAGGGTAGCCGGGTTGCAGGATACGTACACCATCCGCTTCGGTTTGGATTTGACGATGGCGTCCAGCAGCGGGCGCTCGCAGCCGGTTCGCGGCGGGTCGACGACAACGACGTCGGGACGGACGCCGCGCTGCACCCATTCGGGCAGCAGCTGTTCGGACCGGCCTTCATAGAAACGAGCGTTGTCCACGCCCGACGATTTGGCGTTGTCGCGGGCATCCAGCACCGCTTCGGGAACCAGCTCGATGCCCCGCACTTCATGCGCATGGGGCGCCAGCCAAAGCCCGATCGTGCCTGTCCCGCAATACGCATCGACGACAAGCTCGGAGCCCGTAAGTCCCGCCGCTTCCTGCACGGCATTATACAGCTTTACGGTCTGCTCCGGATTCAGTTGGAAAAACGCGCGCGGGGACAACGCAAACCGTACGTCTCCAAGGGATTCCTCCAATTGCTCTTCCCCCCATAAAGTGACGGTTTTGTTGCCGAACACGAGCGGCGATTTCCCTTTATGGATATTTTGCGCGATCGTGATCACCCTCGGCATCCGCTCGCGGATTTTTTCGACAAGACGCCTTGAATCCGGCAAACGGTCGGTTGCCGTAATGAACGTCAGCTGCACCTTGCCGCCGGTCTGGCCGACGCGGGCCACGATGGTGCGCACCGATCCTTGGCGCGTTCGTTCATTGTATTCGGGAATGTCGAGCTCCTCCATGATTTCCTTCACCTGCTCGATGACCCGGTTCACCACCGGATGCTGGATCGGGCAGCCGCTGATGTCGATCAGGCGATGCGTTCCCATCGCATACAGGCCGGCAATGACATCCTTCCCTTCCCGCCCCACTTGAAGCTGGGCTTTGTTCCGGTATCCCCACGGATTATCCATGCCGAGGATCGGGCGAATGAGAAGCGTCTCCAGCTTCGTATAACGCTGAAATGACTCCCTTATAATCTCTTCTTTCGCCTGCAGCTGGGCATCGTAGTTCATATGCTGAATCTGGCAGCCTCCGCACTTGTAATAAATCGGGCACGGCGGCTCAATGCGCTGGGGCGATTTTTTTTCGATTTCGATGATTTCCCCTGTCAAATATCCCGGTTCGGTCCGGGTAACCTTGGCCTTCACGACCTCATCCGGCAGTGCTCCGTGCACGAAAACCGCCTTTTTCCGGTAGTAGCCGACGCCTTCCCCGTTAATCCCGATCCGTTTGATCGTCACGACGATCCGGTCGCCGGCTTTAATGGATTCCGCGGAAGGTTGTCCAGCCTTATTGAAGGTCCCTTTCCGATCTTGCGCTCTAGGATGGGTTTTCGCAGCCGATTTTGCATTTCGGCCCTTTTCTTTTGGCTGGGCAGGTTTATTTCGGGACAAAGGGGCGTCCGCCCGCTTTTGGGCAGCCTTTTTCCCGGCTGAAGGGGCACCCGCCGATTGAAATGCACGCCGTTCCGTTCCCCGGTCTGCAGCGAACCCCTTTGCTTTTTGTTGTTTATTCTCAGCCATCCTGCTAATCGCTCCGTTTCTGTGATGAATTCATTCTTATAATATACCACAGCGGCGCTTCTTTCCCTAACGCCTCTGCCTGCTTTTTAGGCAATCGGGGTTCCGTTCGGCACTTCCTCATCCGGCGTTAAAAGCACAACATCCCCTTCGCCGGGAACGCCGCCAAGCACCAGCACCTCCGAATCAAAGCCTGCAATCCTCCGCGGCTGAAAGTTCATAACCGCAACCACCTGCCTGCCCACCAACCGGTCTGGAGAATACCTTTGCGTGATTTGCGCCGACGAGCGCTTGATCCCGAGCTCGCCAAAATCAATCTCCAGCTTGATCGCAGGTTTGCGCGCCTTCGCCAAAGGCTCCGCCATCATGATTGTCCCAACCCTTATGTCCAACTTTAAAAAGTCATCCATCGTTGCCATGTTTCGTTTTACACCTCTCAGTCTCAAAAATCATTTGTATTCCATCTTAGCGGAACGTTCCCAAGGCCTCAAACCCTCATATCTTTTAAAATGAAAAATACCGGCGATAGCATTCCCGCTCTAAATAATTTCCCTCCCGCAAACAAAAAAAGGAGCGATCCGCTCCCTTCTTGTAACAAACGATTCAGCAGGGTTTGTAACCTGCTTATTTTCAAAGATCACTTTCCATGAAACTTCCGTTCCTTGTCCCTGCGGCCCTTGTCCGAGCCGGCCATCAGCTTGATGCCGCCCGCAATGAGCAGGATCGACACGATAGCAGGCTTCAAATAACGCATTTTATAGTCGATAAACCATTCCGGGAACCAGCGGTCAAGGAACGGGACCAAGATCGTGGATCCGACATAATAAAGACCGAGCAGCATGAGACCGATGCCCAGCCAGCGCTGGTGGTCGGATATGCCTTCGACGATCGGGTGGTCCACAAGAGGCTCGCGCCCATAGCGGCTCGTTTGCTGCAGACCGTCAAAAAACGAGAAAAACCAGACAAGCGGAATCAAAAAGAGAAACAAGGACAAACGCAGCACATCCAGCACATACACGCTGCCGAGGAAAATGATCATCAGCTGCAATCCTCTTTTTTGAAGACCGAGATACATATGCCCCGCACCCGGAAAAGCGGACAGCAGCGTCGCGATCACTTTGCTGCGTTTCCCTTCCCCGCGACCTGCCTCCATGTCGTCGAACAAAGAACGATCCTGGAGCTTTTCCCCCGCCTGCCTGCGGTGGATCAGCTGGACGGCATCAAACATGCAGTACAGCCAAATGATCGGCAGCACGCCGAGGAACAACAGAAAGATCGTATGGCTCGTAAGTCCGGTAAGGAAAAACATGATCGTGCCCAAGCCGAAAAAGGCGATCAAAAACGATAGTCCCCGCTGCATGAGTCCCATGTGCAGATGACCAAGCCCCGGCACAAAGGACAGCAAAATCGTATAAAACCGTTCGCTCTCCGGACTTTGTCCGGAGCTGGAATGAGGCGGGTGCGGACGAAATGCAGAACCGGCGCCGCCCATGCCCACCTGCCCGGGATACGGCTCCGGCCCGGCAGGCGGAATGCCCGGATTGGCATATGCCTGATAACCGTTCATATCATGTTCGTACGGCCGATAATCATTTGGCGGATATGCCGGCATCCGCAGCAAATACACGATCAAATCCAGCATGCATACAAGCCACAGCGCTATCGCGCAAACGGCCGTCAAACCTATAAAAAATCCCGCCTCGTAACTGTTGGCGACCGCCAGCATGAACCCGAACAAAATCCCCCCGAAAAACAGAAACGGATAAACGAACCCTCTTCCTTTTCTCCCCATATAATAATGCCCCAATCCAGGGATGAAGTTCAGTATAAAGGCCGTCATTTTATTGCGGTAAGGTTCCAAATTCATCTTTCCTTTCGTCATGTATTGCTTGAAAATTCGAAAATTCCGTTATCCCCCCGAAAAATTCGTCTGGAATCGGCATTAAGGCTTCAACCGGTCGATCCAGCCCGTCGTCACTTTGACCAGTTCTTCGCTGAAAGAAGCTTCCCTGGCATGTTTTTTTACGTGTTCCGGACCGGGCGAAAGCTTGTCGAACCACCCTGCCGAGAGGAAGATCAATGTCAGGCAGGCCGCTATGGCATAATGGAACAAACGGTGCTCGTACCAGCGGCGCCTGTCGTCCCTGGCCTCCATGTGTACGACTTTGGTTTCGGAACCGCCGATCCGCGTCATAACCATTTCCGTAAACCCCTCCGGACGCGGCAAAACGGGAAGCTCCGCCTCAACAAGTTCCAGCGCCTGCATGTACGACTCCAGCGCAAGTTCATTCTCCAAAAGCATCTCTTCCATGTATGCTTCCCGCTCCTGCACGGACTGGTCTCCGCGGATGTATGCCGCCCATTCTTCCACCGACGGAACGGCCTTCCGGTTGTCATTCATACCACTCTTCCTCCTTCCAGTGCTTCCGAATCCAGCTTCGGGCCCGGTAAAGCCTCGATTCTACCGTTTTCACCGCAATTTGTTGCTCTCTGGCGATCTGGTCATAACTTTTTTCCTCTATATAAAACTGAATTAAAATGTCCTTGTGCTGGGCGGGCAAACTGTCTATTTTCCTTTCCAGCAGCACATGTTTCTCTTTGCGGACCAACCGCCTCAGCGCATCCTCTTCCGACGACGGCAAATGTTCGATAAGTTCGCCTTCGGCCATCTGGTCCTCCCGCCGCCTGCCCAGCTTTCGTTTCGCGTCGATCGCTTTATTTACGGCAATGCGCGTAATCCATGTTTTCAACCCTTGGGAACGGTAATCCGGGAGAGATTTGTAGACTTGCAAAAAAACTTCCTGCGCGGCGTCTTCCGCCTCTTTGGCGTTCTTAAGCACCGAATAGGCGGTTTGGAACACATGCTGCCCGTACCGCTCGACAAGCATCCGGAATGCAGCCTGATCTCCGCGCCTGATTTGATCGATCAATCGTGCTTCGTCAATTTTTCTCTCCCCCTTCCCCGTAACAATAGACGACAACGATATTGCCACCCCTGCATTTTTTTCAAAAAAAATATTCTGGAACAAATTGCCCATTGAAGCTGACAAAAAGAAAAGCCCTTCCCGGCAAGGGAAAGGCTTGGGGCAGGTAGCCGTGTTATCTTTCGGCAGACAGCTTGCCGATCAGCGCAGGCAGCCAGGCGCGCAGCGGCAGGAACTCGAATCCAAGACGCTCCGCTTTGCCGGTGTCCATCAGCCAAGAGTCCGGAACGCCAAACGGCGATTTGTCCTCATCCTGAGGCTGCTTGGTGAGCACCGCTTTTTTTCCGGTTTCTTTTTCGATCCAGCGGAGCAGTTCGGACAACTTCACTTCGCCTTGCGAGCATGCGTTGATCGGGCCTTCGACGCGCTGCTTTCTAAGCCAGTTAAGAAAAGACGCCGCTTCGCCGGAGGAGATAAAGCACATCTCCGCCTTCAGGTTCGGAATGCCCATCGGCCGCTCCTGTTTCACGTGATCGACATGAAATTCAAGGCGGCCGGTGTAATCATCTTCTCCAAGCACGATCGGGAAACGAACCGCCGCAACCGGAAAATCGGCATGCTGAAAAAATACCGCTTCGGCCAGCCGCTTCCCTTCCCCATAAGGAAAATCGTCCTTTCCGCCAAGCGTCACCGGGTAAATATACGGATTTACGTCATTTTCCTTATATTTGTGCGGAGCCGGCTCATACACGGACAACGTTGAAGTGAGAATATATCTCCTTACCTTTCCTTGGAACACTTCGCAGGCATCCTTCGCAGCTTGCGGAGAATAGCAGATATTATCAAAAACGGTATCCCATTCGCGCCCCTCTGCGACGGTTTTCATTAGCGATGTTTTATCTTCACGGTCCAACTGGATGCGTTCCACCCGATCGCCGAAATCATCCTTGGTTTTCCCGCGGGTGGCAATCGTCACCTTAAAACCTTCGTCCAGCAGCAGCTCAACAAGCCGCTTGCCGAAAAAGCGCGTTCCGCCCAACACCAATATGTTCTTCATGGATATCCTCCCACTATCGATATCAGATCAATCATTCCTTATGTATTTTACCACAAAAGCGTGCCTTCCGAATGCTTCGGAAAGGCACGCTTTGCGTGGTTTTATATTTCAAGAAAAATTCCCGTTAACCGCGGCCATCTTATGTCAAAGTGCGCCGATTTTTATTTTCGTTATGCTCGTCCGCCATTGCGGAATTTTTGCGTATAGGCTTTCGCATCGCTGACCGTTTTGACGCGGTTGCGGCTCCATTCAAGCAAAATCCGGTCGATATACCGGAAATGAACCTTTCCGGCGAAAACCGCTTCCTTTAATGCCATCCGGATCAATTCTTCCGGATACCGGTCGTCGTCGATCCAGCCGGAAATCGTTTCGCATTCCATCGGCGATAGCGGCCGCCCGAATTCCTTCTCGAATACGACGAACAGATTGCTGCCCGGCTCCTGCTCGGGCTCCGCCGCCGTGTTCCGGCGGGTAGGCTGTTCGGACGGATGACGATGCTGCTCGGCCAGAAGCCGGCCCAGCTTCTCGTACAAGCCGGACAGGTTGTAGCGTTCGTATTGAATGTTCCGCAATTCGTCCAGCTCTTCGTCGATGCTGATCATCCCCGCTTTGAGCAGCTTCTGAAGGTTTTGCGCGATGGCTTGGGCCGAAATTCCCATCACTTCCTGAAGCTCTTCCAGTGTCGGAAAATCTTTTTGCTCCACCTGCTTGAACGAAATAAGGTGAATCAGCAGAAGCACCTCTTGATCGCTTAGCTTCAGCTTGCGGTAGTGCCGAAGCAGCATGTGCGGAATGATCGCCATGCCCGCTCCCAAGCCGGCCGAAGCTCCATCGGCCCATGTCTTCCATCCTGCGCTGTCCATGATCGTCATCTCTCCCAATTAAGGATAGAGGCGATACAGCGTGCGAGGGAACGGAATCGTTTCACGGACGTGGTCCAGACCGCAAATCCAAGCTACCGTACGTTCCAGACCGAGGCCGAATCCGGAGTGCGGAACGGTGCCATACGTGCGCAGATCCATATACCACTGATACGTTTCCATCGACAGGTCATGTTCTTTAAAGCGTTGTTCCAACAGCTGAGGATCGTCGATCCGCTGCGAACCGCCGATGATTTCGCCGTAGCCTTCCGGCGCGATCATGTCCGCGCACAGCACGACTTCCGGACGGTTCGGGTCCGGTTTCATATAGAATGCCTTAATTCCGGCCGGATAATGCGTGATGAACACGGGCTTGTCGTATTTTTCGGCAATCGCCGTTTCATGCGGAGCGCCGAAGTCCTCGCCCCAAGGAATGTCGAAGCCTTCCCCTTGCAGGAACTTGATGGCATCGTCGTACGTGATGCGCGGGAACGGAGCTTTGATGCTTTCCAGCTTGGAAACATCGCGTCCGACCGTCTCAAGCTCCGTTCTGCAGTTTTTCACGACGGATTGAACGACATGCTCGATAAACCGCTCCTGGATCCGAAGGCTTTCCTCGTGATCGGTGAAAGCCATTTCCGGCTCGATCATCCAAAACTCGATCAGGTGGCGGCGGGTTTTGGATTTTTCGGCCCGGAACGTCGGTCCGAAGGAATATACTTTGCCGAGCGCCATCGCCGCGGCTTCCATGTACAGCTGACCGCTCTGCGTCAAATAGGCATCCTCTTCGAAATATTTCGTGTGGAACAGGTTCGTCGTTCCTTCTGCGGATGTCGGAGTCAAAATCGGCGGATCGACCAGTGTGAATCCGTTTTGATCGAAAAATTCCTGAATGGCGCGGATGATTTCACTGCGGATGACCAGAATGGCGCGCTGTTTCGGCGCGCGCAGCCACAGGTGGCGATGGTCCATCAGGAAATCGACGCCGTGTTCTTTCGGGGTAATCGGATAATTTTCGGTCAGGTGGATAATCTCGATTCCCGTCACCGTCATCTCGTAGCCGGATTGGCTCCGGGGCTCTTCGCGGATGACGCCGGTCACGTAGACCGAGCTTTCCTGCGTCAAGCTTTTGGCGTCATTCCATACTTGCTCGGAAACCTCGCTTTTGACGACGACGCCTTGAATATATCCGCTGCCG
Organism: Paenibacillus sp. VCA1; assembly: GCF_031583795.1. Classification (NCBI taxonomy): domain Bacteria; kingdom Bacillati; phylum Bacillota; class Bacilli; order Caryophanales; family Paenibacillaceae; genus Paenibacillus; species Paenibacillus sp. VCA1. The sequence continues at coordinate 93,846 of NZ_JAVLSX010000004.1, read as the reverse complement.
TCACGCAGCTGCAGAAACTGGATTTTTCCGCTGGAACGTTTGTTATGAATCCAACTGCCGATCGTAACGGTTTCTCCTACGTGCTTATTCACGTCACGAATCACACTTTTGGTGGCCATGCCTAAATCTCTCCCTTTACAATAACTTGCTTAAATTCGAGCCATCGAATCTACGACTTCAATCCCTTTACAAGGCGGTTTGTGTCCCGGGCAATGACAAGCTCTTCGTTGGTCGGAACCACCAGGACTTCCACCTTGGAATTGGCCGAAGAAATGCGGCGCGGTTCGCCGGAGCGGATCTCGTTTAATTCCTTATCCAGCTCGACGCCCAGATAAGTCAAATTTTCGCATACTTTCTCCCGCAAAACAACCGAATTCTCTCCGACGCCTGCCGTGAAGACGATCGCATCGACGCCGTTCATGACGGCCGCATACGAACCGATGTATTTGCGGAGGCGGTATTCGTACATGTCGAATGCCAGCTTTGAATTGGCGTCGCCGTTTTGCATCCCTTCGGTAATTTCCCGCATATCGCTGCTTATGCCCGAAATCGCCAAAAGTCCGCTATGTTTGTTCAGCATCGAATTGACTTCGTTGACCGTCAGTTCTTCTTTGTTCATGACAAAAGGTACGATCGCCGGGTCCAGATCGCCGCTGCGCGTTCCCATCATCAAACCTTCAAGCGGCGTCATGCCCATCGAAGTATCGATGGAACGCCCGTTTTTGACGGCCGTGAGGCTGGCTCCGTTGCCGATATGGCAGGTGATGATTTTCAAATCCTCGATGTTGCGGCCAAGGAATTCCGCAGCAGCCAGGCTGACGTAATCATGCGACGTGCCGTGGGCGCCGTAACGTCTTACTTTATGTTTTTTGTAGAGCACTCTCGGAATGGCGTACAGATAAGCATGCTCCGGCATCGATTGATGGAAGGCGGTATCGAAAACGACCACCTGCGGAATGCTCGGCATGTTGGCTTCGGCAGCCTTGATCCCCATCATGGAAGCCGGGTTATGAAGCGGAGCCAGGTCGAACAGCTGGCGGATTTTGGACTTCACGTCGCTGTCGACGATCGCAGACTCGCCAAAATACTCGCCGCCGTGGACAACGCGGTGCCCGACCGCTTCGATCTCGCCGATCGAGCCGATCACGCCGTGCTCGGGGCTTGTCAGCAGGCCGAGCACTTTGCGAATCGCCGTCGTATGCTCCAAGATCTCGCTGACTTCCGTCACCTCGGCTTTGCCCGTAGGTTTGTGGGTCACGATGGAAGAATCCATCCCGATTCGCTCTACCAAACCTTTGGCAAGTACCGATTCGTCGGTCATGTCGTACAGCTGGTATTTGAGGGAAGAACTTCCCGCGTTGATTACTAGAATTTTCATGCCCGGTCACCATCCTTGTCATACTTGAAGAAGCCTTCGCCCGTTTTGACGCCCAAATGCCCCGCGCGCACCATCTTTTTAAGCACGATCGAAGGACGGTATTTCAGTTCGCCGAATTCGCGGAACATCCGCTCCAAAGCCGCAAGAACGGAATCCAGGCCGAAGCGGTCGGCCATCTCCAGCGGACCGTATTGGAACTGATACCCGATGCGCATCGCATCGTCGATGTCCTCGGGAGACGCAACCCCTTCCTGGAGAATGTGCAGCGCTTCGTTGATCATGAGGCAGATCATCCGGCTGGACACGAAACCTGGAGATTCGTATACCATGATGCCTTTTTTGTGAACGACTTCCTCGACAAAACGTTTCGTTTCCGTGAAGGTCGTGTCCGATGTTTTTAATCCGCGGATAATTTCCACCAGATCCACTTTGCTGACCGGATGAATGAAATGCATGCCGATGACGCGCTCCGGATACATGGTCGAGCTGGCCAGCTCGGTCAAGCTGAGCGAAGAAGTATTGCTGGCAAGAATAATATGGCTAGGGCATACCTGATCCAGCTGGGAGAAGACGACGCGTTTTGCGTCCAGGTCTTCGGAAATCGTTTCGATGACCATGTCGCAAGTGCCGAGCTCCGCAAGATGCACCACTTTATGAATTCTGCCCAAAATCAATTTTTTTTCCGCTTGGGTAATCGCCCATTTTTCAAGCTGCTTATCCAGGCTGAGTTCGATCATGGAATAAGAGTAATCGAGCTTCTCCGGCGTTTTTTCCACGAGCAGCACATCGAGGCCGCGTGTCGCCAGCATCTCGGCGATGCCTTGGCCCATCGTACCGCCGCCGATAACGCCAATCTTTTTAAAATACATGTTTCTCTTCCACCTTCCTATGGCCACTTATGCTTTTTCTATGTTGTACCCATATAACCTTTTGTATGTGAGGTACATGGTGACCCAAACTATAATAATAACTTAGCATAAAAAAAAAGTAAAAAAAAAGACCAGCATCATAGAATTATGCTGGTAATTGGGAATGTTCACGAAATAGTCGACGGAATTGGTCGCCGGACAGCGTTTCTTCCTTTAAAAGGATATCGAGCGACTGCTCGTAGATTGTACGGCGTTCTTCCAGCATCGTCCGTGTCCGTTTCATGAGATCTTCCAGGATGGCGGTATTTTCTTTCATCAGCTCTTCTTTCGTGACCATATCCAAATCCACGATGCCTAGCGAGGTCAATCCGGATTTCATCATGGTCTGCACGATGTTGAGCGCCTGCTCGAAGTCGTTGCTTGAACCCGTGCTTCGTCCGCCGTAGAAAATTTCTTCCGACGCAGCTCCTCCAAGCGCAATCATAATCTGCTCTTCCAGGAACGTTTTCGTATACAGATACTGCTCCTGCGTCGGATTATGACGCACATATCCAAGCGCTTTGCCGCGCGGGCTGAGCGCTACCTGGCTCACGCTGCCGGGCCGTACGAGCTCCGCCATGATGGCATGTCCGAGTTCGTGGATCGCGACGCGTTTTTTCTCTTCCAGCGTCGATTCACGGTCGGTGCGTTCGCCCATCATCACTTTGTCAATGGACATGGACAAATGTTTTTGTTCTATTTCTTTCAGCCCTTCACGCATCGCATAAATGGCTGCTTCATTCATGACGCTCTCCAGCTGGGCCCCGGAAAAGCCAAAGGATTCTTCGGCGATTTTTCCGAGATCGACATCGGTTTTCAGCGGTTTGTTTTTTGCATGGAGCCGGAGAATATGCTCCCGGCCCTTTTTGTCGGGCAGATCGACCTGGATATGCCGGTCGAAGCGGCCCGGACGGAGCAGCGCGCTGTCGAGCATTTCTTTGCGGTTCGTCGCCGCGATCAGCAAAATTCTCGGACTGTCGGACGAATAAATTCCGTCCATCTCGGTCAGCAGCTGGTTCAGCGTCTGGTCGTATTCGCGCTGCTGGCCGCCCTCGCGTTTGCCGCCGATGACGTCGATCTCATCGATGAAAATGATGGCGCTTTGCTTGTTTTCCTTCACGGCTCGGTTTCGCGCTTCGCGGAACAATTCACGCACACGTCCCGCGCCGACGCCGACGTACATTTCGACGAATTCGCTGCCTGAAGAAGCCACGAATACCGAATCCGTGTAATGAGCCGCGGCTTTGGCCATCAGCGTCTTGCCTGTTCCGGGAGGACCCGTGAGCAGAATCCCTTTTAACGGGCGGATGCCCAGCTTGCGGATCTCTTCATGTTTGATCAAAAAATCCAGGGCTTCCATCAGCTCCTGCTTGGCATGATCCTGCCCGCCGATTTCTTCGAACGTCAGCTTCTTGGGGCCTCTCTTCTTGCGTTTGCGTTCCGTTCCGGCCCCTACGGCCAGCCCGCCGCGAACGCTCGCCATGAACAGCAGCCCGCCGACAAGCAGCGTCGCGATGATCAGCGGAATGATGTTGACGCCGATATATGCCAGAAATATGAGCAGCACCGGAACGAATCCGATGAGAATCTCTTTGGACCATCTAGGCATTATTCCCACACCCCAATCTTTCCGGGGTTCCGGGGTAATACGATAAATTTGCTGTGTTCGCCGTCGCTAAGGCCGATATACACGTTTTTGGCATCCATTTCCGTTTGGGTTTTAATGCCGGTATCTTTCGCAAGCTGATCCAGCTTGGCCGGAATTTCGGTATATTTCTTGTTATCCATCGCTTCCGCTACGGAAAACATGGCCGAGTCCCAAAAACGGTTCAGCTTATCGGAAGAGTGGTCCACAAAGTCGAAATTCAGCTCGCGGTTCCCCACCACCGATTTGCCTTGCGTCGTAATTTGATTCACAAGGCCGGAAAGGTTCGTGTCCGGCTTCAAATCCAGCTTCAGGTTGATCTGATTGCGGCTAATATCGAATTGGGCGTTGTTGACGCCTTTATAATTTTGAACGATTTTCTGCAGCGGACCCTGCATCGTCGTCTGGCGGTAAATGAACCAGCCTCCGAACAGCAGCGCCGCCGATATGACAACAGTAATCGCAATTGGTATTGGACGCAGTTTCAAAACGTATGTCCTCCTCTCATATTCTAAAACTATTTTCTATATATATATCATACGAAAAATAGACAACCGCGGCAAAGAGCTTTAAGCATAAGCATCTCGTCACGGTCATTCAGGACTTTTCCGATTTGCATTTCGACACGACTGTCACACCAGATCGATAGAGTATATCGAATCACTACAATGAAGAGTATATCACATCGTATATACTAAATCGAAGGTAATGTGTGAAAGTATTTAAAATATTATCCTGCTCACGCCAAAGAACCCCATTTTCATGAGGTTCTTTTTCATTCTTGAACGGACAAATCTACATATGACGCCTATTTTTCATTACCGGTTCGGCAGCGTAAACGGGCCTCCGATGCTTTGGCCGTCGCTAAACCGATAGAATTGGTAGTAATAATGATCCTTCGACCAGTAAAAAAGCTGCCAGGCATACTGGCCGTTATACATTCCAGGCACGATCTTCAGCTTTTTCACGTCGGGTATCTCCTTCAGCGCCTTCTCCCTGACCTGATTTTCCGAAATGCCGTTTGAAAGCAGCTCTTCGTGAACCGTGCCTTCGCCGGATTTGACTTTGCCGTCTTCGTCCATCGTTACCCATACCATCACCGGCCGATTGTCTTTGTCCAAGCCTTCGATCGCCCAGCAGATCGTATCCCACACCGATTTTTGGGCTTCGGTCACCTTTACGAGGCTGGTCTCCTGCTTCGCCTTCAGAATCGCTGCCGTCTCCTGGGCCCGGATGTCCTGAGTTACGTATATGTAATAACGGTAAAGTCCGAAAACAAGCAGCAGCAAAACGACGATTCCGAGAAAAATCCATTTCTTCTTATTCTTCAGCATAAGCTCCCCTATCTGTTGCCGTCCTATCGGGCCAAGAGACCTTCAAAAGCGGCTTGGGCTTCCCGGCGGATGCGCTCTTCGTCCATGGTCAGGCAGGCGCCGTGTTTCACGACCTGCTTGCCGTCCACCCATACGTGCTCGACGTCTTTGCCGCAAGCTGAATAAATGGCGTGGGAAATCAGATCGGTGTGCGGAAGAAAATGGGCCTGGTCGGTGTTGAGCGCGATGAAATCGGCTTTCATTCCCGGAGCCAGCGTGCCGACGTCTTTCAGGAAAAGGGACTCCGCGCCGTGGACCGTTCCCATTTTCAGCGCTTCGTACGCCGGAATTGCCGTCGGATCGCCGGAAACCCCTTTATGGATCAATGCGGCGAGACGCATTTCTTCGAACATATCCAAATTGTTATTGCTTGCCGCTCCGTCGGTTCCCAGAGAGACCGTCACTCCGGCCTTGAGCAAGTCCGTCACGCGCGCCACGCCGCTTGCCAGCTTCAGGTTGCTTCCCGGGTTATGGGAAACGGCCACGTTGTTGCTCGCCAAAATGCCGATTTCTTCATCGGTCAAATGAACGGCATGCGCCACCAGAGACGGTCTCGAAAATACGCCGAGCTTTTCCAGATGGGCAACCGGACGCAAACCGTATTCCTTGACGTTTTGCTCCACTTCGGCCATCGTTTCGGACATATGGGTATGCATCGGCAGATCCATATCATGCGCCGCCTGCACGAATTTTTCGATATAATCCGGAGGGCAGGTATACGGCGCATGCGGCGAAATCATGGTCGTGATCCGGCCGTTGGCCTTTCCGTTCCAGTCGCGCGCGAATTGGATCGCCTCGTTCAGCTTGTGGCGCTGAAGCTCCTCGGAACACAAACCGATGACGCCGCGCATCAGGGAGGCGCGGATTCCCGATTCTTCCGTCACTTTCGCCACTTGATCCATATGGTCGTACATGTCGAGGAAGGTTGTCGTGCCGCCTTTCAGCATTTCCAGTACGGATAAGGACGTACCCCAGTAGACATCGGATGAAGTGAATTTGGCTTCCATCGGCCACATTTTTTCCTGAAGCCAGATTTGCAGGGCCAGATCATCCCCGTATCCGCGCAGCAGCGACATCGCCGCATGTCCGTGCGTATTGACCAATCCGGGCATAAAAAACAGATGCGTCCCGTCGAATACGGGAACATCGCCTTCAAGTTCCGGTTTTTCTTCCCCGATATAAGCGATGCGGTCGTCCTCGATCACCATATATCCGCGGATTACCGGCTTGTCTTGATCAGGCACGGCAAAGCTGCCGTTCGCGATGATCCATTTATTCGTTGTCTTGTTCTCCGTCATCGGTAGAACCTTCCTTTCCGTTATCCAAATAATATGCCAAGCTCAGCAGGTCGGTCGTAAAGTCCGCCGCATGAATCCGGATGTTGGCCGGAGCCTTCAGGATCGTCGGCGCGAAGTTCAGAATCGCTTCGATTCCGGCCCCGATCAATTGATCCGCCACGTTCTGGGCTTCGACGGCGGGCACGGTGATGATGCCGATCCGGATATTGTGCTTTTTGATCGTGTCCGTCATTTCCTCCATCGGCTGCACCGTAAGCGTATTGATCCGTTTTCCGATCTTTTTCGGATTTTCGTCGAACACCGCCACGATTTTAATGTTTTCGCGAAGGTAATAGTTGTAATTCGAAAGGGCCTGGCCCAAATTCCCGGCGCCTACCAGCACCGCGTTGATCTGCTGGTCCAGGTTCAGAATGTGGCGGATTTTTTCGATCAGGTACGAAACGTCATACCCGATCCCTTTCCGGCCGAAATCGCCGAAATAGGCAAGATCCTTGCGGATTTGCGCCGGATTCAGGTCGAGTTTCAGGCCAAGCTCCTGGGAGGAGACCGTCGCAACCTCCCGCTTGTTCAAATCATTCAAATAACGTAAATATACAGGCAGTCTGCGGACGACCGCTTCGGAAATTTTCTCCGATTTCATGCTTGTTCCCCCTATTTAACAGCTTAATTTCTATCGTTAACATCGTATGAAAAGAGGTGCGTTAACCCTCTTGAAGCCATTCAGATATACGGGGAACCATTTTTTCCGTATTCATATGCTCCATCTTTGGCCCCGGCAAGGAGTAGAGAAAATATTTCCCGTAATAAGACTCGATCACCCGCGTATCGTAAACGATGACGATGCCGCGGTCATTCGCCGTGCGAACCAAGCGGCCGAACCCCTGTTTAAAACGGATAACCGCTTGAGGCACGGAAAGCTTCATGAACGGATTTTTTTTCTGGCGCTGTAAAAGCTCCGCTTTCGCTTCGTACAGCGGATGGTTTGGCGGCTGGAACGGAAGCCTTACGATCGCAAGGCAGGTCAATGCCTCGCCGGGGATATCGACCCCTTCCCAGAAGCTGCTCGTACCGAGCAGCACCGAAGCGCTGCTGTCCTGGAAACGTCTGATGAGCTTGGTACGGCTGCCGCTGTCGACGCCTTGGCCGAGAACGGTGATGTCGCTGCCCGCAAGGGTGTTTTTCAACGGCTCATGCACCTGCCGCAGCATCCGGTACGAAGTGAACAGCACCAGCATCCGCCCGTGCGTCGCAACGGCCGCGTCCGCCAAGGAGCGCACCAGCGTATCGACGAACACGGCGTCGCCGACGCTTCCTTTGACGCTGGGGAAATCCCGCGGGATGACGAGAAGCGCCTGATCCCGGTATTTGAACGGAGACGGAAGCTGCACGGTCACGAGGCGACCGCTTTCCTGGTCTTCCTCCAGGCCGAGATTGTCGATCATATATTGGAAGGATTTGTCTACCGACAACGTCGCCGACGTTAAAATAACGCTTTTCTTTTTGTCGAAAAACAATTCCTTCAGCTGTTTGCTGACATCCACCGGGACCGCGTACAACTGCAGCGATTTGCTGCGGAAATGGCTGCTGGCTTCCATCCAATAAACGACGGTTTCATCGTTCAAGTTCATGAAGGTCCGCAGGTCGTCGCGTTCGGCGGCAAGATCCTTGAACAGGCCGCTGAGGTCTGTAATCAGGCTGTCGGCGCTGTAATCGTCTTCGTTTTCCTTGTATTCCGCCAGCATTTTTTCGCCGCGGCGGACGATCTCGCTGATTTTGACGTGGATCTGGTTTTCCAGCCCCTTCAGCGCTTCCCACTCCTGCGGCCATTTCGACGGCTGCAGCCGGAGCACGAATTGCCCCGCTTCGCCCGGCGAAACGTCATTTCGTTCCGGCATCAGGGCGAAAAGGGATTCGCTGAGCTTATCCCATGTTTCCTTGACGTCCACCAAATCTTCGCTCATGCGGTCAATCGCGGCGATCCAGTCGCTTGCCCGCTCCTGTCCGGACGGCTGCAGCTGCTGGCGAAGAGCGATAAGCTGTCCGCTGCGCGAATCTTTGTACAGCCGTGTCAGCGTGTGGACGACGCTAAAATACTTCATATTCAGGCCTAGATGCTTGCCGGCCACGTCCTCCAAATGATGGGCCTCGTCGATGACGAGACGTTCGTAAGACGGCAGCAGCTGATGTCCTGCTTTGACGTCGGTGAACAGCTTGGAGTGGTTCGTGATGACCACGTCCGCGATGCCCGCCTCATGTTTCGCCCGGTGGTAATAACATTTGCGGAACCATGGGCAGCTTCGTCCCAGGCAGGAATCCGAATCGCTGCTTACCGTTTCCCAGAAATCGCCGCCCCTTCCGCCGAGATTCAGTTCTTCGTCATCCCCGTTTTCGGTCTGCGCCAGCCATACGATCATTTGCGCCGCCGTAATCGTATCTTCCTTGGGATTAAAAAAGTCTCTTCTGTTTATTTTATGTTCAAATTTTCTCAAACACAAATAATGTTGTCTGCCCTTAAAGACGGCCGCCTTGAACGGAAACGGCACAACCTGCGTCAATAAAGGCACGTCCCGCTCGCGCAGCTGCTCCTGAAGGTTGATCGTATGCGTGCTGATCATCACTTTCTGCTGCTGCTTGACGCTTTGGTATATGGATGGAATGAGGTAACCAAGCGATTTGCCGGTCCCCGTTCCCGCTTCGATCAGCAAATGCTTGTCTTCATTCAGCGCGTTCATCACCTGGTCGAACATCATCGATTGCGGTTCGCGCTCCTCGTATTGGGGCATAATTAGTTTAAGCCGTTTCTGGATTTCGCCCAAATATTCGTCAAATTCCATCCCGGCGAGCGGATTGCCTTCCGCCTCGTCCCGCGGAGGTTTCATCTCGGTCCAGTCTTCGACGGCCAGGGCGAACTGACGGTAGAAATTGTGGCTGTTCAAGTCCTGGATCGGCTCCTGCTCTTTTTCCTGGCACAATCCGTCGAAAAACCACCCGAGGTCGCTGTCTTCATCCGCAAACAGCTCGCTGAGCCGCTGCAGCGTAATGAGCGGAAGGTCGTTTAATTCTGCCAGACATTTCAAAAATACATATGCCGTGGCCAACGCATCGCTATCCGCCTGATGGGGACGGTCATGCTGGATGCCGAAATGCGACGTCACCTGTCCCAATTGGTAGGAGGTCAACGACGGAAAACATATTTTCAGAAAATCCAGCGTGTCGAGAATTCGCCCGGAGAACGGAAGATACCCGCTGCTGTCGAGCGCGTTCTGCAGGAAATTGAAGTCAAACGCGACGTTGTGCCCCACCAGAACGACATCGTCCAGCATCGGCACGAGTTCCATCAGCATCTCTTCCAACGGCGGCGCATCCGCCACATCCTCTTCCGTAATGCCGGTAAGCCCCGTAATGAACGGCGGTATTTCCACCGTCGGTTTGACATAGGAACCGTACACGCGGGATATGGTCAAATCTTCTTCTATGATGGCAAGTCCAACTTGAATGATTTCATCGGCGGACTGGTTGCCTGTCGTTTCAAAATCCAGTACGGCAAATTTCATGATTCTTTTAATCCTTTCATTCCAGTCTCAATTACCAGCATAACAGAAGATTTCACATTTGAAAATTAACGGACAGCAAAAAGGCGATGCGCTAGGCGCTTACCGAAAGCGCATATGCATCGGCCTCTTCGCATTTTCCTACATCATCGAAATCAGCTGGCTGCCGTATTGAAGCTGACCGCGGTTCTGCTGGCACACCTTCAAATTAATGAGCGGATCGGGCAGCGAGGGATCGCACTGCAACGCGACGGTAAAAAATTCCTGCGCTTTTCCCGTCGCTCCATGCTTCACGGCGATGCAGCCCAAAGCATTGTAAATCATCGCCTTCAGCTTTTGGCTTTTGGCGAGCGGAAGAATCCATTGGAAGTTTTTTTGCGCTTCCTCCGTTTCGTCCATATGCAAGTGGGACATGGCCAAATACATCCTTGCCAAAAGACTGTCGGGATATTGACGGATGACTTGGGAAAACTGCTGCGCGGCCTGCCGGTACATCAGCAGCCGGAAGTAACCTTGACCGCGCACGAATGCGCTTAATTCCATTTCGGGCGAGCTCTGATGAGAAAATAAGGCGGCGGGCACCTCGACATGCTGGCGGAATTCCCCCATCTTTTCCTCGAAGGACAACCATTCATCAATGATGCCGTCGCTCATCGTTTTCAGCATGTTCCATTTCTGGATCAGCTGATGTTTCTGGGGCTCTTCCGCCGTCGGGTAATGTTTCATGATTTCATCTAACATGTGGTTCATTTCCGCGAATACATGCTGGAACATCGCTGCATCCCACCCTTAAACTAAAAATGAAATCAGTGCGGTCACCTGCATTCATTTTTTGTTGAAGCGGCGGTTTTCATTCTCCGCGGAGCCTGCCATTCCTTGTCTTCGTTAGGTGCCGCCCTTAAATGATCGTCGCGTGGACTTCTTTGTTCATCGTCGTCAGCGGCCGGTTCTGTTCATTGACGAACACGACCGTCGGTTTAAAGGTTTTGGCTTCGTCATTGGACATCATCGCATAGGACATAATAATGACCGTATCCCCGGGCTGAACCAAACGCGCTGCCGCGCCGTTAAGGCAAATGACGCCGCTGCCGCGCGGCCCCGGAATGACATACGTTTCCAGCCGGGCGCCGTTGTTGTTGTCGACCACCTGTACCTTTTCGTTCTCGAGCAGGTCGGCCGCTTCCATCAGCTCTTCATCGATCGTAATGCTGCCTACGTAATTCAAATTCGCTTCGGTAACGGTAGCGCGATGTATTTTGGACTTCATCATCGTTCTAAACATGTCTCATTCCCCTTTCGGATGAAGCAAGCTATTGTCGATCAAACGGGTTCGTCCGAATTTGACGGCGAGCGCCATCAACACGGCTCCGTTTTGTTCAAGGACGTTTTCGCCCTCCGCAAGCGGCGTCAGCGCCGGAAATGCCGCAACTTCGACATAGTCGATGTCGGCCAGCGGGGAGTCCATGATTTTTGCGGTCAAAAAGGCTTTGGCTTCGCCCGCGGTCCGAATTTGGCCGTCCTCCAGCGCTTCTTTCGCTTCGCGCAGCGAACGGGAGAGGACCAGCGCCTGCTTGCGTTCTTCAGTGCTCAGGTACACGTTGCGGGAACTGAGCGCCAAACCGTCCTCTTCCCGGATAATCGCGCAAGGGACGATGTTAACGTTAAAATTGAGGTCGTAAACCATCTGCTGGATGACGGCGACCTGCTGCGCGTCCTTCATGCCGAAAAAAGCGGCGTCCGGCTGGACGATGTTAAACAGCTTGGCGACCACGGTCGTCACACCGTCGAAATGCCCTGGACGCGAAGCGCCGCACAAGCCCGAAGTCACCTCGGACACGGCAATTTTCGTTTTGGTCGCCTTCGGATACATCGTCTCCACGGACGGAAGAAACACCAGATCGGCGCCGGCTTTTTCCGCAGCGGCCAAATCTCGTTGTTCATCGCGCGGGTAGGTTTCAAAATCTTCCCCCGGTCCGAATTGGATCGGGTTGACGAAAATGCTGACCACGACGATATCCGTTTTTTCCTTCGCGGCGCGGATCAAACTGGCATGACCTTCATGGAGATATCCCATCGTCGGCACCAAACCGACCGTTTTTTTCTCGTTCGATGATTTTAAATTCTGAATTTCGTTTCTTAGTTCTGCGATGGTTCGAACGGCTTTCATGCTTTATTCACCTTTTCCCGGCCCCGGCCGTACAAATTTTCCACGACATGGTCGTCTGCTGTAAATACATGGCTCTCATCCGGGAAAGAACGTTCTTTCACTTCTTTGACGTATTGAGCCAAACCTTCGCGGATCATCGTTCCGGCATCGCCGAACGTTTTGACAAATTTTTTGGTGCGGTACGGGGAAGCGTATTGGAATATATCATGGAAAACGAGCACCTGGCCGTCAACGCCGCGTCCGGCGCCGATGCCGATCGTCGGGATGGACAGCTGCGACGTAATATAGGCCGCCACCTGTTCGGTTACAAGCTCCAGGACGACGCCGAAGGCGCCGGCTTTTTCGAGAGCTTTCGCGTCTTCCAAAAGGCGTTCGGCATCCTGCTCGTCTTTCCCCTGAATCCGGTATCCCCCGATTTGGTTCACCGACTGCGGAGTAAGGCCGATATGTCCCAGCACGGGAACGCCGGCCGCAACGATCGTCTCGACGGCGGCGCTGATTTCTTTCCCGCCTTCCATCTTGACGGCATGGGCATGGCCCTCCTGCATCAGTCTGCGCACGTTGCGCAGCGTTTCGTCGATGCTCCCGTGATATGTCATAAAAGGCAAGTCCGCGACAACGAAGGTATTTCCCGCCCCCCGGACGACGGAACGCGTATGGTACACCATATCGTCGATGGTGACCGGAAGCGTCGATTCGTAACCGAGCACGACGTTGCCAAGCGAATCGCCGACCAAAATCATATCGACGCCCGCTTCCTCCGCCAGCCGTGCCGTCGGGAAGTCATAGGCGGTTACCATGCTAAGCGCGGTGCCCTCCTGTTTCATCTTTTTCATTTTTACGATGTTAAGCGGATGTTTCACTGCCATAGTGTGCAGCCCCTTTCTTCGGATTATTGCAAGAAAAACAAAAAAACCTTTTTGCAGATCACTAAAAAGGTTCCGAAAGGGCAAAAAAGAGTCACTTGCGATCGTCCCTTCTGTCTCGGTCCCTTCGGCTCAGAGCAGAATCCAACGTATGCTTGCTGTATGCTGTTGTGATTCGATGCACATGCAGAGTGCAGTTCGGTCCAAGTGCCGATACCGCCTCTACATGTGAGTATACCAAATCCCGCGAAAAATTTCATCGTCTAAGTTCGACATCTCCGGAAAAAACAGGGAGTTCCCGCCCATCCTCCGTTACGATCGTCAGCGCTCCGCTGTGATCCAGCTTTTTCGCATGGCCTGTTACGGGCCCCGCCGCCGTATAAACGGTGACTTGCTTGCCTAGCGTGACGGACAGCGCCTCCCACAGCAAGGCGATCGGAGCAAACCCTTCTTGCCGGTACAAATCGTACAAGGCTTCGAATTCCTCCATCACCGCCGCAATGAGCTGCACGCGGTCGATCGCCTCTCCCGCTTCGATTTTCAAAGACGTCGCTACCGGTTTCAGCTCATCCGGGTAATCTTCGGCGTCGAGATTGGCGCTGATGCCGATTCCGGCAATGCAGTAACGGACGTATTCGTCCTCCGCGGCCGATTCCAACAGGATTCCGCATATTTTCCGGCCGTCGACAAGCAGGTCGTTCGGCCATTTGAGTCCGGCCATTACGCCGGTTACTCTGCGGACGGCACGGCATACCGCAACCCCGGTCAGCAGCGTCAGCTGGGGCATGTAATGCAGCGGCTGGGCGGGCTTCAGCACCAGACTCATCCAGATGCCTTTGCCTTTAGGGGAAAACCATTTGCGGCCCATTCGGCCTTTGCCGCCCGTTTGCTCCTCCGCAACGACCAGCGTCCCTTCCGGGGCTCCTGCTTCGGCCAGCTCCCTGGCTTCCTCTTGCGTCGATACGCTCGTCTCGAGCACATCCAGCTTTAGGCCAAAGGTTTTCGTCTTTAACGTCTTTTTTAACGCCGAAGGATCGATTCGTTCGGGTTGGGTTACGATCCGGTAGCCTTTGTTCGGAACGGCTTCGAATTCGTATCCAGCCTCCCTAAGCTTGTTGATTTGCTTCCAGACCGCCGTGCGGCTGACGGACAACCTGCGGCTGATTTCCTCGCCGGACAAAAATTTCTGCGGATTCGCCAGCAGCAAATCCAGCAGCGTTAACTTTTCACTCATCGGTTGATATCACCTGTTTCGCTTCTTCGATTAATCGGTTTTTATCGTTTGGCAGCGCCCGCGAGGCGACCCGCAACAGTAAGTCGTTCAAGATTTCGCCCATCCACGGCCCGCCCTTGCGCCCCGACGCGGCCAGCAGATCCTTGCCCGTAACCGCCAGCTCGGACATCCGGTACACGGCCATTTCCTCGGTCCACGTCCGCCCGTTTTGGATGACGCCGATCGGGTAATCGTTTGCGGCTCCTCCGGAGCTCAGCGTATCCGCCAGCTGCAGCCACGCCTCGGAGCTTTCCCGCCCGAACCGAAGCACGATCCGGATCCACCCCAGCCGGTGCTCCAAGGTATCGCCGATCGCTTTTACAGCTTCCCCGACGTTTAAAATGCCGACAATTTGCTCCCTCATCGCATTGGGGAAGGTCCAGTCCCGGAGGTGAGCATTTGCTTCGTCCGCCGATAACCCGCAGGCCAAAAGAAGAAACGCCCAACGGACCGTGACCCGTCCCGGCGGAATTTCATCGATCAGGCCGATCCATCCCGGTTCGGATGCATGCGGAAAAGGAGCTTTGGCGTAAGCCGGCAGCTTGCTGCGATACAGCAGGCCAAGGCCTCTCGACGGCTTGCTGCCTGCCATCATCTTTTCCAGCTCCACCCGGAACCGCTCCATCGCCACATGGCGGATGTTTTCCCGTTCCTCAAAAAGTCCTCTCCATGTCCGGTACGCAATGCCGAATCCGAACACCGAAGCGAACCGGATGCAGCGAACCATCCGCAGCGCATCTTCTTGAAAGCGCGTTTTTGCATCACCGACACAGCGGATGATGCGGCGGTTCAGGTCCTCTTTTCCGTGAAAAGGGTCTACGACGTTTCCGTCCAAGTCTCTGGCGATCGCATTGATCGTAAAATCCCGCCGCTTTAAGTCTTCCTTCAAATCGCGAACGAAAGCCACCTCGGCAGGCCTTCGATGCTTCTCGTAAGCTCCTTCCACGCGGTATGTGGTTACCTCGAACGCGTAATTCCCGCTAAGCACCGTGACGGTGCCATGCTGGATCCCTGTCGGTACGGTCCGTTCAAACACCGTCTGGACCTCTTCCGGCAATGCGGAGGTGGTGATGTCCATATCGTCGACCGGTCTGCCCATCAGCTCGTCCCTGACGCAGCCGCCGACCCAATAGGCCTCATACCCGTTCTCAAGCAGCCTTGAGACCACTTCTTCGCCTTGCCGCGCCATGGCGGCGTCGGCTTGTTTCCATCGCACCAACATCATTCCTCCTAGCGTAACCCCGAACCCGGGTCAGCCGCAGACCGAATCCAGCTCCGGAACCCCGCGTCCAAGGACGCGGTAATAAATTTGCTCATATTGCTTCGTGATCAGCCCGTCGCAAAATTGTTCGCATGCTCTTTTCAAGCAGGCTTCCCGGAACGTGGCAGCCAACGTTTCATTGGACAGAAGCTGTATTGCGTAATCCGCCATCCGTTTCGTCTCCCCGATCGGAGCCAAAAATCCCGTTTCGCCGTGAACGACAAGCTCCGGGATGCCGCCGGCAATCGAGCCGACCGTCGGCACGCCGCAAGCCATCGCCTCCAGCGCAACCAAGCCGAAGCTTTCTTTTTCCGACGGAAGCAGCAGCACATCCGCCAGCGAAATCACCTGCGCGATGTCGTCCTGCTTTCCAAGGAAAAGCACTTTTTCCTGAAGGCCGAGCTCTTGGATTTTGCACTGCACTTTCGGCAGCTCCGGCCCTTCTCCGACGAGGAGCAGCTTGGAAGGAATCTTTTCATGAACCCTCGCGAAAATGTCGACAACATCCCCCACCCGCTTGACGGGCCGGAAATTGGAAATATGCATCAATATTTTTTCATGCGGCTCGGCGTAATCCCCGCGGAGCGAGGAGATGTCACGCGGATAATAAATCCGTTTGTCCACGAAATTGTACGTCAAATCGATGTCGCGGCTGATGTCGAGCACTTCCCGCGTCTCCTGAATCAAGTCCCGGGAAACGGCCGTCACCGCATCGCTTTCGTTGATGGCCAGCCGGATCAGGTCTTTTAACGACTCGTCCTGCGCCAACACGGTAATGTCGGTGCCGTGAAGCGTCGTCACGACCTTCAGCCGTTCTCCCACCATCTGTTTGGCAAGAAAGGCGCAGACCGCATGCGGCACGGCATAATGGACATGCAAAACGTCAAGCTGCTGCATTTTGGCAACCTGCGCCATTTTCGTCGCCAGCGACATTTCGTACGGCGGATAGCGGAACACGTAATAGTCGCTCACTTCCACCTCGTGATAAAAAATGTTTTTATGAAACGTTCCGCCGAGGCGGAACGGGATGCTGTTCGCGATAAAATGGACCTGATGCCCTTTTTCGGCCAAAAGCTTCCCAAGTTCGGTCGCCACGACGCCGGAACCGCCAAGGGAAGGGTAACACGTGATTCCTATTTTTAATGGTTGGCTCAATTCTTCCTGCCTCCCTTACGAAAAGATGTGTTTAAGATTTTTTGTCCTGAAAGCGAAAGAATATCGTCTATCGGCGCATCTCCACAGAAGACAGTCAGAACTGACCCTCGCGCAGCTGCCGAAGATCAGTCCTGACTTGTTGAAAGGATCTCTACATGAATTTGTCCGCGAGAAACGGCGAACGCGCCGCGAAACCTTCCGCATACGGAATCAGCCGGCGCTGTCCCGTCAGCTTGTCCCGGGAACGGACGCGTTCGATATACCCTTGATTGAGCGGAGTCGAAACGGCATCCTCTTCGCCGAGGGCGCTCTCAAACTGTGAGCGGTAGCAGAGAAGCGCTTGTTCCTTTCTCGCCTGCTCGGCGGTAATGTCGACCATGACATCCGCCCGTCCCATATCATTAATGAAGTAAAAATAAAGCTGGTCCACAAGCACGGCAGGCATGTCCGGCATGTACCGGCGGAGCTTGGCGTTGAACACGGCTTCTTCCACCAGCTTGCTGCAGGCGACATGATCCGGATGCCGATCCTCCCAATAAGGAGCGAACACGATGCGGGGAGCGTAACGCCGAATTTCTTCGGTGATCCGCTGTACATGCTCAGGGGTGATAAACAATCCCCGGTCGGGCAGACCGAGGTTGCTTCGCATCGCCAGCCCGAGTACCCCGGCCGCGGCTTCGGCTTCCTGCCGCCGCCGTTCCACCGTACCGTTCGAAGACATCTCGGCATAGGTCAGATCGCAAATGCCAACGCGGTAACCTGCGTCCACATGTTTGATAATGGTGCCGCCCATGCCGATTTCAGCATCATCCGCATGCGCGCCGAACACCAAAATATCCAGCCTTTCGCTCATTCCTCAACACCAGGCTTGTATTTATGTACGAGCTCGCGCCATGCGAAATCGCCTCGGTCCAATGCTTTCACTAAAATTTCCGCGGTTGCGATATTCGTTCCGAGCGGAATCCCCTGTACGTCGCAAAGCCGCAGCAGCGCGTTGATATCCGGTTCATGCGGCTGTGCCATCAGCGGGTCGCGCAGGAAGATGATCAGGTCCATCTCGTTTTGGGCAACAAGCGCCCCGATTTGCTGATCGCCGCCCAGCGGGCCGGACATGAAGCGGTGAATTTTCAAGTTCGTGTTTTCCATGATCCGTTTGCCGGTCGTGCCGGTCGAATACAGTTCATGGCCTTCAAACACATTTTCGTATGCCGTGACAAAATTGACCATTTCGTCTTTTTTGCGGTCGTGTGCGATAAACGCGATTTTCATCCTGTCCCACTCCTTCGGAAGCTACTCTATAAAATGATCGAATCCGTAAACCATGCCGGTATAACCCATAACCTTTTCGATCGCCATTTTGACACCCGGCATATATCCTGCCCGTTCATAGGAATCGTGGCGTATTTTTAGCGTCTGCCCGAAGCCGCCGAAGATGACTTCCTGCTGGGCGAAAACGCCCGGCAGACGGACGCTGTGAATGCGGAAGCCGTTGTAGTAGCCGCCGCGCGCGCCTTCAATCGTCTCTTCTTCCTTCGGATTGCCCTGGCGAATTTCTTCGCGGTTCTGGGCGATCAGCTCGGCGGTTTTGACCGCGGTGCCGGAAGGAGCGTCCAGCTTCTGGTCCCCATGGTATTCGATGATCTCCAGATGAGGAAAATACTTGGCGGCTTGTGCCGCGAATTTCATCATCAAAATGGCGCCGATCGAAAAGTTCGGAGCGATCAAGCCGCCGATGCCTTTGCTTTGGCACTGCTTGTCCAACTCTTCGATTTGTTCCGGGGTAAACCCGGTGGTCCCGATGACGGGACGGACGCCGTGGGTTACCGCAAGCGCGGTGTTGGCATAAGCGAATTGCGGCGTCGTGAAATCGACGAGCACGTCCGGCTTCGTTTCGACCAAAGCAAGCTCCAGATCGCTTGTCACCTTGACGCCGCATGCCGGCAGCCCGACGAGCGTTCCCGCATCCGTTCCTTCATGGGACCGGTTCACCGCAGCGGCCAGCTGCAAGTCCGGATCCTCGAGAACCAGCTTGACAACCTCTTTCCCCATTCTTCCGGCCGCACCGGCCACGGCAACTTTGATTTGATTTGACATCAGCTTTTCCCCCCGCTTTTCTTCGCTACGTAGTTGAATCATGCAAATAGGCGCTCAACCGGTTTTTGAGCTGATCCAGCATGTCATGCAGTCCGTTATCCTGCGGCTGAAGGGCGATGGCTTCTTTTAATGATGCAATCGCTAGCGCATGCTCGTTGAGCTGGCTGTATGCGACGGCAAGCCAAATGTAAGCCTCTCCGTACAGCGGGTCAAGCCGTACGGCTTCCTTCAGGCCGGAAACGGTTTGGTACAGCTCGCTGGCAGGCGCCATATCCCCGGAATCGAGCACCTTTTTTGCGTCCTGCACCAGCCGCATCGATTGCAGATGATGCAGATTCAGGGCATATTCCGATTTCTCCGGGTCCAGCTCGCAGGCCTTATGCGCATGCTCGAGCGCTTTTTCGAGCCTTCCGCTTCTCGCATAGGTCACGGAGCAGCGGTAACGGATTTCAGCGGAACCCGGATCCTCCGCGGCAGCCGCTTCAAACCACTGAAGCGCCCCTTCGAAATCATTTTGCAAAATGCAGCGGTATGCCTTTTGAACAAATTGTTCGGATTTCATCCTGCCGTACTCCCCCTGTCATTACGGGCTATTGTACAGCATATGTATGACGGGCTTATTCGGTGTCCTTTTTCGTCCACCGGTCGGCGTCACGCGTGTTGAATTTATGCATGACCTTGTCATGCGCCTCCGTCAGGTCGATCCCGAGGGAATTCGCGAAACAGATCGTAATGAACAAAATATCGCCGAGTTCAAGCTCGATCGAGTTTTCTTCCTCCGTGGCTTTTTTCGGTTTTTCTCCGAAGGAATGATTGACCTCGCGAGCCAGCTCGCCGACCTCTTCCGACATCCGCGCCAGCATGGACAAAGGACTGAAATATCCTTCTTTGAACTGGGAGATATACCGGTCGACTTCCCTCTGCATTTCAGCTAGTGTCTTTTCCATCTCGGATGGACCATCCCCCTTTAAATCTGCATGTTCTACCCCGTTAAGACAAGGTATCAGTTTACTCCATATGTTATCGCAAAGGCGAAATGAACACAAATCTTTTTTAAATCCCCCCGAAAAAGGTATACTATGATTGGAGCGAAGAGCTTGTTCTTCCTACTTCTGGTTAATGCGAGGGGTTTCATGACGTTATCAAAATGGATTTCACCTTTGAAAACGGTTTTGCCGATCATTCTCGGGGCCGCGGTTTACGCGTTCGGACTTTTGTATTTCATCATTCCCAACCAGCTTATGGAAGGCGGGGTTACCGGCGTCACCGTCCTGCTCAACTACGCGTTCGCCATACCGCCCGCGCTTTCGACGCTCATTTTGAACATTCCACTTTTCTTGCTTGGACTCAAAATCCTCGGCGGCAGGCAAATGATCTACACCGGCGTCGGCATCGGCGCGCTGACGTTCTTTTTGTGGCTGTTCGAAAAAGGGATCAGCCGGGGCTGGATCACCCCTTTCAAAACCGAACACGATTATATTCTCGCCTCCCTTTATGCCGGCGTCACGCTTGGGGCGGGGCTCGGAATCGTGTTCCGGTTCGGCGGGACGACAGGCGGCTCGGATATCGTGGCGCGGATCTGCAACCGCAAATTCGGCTGGAGCATGGGCCAGATCATTTTGGGCATCGACATCGTCATTATCGGCGCTTCCCTATTTTTTATCCCGAGAGAAAAAATTCTATACACGCTTGTCGCCGTATTCATCTCGTCCAAGGTCATCGATTTTATCCAGGAAGGCGCTTATGCGGCCAAAGCGTTTACAATCATCAGCGACCACGCCCCGGCGATCGCCGACAAAATTACGGCCGAAATGGACCGCGGCGTCACGCTGATTCCGGCCATCGGCGCGTATTCCAAACAGGCCAAGCATATGGCGTATTGCGTCGTCGCCAGGCATGAAATCCGGAGATTGAACGGGATCGTCAAATCGATCGATCCCCGGGCGTTTGTCATCATCAACGACGTTCATGACGTGCTTGGGGAAGGGTTTAAGGAAACCTGATCGCGCCTGATGGCTTACCCTTTTTCACTCGTGGGAACTCAATTCAAAAATGTCTTGGGCAAAAACTCGGGCATAAAACGTTGCGTACGCCAAAAAAAGCTCCTCCGAACTTTTCGTTCAGGGAGCTTTTTGAGCGTTACGTCCTTGGCGTCACTTTTTTAAAGTTGTTTTTTTCGCCTCTATATTTTCGGTAAGCGGTATAAGCGAGGATGACGGCGATAAAAGCCCCTCCCCAAAACAGCCACGGCCATGACCCGTCGACCTGTTCAAGCGGCGCCAGCGCCGGATAATCCTTTTTCTTGCCGAATAACCCGTTAAACATTTCTTCGCCCTGCCCGATCATGCTTTCGACCTCGGCCGGTTTGGGCGTCACCGCATTCACCAGTCCCCCCATGTAAGACATCCAGGAATCCGCCATCGTCACGTCCGAAGGGGTTCGTTGGATGATGACCGCCGGACGAATGACTTCATAATGCTCCTGAAGGCGGTCATACGCTTTTTTCACGGCCAGCATGTCTCCTTGATCGAGCCCTGCCCTCATCAGATTGAGCTCCTCGCGGATCAGCTTGTAATATTGAAGCCAAATCGGCTGTTTGGGATTGTTTAAACTGTCGGCTGCCATCCTTAGTTTGGCGGACGCGGTAAACCATTGATCCTTATCGATCTGCACCCTCGCAATGGCTTCCTTCATTTCGATGATGCTCTCCGACAGGGCGTGCATGCCTTCGACAGTGGTCAGCTTTTGCAATGGGGAGGATTCGAAAATGACGTTGATCTCCTGCAGCTTGGCCTTCGTCTGATTGATGTCGCCTGCAAGGACGTGCTGGTAAAGCTCATCCGCCTTCCGGCTTAACGCTGCAGCCTGCTTGGCGGCATCTTCAGGCCTTTCGGGAACCTGGCGATCGCCCGCATACGCCTGCGGGGCCGCAGCCTGCATGGACAGGATCAAGGCTGCGAACCATATGATAAACCATCGATATTTGCGATTGAACGGTAAACTCCGCAACATAGGACATCCCTCCTACCGTAAATGTATGGCAGAAGGGATGGACATAGAACAAGCTATGCGGAATTGCGTTTGCTCAACCGGAGCACAAGCCAGGCCAGCAGGACGCTGAACAGGGTGAGGCCCAGCGTGAAATTTTGTACGCCTTCAAGATCGTCGCGCAGCACGTCGGGAAGCCACGGGTATACGCCAAACGTGTAATCCACGAAGTCGTTGAGAAACGTCCACGCCGCAGCCGGAATCAGCATGATCGCCCCGAAGCGGAAAAAGCGCACAAACAGCAAAGCTTCGATCGCCATGACCAGATGCGATGCGACCAGCATCCAATCCTGCCATACCAAATGGTCGCCTTGCGCGGCTCCGGCAAAGATGATGCTCACCGCCCATACCCCGTATTTGACGGAGGTGACGACGGCCAGCGATTCCATCAACCGGCTGAATCCTTTGAAAAATGCCGACTGCGGCGGATATAAAAGAAACAACACGCCGATCGTAAAAAAGAGACTTGCCGTCGGGCTGTCCGGGACGAATATCACCTGCCAGACCGCGTTGTGCGCGAGCGTATATTCGATTTGGTCGCCGTACCACATATATCCGTAAACCGTTCCGATCAAATTGCACCAAAACAGGAGCCATAAAATAACCCGGTTGGTCAAAAATGCGCGGCTCCAGAAAAACGAAATGGACACCTGCCGTCCCTCCTGGCGGCATGCGATCATTGTAATCGCCGTGGGGTTACAAATGATCCCTTCCGCTAAAATAGTTTAGTGTACAATGACTGAATAAAAGGACCTTTTTGTATGTTCAATCATGCCATTCATGAACGATACGCCGCCTCTTTAAAAAAACCTGACCGCTTTCACGATCAGGTTTTTTCGTAAGTATATTCGGCTTATTTAGCTTCGGCCTTTTGTTTGGAAAGCCAATCGGCCAAATTATCTATGTCTTTGTCCGTAAGGCCTGCCGCGATCGCATTGTCATACTGCGCCGGCATTCTTCCTTCGTAACCTTCTTTGATAATTTTCATGATCGCCGCTTTATCATGTTTGTCGCCGACACCACGAAGCGATGGTCCGCTGGCACCCTTCATATCGGCAGCGTGGCAAGAGATACAGCCCGCTTTCTTGAAGGATTCCATCGCCGGGTTTTCTTTATCGACAATCGCAATTTCTTGCTGTTGGTTGCCGCTTGTCGTCGGAAGGCCTTTGGCTCTGTTCTCGGCAGCTTTTTCTTCACGCTGAATGTTTTCTGGTACTTGGCCCGTTTCAGCCATTTCCATTTTATAATGATGCCATGCACTGTTCGTCAAATACACGCATGCAATCAAAGAAAGAATCATCAGCGATGAAGCAATCGGTCTGCGATAGAAACGGCGCTCTTTGCCCGTATCAATGAACGGAGCAAGCAGCAGCGAACCGAAGGCAACGCCCGTTACGCCGATCGTACCAAGCACGATATAATCGCCGGATGCATATGGCATCTTCAGGTACTGATACAGGAACAGGAAATACCAGTCCGGCATCGGAATAATCGAAGCGCTCGGATTCGCCGGGAACCACAGTGGTGCAGGCTCAGCGATGGTTAGTACCAAAAATCCTACGAGCACGACAACGCCGACCATCCATTCTTTCAACAGAAAGTTAGGGATGAAAGCTTCCGATTTGCCTGGATACGCGGTGTAATCCGGAGGAGTGATAAATCCTGCGCCTTTTTTAACGCGGGAGTCTCCTACGTATACAACTTTTTCTTTTGAATTTTTCCCGTGTGCCATCGATATTCCTCCCTTCTTATTATAGTGGACCGGAAATGCCCTGTCTGCGGATCATAATGAAGTGTCCCACCATCAGTACGAGCAATACGGCCGGGAGGAAGAATACATGCAGTGCAAAGAATCGTGTGAGCGTTTGCGCGCCGACGATCGTTCCGCCCTGCAGGAATTCCTTGATGATTGGCCCAAGCCAAGGAACGGAATTCGCGATTTCCAACGTAACCTTCGTTGCGAAGTAAGCTTTGTTATCCCAAGGGAGCAGGTAGCCTGTGAGGCCCAGACCCAGCATAACAAAGAAGAGAAGCATACCAACGACCCAGTTCATTTCACGCGGCGCTTTGTAAGAGCCCGTGAAGAACACGCGCATAGTATGTAAGAACATCATGACGATGACAAGGCTTGCGCCCCAGTGGTGCATACCGCGCACGATTTGGCCGAACGCCACTTGCGTTTGCAGGTATTCAACGCTGTTATAAGCGTTAATGATGTCCGGTACGTAATACATCGTCAGGAACATCCCCGACAGAATCTGGATGACCGTGATAAAAAACGTCAATCCGCCAAAGCAGTACACGAAAGCGGAGAAATGATGCGCCGGGTTAACATGCTCAGGCACTTCGTGGTCAGCAACGTCTCTCCAAATCGGCGTGACATCAAGACGTTCGTCAATCCAGTTGTAGACATTCTTAAACATCCGAATCTACGCCTCCTATTTCACTTCAGTATTTGGCTCAACCTGTCCCAAATACACCCAACCGTCCTGCAATTTCAATTTGTACGTATCGAGCGGTTTAGGGGCTACAGCCAAGTTCTTGCCGAGTTTGTTGTAACGTGCGCCATGGCATGGGCAGTGATACTCGTCAGGGAAATTTTTATCATTGTTCCAGCCGACCGTACAGCCAAGGTGTTTACAGATCGGGGACAACGCATAGATCTTCCCTTTTTCATCCTTACGGATCCAAGCCGTCAATGTTGCCTTGCTCGCATACCATCCATCCTGCTGCTGGAGTTCAAAAGAGAATTCCTGAGGCTCGTCTGTAATTTTGCTTTCTTCCACGACCTTAATGAATTCGCCTTCACCTTTTTTATGCAGAATCGGATCAACTGCAAACCGCACCATCGGGAGCACAGGCCCCATAGCCATAAATGCGGTTGCACCACCTAAAGTATAAGCAAGAAATTGTCGACGGGACATTTCTTTACGCCCGGGTGGTTTCTCAGATGGTTCATGGTGGTCATTTTGGTTGCTCATAATGTCTTCAACCCCCTTTGTCAACCAATTCTTTAAGTGCTTTCAATGATTATCATCACACGACTTACTAGGACATAATAATAATATATTAGCCTTATAAGACCGTCAAGAATATCCAGATCTTTTTATTCTATAGTTGAAGAATTAACCAAATAAATTGTTGAATTTCTGTCACAATTACTTCTTAGGTTCAGGAATTCCATAATTTATGAATTTCACTCTGCACAATCCCAGCCAATTCTTTGCCCTCCTCCGCTTGAATGGCCGGCCGCGCCAGGATCAAATCGGCATCCGGAAGATCCTTTTCGGGGAGGCTGCAGTCCGCCGACATTACAACCACATGCTTAAACCCGGCATTTTTCACGTTTCGGCAAATTTCATTCAAAAGCGACAGTTCCTGCTGCAATCCGTATTGGAACGCAGGATATGTAATCATTCTCCCCTTAAACGGAATCTCGACCAGGTCCAAGAAATCCCGCAGCCGCTCCAGTGCCGCCGTGGCCTCGATCGGGTTTTCGTTCCCGGTTAATCCGGTGTAGGGAATGAGACAAGTGTCAAAATACGGCTGAAGCTCCTGCCACGACGACTCGTCCACTTCGCTGAATTTCATCGATTTCACCCTTCCATCATTTTTCTCCATTATATTTCATATTATGCCTTGTCTGAAGAAAAAAAGAAATGCAGCCAGCTTATCCGCTGACTGCCTTCTATTTTTGCTTAATTCAGCAACCTCAGTTCATCCGTTAGATTGCGGAAAGCCGATTCGTCTCCGGTGGCAAGCGCGCGGTCGATTTCGCGGTAAAGCTCCTCGCTCCGGTGTTTGCGCAGCGCTTCGTCCCATACCATTTCGGCAGCCAGCCCCAACATGACTTCATACGTAGCTTTCATTTTATCCATAGGATGCACCTCCAAACATTGTCTAGAACATCCTATACTCCTTCCCCTTCTCCACGTAATTTTGGGTTGTACGGTACATTCGCTGCAAATCCGCTTCCGTCAATTCGCGGACTACTCTTGCGGGAGAACCCAGGGAAAGCGTATAGGGTGGGATTTTTTTGTTTTCAGTAACGATACTGCCTGCACCTATTAAAGCATATTCTCCAATTTCGGCTCCGTTCAGGACAATGGCCCCCATGCCGATTAATGTACCTTTACCTATCGTGCACCCGTGAATGATGGCGGAATGTCCAACGGATACGTCGTCAGCCACGA
Organism: Paenibacillus sp. VCA1; assembly: GCF_031583795.1. NCBI lineage: Bacteria > Bacillati > Bacillota > Bacilli > Caryophanales > Paenibacillaceae > Paenibacillus > Paenibacillus sp. VCA1. Next base: position 67,636 of record NZ_JAVLSX010000004.1, on the reverse strand, counting down.
TCAGCGGCTCATCCGTATTCACGTGCCCGACGGTTCCGTCTTGAATGTTGCACCGCTTGCCAATCACGATTGGCGCCATGTCGCCCCGAAGCACGGCATTGTACCAAACGCTCGAGTCCGCTCCGATCTGAACGTCCCCGATAATTTTCGCCCCTTCGGCGACGTATACGGAAGGGTGAAGCTTCGGCATATGCTGACCGTAACGCAATAACATTTCTCATCACTCCTAACTTTGGGAGTGATTTTAACAACTTTTCTCAGCTCTTGTCAATGGACGAATGAAGTTTTCCTTCGCCCAAAACGGAGCTCTTGCCGGCGATCCGGAGTCCCCAGGCCGTCATTTGTACGACGGGGCCGTGCTCGCCGCTTTCTCCGATCCGCAGCAGACCTAAATGGAGCATCATTTTCATGATGCGTTCATTGAGAATCGATTCCGCGGAGTCGTAGTAGTAGGGTTTGATCAACCAGCCGATCGCCTGATGCAGCGACGACACGGTGACCCAATCCTTGGCGCATTCGCTCATCCAGTATACCAATGACGTCAGGTTAGGGATGGCTCGTTTATATAGCCTTAACCAGAAACGGAACATTTGCACCATGCTCTCTTTCATACCGCCGTCTATCATTTCCGTTCCTTTCGGAGTCAGAAAAAGCCGCCCCACGTCTTCGGCAATGTACTCGTTGTAGTATGCAAAATCGTACAGCAAAGCAAACCGGCTTGGGTAAGAGCTGAATGATCTGCCATATCCGAAACGCCATCCGCCTTTGGCGACCAGCGGCTCGTTGACATGCAGCATGTCCATCACTTGCTGCTGTTGGCGACGATACATCACGGACTCCTGATTAAGCTCGATGTCCTGATCGCGGACATACCGTAAAAACAGCAGCAGATCTTCTGCATACAAATGCTGCTCTTCCCGATAAACGTCCGGTTCCCCGGCTCGGAGCACCCGTTTGCGAAGCATGGCGCCGAGCTCTTGACGAAACCTATCCTTCAGGTCATTCGGCATTTGGAACAGAAATCTCGTGCTTTGAGTCATTCCGTTGAACAGCCATCCGCTCCGTTTATACCTCGCGATCGCTTCCCTGGGACTTTCCGCTTTATGCTTGTCCTGAAGCTCCGCATCAAAAGCGGACTGCCCAATGATCGCTTGCAGCTCTTCCAGGCTGTAGGAACTCCGGCCGTCAAACAAGAGGGTGTTGAGAAAACGCAAATCTTTTGCCGAGCTGCTGCTGACCTGATGCTCGATAAATTCCCTACGGTTTAGCATAACCAAAATGCTCTGGATCAGTTCATGTTTGGAATTCCGCTTGCACTCGCATTCGTAATGCTCCGCAATGGTCGTCAGCTGGCCGATGTCCGCATATGTCAGCATATCCGCTAAATTCATCTCTGATCGCCTCGCCGTTTTACTACCATTATGGGAATTATTACAATTTTTATTCGGCGCAGGCAAAAAAAATAACCCGAACCAAAGTCCGGGTTATTTTTTGGCGTCAAGGAGATGACGCGTGCAATTATAAAGGAGAGGGACCCATTCCAAATCCTTTTTCTCCAAAATCGTCAATGACAGATTGCCGATCCGTTCCGTAAACCGGTCCTTGTAAAGCGCGCGGTATAACTGGGCAAGAAATCCGCCATGGGAGACAACCAGCATGTTTTTGTCGGGATACGTTTTCCCCATGTCCTCCATAAAAGCAAGAGCGCGTGCCGTGATTTCCTCATCCTTTTCCTGCCCAAGCTCCCTGCTGTTCCAGTCATGCCCCCACTTGCTTTCGCGCTCTTCCAAAGTCAGTCCCTCGACCTCTCCGTAGGACCGCTCGTTCAATCGGACGTCGGGTGCAAGCATCGGAATGTTCAACCTGGACGCGATGATCCTGCCGGTTTCTTGCGCACGGGACAGCTTGCTGCTGATCAAGAAATCCCAGGCGTACGGTTCTCTTAACAATCTTTCGGCAAGGAGATCCGCTTGTCTTCTCCCTTCGTCGTTTAGCGGGATGTCGCTCCGTCCTTGAATTTTGCCCAGCATGTTCCAATCCGTCAGGCCATGCCTGATCAGGCCGATCATCATGATTCATCCCGCCTTCCGCCGCCTTATTTCCTAAAGTGAAAAACGTTACTTGCGCATATGGCTGAGGCGCCGCAGCGAAAGCAAAGCCATCGCAACCCCAAGCACCGATAAAATCATCCAATACTGCGGGTGGGTCGGCCCCATACTCACGACAAACGGTTCGATGATGCCGCTGTTCGTTGCCGGGATGTTGTAGCTGACATGGCTAAGTTCCGCGCTTCCGGCAATCCCCGTCGGCAAAATGCCGGTCGCCGATTCGGCGCTTTCCTTCGCATCAGGTTTATCCATAAGCACGAAATAGAGAAAGCTGCACAGAAAAACCATCACGAAACCCGCAATCCATATCGACAACCGTTTCCTTGTCGACGCAGGCACGTCGAACGGCTTGCCCTGATCCGGAATGAGCCATGGAGATTCCCGGTAAATCCGGTCCATGACGTTCCGGTTGATCTCCTCCGCTTTTTCTTCGGAGGCTTCTTCCTGCAATTCCAAAAAATAGCTGCGGCTTTCCATCCATATATCGAACTCCGCCGCACAATCGCTGCAAGTCGTGATGTGCATTTCGAGTTCCCGCCATTTGGGGTCGTTTTCATTCAAATCCGATATCAGCCCGAATAACTCTTGAGCCTCATCGCAAGTCATCTGCTTTTCATCCCTTCGTATTGTTCATAATGATGCTCATAAAAATACGGTTCCAGCTGTATTTTCACGCTGGATCGGGCTCTGAACAGCAAGGATTTGACCGAACTGACGCTTTGTCCTAATATATCGGCTATTTCCTGGTAGTCGAGCTGGTCATATTCCCGAAGGATCAAGGCAGACCGCTGTTTCTCCGGCAAATTGTTGATGGCCTCGCGTACAAGCTCCACCTTCTCATTGCGCAAAATGGCTTGTTCCGGAGCAATCTCGGCCGGCGCAACGGGCGTCACCCCGCTTTCCTCCAAGGGAACATGGGCGCCTTTTTGTTTTCTCAGCTCGCTGAGCACGGTATTCCGTGCAATCGTGTACAACCAGGTAGAGAATGACGCATCCACTTCCCGGAAGGAGTGCAGGCTGCGAAAAGCCTTATAGAATGTCTCGGAGCATAAGTCCTCGGCCATGAGCTCCATGTGGGAGCTTTTCAGCATATGATAAACAAAAGCCAAAATTTTCCGTTGATAACGGCGCATTAATTCAGAAAAGAGCTCCACGTTGCCCTTCTTGATTTCCCTAATCATCTGGGAATCCGTCATTTTTATGTAACCTCCTCGCCCGTACAAAACCTCCCCGTTCGATTCAGTCGTATATAAGTACCGAACAGGATCTGAAAAGTTGCGGTCATTTATTTATGTTGGCAATCCGTGTCATCCAAACGTATGTATTGGCAAATTCCCCAACGATTCTACAAAACTATCTCTCTCATTGTAGCACATTCAAGTATAACCGTCAGTCGAGCCGTGCGCAAATCGCCCGTTTTTTCGCGCTAAAGCAAGAATGCTGCCGAAAAAAAACAGTCCATATTCTCTTAGACGGAACAAACTCTTAAAAGGTTACTAGAAAATTCATTTTTTTCGAAACAAAATGCGTAGGCGCGATCCATCAATAATTCTCTGCGGTGAAATATCGCTTATTATAAATAACACGTCGGACAAGTTTTAAGTTGCCGAAAAACAAAAAAAAGACCGCGAAATATTCGCGGTCCGTTGTTCACCTGGGAACAACAATTTATTTGGATAGGAGTGGAGAGAAACCATACTGTACTTTTATTATATGTATACGTTTTCATTTTGTCAACCCTTTATTCGGACTTGATTTTCAACAATGCGGATGGACAAAAAAACCGCGCCAAATCAGGCATCCGCGGTCGTTCACACCAGGGCCGGATAAAAAAAGAAAACATGGACTACAGCGATATGCTGTAGTCCATGTTATCCAGCAGTTCTTTGGCCCGCTCCAGATCCGTTTCCTGGCGGAAAGACAGCCTCATGATGCCGGGCACGTCTTCCCTGCTCTCGATAATTTGGATGTTGCTGAGATTGATCCGGTTTTCGCCGAGCACGGTCGTGATTTTGCCGATGATGCCCGGATGGTCGGGAACGTCGATATACAGGTCGAACGTCGAAGCGATCATACCTTTGCGGCGCTCCGGAAGCTCGCTGCGGAAATCATTGGCTTTGGCGAAAGCCTGCATGATGCCTTCCCCGTCTTCCTCCTGCAGCATCCGGACGAACGTCGAAATCTCCTCGTTCCAGTCCGTCAGCATTTGCAGCATGACGTCGCGGTTGTTCAGCAAAATATCCCGCCATATGATCGGATCGCTCGACGCGATCCGGGTAATGTCCCGGAATCCGCCGGCCGCCAGTCTCCGGTACAAGGCGTTGTCCTGATTGTAGTCGCATACCTGGTTGACAAGGGCAACCGCGATGATATGCGGCAGGTGGCTGATCGCCCCTACGATACGGTCATGCAGAGCAGGATCAACCTTCACGATTTGAGCGCGCGTATAGGTTAACAGCTGCACGAGGGAATGATAGGCCTCTTCAGGCAAGCCGGGCGGCGGCGTCAACACGTAATACGCGTTTTCGAACAAAAGCGGCGTTGCCGCTTCGACTCCGGAACGCTCCGATCCGGCCATCGGGTGACCGCCGATGAAATAGGCCTCCCCGAGCGACAGCTTGGCGGCCGTGGCGGCGATGCTGGCCTTCGTGCTGCCGACGTCGGTGATGATGCAGCCCTTTTTCAAAGGCAACGTGCTGAGTTTCGTCAAATACTCGTCCAGTTTGCCGACGGGCACGCACAAAAAAATAAAGTCGGCATCCAGTGCCGCTTCCTCGATCGAAAGCGTGGCTTGGTCGACAACGCCACGACTGATATATTTGTCCACGGATGCGGGACGATGGGCATGACCCACGACGGTAATCCCCGGCTTGCCTTTAAAGCAAAGAGCCAGGGATCCGCCGATCAGTCCCACTCCGAAAATAGCGATTTTCGTCGTCATGGTACCTCACTTCATTGTTCGCATCCTATTGCACATGAGCCTTTTCTATGTTTAATACTTGCTCAAGGGCATGAATAAATGCTTTATTTTGATCCGGAGTACCTACGCTTACCCGAATATGGGTCGGGTATTTGCTGTGGCCGGCCCGGATGATGACGCCCTTGCGGAGCAACGCTTCGAAGATTTCCCCCGCCGGCTTGCGCACATCCACCATAATGAAGTTCCCGTGCGCAGGGAAATATTCGAGGCCGAGACGGTCGAATTCGGCCTGCAGCTGTTCGATGCCTGCCCGGTTCGCCTCGCGGCATTTGGCGATGTATTCCTGGTCTTTCAGAGCGGCTTTCGCGGCAGCCTGCGCTACGCGGGTCGTGTTAAACGGTTCTCGCACCTGATTGATCAGACGGATCACCTCGGAATTTGCGATGCCGTAGCCGATCCGCAGCGATGCCAATCCGTAAATTTTGGAGAACGTCCGCAGGACGACGACGTTTGGATGTTTGTCGATATAGCGAATGCCGTTCGGATACGAAGGATCCGTAACGTATTCGCTATAAGCTTCGTCCAGTACCACCATGACGTGAGCGGGCACTTTATTCAGGAAAGCCGTCACTTCCTGCTCGGACAGGAGCGTGCCGGTCGGGTTGTTCGGGTTGCAGACCCAGATGATTTTCGTCCGTTCGTTGACTTTTCCGAGCATCGCATCCAAATCATGTTTTCCGTTTACGAGCGGCACTTCGATGCATACCGCCCCTTCGATGTCCGCATTGCTTTTATATACGGAGAAGGTCTGGTCGGCCATGATCGTCTCATCCCCCGGCACGAAAAACGCGCGGGCGATCAGTGCGATAATTTCGTCGGAACCGCAACCGAAAATGATCTGGCCCGGGTTTACGCCGAGGAATTCCGCGAGATTGGAAGTCAATTCCACCGCGCCTCCGTCGGGATACAGGCTGATATGCTCAAGTTCGGCCACGATGGCTTCCTTCGCCTTCGGCGAAGAGCCGTACGGGTTTTCGTTGGAAGCCAGCTTAATGACCTCGTCCAGTCCGAGCTCCCGCTTTACGTCTTCGATCGGTTTTCCCGGCTGGTAGACGGGGAGATTTCCAATTTGAGATTTTGGTCTCACAATAACCACTCACTTTCTGCAAGTTTATGCTTTTAATTGTGACACAAACTTGCGTATTTGCAAGAGGCCATCTTGGCGGGTGTCCGCATTTTGCAGAAGCGGTATCGTGTCTTCGATGGTCCGGACGATCGCGCTGCCTACGACGACGCCGTCGCAGATTCGGGAAAACCTTTCGGCTTGCTCCCGGCTTGAAATCCCGAAACCGATCGCAACGGGAGTATCCGTATATTCTTTGACCTGGCCGATAAACTCTTCCACGCCTTCGTAAAAGCTGGAACGTTCGCCCGTCACGCCCAGCGAAGAAACGCAATAAACAAAACCTTTGGCATCCGCCACGATGCTCTTGATTCTTTCTTTCGAGGTTGGCGCCACAAGCGGAATGACATGAATTTCCGCGGCTTCCGCCTGCCTGATCAATTCCGCCGATTCCTCCACCGGCAGATCCGGAATGATCAGGCCGCTGATATCGTGCCTTTTTACTTCGTCAAAAAAACGGTCGAGGCCGAACTGCAGCACCGGATTGTAATACGTAAACAGGATGAAAGGAAGCTTGACCCCGGCGGCACGCGCTTGGACGGCCGCGTCCATGCATGCGGCGATGTTCACCTGGTGCTTCAAGGCGCGCTGCGAAGCGCGCTGGATGACAGGTCCGTCGGCAAGAGGGTCGGAATACGGAACGCCCAGCTCCACGATATCCGCGCCGGCCGCTTCCAATTCGGCGATGATCTGCACCGATGTCTCCACATCGGGGTCCCCGATGGTCAAGAAGGGAATCAGGGCCGTTTGCCCTTGTTCCTTTAATCTGGAAAAGGTTTGGTCGATCAGGTTCATGCCCGCTTCCCTCCCGTGTATGCCATGATGGATTCCACGTCTTTATCCCCGCGTCCCGACAAACAAATGACGACGATGTCGTCGCTGCCGAGGTTTGGCGCCATCTTGACGACCTGAGCGATCGCATGCGCGGATTCCAGCGCAGGAATGATGCCTTCAGTGCGGCACAGCAGCTGCAGCGCATCCAGCGCCTCCTGGTCCGTAACCGGCACGTATTGGGCCCGCTCGATTTCCTTCAAGTAGGAATGTTCCGGTCCGACGCCCGGATAATCAAGCCCTGCCGAGATCGAAAATGCCTCCTGCACCTGTCCGAACTCGTCCTGAAGCAAATAACTCATCGAACCTTGGAATACCCCTTTGGTTCCTTTGCTCATTGTCGCTGCATGGAACGCCGTCTCCACGCCTTTGCCCGCGGCTTCGACGCCGATCAGGGCCACGTCCTTGTCTTCGATGAACGGGTAAAACATGCCGATCGCATTGCTGCCTCCGCCGATAGCCGCGACGATATGATCCGGCAAACGTCCTTCGGCCTCCAAAATTTGGCGGCGCGTCTCGTCCCCGATGATCCGCTGGAAGTTGCGCACCATCATCGGGTACGGGTGCGGGCCCACGGCCGAACCCAAAATGTAAAAGGTGTCGTCCACGTTGCTGACCCAATAGCGCAGCGCCTCGTTGCCCGCATCCTTCAACGTCCGCGAGCCCGACGTGACCGGGACGACCTCGGCCCCGAGCAGCTGCATCCGGAATACGTTTAACGCCTGGCGTTTGGTGTCTTCCTCGCCCATAAACACCTTGCATTCCATGCCGAGAAGCGCGGCGACGGTCGCCGTTGCCACCCCGTGCTGGCCCGCTCCGGTTTCGGCGATCACTTTATTTTTGCCCATTCGTTTTGCCAATACGCCCTGCGCCAGCGCGTTGTTGATTTTATGCGCCCCCGTATGGTTCAAATCCTCGCGTTTCAGATAGATTTTGGCTTTGCCCAGATGGTTGCTCAGGCGCTCCGCATAATAAAGAGGCGTCTCTCTTCCCGAGTACTGCTTCAACAAATAAGCCAGCTCCTCCTGAAAGGAAGGATCCTGCGAAAAACGCTTATACGATTCTTCTAGTTCGATCAGAGCGTTCATCAGCGTTTCCGGAACGAACCGGCCTCCGAATTCGCCAAAACGTCCATTTTGATCCGGCAATGATGTCATGCCTGCTTCACCCTTTCCACAAAAGCTGCGATTTTTTCGAGATCTTTCGAGCCGTTCGTTTCCACGCCGCTGGATACGTCCACGCCGTCCGGCGTGTAATCCCGGATTAAACCGGCGACGTTGGAAACGTTCAGCCCTCCCGCCACGAACAACGGAATTCCCTGCTCCCGGGTCCACTCCCGGTACGCGGGAATTTTGTCCCAGGCAAACGTGGTGCCCGAGCCGCCGCCGTATTGGGGTTCAAACGTATCAAGCAGCAGGCCGTCGATCGCCCCTGCGTAATCTTCGAAGCGAACAGGATCCCCGTCCGGGCGATGCTGCGTACCGACGGAAACGACTTTGAACAGTTCCGCTTGAAAACGTTCCTTGGCATCCCGGCAAAAACTTGGGCTCTCCTGGCCGTGAAGCTGAATGACGTCGAGCTTGACATGGGTCATGACTTCTTCAAGCTGTCCCATGTCCGGATTGACGAATACGCCGACGATGCGCGGGCTGGCGGAGCTCACGCCGTTTCTGGCGGCGCCTGCCAGCGAGGCAGCCGCGATCGGGGAGACTTGCCGCCGGCTTTTGGCAAATACGAAACCGATATAATCTATCGGGAGATTATTTATAGATTTTAGCACTTCAACGCTTTGAAGTCCACAAATTTTTACTTTCGTTTTACCCATGACGATATACGCCGCCTTCCTTTGCAATAGGCCCCATGAGATGGCGAACGGCCGAGCTTATATCCTTTTGCCGCATGAAATATTCGCCGATCAGCACGCCCGCCGCCCCGGTTTTTCTTAAATAATCCATGTCCTCCACGCCGGAAATGCCGCTTTCGCTGATGACGGGCACGCCTGCGGGCACCAACTTGCTTAGCGTTTCGGTTGCGGACAAAGATGTTTCGAACGTATGCAGATTCCGGTTGTTGATGCCGATCAAAGCCCCCTCGGCCAGGTCCAGCTCCAGCACCCGCTGCATTTCGTCCAGGCTGTGCACCTCGATCAGCGAATCGAGCCCGATTGAAGCAGCCGTTTTCATGTAAGAAGCGATTTGCTCAGGAGTCAATATGGCTGCGATCAGCAGGATCGCGTCTGCTCCAAGCAGCCTCGCCTCATAAATTTGGCGTTCGTCGATAATAAAGTCCTTCCGGAGAAGGGGCAGATTTACGGCCTTGCGTACCGCCTGCAAATATTCTCCCTTCCCCTGAAAATACGTTTCGTCGGTCAGCACCGACAAGCAGTCCGCCCCCGCTTCCTCATAAGCACGCGCGATTTCGACCGGATCGAAGTCGGGACGGATCAGCCCTTTGGACGGGGATGCTTTTTTGACTTCCGCGATCAGCCCCATATCCCGTTTCCGAGCCGAGGTCAGCGCCCGCGCAAAACCTTTGGTCGCAGACATGTTTTCAATGGTTTCAAGCGCCTGATCTATCGAAAAACGTTCGGCCAGTTTGGCCGTCTCTTCCCGTTTCGTAACAACAATACGATCAAGATACATAACTCAGCTCTCCCGTCATTTGAATCAATTGCTGTAATTTGGCATAGGCGCTTCCGTCGTCGATCGCTTTGGCGGCGGCGTGAACGCCCTCCGCCATGCTGTCCGCGAGCCCGGCCACATAAATGCACGCTCCCGCATTGGCCAACACAACGTCCCTGTACGGGCTTCGTTCGCCCTGCAGGACCGATTCCACGATTTTAGCGTTTTGGAGCGCGTCGCCCCCCAGGACGGACTCCAGCGGATGCACGTCGAGTCCGAGGTCATGAGGATGGATATGGTAGGTCCGAACGACGCCGTCGCGCAGCTCCGACACCTGCGTCGGCGCCGAAATACTGATTTCGTCCAGCCCGTCATGGCTGGTGACGACCAGCGCCCGTTTAGAGCCAAGCTCCCGCAGCACTTCCGCAATCGTTTGCGTCCGGTTCCGGTCATAGATGCCGAGCAGCTGCCGGTCTGCGCCCGCCGGATTCGTCAGCGGTCCAAGCATATTGAACACGGTCCGCACGCCCAGTTCCTTGCGCGGTCCTGCCGCATGTTTCATCGACGGATGATACAGCTGCGCGAACAAAAAGCAAATGCCGATTTCGTCGAGGCAGCGTTTGGCCTGCTCGCTGCTGAGATGAATGTTGACCCCGAGCGCCTCGAGAACGTCCGCGCTGCCGGCGCGGCCGGATGCCGAGCGGTTTCCGTGTTTGGCTACCCGCACGGAGGCCGCGGAAGAAATAATGGCCGAAGCCGTCGAAATGTTGAATTTATGAATGCCGGATCCGCCGGTTCCGCAGGTGTCAAGCAGTTTTTCGTTGTCCGCTTTGACCGTGCTCGCCACGTTCCGCATCGCTTCCGCGAAACCCGTAATCTCATCCACCGTTTCGCCTTTGATCCGCAGCGCCATCAATACCGCGCCGATCTGCGACTGCGTCACGCCGCCTTCCATGATGAACGTCATCAGCTGCCTGGCCTCTTCGCGCGTCAAATCACGCCCTTCGATCAACCGGTTCAAGCATGTGGGGATAAATCCGCCCGTACTCATACCTTTTCTCCTCCTTTTGGTCCTTTTATTTCGATCCGCGTCGTCGCCCGCTTCATGGTCGCCGCTTTTCATTCAGCTCAAAGCGAGCTGTAAAAATAGTCCTGGTTCAGCCGTTCCGTCTCCTGCTCCGCGGCCGGCGGAAACATCGCTTCGGCAATGCGGATCGATTTCAGCAGCGCCTTCGCTTTGTTGACCGTTTCCTCGTATTCCTTCTCCGGCACCGAATCCCAAACGATCCCCGCGCCTGCCTGTACGTATGCCTTTCCCTTCCGGAAAATGATCGTCCGGATCGTGATGCAGGAGTCCATGTTCGCATTAAATCCGAGGTATCCGATCGCGCCCGCATAGGCTCCTCTCGCTTCCCGCTCCAGCTCGGCAATGATCTCCATCGCCCGCAGCTTCGGCGCCCCGGATACGGTTCCGGCCGGCAGGCAAGACAGAAAGGCGTCAAAGAAGTCCTTATCGTCGCGTAGCGTACCGGATACGTTCGAAACCATGTGCATGACATGCGAATACCGTTCGATCTCCATGAACATGTCGCATTTGACGGTGCCGAATTTCGAGACCCGCCCCAAGTCGTTGCGCCCCAAGTCGACAAGCATCAGATGTTCGGCGCGTTCCTTTTCGTCGGCCAGCAATTCCCGCGCCAGCCGCTCGTCTTCAAGCTCGTCGTCCCCTCGGGGACGCGTGCCTGCAATCGGCCTCGTCTCCACTCTGTCGCCGTCCACCTTGACCAAGGCTTCCGGCGAAGTTCCGACGATAATTTCCTCATGCATTTTCAGGTAATACATATACGGCGAAGGGTTCATCGTCCGCAGCACCCGGTACACATGGAGCGGAGAAACTTCCGTCTCGATATGAAAACGCTGCGAAAGCACGACCTGAAAAATGTCTCCCGCCCGAATGTACTCCTGGGCGCGCTCCACGTTCGCCATGTACTGTTCCTTCGTCATGTTCGACTTGATGTCGCCAAGCCCGATATCCGCCGGGATCGGACGCCCGTTGACGTTTTCCCGCGGTCCCTGGCTTTGAAGCTGCTCCGCGATCCGGTCCAGCTTGAAATCGAGCTCGGCGTATTTACGGCGAATATCTTCGTCCGTATCGTCCGCGTCGACATGCACGTTGCCGACAAGCAAAATTTGCTGCTTGATATGGTCGAATACGATCACCGAATCGCAGAACATAAACCGGATATCGTCCATGCCGAGATCATCCACCGCATGCGCGGGCAGTTTCTCGTAATACTGCAGCAGGTCATATCCGAAAAATCCGATCGCCCCGCCCGTAAACGGCGGCAAATCCTCGTGTTTGGGGCTGCGGTACCGACGGAGCAGCAGCTTCAGCTCCTCCACCGGCTTCCCTTTGACCGCTTCTTTGCGGCCGTCGCGTTCCAGCACGACTTCGCCTTTTTTGCCGTAAATCATCATAAACGGATCGGTTCCGATAAACGAATACCGCGCCCATCTGCTGCCGCCCTCCACGCTTTCTAGCAAAAACGCGCATTCGCGGCCGGCGTACCTTTGAAAAATCCGGATCGGGGTTTCCATATCGGCGAGCAGCCGTTTCACGACCGGAATCAGATTGTACTCGCGGGAAAGCTTCAAGACCTGCTCAACGCCCGGGTTCATCATAAACTCAGTCCCTCCTTCATTTTTCGGGAATTACGGTGATTGTTTCGATTCGAGTCTTTTGCTTCAAACAACAAAAAAACCTCTACCGAAGTAGAGGTTTGACGTTCATTAAGTATAAGGAAAGAGTCGTCCGCCGCATTTGGGCTCCAAGCTTTGCGGCCTTGTCGTATCCTGCATGCATAAGATTCAAAGCAGGGATATATGACGAAGGTACAAAACAAAACCCGCAAACATAACGAACATCGCGGTTATTATATAACGTCTCGGCTCTTCTATACTCAACTCAGCTCATCTAAACTCTACTCGTCTCACGATTAACCGGAATCTCCATTCCGGTTCAATCTGGCAAAAATCGCAGCCATGCGATTTCGGTTTGAACCTTGTAATAAACTATACAGGATGAACGTTGTCCTGACAAGCGCATTCCCAAAAAAAGTTAGGACTTGGGAGCCGCGAGGTCAGGGCGCAGCTTTTGGGCATCGTTCAAATAAACATGTCTGATTTCCTTTTGGCTCTTTTCGGTATTGACCTGAACCATCAGGCGGATGCAGCGCGGAAGGCTTCCTTTGACCGGTACCTCCACGGAGCACATCAAGGGCACCATTTCCCAGCCTTCAAGCTCCCGAATCGCTTTTGCCGGGAAAGCCGCGTCCAAATCCTGGGTCAGCGTAATCCACACGCTGCAAATATCCTCCGGATCGATCTGATTCCGCTCGACGATTTCCCGCATCAGCACGACGGTCTCGTCGAGAATTTCGCGTTCGTCGTTGCGCTGGACGGTTGTTGCTCCTCTTATGCCTCTGTTATACATGGGTTTCTCCTCCTTTTCTAAGCTGCTTCAGAATATCTCTGACCAGTTGCTGCGGAATATCCTTTACGATGCTGACCGTGCCGATGGCATCCGGCACGATAAACACCATCGTGTTTTCCTTGAACTTTTTGTCATGCATCATCGCCGCCATCAAATCGTCCTCGCTCAGATGATCCGGCAAAACGACCGGCAGGTTCAACGCTTTCAGCATGGCCGTCGTTTCCTTATGTAATTCTCCGCCGCGTCCAAGCGCTTCGGCCAAAAGCGCCGAGCCGGCCATGCCGATCGAAATCGCCTCGCCGTGCAAAAATTCGCCGTAACCGGCAACCGCTTCGATGGCGTGGCCGATCGTATGTCCAAGGTTCAAAATCGCCCGCAGTCCGCCTTCGCGCTCGTCTTGGGATACCACGTCCGCCTTGATGGCGACCCCCCGTTCAAGACCGTAGCCAAGCGCATCCAGATCCAATGCAAGCAAATCCGCCGCATGGTCTTTGCACCAATAGGCAAATGCCGCATCCCGAATGAGGCCGTGTTTCACCATTTCGGCCAAACCGGCGGAAACCTCGCGCGGAGGCAGCGTCATCAGCGTATTCAGGTCGTATAATACGAACTCTGGCTGATGGAACGCCCCGATCATGTTTTTTGCCAGCGGATGGTTGACGGCCACTTTGCCGCCGACGCTGCTGTCATGCGCGAGAATTGTCGTCGGCATTTGAATGAAGGCGATGCCGCGCATATAGGTGGCGGCCACGAATCCGGCCAAATCCCCGACAACGCCCCCGCCCAGGGCGATGACCGAAGAGTTGCGGTCGAGTCCGCCCTGGATGGCCGAAGTCATGACTTCTTCAAACACCTGCAGCGATTTCGAGCCTTCGCCGGATTGGACGACGGAAACGACCAGGCGGAACCCCGCTTCCTCAAGCGATGATTTCAGCACGTCAAGATGATGCGGGGCAACCTTGTCGTCGGTGACGATCAGGTGCGGGCTTTTTGCCGATAAGCCGTGTTTGATCAGATAAGCCCCCGCCTGCGGCAGCAGGCCGGAGCCGATATAAATCGGATACGAACGTTCTCCCAAATCCACATGTACCGTTCTCATATGCATAACACTCCACTTGTAAAATCGATTTTAAAATTGCGGAAAGACTTTTGAACATGACCGTAAGCGGGGGACGGTGAGTCCCCTACGTAAAGTAATGCTCACGAGTCCCCTTGTTACTTTTAAGCGGTAAACGGCTAAAACCCGATGATATCTTTGCCCATTATAATATTGATCGGTAGCCCCTGTCACGCGTTGATTCAAAAAAGGCTTCGTTTTAACCCGCTCATATTTCGAAATACCGGTCGCTTTCCACCTTGCTTACCCGAAGGGCGAAGCTTTGGTACCAACCGGATTTGCCCCGCTGCTGCGCGGCCTGATGCCCTGCATTTTCTTTCCACCGCTGGATCGCCTCCAGCGAGTCCCAGTAGGAAACCATAATACCGAGCCCCTCGTCATTAGCGTTTTCCATACCAAGAAAACCGTCCTGCCGGGATGCCAATTCAACCATTTTATCCGCCATCTTTCCATAACCCCGATCTTCTTCGGTCCGCTCCGAAGCAAAAATGACGGCATAATACGGGGGCGTCGGCGTTTTTGCGATTCTACCCATGTTCTGTTCCTCCTTACGCCATGACAATCCCTTTAAAAAAAGATTTTATCATAAGCGAACTGTTTTTTTCATAAAAAATCGAACCCGGATGAGATGGTCCGCGCGCTGCGGGCCGCCCGTTAAAGGCGGCGGGAGATTCCCGGGAGATCCTTTGCACCTGAAATAAAAAAAACACCGGCCCTTAAATAACAAGGGTCGGCTTTCATTCAGCCCTGCTGCTGTTTGCGGTGAGTCTGCCGACGGGCTTGGGTCCGTCCTCCAGGCTTTCCACGGAATCCCGCACCATCCGGCTAAGCCGGATATCTTCAATGCCCAGAATTTGCCCGCATTCTTGAATCGTGATAAAGCCGCGCCGGTACGCGGTAATAACCTGCCGTTTGTCCATGCTGAAACGAAACCTCCGCTTGAGTGAGATCACTTTCATTCATAGTATCGTTTCATGCAGCCTTAATTATACCTGTCCGAGCGCGTTTTAATCCTTCTTCCGGTAAAAAAACGTTTCGGTCGGCTCCAGCCCGTATTGTCCCGGCGAAAAGATCTGTTCCGTGCTGCCGACGAACAAATACCCGCCCGGCCGGAGCGCCTCCGCAAATTTATGGTACAGTTTCGTTTTGGCCTCTTCCGTAAAATAGATCATGACATTCCGGCAAACGATCAGGTCATGCCCTTTTTCGAACGGGTCAAGGAGCAAATTTTGCTTTCGGAATTCAATGCTTCCCTTCAGCTGCTCGCTGAACCTGAAAAGGGCTCCTTCCTGTGTGAAATAGCGGGCGGCAACGTCCTGCGGCACATCCTTGAGGGAACGTTCCATATACAGTCCCTGCTTCGCTTTCGCCAAAGCGCCTTCGTCGATGTCCGTCGCTACCAGCTTCGTTTCGGCCAGGAGGCCTTTGCCGTCAAGAATCATGGCGATCGTGTACGGCTCTTCTCCCGTGGAGCAGGCCGCGCTCCAAACGCGAAGCCCCCGTTTGTTTCCGCTTGCAAGTTCGGGGAGTATAATATCCCGCAAAACCTCCCAGCGGTTCGGATTGCGCCAAAATTCGGAAACGTTGATCGTCATCCGGTCCAAAAACTCATAAAATAAGGACTTGTCCTTCGAAATCGCCTCGAAGAAAGCGGCAAAACTCTGGTACCCGTTTTTCTGGCGGAGCGTGGTCAGGCGCCGTTTCATTTGAGCTTCTTTATATTCCGACAGATCGATGCCCGTGCTTCGCTTCACGTTTTCGATAAACGCCAAATAGTCCTGGTCCGGCAGGGACGTTCCGGCCGACTCCCCTCCGGGTGGCGAAAATGTCTGCTTTATGTCCACGGCGAGATGGTCTTGTCGTATTTCACCAGTTCATGCGCTTCGAAAAAATTCGCGATTTCGCGCGCGCTGCTTTCCGGCGAATCCGAGCCGTGAATCAGATTATGCGGGGTATGCGAAGCGTAGTCGCCGCGGATGGTGCCGGGCTGCGCTTCCTTGACGTTTGTTTTTCCCATCAGGATGCGCGACAAGGCGATAATGTCATCGCCTTCCCATACCATGGCGAATACCGGGCCGGAAGTAATGAAACGCACCAGATTGTCGTAAAAATCTTTGCCTTCATGCTCGGCGTAATGCCGTTTGGCCTGCTCCTCCGATACCTGCACCAGCTTGCCGGCAATCATTTTGAACCCTTTGTCTTCCAGTCTTGCGATGATTTTGCCGATTAAACCACGTTGCACTCCATCAGGCTTGACCATTAAAAAAGTTCGTTCCATAAACTCACTCTCCTATTTTGACTCAAGTCGTAAGGCTAATTATGGCAATCTTATAATATATAAAATCGGACGGATATTAATTTCGTCATATCGGCGCCGGAAGAGACGGGCCTGGCCGCGTCAATAAGAACGTTTGGTCACGAAGTGGGCGATGTCCTTCAAGTTTCTCTTTGTCCGATTTTCCGGCAGGCGCTCGAGGGCGTCAAGCGCTTTTTTTATGTAACGGTCCGCCAGCGCCTCGGCCCGGGATATGCCGCTGCTGGCTTTGATCAGTTGAATCGCTCCGGTCACGTCGCATTCCCCGTTGCGTTCGCGGATGTATCCGATTTCCCTGAGCAGCGGTTCCCGGATTTCTTCATCCTGAAGCGCATAAATAACCGGCAGCGTAATGTTTCCTTGTCTCATGTCGCTTCCCGGCGGTTTGCCGATTTGCTTTTCCGTCCCGCACAAATCGAGCAGGTCATCCTGGATTTGAAAAGCCATGCCGACATTGTAGCCGTAACGGTACAGCAAATTGGACGATTTCGCGTCCGCGTCGGAAGCAACGGCTCCGAGCTGGCAGCTGATCGCGATTAAAAGGGCTGTTTTGCGGCGAATACGCAAAAGATAGCGGCGTACGCTTTGGTCGGTGTTAAAGAAATCGCGGATTTGCTCCATTTCTCCAATGGACATTTCCACCATCGCTTTGGACAGGATTTGATGGATTTGCGGTTTTTCCAGCTTCGCTGCTATCATAAGGGCCCGGGCATAAATATAGTCGCCGGTGTACATCGCGATCCGGTTGTCCCATTTGGACTTGACCGTCAATTCCCCGCGGCGGGTATCCGCGTCGTCGATTACGTCGTCATGCACGAGGGAGGCCATATGGATCAGCTCGAGCGGAACCGCCACATTTTTGAGCTTTTCCAAATCGTAGTTGCCGAATTTGCCTCCCATCAGCACGAAAACGGGACGCAAGCGTTTGCCGCCCGCCTTGAGCAGATGCATCGATGTTTCGTTCAGGAGCTCATGCTCTCCTTCGATGCTGTGAAAAAGCTCGTTTTCAATATAGTTCATGTCTTTTTTCAGTAAGCCGAATATGTCTAATCTTTTCATTCTTTCACCCGTGTCAGCGTATTCTCAATCCGCATTTCCCTTTTTGCAGCAGCAGAATTCGAGTTTATGTTTTGGTGCAGCAACAGTTTTAGTTCATCATAGCACAGATCAATCCCGGATGACACTCGGTCAGCGGCCATCTGTCTTTTTCGCCGCGGCTTGCCCGCCGTCCCAGCGGGTGAACAACCGGTGTTCGATCCGCAGGCTGTCCAATATTTTGCCTACCTGAAAGTCGACGAGGTCGCCGATCGTTTCGGGATGAAAATAAAAAGCCGGCATAGCCGGGATCATTTTCACTCCCAGCCGGGCAAGCTTCAGCATATTTTCAAGGTGGATCGCATGCAGCGGCGTTTCGCGCGGAACGAGCACGAGCGGCCGCCCTTCCTTCAGCATCACGTCCGCCGCTCTCGTCATCAAATTGTCGGATGCGCCGCTTGCCACCGAGGACAGCGTGCCCATGGAGCACGGAACAATGACCATCCCCTCCACCTGGTAAGAGCCGCTGGCAATGGTTGCGCCAATGTCCGCGATCGGATGATACGTCAGCTTCCCGGGCAGCCCGCCGAATTGATCCTCCAGCGCCTGCTCCCGCCTTGCCGCGTTCCACCCGAGCTCTTCGCCGAGTACCCGCCAGCCGGCATTGGAAACGACCAGATGGACCGGATAACCTTGCTCCAAAAGCACTTCGGTCAAGCGCACGCCGTAAACGGAACCGCTCGCCCCCGTGATGCCGACAACCCAGCCTTTTTTTTCTCCTTTTGCGTCCATCAATGGAACTGCACCACCAAATCAATCAGCGTAAAGACAAAAACAACGATACTGAGCACGCTGTTCATGGTGAAAAAGGAGGTTTGCAGCTTGCTCATATCATTTGGCGACAAAATGTAATGTTCATAGAATAAGATAATATATGAAATTACCATGCCCGCAAAATACCACCAACTCAAATCCGTCACAAAGAAAAGGATGATAAAGCCTACGGCCGTCACCATATGAAAATATCTGGCGATCTTCAGCGACTTCTGAAGCCCGAAGCGGGCGGGAATGGAAAACAGCCCTTCTTTCCGGTCGAATTCCATGTCCTGAATGGCGTAGATCACGTCAAAGCCCGCCGTCCAAAAAGCGACGGAAACGTAAAGCAGCAATGCCTTCCAATCGATGCTGTTCGTGACAGCCACCCAACCTCCAAGCGGAGCCAGGGCGATCGTAAATCCGAGTATCACGTGGCAAAGCCAGGTAAAGCGCTTCGTGTAAGAATAAAATACAAGGAAAAAGACCGCAATAGGAAGCAGCTTTACGGCAAGCGGAGACAATTCAATCGCCGCCCAGAACAACAAGAAAAAGCATACGATCGTGAAAACGATAACTTCCGCCGTCTTGAGAAGACCGGCCGGAATGGCCCGGCCTGCAGTGCGGGGATTTTTTTTGTCGATGACCTGGTCGATCATCCGGTTGAGGCCAAACGCCGCGCTTCTGGCGCCGAACATGGCCATCAGGATCCAGCCGATTTGCGCCCAGGAGGGCAGATGCCCGCTCACGACCACCGATCCCAATATGGCTCCCATAAAAGCAAACGGAAGCGCGAACAATGTATGTTCAATTTTGATCATTTCCAAAAAAACGCCGATTTTCTTAAACATGCCGATTCTCCTTAATCCCAATATGTAGTGCCGCGATGCCGCCAGTCAGGGGATAGGCCTTGACATGTTGTAAACCGACCTCCCGGAATATTGACGCCAGCTCCTCCCTTCCGGGAAACAGGGCAAGCGAGTCCGGCAGCCACTTGTACTGCTCGTATCTTTTGGCAAAAAGTTTGCCCAGGTTAGGCAATATTTGTTGAAAATAAAAATAATAAATGCCTTTGAACGGCTGCCAGGTCGGCTTGGACAATTCCAGGCAAACGACCATGCCGCCGGGTTTGACGACGCGCTTCATCTCCTGAAGGACCTTCACCAGGTCAGGCACGTTGCGCAGCCCGAAGCCGATCGTCGCGTAATCAAACCGGTTATCCTCAAACGGCAAATCCATCGCATTCCCCTGAACCAATGTGATCTGGTTCTCCAAATGCTTGGCTTTGACCTTGCTCTCCCCAACCTTCAGCATGTTCGGACTGAAATCCAGCCCGATCACCTGTCCGGTTCCGCTTGCTTCAGCCATGCTGAGCGTCCAGTCGCAGGTTCCGCAGCACAGGTCGATCGCCGTGTCGCCCGGTTTCATCGCCATCTTCTTCATCGTAAATTTGCGCCATGCCTTATGCCTGCGGAAACTTAAAATGTCGTTCATGATGTCGTATTTTGGAGCGATGCTTTCGAATACGGACTGCACATGGTCGTATTGGTCGTTCGCATTCGTTTGGGGCTCTGAAGTATTGATATTCATTCAAGCAACCTACCCTTCTCCGACAGCCGATCCGGAAGTGTGAAGCTGACGCTGGAAAGGCTCCAGAACCTGTCCGATCTCACGGAAGCGGCCGTCGCTTTTGACGTTTTTCAAAATGGCCTGGACGCCGCCTACCGCTTGGCGCAGCTTTTCGGCCATATGTTCCGCCGCTTTATATTTCAGCATCAGCTTTTTCCAATCTTTGTTGTCGATATTACGTTCTTTCAGCGCCATTCGATCCTCATCATTGGCGATATCGAGGATATGCCAGTACGAATAGCTGTAGAGGTATGGCTCCCCGCCGCTCCGTTCGATTTCCCGCGCGACGGTTTCGCATTCGCTGATCTTCCGCAAAAGCGAGTTCCACAAGTCGTGCAGGGACTCTTCCAGCAGGGGAGTAAAAGAAAGAAACAGCTGCATATTCAGCTGCACCGCATGCCGCAAATATTCTTCTGCCGACAATAACAGGCTCTTCATTTTTCCGTACAAGTTCATTTTCAGCACGTTCACGTCGCAAATGGCTTGGCTGAGCCGCGAAACTGCATCGATTTGCCCTTTTTGGGACAACAGATGATAAAACCGGCTGCTGAAATAATCCCCGGCGAGAACTTTCAGCTGGCGGGAGCGCATAAAACCTTCCACCGGTTTGTCCTTTTGCGTATCAATCGTTTCATGCGTATCTATACCTAATTGAACGAGAGAGGTTACCAGCGAAAAAAGCTCGCTGTGCATGCCAACGCTGCTGGTCCCCTGGTTCAGGAAAATGTATAACAGCTGAACGCGAGCGTCAGGAAAAGGCGGCAGCTCCGTATGTTTTTGGATCATGTCGTATTCGACATATTTCTTTGCTAGTTGGGGTACGCGGTACGGTTTCATCGTCAGCCTCCGAGCCTCTTTTATCTTTGAAATCACTTACTAATCCGACGAACAAGATCATTTGTTCACAATCTTTTCTATTATATCACATGTTTTTTCGCCACGCACGGGTGAACCATCCCCATTTTAGGTTTGTCGGGCGAAAAATTCGATAATGATGAATTACCCTTGATGGGGGAAGTCGAACCGGTCTTTCCATAACAACGTTTCGATGACGTGCAATTTGCTTTTTATGTAATCGGGTAAAGGGGCTTCCCCCGTCAGCCGGAGCTCGCGGTACAGCGCCGAATCCCAGATATGCCGTTTCGCGTCCGCCGCCAGCAGCAAATGGCGCGTATCCAGCCACGGATCTTCGGCCATCAGCCTGAGCTTGACCTGCTGGACGTTGCTCGTTCCCGAAAAGCAAAAAGACAGGATCTCGGCGATGTTTTTGTACATTTCCGTCCGCGACGTATTCGGAGCCGGAACCGTCAAATCGATGGACATGGCGGGCGCATGCCATTCCACCCGGCGGATGGTCAGCGTCAGCGGAAGCGAATGCAGCATATCGACGATATTTTCGTCGCTCAGCTCCCATCCGGGTTCATGCAATACGACGGGCATCACCTGTTTGGGGCGAACCGGCAGGATCGGTTGTTGATGGTTTGGCTGGCCATAAGACGGCGCCGTTCCCAAAGCAAAGAGAAGCGCGGCGCACGGCAGGATATAACGGGTCATCTGGTAGTCCTCCTCGCTTGTTGGTACCTATAGTTTAAGCTTCATCGCAGGACTCCATACCTACCCGGACGTCAACGAAAAAAAGCAGGCATGGCCTGCAATTTAGCTGTCGCTTTCGATGATTCCGTGCTTCGTTTGCACCTCCGCTTTGCCGCGGATTTTCATGGCAGACGTATGGTCCGTAAACTGGGCGATCAGCACCTCGCCTTTATCTAGCTTTTCCGTATGATGAAATTTGGTATCGTGCCCGCGGGTCAATCCGATGACCTGCACTCCGTTTTCCTTCGCCTTCACGACGATGTAATCGTTGTTGTTCGCGTTTTCCATCATGTCGTTCCTCCTTCCATCATCATCTGATCCGGTCCTTTTTACGGTTACTTCCTGTCCCGTCGTGGGAATGCTAATAAGGCATATATTATATAAGGAGTGTGTTAACGATGAATTACGAACCGGCGCCTCTCGATGAAGAAGCGGTTTTGCAGCTTCGGGAATACGAGCGCCAGCTCAGCCAAGCGGCAGGTTATCCCGTCATTCTCATCGCTTACGCCGATCAGGAGCAGCCGCCCGCCAAGTAACGGGAAACAATACCTGACCAAAGCCCCTCCGATTATTCGAAAAATGCCAAATCTCCCGCCGGGAGAGAAAAGAAAAGGCCGTGAACGCCTGCGCGTCAAATCGGGTATACCGAAAGGCTTTGCAGGTCCCGCCGCCCGCTCCCGATCAAGATCGATGCAGGCCGGCAGGTTATCACGGTCTTTTCTCACCAGCTTATTGGAAATATGTAGAAATCTTATTTGATTCCGTCTTTGAGCGCTTTGCCTGGTTTGAAAGCAGGAATTTTGCTCGAAGGGATTTCGATTTCTTCACCGGTTTGCGGGTTGCGTCCTTTACGGGCGGAACGCTCGCGAACTTCAAAGTTTCCAAATCCAACGAGTTGGACTTTGTCTCCGTTTTGCAGAGCTTGCGAAATAGCTTCGAATACCGCGTCAACGGCTTTCGTCGCATCCTTTTTGGACAATTCCGCAGTTTCGGCTACTTGGGAAATCAGCTCGGATTTATTCATTGTTATTCACCTCCCCAAAGGTCTGAATCGGTTGTTACTCACTCTTTCCGTTTTGCAGCAAAATATACGTTCATCTGCTTCTTTTACAGATAGAATCGCCGTAAAGCCAGTACAGCCGCAGGCGCGGACAAACTTATAGTAATACAGCGCCATTATAATTTCAAGAGTTTTAAGCTTTGGATCGGTTCAAAACATAAAAAGTGACGGCCAGCGCGAGCACCAGCACCGTTCCTTTGATGATGTCGTGCGTAAAATATTGCATGTTCATCATCGTCAGGCCGTTGACGAGCACGCCGATCAGCACGGAGCCGATAAACGTCCCGATCACGTTCGGTTTTCCCGCCCCGAAGACGGAAAAGCCGACGAAAACGGCCGCAACCGACTCCATCAACAGCGGCGAACCCGCATCGATCTGGCCCGAGCCGACCCGGGAGGCGTACAAAATGCCGCCGATGGCCGCAAAAATGCCCGAAGCGACGTAGGCCAGCGTGCGCACCTTTTTCACCTTGATTCCGGACAAGCGCGCAGCCTCCTCGTTGCCGCCGGTGACGTACATTTGCCTGCCGTATTTTGTGCGCGTCAGGAAAATATGGACCGCGGCGACCGCGATGATGAGCAGAACGGCCGAGATCGGGATGCCAAGCCATTTTCCCTGCCCCAGCTGCAAAAATGCGGCGCTCATTTCGCCGGGAGCCTTGGTGCCGTCGGGAAACTCCATATGGTTGTAAATGTTGTAGCCCTGCGCGTAGGTTTTGTGGATGCCGCCGACGATGTACATGACAGCCAGGGTCGCCAGCAGATCCGGAATCCGCAGCTTGACGATGAGAAAAGCGTTCAACAGGCCGATAAGCGCCCCTGCAAGCAGCGACACGATAATGACGACATAAACCGGCTGCTGGTACCAAATCATCAGCGAAGCCGCCCCTACGGTCGTCAGGGACACGGTGGAGCCGACCGACAGGTCGAAGCCGTCGACGACAAGCGAAAGGGTAACGCCGATGGCGACAAACGTCACGATCGTGATCGAACCCAAAATATCGCTTAAGTTCCCGTACGTAAAGAAATAAGGGAGCCGGAACGAAAAAAACGCAATAACCCCGATAATGACGACAACCGCCCCGTACCGGAACGCGTAATGCAATAGTTTATCCTTCATCGTTTACCTCCAAGCCTCCGCTCGCGTAATACAGGAGCTGGGCCTGCGTCGCTTCCCCGCGCTTGAACACCTTGCTGACCGCGCCGTCCGCCATGACCGCGATCCGGTCGCCGATCCCGAGCCCTTCCGCCAATTCGCATGTAAAATAAATAATGCCTTTTCCCGCCGCCGCAAGATCGCCGATGATGCGGAAAATGTCGCTTTTCGCCCCGATATCCACGCCTTTGGTCGGCTCGTCGAAAATAAACACTACGGCGCCGCTCTCCAGCCATTTTCCGATGGCCAGCTTCTGCTGGTTGCCGCCGCTTAAATGCAGGGCAAGCTGATCGCCCGAAGCGGTTTTAACGCCAAGCGACCGCGAGATTTCCGAGCTGAGCCGCTTTTCCTTTTTGCGTGAAATGAAGCCGAGGCGGCTTACCTGATCCAAAACCGGCAGCGTAAGGTTCAAGTCGACGGATTGGTGAATGAAAATCCCTTGCTTGCGCCGTTCTTCCGGCACCAGCACGATGCCTTCCCGGATGGCGTCTGCAGGCTGCCGAAACGCAAGCTTTTTCCCGCGCAGCCCGATCGTTCCTTCCTCATGCTTGTCCGCGCCTCCCAAAATCCGGGCGAGCTCCGTTTTGCCCGCGCCGACAAGGCCGACCACCGCAAGGACCTCGCCGCTGCGAACCTCCAAATCCGCTCCTCGGACTTTATACCCTCTGCGGATCCCCTCCGCTTTGAGCAAAGGCCCGCCAATGTCGGTTTCCCGCTTCGGAAACTCCTCCTCGAACGTCTTGCCGAGCATATGGTTGATGATGCCTTCGCCGCTGATTTCGTCCGTCGGACCGGAGTGCACCTTCTTCCCGTCCCTCATGATCGTCACCCGGTCGGCATGTTCCAGCACCTCGGGCAGCCGATGCGTAATGAAGATGCACGCCACGCCGCTGTCTTTCAGTTCATGCATGATTTTAAAAAGCTCCTTGCACTCGCTGTCGCTGAGCGGGGCCGTCGGTTCGTCGAATATGATTGCCTTCGCCTCCTGGGCGACGATCCGCGCCAACAGCACGATCTGCTTTTGCGCCAAGCTGAGCTCGGCCACCTTGCGGTTCACATCGATGTCCGCCCCAAGGCGGGACAGAACGCTTTTCGCCTGCTCTGCGCGCTCCCGCGTCCGGATCCAAAGGGATGAATCCTTTGAGGCAAGCGCGTCCAGCATCACGTTTTCCGCGACCGTCAGCTGCGGGACCAAGGCCGAGTCCACCTCCTGATAGACGCAGTGTATGCCGCTTTTTTTCGCGTCGGCGGGGGAGTTGATCCGGAGCGCCTCTCCATCCGCCTCGATTTGTCCTCCGTCGGCGCGGTAAGCTCCGGAGAGGATTTTCATCAGCGTGCTTTTTCCCGCGCCGTTCGCGCCGAGAAGCGCATGGATTTCACCGCCCCTTACCGTAAAATCCACCGCCGACAAGGCGGGCACGCCGCCGAATTGCTTGATGATCCCTTTCATTTCCAATTGGTATGAAGCTGTCATTAGCGGCCCCACCTTCGTAAAAGATTGAAAAGACCGTGCCTATCGCACGGCCTTTTAGTCATGATGCCGGGCTTACACCCGTGCATTACTTGCCGTATTCCTCCATCCAGTCCGCAAGGCCCTGTTTGCTTTCTCCCCAGCCCTCTACGTACTTGGAAAGTTCCGTCGTCGAAATTTGCTCTTTAGGCAGCGCGTCCCGGGAGACGTATACCGGCTGCAGCACCACGGCATCCTCCGTTTTGTCGCCGTGCAGCTTTTGGTAACCGTATCTCACCTGGATGCGCCCGATGTCTTTCGGATCGACCGCGGCCGAAGCCACCCAAGGATTTTTCGGATCCTGGATCATTTGCAGATCCTCGTCGCTCATATCGATGCCGTATACTTTGATTTCGTCGCGTCCGGCTTGTTGAATCGCCCGGGCAGCGCCTTTGGCGAACTCGTCCCATGCCGTCCACACGGCCGAAATTTGGCCTTTCGGGTACTGTTTCAGGATGGCTTCCATTTGCGTTTGCGTATCAAGCGCCGGATTTTGGGCCGTTCCGAACGTCGCAATTTCCTTGATGTCCGGATTTTCTTTCATGAATTTGCCGTAGGCCACCTGACGGCGTTCCATCGGGGCAAAACCCGCAACCCAGACCTTCACGATATTGCCTTTGCCTCCGATGTCTTTTTTCATTTGTTCCAGCGTCAGCTCGGCCATTTTCTGGTCGTCCTGGGACAATGTCGTGGCGCCTGCCACGTGCACGTCGGCATCGAATACGACCACAGGAATGTTTTGGGACACGGCCTTTTGAACGCCCGGCTGCAAAAGCTGGTCGCCGTGGTCCGTCAAAATCAAATCAAAGCGCTGGGTAATGGCGGAATCAAGCAAGGAAGCCATCTTGGCCTTGTCGTTATTTGCGACAAATTTCGTCAATTTTCCGCCGAATTTTTCGACTTCCTCGGTGACGCCCTGCACGTATTGCTGCGAAAACGTCCCGGTATTAAATTCCATGATCAACGCCACCCGCTTGCCCGCCAGCGGTTTGCCGCCAGTGCCCGCCGCGTCCGCTTCGCCGCCGACCGAAGACGCGTTTTTTTGTCCGCAGGCGCTTGTCAGCATTGCCAAAACCAGGAATAATGAGAGCAGCGCCGCTTTTCTTTTTTTACCGAATCGCATGGATTCTTTCCCCCTTCAACTCTATGCAATGTGAAAATGTTATACACTAATATAAAGCCTAATTCCAAGTATGTAAATAGGTTTTTAGTTATTTACGTCATTTTTTTGCAAAATTCGACTTTATGCCGTTTTCTTTCCCAGGGGCAGCGCTAAAATCGATATTAACCAGACTCTGGCCGAAAGGTTGTCCAAGTTGCTTGCGTACGCCGAATAGAGATCGTGAAAAGCTACGCATAAAGTGTTTTCCATCGCAAAAAAGCCCGCAGGCGGATCGTTCCGCCTGCGGGCTTTTTCGTATGCATCGTTATAGGATGATGGCAATCAGACCACCCGATCCTTCGTTGATGATTCTGCCGAGCGTTTCCTGCAGCTTGTATCTCGCATTGTCCGGCATCATGGCGATTTTGCCCTGTATGCCTTCCCGTACGATCGAGTGCAGGGAACGTCCGAAGATGTCGGAATCCCAAATTTTGATCGGATCGTTTTCGAAATCCTGAATGAGGTAGCGGACAAGCTCCTCGCTTTGCTTTTCGGTGCCGATGATCGGGGAGAATTCGGACTCGACGTCTACCCGGATCATGTGAATCGAAGGCGCCGTCGCTTTCAAGCGGACGCCGAACCTCGTTCCTTGGCGGATAAGCTCCGGCTCATCCAAGGACATTTCCGCAAGGGAAGGCGCAGCGATGCCGTAGCCGGTCGTCTTCACCATTTCAAGCGCTTCCGCAAAACGGTCGTATTCGCGTTTGGCATGGGAGAACTCCTGCATCAGCTGCAGCAGATGGTCCTTGCCGCGGATTTCGACGCCGACCACTTCCATCAGGATTTGGTCGTACAATTCGTCCGGCGCGAACAGGTCGATTTCCGCCACGCCCTGCCCCATGTTCATCCCGCTGAGCGCCGCCCGCTGGATGAACTCGTAATCCATGAACTGGGTCACGACGCGATCCACGTCGCGCAGACGGCGGATATCCTTGACCGTATCGCGGACGGAATTTTCGTAATTGCTCCGGAGCCAGTGTTTCTCGTTGAGCACCATCACCCAGCTCGGAAGGTTGACGTTGACCTCGTGAACAGGGAATTCGTAAAGCACTTCGCGCATGACGCTCGTCACGTCGTCTTCCGTCATCGTTGCCGCGCTGAGGGCCATGACCGGAATGTCGTATTTTTCGGCCAGCTCGTTTCTGAGCAGAAGCGTTTCTTCGCTGCGCGGACGGGTCGAGTTGATGACAAGCACAAACGGCTTGCCTACCTCCTTCAGTTCGGCGATGACGCGTTCTTCGGCTTCCACGTAGGAACTGCGGGGGATTTCGGCAATGGTCCCGTCGGTCGTGACCACTACACCCAGCGTCGAATGCTCCTGAATGACTTTGCGCGTTCCGATCTCGGCGGCTTCCTGAAACGGAATCGGTTCCTCGAACCAAGGGGTGGAGATCATGCGCGGACCGTTTTCATCCTCGTATCCTTTCGCCCCTTCCACCGCGTATCCAACGCAGTCCACGAGACGGACATTAACCTCCAGACCCTCGGTTACCTTGATTTGTACCGCATTGTTGGGCACGAACTTCGGTTCGGTCGTCATGATCGTTTTGCCGGCCGCGCTTTGCGGCAGCTCATCCACGGCTCTGGCCCGGTCGGCTTCGCTTGCGATGTTCGGAAGCACGATGGTTTCCATGAACCGCTTGATGAACGTCGATTTTCCTGTCCGGACCGCGCCGACCACACCCAGGTAAATATCCCCGCCGGTGCGTTCGGCAATGTCTTTAAAAATGTCCACTTTTTCCAAAAGAGATCCCCTCCTCATTTACTCCGAAGGAAAAATGCTTAAGAGCATCCCGCTTCGTGTTCCATCTGAAGCCTCGAGCCATTGCAACGGAATGGAGCCTTACAATGTCGTCAGTAGTCCGCCGCCGGGGTCAGAATCGGATGGAAACGGCAAAGCGGCGATACTCGCTTTAGGCATTTGGACTAGTATCATATTATGTACCTATGAAAAACAATATGACGGGTATTTTGCAAAATCTCTCAACCTATAGAGAGGCTTCCGGAGCCCTTTTTAAGCCGGATGCGCCGCTCCTTTCGCCCATTCCATAGATCCAAAGCTTTGCCGGCCCCGCCATCCTTCTCAGTTATATGCGCCTTGACGTCCGTCTATGTAATTTTTTTGCTAAAACGTACAGATGATCCTTTTAGCGTCTCTTAAAAACAAAAGCCGCCCTTTGCAAGCGGCATCGCTTGAAAGAACGGCTTATATGAATCTTTAGGGATTATTCGGCGGCAGATCCGGGCGCGACCGCCACCGGCGCGTCGCCGGACCACCGGTAAGGCAGCGATTTGACGGGCACGTATTCCGAGGCTTTCACCAGCTCTTCCCGCAAATCTTCCTCTTTCGACGGCTTCAAGCCCTGTTTATCGATCAGCTGCATGATGTCGAAGGCATAGTCGGCGTATACCGTGCCTGCTTGATCCAGGAGGAAATTGACGTCCTGTCCCGAGTACACGCTTTTAAGGCCGATGTCCTTCATGCCTGCCAGCGCAGGGTCGACCGCATGAACCCCCGGATATACTTCATCGCCGGCAGGGAGCTGCCCGTCATGGGCCATCTTGTATTGGTTGACGAGGCGCTGCACGTCGTTCACCTTTTGCACCGTGATCAAATCCATCACTTTGACCGTCGGTTTCGTTTCCTCGTCCTGGATGAGGAAGTAAGCGCTGCCGCCTTTCTCGAATGCCGTGGACGGAATTTCATCGATGTAACCCTCTTTTTGCAGCTTATCGAGATCGATGCGGAATTTTTCGTATTTCGGCGTGTCTTGATCCGCGTTCAAGATCGGCAAAAGGCTTTTGTCCTTTTGGTAATCTTCAATGGCCGACTGGATTCGTTTCACGCTTTCGCGGTAAGATACCCTGTTTTCGTTTTTCTTCTCGTCCGGGTACAAACATCCGGACAAGCTTACCGCAAGCAGGACCGCCATCACGGCCGCCGCGGCTTTCCGGAGAGCTCCGGAACGTCTTGCGAAAAAAGCCTGAGTCACATACATCATCCTTTGTATCAAAAAAATATGAAGTTCGGGCGGTCTTCACCAGAGGTCGTCCCGATCCTGCCGCCTGGCGGCCTCCAGCTGTTTCCGGATCGCGGCCTTAAGCTTATCTTCAGGTATCGTAACGGCAACCGTCCCTTCGATTTTCGATTGGCAGGCAAGCCGTACGCCTTGGTGGACAAGCGAACCCAGCTTCCGCTGTTCCTGCTCTGACGGAGGCGACAGCTGCGCCTTGGCCGCTTCGTCCACTTCGATCTTGCACATGAGACAGCCCATCTTGCCTCCGCAGCGCGTCGGAATGTGGACGCCGGCCCGGAAGGAGGCGGCAAGCACCGTCGTGCCGCGGCTTACCTCCGCTTTTTTGCCTGACGGCCGAAACGTGATTTCATGTTTCATCCCCGCCCTGCTCCTCTCGCTGGTTCCCATACAGACGGTCTTCCCCGTTTAATCCAAGCAGGCCGTCGATGAAAGCCGCATGGGCTTCCGACAAACGGCATGTCTCGGATATGCGCTTCAGGAGCGGCACATGCTTCCCTAGATCCGTCCTCATCGCTGCCGCAATGGCCTCGTAACGGTCCGGCCTTTCCCTGAGCACGTTAAACACCAGTTCATGCCCAAGCGGCATCAAAGGGACACGAACGCCCCCAATCATAACCATTCTGGCTTCCTTGAGCAGAAGCTTGTCCACCAAAACCTCATACCGGCTCCCCATCGCGCGAACCTTAAAGCTGCCGACCAGTTCCATCACGTAACCGTCCAGCTTATAATGGCTGAGGGTGGAATGATATGTATCCGTTTCGCTTACTTCGGGCTCGTCTACGGCAAGATCTTTTATCAGGCCGTGCAGCGCATTCACATGGACATCGTCCGCATATACATCGACGTCGCGAGGCATGGCGCTAAGACGCACTCCCTGAAGCAGAAGCCCGCAGCTCCCGCCGACCAGCCAGCAATTCCCGGCTTGCCCAAGCCTGTCGCACACCCGCTGCAGCGCATGTTTTAGTTCGGATGAAATCTGCATGTCCCACACTCCTATCCAACCATCCGTCTAAAAATAGGTTTTGTTCCGCGCGACGATTTTCCCCTGCTCCTTCACGACCGCCTGGCAGCCGAGCCGGAAGCCTTCGTCGAATTCTTCAGGGTCGAGACGGCGAAGCTCGGCTTCCGTCGGCTCTTCCAACAGCTCCGCGCCTTCAATGACTTGGCATCTGCAGCGTGCGCAAGTTCCGCGGCGGCACATGTGCTGCCAATCGATTTCATGATCTTTCGCGTGCTGCAAAATGGTTTTTCCGGGTTCGGGCACGACCGTTTTTTCGATCGTTCTTCCTTTCAGCAGCATGGTGGCTTCCCCGGGCGTGGTCCGTTCCATCGTTTCAACGGCTTCGGCAGCCGGTTTTTTTTTGCCAAAAAACTTACGGAACGGGTTCATCACATCAACGCCGCCATTCCCCCGAGAAATCCGACCACCATCACGATAAACGCCAAAAAGGATAACGCGCCGCGAAGAACGCCGGTTGTTTTCGTGCGGGCAAACGTAATTAAAAACACGGACAACCCCATGACCAGGATGGCGATCAGGGAAACCCACATTTTTGTCATCGGATCCATAGGCTAAACTCTCCATTCTGTGTATATAGACGTATTATAGCATGAAACTTGTCCACTTTCCTGAGCGAGAAGGTTACGCAAAACCGACATCTGAAAAAAAGAGCATAAAGTCTTTGAAGCGCCAGGCTTCAAAGGCTTATAGCCCTTTGATTTTGGAAAAACCAAGTTATTTTTTCATCATCAATTTCATCAGCGATTCCATGTTTTGCGGATTCATACCGCTTTTCTTGACCGCGCTCACGATATCCTGAATCGTTTCCTCGCTGACCGGAACGTTGGCCATGGCGGACACTTGCTTGATCAGTTGGCGGAGCTGGGTCTCGTTTTGCATCGTGGATGGTTTTACGGTACTGGCTAGTTTTTTGACTTGACTTTCCGAGATGCGTTTGCCGGATTTTTTGTTCACGACATTCAGC
Organism: Paenibacillus sp. VCA1; assembly: GCF_031583795.1. NCBI lineage: Bacteria > Bacillati > Bacillota > Bacilli > Caryophanales > Paenibacillaceae > Paenibacillus > Paenibacillus sp. VCA1. Next base: position 36,068 of record NZ_JAVLSX010000004.1, on the reverse strand, counting down.
ACATCTTTAGGAAAATTTTTGCTCATCTTCTCCCCTCCTCCGACAGTCCTCAACGTATATATATGAGGATTGGCCTTGAAAGGTGAAAAGATCAGCTATGCCACTGCTCCCAAGTTTCCAGCTTCATCGCTTCCATTTCCGTTTTCGGATCCCGTCCCATCAACGCTTCGACGGCTATGCGCGGATCCTTGTTTTCAAAAAGCACCTGGTACAGCTGTTCCGCGATCGGCATCTGCACGCCGTATTTCGCGGAAATCGTATGCGCCGCCTGGGTTGTGCGTATTCCTTCCACGACCATGCCCATGGAACCCAATACTTCGTCAACCTTTTTCCCTTGACCGAGCATCGAACCCGCGCGCCAGTTCCGGCTGTGCCGGCTCGTAGCGGTAACGACAAGGTCCCCGACGCCGGCAAGCCCTGAAAAAGTAAGCGGATTTGCGCCCATTTCGACGCCGATTCGGGTAATTTCCGCCAAGCCGCGGGTGAGCAGCGCCGCTTTGGCGTTATCGCCGTAACCTAACCCGTCGGACATGCCCGCGCCAAGCGCGATAATGTTTTTTAGCGCCCCGGCCAATTCGACCCCAAGCATATCCCTGTTCGTATAGACGCGGAAATCCGCGTTCATGAACAAATATTGCGCCGCCGCGGCGGCCTTTTGGTTAAGGGAGGCAACCACGACGGTTGTCGGGCAGCGGCGGATGACTTCCTCCGCGTGGCTTGGGCCGGAGAGGACGACGACGTCGCCTTCTTCGATGCCGAGCTCTTCGGCTATGACCGTCGACATCCGCTTCAAGGTTTCGGTTTCGAAACCTTTCGTCGCATGGATGCACAACATGTCCTTTTGCCAGTAGGCCTTCAAAGACCGCGCAACCTCGCGCATCGCTTTGGATGGGGCGACGATCAATACCGCACCCGCGTCTTTTATGGCTTCTTCCATATCCGTCGTTGCTTTCAGATTGTCCGGCAAAACGGCATCCGGCAAATACCGGCTGTTCATATGCTTTTCATTGATTTCCCGTACCTGCTCGCTGCTTCGGCTCCAGATCACCACGTTCGGGTGATTGCACGCGAGGACGCTGGCCAGGGCGGTGCCCCAGCTGCCCGCCACAAGTACGGCCACCTTATTTGACAATTCCCTTTCCCCCTTTGGAGCCTCCGGAGCCGATTTTGTTTTCCCGTCCTTGGGCGATCTTGACGATATTGCTGCGGTGTCTCCAGAAGGCAAACAAGCAAATGACAAGACTGGACCAGAATATCGGCCAGTTGAAACCATAGATGAAACCAAAGATCAATAGAGAAATAGGTGTAAGCGCCACGAATACGAGCGAACCGAGGGAAACGTAACGCGTGACGACGATCAATAAAATCGCGATGATTCCGGCGCATAACGCCGGGAAGAAGCTGAGTGTGGCCATGACCCCGATCGTGGTGGCGATTCCTTTGCCTCCGCGGAAGTGAAAATATACCGGCCAGTTATGACCGACGATAGCACTGAGGCCGCACAGGGCAGGAATCCACTCATTGCCTCCCCCGATCCATCTGCCAAGCCATACGGCAGCAATTCCTTTCAATACGTCAAGCAGCAGCACGGCAATCGCCGGCCCTTTCCCCAAAATCCGCAGCGTATTGGTTGCACCCGCATTTCCGCTCCCATGCTGACGGATATCGATCCCTTTCAGCAATTTGGCCAGCACAACGCTAAAACTGACGGAGCCGAGCAAATAACTCAATACAATGGCTATGATCTGTAATGTCAATCTATTCTCCCCTAACTTTCATCCGATTTGCGCCGCGTAAAGATTCTGATCGGCGTTCCCTCGAAATCGAACGCACTGCGAATTTTATTCTCCAAATACCGTTCATAGGAGAAGTGCATCAGTTCAGGATCATTTACGAATACAACCATGGTCGGCGGCTTGACGGCTACCTGGGTGACATAGTTAATGCGCAAACGCCTTCCTTTGTCCGTCGGAGGAGGATTGATCGCAACCGCGTCGGATACGACGTCGTTCAGCAAATGGGTTTGAACGCGAAGCGAATGCTGTTCCGCCACGTGCTGCACGACCGGAAGCAGCTTATGCAGGCGCGATTTCGTTTTTGCGGACAAAAACACGATCGGTGCATAGGTCATAAACAGAAAATGGTCGCGGATCTTTTTCTCGAATTGGTGCATCGTTTTGTCGTCCTTATCGACGATGTCCCATTTGTTGACGACAAAAATGGATGCTTTGCCCGCTTCATAGGCATAGCCGGCAATATGCTTGTCTTGATCGATGATGCCTTCGTCGCCGTTGATGACGACCAGGACGACGTCGGCGCGTTCGATGGCGCGCATCGCCCGCATGACGCTGTATTTTTCCGTCGTTTCATACACTTTGCCCCGTTTGCGCATCCCCGCCGTATCGATCAGGACGTAACGCTGCCCGTCCTTTTCGAACGGCGTATCGATGGCATCCCTTGTCGTGCCCGCAATATCGCTGACGATGACTCGCTCTTCGCCGAGGATGGCATTGACGAGAGAGGATTTGCCCACGTTCGGGCGTCCGATCAACGCCACACGGATCACATCTTCGTCGTAATCGTCGTCGCTGAGATCCGGCAAAATCTCAACGATCGCATCCAGCAAATCGCCGATGCCGGTTCCGTGGCTTCCGGAAATCGCAATCGGGTCGCCGAACCCGAGGCTGTAAAATTCGTAAATTTCGTCTTGGCGGCTGAGGTTGTCCACCTTGTTCACGGCAAGCACGATCGGCTTCCCGGAACGGAACAGAATTTGGGCCACCTCTTCGTCGGATTGCGTGACGCCGCTTTTGGCGTCGCACATAAACACGATGACATCCGCTTCCTCGATCGCAAGCTCTGCCTGCATGCGGATGGATTTCAGCATGACGTCGTCGCCGTCGATTTCGATGCCTCCGGTATCGATGACGCTAAACGATTTGCTGTTCCATTCGGATACCCCATAAATCCGGTCGCGGGTAATCCCCGGTTTATCTTCCACGATGGCCAGCCGATCGCCGATCAATCGATTGAAAATGGTTGATTTACCAACGTTAGGCCTGCCAACGATAGCTACTACGGGTCTTGCCATATTCACTCCTCCTGTCAATACTTACGATAATCATCATAGCAAAAAACACTTATTTTGGCTAACGTTTCATGGGCGGATCCGTTTATTAATCCTATTTTCCCGTAGAAACGGGATTCCATGCGCCGCATGGCCGCCCCGGATCCGTTTTTGCGGCTTTGGGGAAAGAAAAAAAAAGCGAACCCGATGAGGGTTCGCCGTTTTTCATTTCCGAGACGAGACAATCACTTGAATTTGCTCAGTTTGTCTCCAAAACGTTCCCCAAGCGTAATGCTGAGGCCTTGGTTGCTCAGGGATACGTTAGGATTGTCTTTAAGCTCATCCTTGTGGTTGCCGCCGCCGCTTTTTGCAGGTCTGTCCGCTTTAGGCGCAGGAGCCGGAGCTTCTTCCGTTTCCTTGATGCTGAGGCTGACGCGTTTTTCAGCGGTATTGATGTCAAGAATTTTCACTTGAACTTCTTGTCCTTCTTTCAGAACTTCATGCGGAGTTCCGATGTGCTTATGAGAAATTTGGGAAATATGAACAAGTCCTTCGACTCCTGGAGCAAGCTCAACGAATGCACCGAAGGTCACCAGACGTTTGACTTCGCCTGTCACCACGTCGCCGATATGGAATTTTTCTGCTGCAGTATCCCATGGACCAGGCTGAGCGGCTTTCATGCTGAGGCTGATTTTTCCTTTTTCAGGGTCTACTTTCAGAACTTTGACTCTTACTTTGTCTCCTTCGGACACGACGTCGGAAGGTTTGTCGACATGGTTCCATGCCATTTCGGATACGTGAACCAGTCCATCCACGCCGCCTACGTCAACGAATGCGCCGAATTGGGTCAAACGCTGTACCGTGCCCTCGAGCTCCTGTCCTTCTTGAAGTTCGGACATCACTTTGAGTTTGTTGGCTTCGAATTCTTCGTCCAGCACGTCTTTTTGGGAAAGGATGACCTTGTTGTTTTCGCGGTCGATTTCTTTCACTTTTACGCGCAGCGTGCGGCCTTTGTAATCGCTGAAGTCTTCAACGAAATGACGCTCCACCATGGAAGCCGGGATGAATCCGCGTGCGCCCACGTCGGCGACAAGGCCGCCTTTAACGACGTCGGCAACGGTCACTTCGAATGCGTCTTGCGCTTCAAAATGCTTCTCGAGCTCTTCCCATGCGTTTTCGCTGTCGATCGCGCGTTTGGAAAGAACGAGTTTTTCTTTTTCGTCGTCGATGCTGACCACTTTGCATTCTACCTCCTGCCCGATCTGAACCGCGTCCGATGCGTTGTCCAGATGAACGGAAGACAGCTCGCGAATAGGGATCACACCGTCGTATTTATATCCAATGCTTACATAAGCTTGGTTATCTTCCAGCTTGACGATCGAACCTTTTACGGTGTCCCCTTTTTTCAAGGAAACGATTTGGTCCATTTCCTCCTGATTTACTTCAGTTTCTTGATTTTTAGTTTCTTCCGACATGTCAATACCCTCCTCAATTCAAAAAAACCATTTATTCAAACCTGCTGACGCAGAGTTCAAAACATTCCATGATAGATATGTTAAATATCTTTCCAATAAGTGCTTGCCTTCATTCACAGGCGCCTAATTCAGCGTCGGCTTCCCGGTTTTCTGCATTTCGCGGATGCGGGACATGATATTGTCCGTGACGGCTTCCACCGCTTCCCCGGATTCCATTTCCTTAAAACCGGACAAATCCAAAGGGGCACCGTATATCACTTTCATTTTGCGTAAAAACTTGTAATTGCCGATAATGGCGACCGGCACGACCGCGGCTCCGCTTCGAAGGGCAAAAGTCGCTGCTCCTTTTTTGGCCGCCCCGCTGTCGGAGTTGCGCGTCCCTTCCGGAAAAATCCCCATCACTTCGCCGTTTCGCAAAATGGTAAGGGAGTTTTTGATCGATTCTTTGCTGACGCCTCCGCGTTTGACGGGAAAAGCGCCCAGCTTCGTAATGACCGGTCCGAGAACGGGCACTTTAAACAGCTCCGCTTTGGCCATGAATTTGATCCGGCGTTTGACTTTGATGCCTACCGTTATCGGATCCAGAACGGTGAGATGGTTTGAGCAGAGCAGCACTCCGCCCTCCTTCGGGATGTTTTCCTCCCCCACCGCCTCGAGGCGGTAAACCAAGGTGAACATCACGTTCAGAACTCCCCGGCAAAACTCGTAAAACATGCTTCCTTCTCCCCACTCTTAAGAGTTCGTATGCGTTTTGCAATAGGAAACGATCGTGTCGACAACCTGAGGGATGTCCATATGCGTCGTATCCAGCACGATGGCGTCATCCGCGCAACGCAGCGGCGAAATTTCGCGTCCCGCATCCAAACGATCGCGTTCGGAAATATCCTTCTCAAGCTGTTCCAGGGTCACGCCCTGCGCATCACCCAACTCTTTGAAGCGGCGGAGGGCACGTTCCTTCACGCTGGCAGTCATGAAAATTTTCAATTCCGCGTTCGGCAGAACCGTCGTGCCGATGTCCCTGCCGTCCATGACGACCCCTTTGCGGGCTGCCATCTGCTGTTGCAGCGCTACCAAATGCTTGCGGAGCCCTTCGATTTGCGCATATTGCGACACCATGCCGCTAACCTCAAGAGAACGGATATACGGCGTCACATCCCGACCGTCCACCAGCACCTTTTGCCCGTCGGCGCCCGGAATCAGTTCAATCTCCATCGCTTGAGCGTGACGCAGCACTTCAGCGGCAGATTCCGGCTTGATGCCGGCTTTGAGCATATGCCAGGTCACCGCCCGGTACATGGCGCCGGTATCCACATATATGTAGGACAGCTCTTTGGCCACCAAACGAGCAATCGTGCTTTTTCCCGCCCCGGCAGGTCCATCAATCGCGATATTGATCTTCAAGTTGTTCTCCGTCCCCTGCCTACTCAAAGGGGCATTCCTCCTCAATACATAAGCATAAGAGATTGTGACTACCGCGAGGACGCCGTATGCGAGCGGCGTTCTCCCGCGATCGGAAGCGGCTATGGATAAAGCAAACGCTTCTTTCGATCACTTCAAGAAAAAAGCAGGCATTGCCTGCGCTGTGAAAATTATACCACACAACCTACATCGATGCAAAAAAGACCCATGGATTCACTCATGCCAATCCTTGACATTCCGTTCTTTGATCGGAATCCCGTCCAACCGGTCCACCGGCGAAATCAACGGCCGGAGCGAATGGATATGCAAGGCTGCTTGAAAAAAGACAAGAGCGGCGATCAAAAAGACGAGCAAAATTTTCGTCCATTTTCCCGCTTGTTCGCACAGCCGTTCGAAGAGCTGCACATATAGCTTAACCTGCTCTTTTTCGTTCATATGGAAGCACCTCCGGATTTTTCCTATTACGGTGTCCGGAAGTCCCTCCTTTTATGCGCCCTCGTCTGCGGTTCCGCTAAAATCCTTACCGCCTGAAATCAAGCTGGCGTTCAAAGCAATATTTGATCAGCTTCTGCCGCTCCATGTCCGCGATCGCCGTGAATTTGACCATGACGATTTTCCGGCCGTTATCGAGCGCCTTGATCCTGACGATTTCCCCATCGAATGGCACGTGTTCCAGGCTGGCGTTTTTATAAGGTACGACGACCCAGCAGGACACTTTCTCCCCTTCCGCAACCTGGTGCTCCGCGTCGCAGTAAAAAGAAATCCCTCCCCCTCCGACATCGTCGGTCCGCGCCAGGAAACGCAATTGTTTGTCCGTTTTGACCGCGACCTCAAGCTCGCCGTTCACCCGCAAAAAGCTGCGCCGCTGGATTTTGCCGATCGAATCGGGATCGGGCTTCCGGATTCGCACCATACGGATGACGTCCTGCTTGAAACCGGTTACGTAAGAATTGAAGTAGTTTTTGACGCCGCCTTCCGTCATAAAATAAATGGAAAGTTCATCCCCGACGAACAGCTTTTTCAGCTGACCGCTGCCTTCCTGGATCGGGACCTCGATCAGCATCGAATCCTCATCGATATCGGCGATTCTCGATTTGTACTGAATCCCCGTTTCTTTTTCGTCCCCCGAATCTACGCTAATATACAATACGTCACTGATTTTCGGATACAAAAAGTTCACCGCCAGCTCCAAAATTAACCGCATAACCCGATTATACCATGTCTTTTGTCGCAGGTATGGCATAAATCATAAAAAAGGGAGCCTTTTTTCATAAAAGGCCCCCTTCGCAAGCTGGGTACAATGTCGTTTTTATTTGACGGCCGCCTGGCGGTCGGAAGATTTCAGCTCCTCCACCATTTTTTCCGAGCCGTCGTTTGCGTCCAGATACATGCGGTATCTGGATCCGTTGATGTTGCCGCCGATTTCGTAGCAAAGCGCTTCTTGGGCCGTATCGTCTTTAATGAGGGCCAGCCGGTTGTAGGTTTCCTTGAATTCCGGATTCAATTTTTTGCGGACCTGCTCGACGGTCATTTTCGGTTTCGGCAAATTGCGTTTGCCGTCTTTATGTTCATAGACGTAATCGCTTGCCTGAAATCCGGTCACCTCGCCTTTGTCCAATCCGACGCGAACCGTCAGTTTTTCCGGATAAATGAGCACGCCGTCTTGCTGGCTGACATAGGTCAGGTTGCCCATGTTCCCGTATTGGTCCGCAGCTACGGCGGCCATGTTTTTATACCCCTTTTTGTACAGGAAGTGATCCGCATTCGCCTTGGCCTGTTCCATGGTGACTGCTTTATGTCCGATTTGACGGTTATCGTGATAGCTGATCAGCAGCCCGCCTTTTTTCGTGAAATCCATCGACACGACGGACGGATGGTTTTTCGATTTCACGGTGGCGGTATAGGATTCCCAATCCGTTCCCTTGCCGTTTTCCGTCACTTGGATGGAAGCGCCGGCGCCGGCGTCCGCGAATTGCGCGGCTTTGCGTTTGATGTCTTCCTTCGATACCGGCGTGCCGGAAAGCATTTTGACGGAGCGTTTGCTGTATATGCTGGATACGGCAGGGCCCCAGTTCAGTTCCGGATATTCGCCGACGCGCTTGTCGACGGTTTTGAAACCGTCAATGATCGTGTTATCCATCTGCTTCTCTTCGGAGGCCATGGCGCTTTCCACGTCCATCCAGCGCAGCCGGTTTTGAATGACCTTGCTTTGCACATTTTGAAGGTCTTTCGTGATGTCGCCGGAATTTTTGTAAAGCACCTTCAAGTGTTGAAGCTCCTCCTTGGAGAGCGGTTCCTTCTCGAGGTTCCGCATGGACGTCTGGTAGGAGAAATTGGAAATCCGGGACAGGAAGTCCTCGGTTTTATTAAACGGAAGCATCGTCAGCGGAAGCTGGTTGATCTCGTTTTGGGCTTCGCTGGTCAGCCTCCATACATTGATCAGCCCCTTGCGGTGCATCGCGTTGGAGGAAGAGCTGACCGCCAGCGTGTTCCCCAGCTCGCTGTGAAGCCGGTCCATGTGGTAGGACAAATTGTGGAACGCGCGCTGGTATTGGTTTTCGGCTTTGATCAAAATCGAGTTTTTTTCCTGGTTCTCCTGATACCCCCACACGAACGCCCCGATCATCAGCAGGGTTACGATGGGAAACAAAACAGCGCTTAACCGCTTGTACATTATTGCTCAAATCTCCTTTCTTCAGCTGAATCGATCAAACCAAGCTGATCCGCATTGAAAACGGCTGATTATGATCACTCTTCTGGTTGCTGCTGTTAGTTTGACAAGAAGAAAGGAGTCTTATGCATCAATTGGCAGCATGCCGAGCCATTTTTGGACGAAGGATTAAAACGGAAGTTCTTCGATGTCGAAATGGCTTTTATTGTTGCAAAGGCATTGCTTAAAACCCGTTTCGATCCGCCCGCGATCCCTTTTGCCCCGCAGAACGAAACGTTCCCCGCATTGTTTGCATACGATGGTCACTTTGACGCGCAAAAAAAAGCACCCCCGATCCTGAATAAGATTTCCATGCGTTGGAATCTTTTAGGATCAAGTGTGCCCATTTTCGTTACGTATTAACCTCTTCCTCCCGCTTGAGAAAACGGAACGGAGAGCGGTTGTTCGCCCGCGTGACCTTTCCCATGCCTCCGTACCACAAAAAGGCCATAAGCGGAACGATGAACCAAATCCAGTATTGGGTCATGGTTGCGAGAATCAGGTCGTACACGCCGTGCCAAAACCACGGGATCACCATGGAGTACACGAGAAAACGTTTGGCTTTTGCACCCTGGGAAAAACGCGCCCGGCCGAGGTAATACCCCATCATCACGCCGAACATCGCATGCCCCGATACCGGCAGCAGCGCCCGCAGGAACATCGCTCCGATCGAAGCGTGGCTGTACCAAGCGTACATGACGTTTTCGACCGTGGCAAAACCGAGCGAGATCGCGACCGCGTATACAATGCCGTCGTACGGCTCGTCAAACTCGGTATGGTTATAAATCATATGGTACAGCACGAACCATTTCAGAAATTCCTCGACGAAAGACGAGATGATAAACGATTCCACATACGGATTGCCGCCGAATCCGTTTGTCATTCCCCGCTGGATGATCATTACAGGGACGACGATCAGAAAACCGAGCACGAACACCTTGATCACCATCATAAGCGGCTCCTGCTCGTATCTGTCCTTCAGGTAGAAATACGTCAAAAGGGCGAGACCCGGCGCCAACGCCGAAGCAATAATCGAAAACCAAAGCACCGTCTTTCCCCCTTTTTGCTGTGTAAAATTCTGCTGCTTGAACCAAAAGCAATTCATCCCATGAAGCAGCAATGCTCATGGGATGACAAGCCGTTAATCCTGTCTTTTAAAATGTTCGCGGATCGTTGCGATCGCCTTCTCGGGCATGACCACCTTACCGTATTCATCGAGAACCGCTTCGGTATAGGAAGCGGCTTCCCCGTATTCAGCCAAAACGGCGATGAGCGACGAATGTTTGCCGGAATCGATCTGCTCCGGATCCATAAACAAAACCCATTGATCTCTATAATGATAAAGACGGCCTTCCTCCGTAATTTGACCGCCGAGAACATGCGCAGCCTCGATCAGCACTTCAAAATCATCGAAAGCGTATACGATGGAGTCGCTTTGTTCCAAGGTGACTTCCATTTCGTAAACCTCTTCGGGAAGCTCATCTTCCCCTAAGTGGCTATAATGCTGATGGTCATATTTTCCACGGGTCACGATGACGACCATGCCTTGAGCGGGAAGGGCAAAAACTTCCACGGCGAGCGGTCCGGTTGCGTCAAAACCGAGTTCGTTATAGGCTTGATCCATCATTTCTGTGAACAGCTCATGGACTTTGGGAAGTTCCTTCCACATGTCTTCCTTCTGAATTCCTCGCTCACTCAAATCGTCGAACGTGAGGAAAATCCGTATCTTATCTGAGCTTAATCGTTCTATTTTCATGACAGGATCCTCCTCTGTAAGCAATGTTATAACAAATTATGATGTCCTTCATAATGGTGTGCTGAAAATAGTTCTATGTAAGTATGTTATCATTATATAACTCAAAATGCACGCTGTAAAATGGACAAAAAAAGAATCATTTTGAGCGTGTAGCGCCCCAAAAATGATTCTTATGAGTTTTCAGGCTGTTACATGCCCGGAATGACGGTATTTGTCTCCTTCAAAATCGCGTCGACTTCCCTTTTCACGTCGGGATTGCTGTTGATGAATGCGTTGATTTGCTTCATGCTTTCCCCTTTGGAATGGATGTCCGAATACTGGGATGCATGGTTGTTCCCGGCGATGGATCCGATCGAGCCGATGTCCATCATTTTGCCCGCATTATGGGCGATGGCGGAAGTAAGCGTTCCTTTGCCTCGGGATACGAGGGCAGTTGCCGCGGCGCCGATCAAAACGCCGCTGATAAATGACGAAGTATTCACAATTACAACCTCCTTATGTGATAAAATCAAGTCTAGTGTTCGCGAATGACGCCATGCTCATGCGGCAAAAAAACAGGAAAGCGAGATGAAATAATGGTAAGAAAAACGGCTGCGCTGCTTCTTTTGACCGCGCTTTTGCTCAGCGCATGCGGAGGGAATAAAGAAGCCGCCACCGAAAACGCGAAGCCCGCTGTACAGCAGCAGGAAGGCGGAAAACAGGCGCCGGCGGGCGGTAAGGAAACAAACACGAACGAAAAAGAGACGACAACCGCCGAAACGGGGAATGATGGCACGGGTAAATCCGACGCGGAAAACGCCGACCCTGCCGACGGGTCCAGCAACGGTCAGGACCAGCCGGCCGCCGATGGAGATGCGGCTGAAGTTCCGATCAAATACCATATGAACAAAGCGTACAACATCGTGCCTAACGATGAAGGGACGGAAAAAAACGTCGTGCTGCTTACGTTCGATGACGGCCCCAAAAAAGCCGAATGGATCAACAGCCTGATCGATACGCTGGACAAGCATCATGCCAAAGCGATTTTTTTCGTAAACGGCTACCGGGTCAAGGAACATCCCGAGCTTCTCAAGCTGATCCACGACCGCGGCCAAATCATCGGCAACCACAGCTGGGACCACATTTCGCTGCGTAAAGAGCCCGAAGCGAAGGTACGGCAGCAAATCGAGGACGTGCAGGCCATCGTGAAGGACACGATCGGAGAGGCGCCCGCCTTTTTCCGGCCCCCATTTGGCGAAGGCGGCGATATCGGAAAAAAAATCGCAAAGGAAAACGGCCTGCTGTACATGACCTGGTCCAACGGATCGCTGGATTGGACGATGAAATCGAAAGGGAAAGACAATCCGCAAAAGGTCATTCAAAACGTCATGGATCAGCTTCACCCCGGCAGCAACATTTTGATGCATGAGCTGCCTTGGACGACCGAAGCGCTGGATCAGCTTTTGACGAAGCTGGAAAGCAAAGGATATTCCTTCGTGGATCCGCGCAGCATCGAACTTGAGATGAGATAAAACAAAAGGCGTTTCTGCCGATCCAATCGGTAAGAAACGCCTTTTTTAGCTTTCGGATGTACCCGGCTCCGCCGTCTTCAGCCGAATAAGATGCATTTCGGCCGGACAGCATAAACGCAGCGTCACCCTTCGGTTGCCGAACCCGCGGCTGATGAGCATCTGCGGCTTCCGGACGGCGGATCGCGGTTGATACCATGCAAACCAGCCGCAATCGTATTTACGGTAAAACCGGTTCAGGCGAAGCGCCCCGAAAAACGGGAAACGGATTTGCCCGCCATGCGTATGGCCTGCCAAAATGAGATCCGCGGGTTTCTCGGAAACATGCCGGATCCAGACGGGATCATGCACGACAAGGATCCGGCACAGATTAAGGGCTTCCGGCGGCAGCGCTGGCGGTTTTGGATATCCGTCGCGTTTTTGCAGCGGTTGATCGATGCCGGTCAGACATATCCGGGCCCCGTTTTTTTCCAACAGGACGTTGTCGTCACGAAGCAGCACGCCGCCCGCCTTTTTAAGGGCATCCGCCAAACCGGACGGGTCCGCTTTCAGATCATGGTTGCCGTAAACGGCGTACATCGGACCGATCCGCGAAAGAACGTCCAGATTCTCCCGAACCCGCTCCAGAGGGACGTTCCTCTCCATAATGTCGCCGCCAAGGATCACCCAATCCGCTTTCCCCTGCATGTCCCGCAAAAACGACTTCGAAAGCTTGCGTTTATGAATGTCCGAAATAAAAAAAATCCGGCATCCGTCGAAAGCCTTCGGCAGCCTTTCCAGCGTCACCTCGGCGCGCGTCACCGCGTGAACCCTCGCTTCGTAAGACATCCTTGCGAAGACCAGTGCGCAGCACGCCGCAATGATGCCGGCGCCCCATAAAAGCGCCGCCGTCACCATAATTCCTCCAGCGGGGGCGCGCCCTTGACTCCCCAATAGACCAAAAACGCCGTAAGTACAAGAAAAAGGATAAATAACGAGTTCGTAAAATATTTGCTGATCATAATTTTTCTCGACGCGTATCTTTCGGTTCGGCTCGGGGTCGAATCCTCTTCTTCGCCCGTTCTCTTCGACGCATGCTGTCCCGTTTTATACTTTTCCGTACGGGACCGGAACGCTCCCGCAGACTCGAAGGAAGCGCTCCGCGTCTCCTCCTCCGGCTTGGGAGCATGGTTACGCTCGTCTCTCGCTTTCACCCTGCTTAAAGTCGCCGATCCGGATTTGCCCCGTCCCCTGCGTGGCTGGGGGGATACGGGTCGGCTTTCTTCAGAAGCGGGCGCAGGGGGCTTTTTTTTGCCGTTTTTTTTTCGATGATTATACGTTTTGACTCTGCTTAATTCAGTACTCATGATTCCCTCCGAAATCGGATCACCAAACCGGAAATGCAGTCGATGGCAAAATGGCATACGATCGGGGCCAGCAGCGTGCCGGACTGTATGTAGATATACCCAAGCCCGTAGCTGCTCAAAAACACCCAGCCGGTCGGAATCCAGTGCCTCAAATACCGGACATGAATGACCGCAAACAGGATGCTGGTCCAATAAGCGCCGAACGAATGCTGTATCGCCCCTCTGAACAGCAGTTCCTCGCACACCGCCACGACGGCGGCTATGAATACGATATGCCACACCGGGCGGTTTCGGAACAACAAATTGTTGATCCCGCCGTCATCCATGACTTCCTCCGGCGTGATTCGGGACACGGCAAAATCGATCAGGAACATGACGGCCGCAAGACCGAGGCCCCACGCCCAGAAATAAGAGCCCGAATGCGGAACAAATAATTCCAGCGGATTTCTCCTCTGAAATAATATCCATATGATTCCCGTTAGGAAGGTAAGCCCTTGGGTGAGGTAAAGGTTGATCAGGAGCAGACGGTCGGTCAGCTGATCGGGAGTGGCCTGTTTCAATTTAGGCGCACGGAATTTGAATTTTTTCATGTTTTGCCTGCCTGTCTATTGTTTTAGCGATGAAAAGGCTTGTCCCCTTCACTCTTTCTATCATATCGCATTTTTCCTTGAACGGGAAATGATGAGGCGATGTTTTTGCCGTCCCATGGATATAATCTATGAAAAAACGCCATGAAACGCCATCAAAATCATATCAGATTTCGCGCGAAAGTTTCAAGAAGCACGAAGAATCCCTATTGACAGCAGCTGCGGGGCCGTGATACATTATGAAAAAAAATTAACGAATCAAAACCGATGAAGGAAAAAAGACCCTTGAAAGCCTTCAGAGAGCCGGTGGATGGTGCAAACCGGTGGCGGGCAAGACGTCTTCAGCGTTCCAGAGAAGCTGCATTGAACTTTTCAGTAGGTGCAGCCGGGTAATTTCCGTTATCAAATCGGCCAACGAATGGCCTCTGAGGCTGCCGTTTCAAAACCGGCGGTGAATTAGGGTGGTACCACGAACAACTCTCGTCCCTTGCTACGCAAGTAGTGTGCGGATTGAGAGTTTTTTTGTTGCTTCCGGCAGCATCCGGTAGTTTACAACCTTGCGTTGCGGGTTCATTTCGCGCCGCGCCGCACATCTGTTCTTTTACACAGTACCGCGTTGCCCTGGGAATACAACAATGGACAAAGACCTCGATTACGGATGCCAAGCTCGGATTTACATGCATCAGGTTTTACGGGATCGCATTTCAACCCGGAATGCTCCCTTTCATTTATATTTTATTTTTGCTTGCAAAGATCAAAGGAGGAAGAAACCATGTTTAAAGTGTTAGTATCGGATCCGATCAGCGATTTGGGCATTCAGCAGCTGATGGATGCGGCCGATGTCCAAGTAGAGAAAAAGACGGGCCTTGGCGAAGATGAGCTTGCAGCGATTATCGGAGAGTACGACGCCCTGCTTGTCCGCAGCCAAACGCGTGTCACGGAAAAAATTATGGAAGCGGGCTCCAAGCTGAAGGTTGTCGGCCGCGCCGGCGTCGGGGTAGACAACATCGATTTGGAAGCGGCGACGAAACGCGGCATCATCATCATCAACGCACCGGACGGCAACACCATCACCACTTGCGAGCACACGTTCGCGATGATGATGGCGCTTGCCCGTCACATTCCGCAAGCTTACGCGAAAACGATCGGCGGCGTTTGGGACCGCAAATCGTTCCTGGGCGTCGAGCTTCGCAACAAAACGCTGGGCGTGCTCGGCATGGGCCGCATCGGCAGCGAAGTCGCCAAACGCGCCAAAGCGTTCGGCATGAACATTTTGGCGTTTGACCCGTTCCTGACCCAAGAGCGGGCGGAAAAAATGGAAGTCAAGCTGGCATCCGTCGACGATATCGTGCGCAACGCGGATTTTATGACGGTGCACACGCCGTTGACGCCGGATACCCGCCACATGATTTCCCGTCCGCAGTTTGAAGTGATGAAAAAAGGCATGCGCATCGTCAACTGCGCCCGCGGCGGCATCATCGACGAGCTTGCCCTCGTGGAAGCGATCGACGAAGGCATCGTCGCCGGCGCCGCGTTCGACGTGTTTGAAAGCGAACCGCCGCAAAAAGACCATCCGTTCCTGAGCCATCCGAAAATCATCGTGACGCCTCATCTTGGAGCATCGACCGTGGAAGCTCAGGAAAACGTGGCGATCGACGTGTCCGAAGAAGTGCTCCACATTCTTCGCAACGAACCGTTCAAAAATGCGGTCAACATGCCGCCCGTCGCCGCCAGCGTCATGAGCCGCCTGCAGCCATATTTCGCGATCGGCGAAAAACTCGGAAGCTTCGCGGCCCAATCGGCGAACCAGGCCGTAAACGAAATCCATGTTGATTATGCCGGCGACCTGTCCGACGTCGACACGCTGCCGCTTACCCGCTATATCGTCAAAGGGGTGCTCGCCCATCATCTCGGCGACGAAAACGTCAATATCGTCAACGGCATGCATCTCGCCAAATCGCGCGACATCAACGTGGTCGTCACCCAAGCGTCGAAATCCAAAGGGTTCACCAACTTGCTTACGGTAACGCTGAAGACGCAAAACGACGAAGAAACGCTGGTGGCGGGCACGCTGTTGAACGGTTATGGCGAACGGATCGTGCAAATCAACAAATTCCCGGTCGATGTGGCGCCTGAAGGCCATCAGATCCTCATCTCCCATCACGACAAACCGGGCATGATCGGAAGCGTCGGCACCCTGCTCGGCCAAAACGACGTCAACATCGCATCGATGCAGGTCGGCCGCAAAATTATCGGCGGCGAAGCGATCATGATTCTGACCGTCGACAAAGCCGTGCAAAAAGACGTGCTGACGCAGCTGACGACACTGCCGGGCTTAAACAGCGCGATCGAAATTACGCTATAACAACCGGATTACGCCCGGCCAGGCACTTTCGCACTTCTATAATGAAAATCAAACACGTAACGCAACAAAAGCGCATGCCTATGGGGACATGCGCTTTTCCTATGTTCCACGTTGAACAAGATTTATCTTGCAACTTCAACAAAAAACACCTCGGTTTGAGGTGTTTCTTGCATTGTTGCTTAAGCTGTCTCGTTTTCGACAGGAAGCCTTATCGAGAATACGGTTCCTTCCCCGACCTGGCTCGAAACGCGGATCGTTCCGTCATGGGCGTCCACGATGCTTTTGACGATCGCCAGGCCAAGCCCCGTCCCGTTGGACGTTCCCCGGACCCTCGCTTTGTCTGCCTTATAGAAACGCTCGAAGACGTAAGGCAAATCCTCGCTCGGTATTCCCGCCCCTTCATCTTCGATCTTGATGATCAGCTCGGATGCAGGTCCCGTTTCCGCCCTGTCGGCAACGATCCGGATCTGTTTGCCCGTCGGCGTATGCCGGAACGCATTGTCGAGCAAATTCGTGAGCACCTGCTCGAGTTTGTCTTCATCGGCCGCTTCAAGCACCAGATCGGGCGTTTTTCTATCGTAAATCAACTCGATTTCGTTCTCTTTGGCCCGCACGGAGAACTTCCGGTAGACACGTTCCAGCAGTTCGTTGACATCCACTCTTCTGCGCTCAATGTCGGTATGTCCCGCTTCCATTCTGGCCAGGTCGAGCAGGTCTTTCACCAAGCGGCCCATCCGCAGCGATTCATCATGGATGACCTGAATCAGCTCCTGGCTTTCCTCCGGCGAAGCAGCCATTCCGTCGAGCAGCGCTTCGCTGTAGCCCTGCATCATCGAAAGCGGCGTCCGGATTTCATGGGATACGTTGGCGACGAAATCCTGCCTCATTTTTTCAAGTTTCACCTTTTCCGTAATGTCCCGCAAAACGGCCACCGCCCCGCGGATGTCGTTGTCCGCGTACAACGGCGCCATATGCACCGACCAAACTCCCTGCTTGACGTGCAAATCCGCGCTGACATCCGCGCTTTCCTTCAGCATACGTTCAAACAGGTCGAACAGCGGCTTCGGCACCTTTTCGTCCGAATCGCCTCCGAGCTCGTCGGCCTGCTCCATGTCCCAGTCGATGTCCCTCCATCTCGGGATGAGCTTTTGCGCCGGCGGATTCGTCAAAATGATGCGTCCCGACGTATCGATGGTGATCACGGCGTCGCTCATGCTGCGCAGGACGCTCGCCAAATGTTCCTTTTCCTGGTTCAGGTTGCGGATGTTGTCTTCGAGCTCCGCAGCCATATGATTAAACGTGTTGGCCAGCTTGCCGATTTCGTCGCTGGTCACGATCGAGAGGCGGGTGCTGTATTCCCCCTTGCTGATCGCTTCCGTCGCGCTGATCAGCTTTTGCATCGGCTGCGTAATTTTCGTAAGCAAAAACAAAGCGAAAAACGTCGTCATCGAAAACCCGATGATCGCCGTATACGTAAACAGCCGTTTGATATCTCCGGAATTGTTTGAGAAATTCGTATCGATGTACGGGAGCAGAAACAAGGCTAAAATGATAAGTATGCAGGCAACGAGGCAAATGATCGTCGCCCATAATTTTCCGACCAGCGATGTCCAGAAGTTCACGTTACTTCGGCACCTCTAACTTGTAACCGACGCCCCATACGGTCGTAATCATCGCGGCGGATTCCGGGGATACCTTGTTCAGCTTTTCTCTCAACCGTTTCACATGCGTGTCCACCGTGCGCAAATCGCCGAAAAACTCGTAATTCCACACGTCCTTCAGCAGTTCTTCCCGCGAAAACACTTTATCGGGAGATACTGCGAGATAATGGAGAAGCTCGTATTCCTTCGGCGTCAGGCTTACCTCATGCCCGCTTGCCGTCACCCGATGCGCATCATGCTCGATAACCAGGTGCGGAAATACGATGTTGTTGCTGGAATTGCTGTCTTTCGACAAATAAGCGGTCGCCGAAGCGCGTCTCAAAATCGCTTTAACGCGATAGATCACTTCTCTTGGGCTGAACGGTTTTACCACATAGTCGTCCGCGCCGACCTCGAATCCCTGCACGCGGTTGATCTCTTCCCCTTTGGCCGTCAGCATCAGAACAGGCGTCGATTTCAGCTGTCTTAAGCGGGAGCATACCTCCATGCCGTCCATCCCCGGAAGCATCAAATCGAGCAAAATCAGCCCGTAATCCTGATTGGCGGCTTTCCGGAGCGCGGTTTCCCCGTCTTCAGCCTCCTCGACCTCGTAACCTTCCTTCTCCAAATACATCTTTAACAGACGGCGAATCCGCTCTTCATCGTCCACTACCAATATCCGGTTTCCATGCTCTGACATCAACAACAACCCCTTTAAGATAAGGATTTTGCAAAAATCCGAAAACGCGGCTTCCAATGCAGCCATATACGGATATACCATATCCAAGAGCGGCTGAAATCGAATTTTGCAGCATCCCAATTTATGCGAAAATACATACCCTCGTATAGACAATTATAGCGAAAATCCGCTTCGACATCCAACTTCAAATGAGGAAACGGATTTTCTTGAATTGCGGTATTTTAATGTAGCGTCTCAATCAACGCCCGCATAGGAGTGCAAGCCTGCGATGACGAGGTTGACGCCGACCAGGGTGAACATGACCACTAGGAAGCCGATGACCGACAACCATGCCGACTTGCCGCCCTGCCAGCCGCGGGACAATCTCAGGTGCAAATATGCGCTGTAGAACAACCAGCAGATCAGCGCCCATACCTCTTTCGGGTCCCAGCTCCAGAACGTGCCCCAGGCGATTTCGGCCCAGATCATCGCAAAAATGAGCGCCCCCAGCGTAAAAATCGGGAAGCCGATGGCGATGGCCCGGTAGCTGATTTCGTCCAGATCGTCGGGATCGATTCCTTCCATCAACGGCGATGCGGCGCGGCCGAGAGGCTTGCGGGCGATCAGGCGCAATACGGCGTACAAAATGATGCCCGTGATGAAAGTCCAAATGATCGTATTGAATTTGCGTCCGGCGTTAACCCCGTTCATCCACGACGGTGCGTTAAAAAGCGGCTTGCTCATGCCGAGGAACGGTTCGTAGCTGACCACTTTGCTTTGGTACGGTCCCACGATCGGCGGAAGCTTGTACGACACCGTTTGCGTGACCGTTTGCTCCGCCCCGGGCTGCCCGGTTACCTTCGTTTGGGTAAACACGGATTCATAGCCGGCCGAGCGGAAAATGAACACGGTCGCAATAAAGGAAATAACGAGAATCACCGAAAAGAAAACGACCTCAACCCAGCGCTGCTGCCTCTTGGCTTTTTTCTCCGTGCCCTTGAAGTCGACGGTACGGATCAAATACATGAACCCCGCCGCAAAACCGATGGCGAAAAACGATTCGCCGGCCGCGGCCAGCGTTACGTGAATTTTCAGCCAGTAAGATTGCAGCGACGGAATGAGCGGCTGCACTTCCTGCGGGAAGACGGCCGCATAAGCCATTATGATGATTGTAATCGGCACCGCAAACAGTCCGAGCAGCGTTTTCCGGTAGATCAAGTAAACGACGGTAAACGCCACCATAACCATCATGGACAAAAACGACATAAATTCGTACATGTTGCTGACCGGAATATGTTTGCCGCCGATCCAGCGCGTCACGAAAAAGATCAGATGGAAAATGAGACCAAGCGAAGATGCGGCAAAAGCGATTTTGCCCCATTTTTTCGAATGCGCTACCGGATCGCGGTTGCTCCACCTACGGCCCATGAGAGCGACAGCGAACAATATGAATGACGCGCAATAGAGGAAAAATGCGACGACAAACATATTGCTGCTGAAAGAAAGTAAACCATTCATGCTTCTTTTCCTCCGTTATCCAGGGACTTTTCGTCCACGTCCAAATTCATTTTTTTCAAAATGGCCGAAATTTCGCGGCGAATGCCGAACCAGTTTTTGTTCGTATGCGCTCCCAGCGTCAGCATGCCGTTGTCGATGCGCAGCCAGATGCGGCGGTGCTGCCAATAAAAACCGAGCACGAGTCCGATCATCACGATGGCGGCCCCGATCCAAATAAACGGCATCACTTTATCCACCCGGACGTTCAAATACGTCGTCGACATGGAAAAATCGACGTTCTCCATCCCTTTCACATCCAGCATCAGTGGCGTATGGCCGCCGTTCATCTTGTCGTTGATGGCATCCTGCTGGAATCGCTCTTTATCGATTTGTTTCGGGAAATAGAAATACTGCATGCCCGAAGCCGGCAAATTCGGACCTTTGATCAGAAAAAGGAACGCTGGCGCATTCGGATTCGGAGTTTTCGTTACGGGCCTTCCGTTTTCGTCCAGTCCGAAATCATTGTATTTTTCTTTCAGCTCGAGGGAGTAGTCCCCCACGGTGTATGTCCGCTGCGGATTTTTGATGTCCAGCTTGAATTTGCCTAATTCCTTGCCCGTTTTGGCATCAACCAGCGTCGGGTTGACCGAACGCAGGATCGGCGTCAAATCGTAATCGAATTGGTAAATTTTCAGGCCTTTGTAATCCATCGGATCGTTGACCTGAATGTTATGTTTGGCGACGACCTCAAGCTTCGGCTCTTTGGTCGGATCGTTGCAATTCGCCGTGCAGCGGTACAACGTCGCTTCCGTATTGAACAGCTTCGGAAGGACCTTCCCCTGATTGCGGAACTCCTTCGGCATGTCTTCTTCCGTATAGAACTCCACGGTAAACTTCTCGTTTTTAAGATAATAAGACGTGTCCGGGATCGGTTTGATCTCCCCCTCGGGGAAGGACAAATGTTGGTCCATTTTAAGTCCCGGCAAACCGCGGGCCAAAACGGCAAGAAGGAAGATGATCAATCCGATATGGATCACGTACGGACCCCAGCGGCTGAACCGGTGCTTTTCGGCCAAGAGAGCGTTTCCGTCCGTATGCACGCGATAGCCCTTTTTCTTCATCGGCGCGGCGACCTGCTTCACCCATGCCTCGGCATCGCCTTCTATTTTGCCTTGATAGACGACGCGCTGCCGGGTCAAAAATTGCATATGCTTAAGTATTTGCTGCTTGCTCAGCGCTCTGTACAGCGGAAGGACGCGGTCCAGGCTGCAGATCACGAGCGAAGCGCCGATCATGACAAGCAGGAGGATAAACCACCAGGATTCATACGTATGCGTAAGTCCAAGCTTGTAATAGACCAGCCCCCACGTACCGTAGGTTTCTTTGTAATATGTCGATGGATCGATGTTCAGGAACGTGTTTTCCTGGGGAAAAATCGTTCCGAGCATCGACCCGAGCAGGGTGAGAATGATCATGTACACCGCGATCTTGACGGAAGCGAAAAAGTTCCAGATCCGGTCGATGAAATTCGGGTTGGCGCGCTGCGATCGGCGGGCCATCCCGTCATAGCGCATCTCCAGCACTTCCATCGACTTCAGATCATTCTCGTCAAGGGGCCGGCCGCAAGATTCGCACAGCACGGTGCCGACCGGATTCTGGTGACCGCATTCGCATTTGGTGTTTTGAAAACCGACGACTTTCTGTAACATTTTACGATTTCACCAGCTCTTCAATTTGTTTGTCGAGGGTATCCAAATCCAGCTGTCCGAGATGGATTTTGTTGATTTTCCCGTTCTTGGACACAAAAAAAGTAGTAGGCAAAGGCGAAATGCCGTATTTGGCGATCGAAACCTTATCCGGGTCAAGCAGCACCGGAAAATCGACGTTTACGTTGTTCACGAAGTTTTCGACGGCCATCTTGTCTTCTCCCGCATTGATCCCGACGATAACGACGCCTTTGTCCTTCCACTTCTCCCATTGCGCCTGCAAAGCCGGCATTTCCTTTACGCAAGGCCCGCACCAAGTGCCCCAGAAATTCAATACAATGGCCTTCCCCTTATATTCTTCCAGCTTATGGGCTTTGCCGTCCAGACCCAACAAATCGAAATCGGGCGCTTTGCTGCCTTCGGTCGGCTTGCCTCCCGATCCCGACACCTGCGTAACAATGGCATAACCGCCTACGATCACGATCAAAAGCAGGATAATGATCTGCAGTAGCTTCTTTTTTGATTTACCCATGCCAAATGCTCCTTTACGATGACAAAAGTCATGTTTTCCTTCACAGGTTTGAACATCCTATGAACAATTATAGCGAAAACATGTCATATTTGTGGCGGACGGTTATGAATATTGTGTGTCCTTCCGAGCTATTTTTTGCTTTTCTTTCCGGATTTAGCCATATTTTTCAACGCCTCTACTTCGTTTTTCGTCAAGTGGCGGTACAGTCCGCGTTTCAGGTTTTGAAGCTGCAAATCGCCGAACGATACACGCTTCAGCCGAATCACCTTATGGGAAATCGCATCGAACATGCGGCGTACTTGGCGGTTTCTTCCCTCGTGGATCGTGATCGTAATGACCGCTTCGTTTTTGTCGACATCGATGTCTTTATACTCGACTTCCGCAGGGGAAGTCATCCCGTCCTCGAGCTGAATGCCCGCGCGAAGCTTGTCCAGGTCGCTGCCGTGGGGAATCCCCTCGACGGTCGCGAGATACGTTTTGGGCACATGATGTTTCGGATGGGTCAGCATGTTTGCGAATTCGCCGTCGTTTGTCAGCAGAAGCAATCCTTCCGTATCGTAATCGAGCCGTCCCACCGGATAGATCCGCTCCTTGATGCCTTTGATGTAGTCCGTAACGATTTTGCGTCCGGCCGGATCCTTTGCGCTTGTGATGACGCCTTTCGGTTTGTTCAGCATTACGTAAATTTTCGTTTCGTTTCTAATCGGCTTGCCTTCCACGGTGATGATATCCTGTTCGGGGTCCGCTTTGGTTCCCAGCACGGACACGGTCTCCCCGTTAACTTCCACCTTGCCGGCCAGAATCAGTTCCTCGCATTTGCGACGGGAAGCGATGCCTGCCTGGGCCAAAATCTTCTGTAATCTTTCCATTGTATATTAGGTCACCTCAAACTAATGATACCCGTGCGTAGGGTAAATCACAAGTTCATTCCAAGGAAATTCTTTCCCGGGGCATTCCTCCGTATGCGGATATAGGAACAGGGGGGAAATGGCGTATTGCCTGGAAAGCTTCAGGATCAGCTTGCTGGCGATAAAAAGCTGCTGCTTTGCGGCGGTGCCGAGCAAGTCGTAACTCCGGTTAAAGTCGCCTTCCAGGCAAATATGAATGTATGAGGGGTCTGTCAATAAAGGAGCCGAAGTGACGGAGCCGTCCGCTCCGATCCAGAAATCATACCCGGTCCCGTTGATGGAAGCACAAGAGGAATGATGAATGATAAAACCTTCAAACGTCATGATTCCACCTCAATCCCTGTACGATGACATGCGTGTTTACAGTATATGAGGTGTCTATCGTTACGTTACGGCTCAAAAGCCAATAAAAAAGGCGAGTCATGCCATGGTTTTTTATCCGAAAAACAGCAGGCAGACGGCAATGGAAGCGACAAAGCCGATGACGTCCGAAAACAGGCCGACCTTCAAAGAATACCGGCCGTTGCGGATGCCGACGGCGCCCATGTACACCGTCAAAACATAAAGCGTCGTATCGGTACTCCCTTGGATCGTCGACGCCATCCTTCCGATCATCGAATCGGGCCCGTGAACCGAGATCAGGTCGGTCGCAAACGCAAGCGATCCCGTTCCGGTCAACGGGCGGAGCAGCCCGAGCGGCAAAATTTCGCTTGGAACGCCAAGCCGGCTTAAAAACGGGCCTGTCCAGCCGACGAAAAAATCCAATGCGCCGGACGCGCGGAATACGCTGATGGCCACCATCATGCCGACGAGATTCGGAATGATCTGGATGGCGGTCTGAAAGCCGTCTTTCGCGCCGAGAACAAAGGATTCATATACGGGCACTTTTTTCGTAAAAGCAAACAGCGGGATAAAGGCGATCAACGCAGGGATCGCCCATGCCGATATGAGGTTGATGATCGAGGTCACGCGGCATCATCCTTTCGCATCCGATTTGGCCGCCGAAAGCGGCGGGCCCGTTGGGACGGGAGGTTTCGGCCCTCTTTTCAAAAACTTGCGCCGGTAATACCTGTCCGCCGCTACCGCGGCGAGCGTGGCCACCATTGTGGCGGCAAGCGTCGTGCCGACAATTTCGGTCGGGTTGGCCGACTGATAATTCATGCGTATGGCGATAAGGGTCGTTGGTATGATGGTGATGCTTGCCGTATTAAGCGCCAGCAGCGTGCACATGGCCGGGCTTGCGGCGGATTTGTCCGGATTCAGCGTCTGCAGCTCCTGCATCGCCTTGATGCCCATCGGTGTGGCGGCATTGCCGAGACCGAGCAGGTTGGCGCTCATATTGGACAATATGTAACCCATCGCCGGATGGTTTTTGGGCACGTCGGGAAACAGGAAACGCACGATGGGACTAAGCAGCTTCGCGATTTTTTGAAGCAATCCCGAGTCCTCGGCGAGTTTCATCATCCCGAGCCAAAACACGAGCACGCTGATCAAGCCGAAACATACCGTTACCCCTGTTTTGGCTCCGTCAAAGGCGGCCGACGTCACCGTTTCAATATTCCCCTGCACTGCCGCAAACACGAACCCGATCAGAATCAACGCAAGCCAAATGATATTGATCATAAGTTTATCTCTCCTCCCCCGCAGCGTTAATTTTGCTGTAGGAACAGCTGCTTGAACACCTTCGACAAAGCCCCGGCCAACGTCGAAGGATGGATCGGCGCGAGCGCGTCCTTCACTGGGTTCCGGGGATTCGGCTCGGGCAAATAGCTGCCTTTTTGATAGACCGGAACCGTTCCGATCTGCTTTCCGTCAAGAACCATCCGGATCTCCCCCCGCAATCCGAAGTTAACATCCTGCGCTTTTTCCCTGGCAGGCGAGAAAAGCACCAGCTTTTTCTCCAAACGCTCCTTTTCTCCGTCGGCAAACGGATATTTGAAAGTGTTGGCCACCACGAGGTCGTAACCTTGCACGGATTCGCCCTTCTCCATCAGTTGGGACAGCGGAAAATATTTAAAGCCGTAATCCAGCATTTTGGCATGGTCGTTCCAATCGTCCCCGTCGTTCAGCGTTACCGCCACGAGCTGCTGGCCGTTGCGCGTTGCCGAACTGACCAAGCATCGGAAAGCTTTTTTCGTATAGCCGGTTTTAACGCCGTCGGCCCCTTCGTACAAGCGAAGCATTTTGTTTTTGTTATCCCAGCGGTAGTCCCAGGATTCGTTCGGGTTCGGGGCTTTTTTGACCTGAGTTTTGACGATGTCGTGGAACAGCGGGTTATGGAGCGCGTAAGCGGTCAGCTTGGCCATGTCGTTGGCAGAGGAATAGTGGCCGTTCGCGTCGAGCCCGCTGGGATTTGCAAAATGGGAATGCTGCAAGCCAAGCTCCTGGGCTTTTTCGTTCATCAAGTGCACGAAACCTTCTTCCGAGCCGCCCACATGCTCCGCAATGGCTGTCGCCGCATCGTTGCCCGAACGAAGCATCAAGCCGTAAAGCATGTTTTCGAGCGTCATCTCCTCGCCCAGTTTTAAGTAAATCGATGAGCCCTCTTTTCCAAAGGCGTTTTTGCTGACCTTTACCGGCCTGTTGAAATCGCCGTGCTCAATCGCCACGATTGCGGTCATGATTTTCGTGAGGCTCGCGATCCGCAATTGGTCGTCACCGTGACTGGAATAAAGCAGCCGCCCGGAGGTGACGTCCATCAACGCCGCCGCTTGGGCGTGGGTGTGCAATTCGGGAATCTGCTGCCCGCTTTCGGCCGAAACCGGAACGCAGGAAGCCAGAAATATCGCGGCCGCCGCGATCCAGCGGGTGATTGATCGTATCTTCATCGTTTCTTCCTCCGGATTCTTGAAAATCTTGTACAAGTATATGCTTGTCTTGCTTATCGTATGCCAATCGGGATGGATGGGTAAAAACCGGCCGCTCCCAAAAAAATCCCCTTCGATAGCGAAGGGGACGCAAGCTTTGTCAATAAAACGTCGGAGGTTCGTTGACCATTTGCTGCCGCGCATTCATGCCCGCGGTCGTGTTGCCGGTCTGGAACATCGACTGAAGCTTCTCCACCATCATCGGCGCGGAGTCGATCAGCTTCTCGAAAATATGGGTCTGGTTATCGAGCGGTACGATATTGACCCCTTCCTTCCCGACAACGAGGAACGCGATCGGACGGATGGATACGCCGCCGCCGCTGCCCCCGCCGAACGGCATCGAGGACTTGAGATCCGCAGCGCCGTGTTCGCCTACTTTGTCTGCGTATTCGCCGTTAAAATCGCTGCCCCCTGCGGCAAAACCAAATCCGACGCGGCTGATCGGAAGAATGACGCTGCCGTCCGGCGTTTGTACGGGATCGCCTACAATGGTGTTGACATCGACCATGCCTTTAATGTTCTCCATAGCGGTTTGCATAAGGCCTTGAATCGGATGATCGGACATTTGCTGTTTCCTCCTTCATGAAACTAAATAAGGTCATTTCAATCATTAGTTTGCCCATATTCATTTCGAGTATGTAGGGGCTTTAACAGGCTCGGGCAAGCTACACGCTTGGAACCTTCTGACTTTTTGCCTTCATTTGCCGATACAAGCGGAACCATTTTTTCACGCCGCCTTCAACCTGCAAAATCCTAGACATCAAAACAAACGAAGCGTACATCGCGTAACCGAAGGAAAGCCGGGAAACGCAGAAGAATTCGGTTGAAAAAGTCATCTCGTCGGTAAATTCGGGGATGACGTTCAGATGGGGATTCTTTTTCATTCGCACCTGGTAGGACAACCAGCCGACAAGCGTCGTTTTGATGCTCCAAAGCACGCCAGTCGCCACGGCCGTCCATTCCGCTTCGCCCGCGGAAATACGGGTTGACCAGTTGAGGTCATGAACCCGGACGTGGGCAAACGTATGCTGCAGCCACTTTTTAAGGGAAACCGTCGATTTTAACAAAATCCTCACGTCCTGGGACCACAGTTCAATTTTGCGTTTATTGATCCGCGCGTGCATGGCGCCACCCGATTTCCGATTTATGCTGTTTTGTTTTTCCAGTTTCAGAAGAAAGCCTTTTTTCATGTTCTCCAACTTTAGCTTCGGCATTTCGTAATGAAAACGCACGAAACCGAAGAGCATCCGTATATCGACTTCGGCCCGGTCGTCGCTGCCTTCTTTTTTGTACCGGACGGTACACGTGATGTTCGACATTGCTGCGGCAATGATCATGATGACGATGACGGCGATGACAACCAGCGCAATCCACACAGTAGAGCCCCCCAAATCTGAGCATCTTTTCTTCTGACATAGTATGGTCTGCACGGCTGGAAAAGATTCGGTTCGATGATCTTAAAGGGCCGTATCCTTTATCAAAAAGACGGCCAGATCGCCGATCTTATAGCTTTGCGAATCATCGGTTAAGCCGCGGATGGTGAGACGAAGCGCTTTGGCGCCGCGGACGACCGGAAACGAGGCTTCGTAAACGGCACAGCCGCTTCCGTCATCGGAGTGCAGCCGGGCTTTGCGGCAATCCGCCACTTCAATCCACCCGTCCAAGCCGTTTGCGGATACTTCCACCGCCCAATCCGCGATGATCTTTTCGCTGCCCGGGCCGACGGTTAAGCGTACCGCATTCAACGATTTCGGCTCCGCCCAATCCAAATAATAGGCGTGCGGCGTCGGGACGCCCGGCTTGCTTACGACGACCGTATCCGGGTTTCCGTCGTTCAGCGCGCAAATATGCGATTTCGCTTCATACAAATCTCCCCAAACGATATCGTTGCCGCTTCCGGCTACAGCCGCTTGAGCCAGATTTCCTCCTTCTTTAACCGTTTCCGCCGGCGTCAATTCAAGCGGCATCCCTTCCTTTTTATAGACCCGGAAATAATCCACTGCAAATTCCTTCGGATAAGGAACGGCGGGATCCAGTTCCCCGACCCAACCTCCGTCGGATTCGTTGATCTGCAGCAGCGTCACCATCGGATAGGACGGAGACTGGCGGGTTTGCCAAATTTTGTTGTTATCCAAATAAAAGGCCATGCCGTGTTCGTCCCATTCGAAGCCGTAAACGTGAAATTCCGCGGACAGATCGTCTTTCGACTGGTAAGGCAGATGTTCATACTTCAAGTCCGGATCGCGCAGCGCATGCAGAGTGGAGTTCATGACATGCGTGTCTTTTCCCAGCACTTCGAATATATCGACTTCCGCGTTCTGGTTCAGCTGGTTTTCAAAACCGATCATCCACCAGGCCGAATTGATTCCACTCCCTTTGGAGACCTTCGCCCGCAGCTCGAAATAGCTGTATTGCGTTACGAGATTCATAACCGGCCTCACGTGCCGGCGCAGCTCAAGCTTATCCCAGAATCGGTGCAGCCCGTCCCGCATGCCGGTGGCGACGGCCGATATTCTTTTTTCGGCGTCGGGCAGCTTCAGCACCAAACAACTATCCTTGATTTCATAAGCCGCAAGGTTTTCACCGGGTTCATACCAATGCGCAAGCCCGTACGGCAACAACTTGCCTTCATCCAGCGACGGACCCTCGAATTCTTCCTGAAATACGAGCCGCCATCCTTCCTTCTCGGGCGGGTTTGCCGGAAAACCCGGCGTGTTGGAAATGTTTTTCATTTGAATGTCCTCCTCATCCATAGGTTCGGGAATATAAAAGGTACAGCCGGTACGCGATCATGCCAATCAACGGGTGCATCGGCTTAAATTTTCGCGCAGGTATGCGTTTTCATTGTAATCCCCAAGAGAACCGGATGAAATGTTAAAATTATGACTTGTTTTTCGTTTTGTTTACTTATTCGGTCAAGCTTGGGAGATGCGCAACGGAAGCCGTACAAAAGATATGCAAAAAAACCGCCGGAACGATGTTCCGGCGGCTTCGCAAGCCATATTCATCGATTCAATTGTCCACATCGTCGATCGTCAGCTGCCTGCCGTCCAGCTTCTCAAACAGCAGCTGCGTCTCTTCCTCGAGGTCTTCCGTGCTTTCGAACAACTGCGGTTCAGGCAAATCCTGAAGGCTCGGCAGACCGAAATAATCGAGAAACGATTTCGTCGTGCCGTAAAGGATCGGCCTGCCGATCGCCTCGGCCCGCCCCGTTTCCTCGATCAGATCCTTGTTCACCAGCGTCTGGATGGCGCGTTCCGATTTGACCCCCCGGATCTCCTCGATTTCGACGCGCGTGATCGGCTGACGGTACGCAACGATGGCCAACGTCTCCAGCGCAGCTTGGGACAGGGATGAACGGGAAGGCGAATAAGCGAGCTTCTCGTAAAAAGAGGCATGCTCCGCGAGCGTTGTCAGCTGGAAGCTGCCCGCGATCTGCATGACTTGAATGCCCCGCTGCTGCCGCATCAAATCCTCCTTTAATTCCCTCAGCGCATCTTCGACCAGCTCCGGCCGGTGATCCACGACCTCGGCGATTTGTTTGACCGTAAGCCCTTCGTCTCCTGCGAGAAACAGCAGCCCCTCAATAATCGATTTCAATTTCGGAAAGTCCATGAAGCTGCTCTCCTCCTCTCCACTCCATTACGATATCATCGAACAGCTTTTCCTGGTAGCACAAGATCTGTTTCATTTTCATCAGCTCCAAAATAGCCAAAAACGTAACGACAATCTCATGCCTTACCATGTCTTCGTGCAAAAGCCGGGAAAACAACACCTTTCCGCCGGGGCCCGACTGGGATAACACGCCCACGACTTGACGGATCCGGTCCTTGACCGATATTTCGTCGCGCTGGATCCGAGTGTAGCTTGTCCGCCGGACCGCTTTGCGCAGTGCTTTCTGAAACGCGGCGACCAGATCGGCGGCGTGGAGTCCGCGAACCGGATTTTCCGTCACCTGCGGCACCCACGGCGTCAAATCTTCGGGTTCCTTGGCATACAGGAGGCTCCGCTCCCATTCCCGCTCCTGCAAATGTTTGGCGATGCCTTTATATTTTCGGTATTCGATCAGCTTCTGCACCAGCTCGGCGCGCGGGTCGACGTCCTCTTCCTCGTAAAAATCGAATTCGTCCATTTCAAACACCGGCGGTTTCGGCAGCAGCAGCTTGCTTTTGATGGACAGCAGCGTGGCGGCCATGACCAGGAACTCGCTTGTCACGTCCAGCTCCAACTCCTGCATGGTGTGCAAATATTCCATGTATTGATCGGTAATCTCGCTGACGGGGATATCCTGGATATTGATTTCCGCTTTGTCTATCAGGTGAAGGAGCAAATCGAGCGGACCCTCAAATGTCTCCAGTTTGTATAATACTGTGTTCACGGCTTATCCTCCGTCCATAAAATGAGCTACTATCGGGCTCAAAACTGAAAATTAGTTCTCAGCAAGATGCAAAAGTGGCCGCTTGCGGTTGCGGATCGATTCCGCCCCTTCCGCCAATTTTGTTATAAAGCCAAGTTTCTTCCCTACTCATATATTAAAAAAATAGAGCGCCCCGTGTAAAGGCACTACATTTAAATAAGCATGATTTCACGGCATTCGTCAAGCCTCCCAGCGCTTCGTTCCCGCCTTCTCAAAGCTTCCGCCGCCATTTTGGATGCGATTTGCCGTTGATATACGACGTGCGCCGCACATCCCGGTCAGGCAGAACATTGAGATCGAGGAACTGGCCGCAAAACTCACGCCCCCGCCCAGAAAAAAGGCATCCTTCATGCCGAAGGATGCCTTTACCGCCTGCCTGTTCCGTTTTATTTAAACTGCTTCGTCAAATTGGCCATTTCGATCGCCGACACCGCCGCTTCATAACCTTTGTTGCCGGCTTTGGTGCCTGCGCGTTCAACGGCCTGTTCGATGCTGTCCGTGGTCAGAACGCCGAAAATGACCGGCACGCCTGTCTTCAGGCTTGTTGCCGCCACGCCTTTGGCGACCTCGTTGCAAACGACGTCATAATGGGAAGTCGCTCCGCGGATGACGGTGCCGAGCGTAATGACGGCGTCGTATTTGCCGCTTTCCGCCATTTTGCTTGCGATCAGCGGAATTTCAAACGCGCCGGGCACCCAAGCGACGTCCACTTCTTCGTCCAAGGCGCCGTGACGTTTCAACCCGTCCAAAGCACCGCTCAGCAGCTTGCTTGTAATGAATTCGTTGAATCTGCCTACGACGATCCCGTATTTCAGCCCGCTGGAAACCAGATTTCCCTCAAAAATATGTGTCATGATTCATCAACCTTTCGTTTTCATTTATGATTGCTTCGCTTATGTTGCATAGTCCCAAGCGTTTTTTATAGATTCAGCATATGCCCGAGCTTCGCCCGCTTCGTTTGCAAATAACGGCTGTTGTCCTTTCCGGCTTCCATCTGGATCGGCACCCGTTCAACGACCTTCAGGCCGTGGC
Source organism: Paenibacillus sp. VCA1 (assembly GCF_031583795.1). Lineage (NCBI taxonomy): Bacteria > Bacillati > Bacillota > Bacilli > Caryophanales > Paenibacillaceae > Paenibacillus > Paenibacillus sp. VCA1. The sequence continues at coordinate 4,557 of NZ_JAVLSX010000004.1, read as the reverse complement.
CCTCCAGACCTTTGATTTTTCGCGGATTGTTGGTCAACAGGCGGATTTTCGAAATGCCCAAATCCTTTAAAATTTGCGCGCCGATGCCGTAATCCCGCAGGTCGGCCGGAAAACCCAGCTTCAGGTTGGCGTCGACCGTATCCAGCCCCTGCTCCTGCAGCTCGTAAGCTTTCAGCTTGTTGATCAATCCGATGCCCCGGCCTTCCTGTCTCATATACAGCAGCACGCCGGCGCCTTCCATTTCGATCTGCCGGAGCGCCGCGGCGAATTGCGGCCCGCAGTCGCAGCGCAGCGAATGGAAGACGTCTCCCGTTAAACATTCGGAGTGCACCCGGACGAGCACCGGCTCATCGCCGGAAATCGTCCCTTTGACAAGCGCGAGATGCTCCTTGTCGTCCACGTCATTGGTGTAAGCGACGGCCTTGAATTCGCCGAATTCGGTCGGCATCCGCACCTCCGCGGCCCGGTGCACCAGCTTCTCCTGCTGATTGCGGTATTTGATCAAGTCCTGGATCGAAATCAGCTTTAACCCGTGTTTTTCGGCCATAACCGCAAGGTCCGGCAGTCTTGCCATCGTGCCGTCCTCTTTTATGATTTCACAGATGACACCTGCAGGAGCGGCTCCGCTGAGCACGGCCAGATCCACCGCCGCTTCGGTATGTCCCGCTCTCCGCAGGACACCTCCATCTTTGGCGATCAACGGAAACATATGGCCGGGTCGACGGAAATCCCCGGGAACGGCGGCCGGGTCGATCAGCGCCTTGGCCGTCAACGAACGTTCCTGGGCCGAAATCCCCGTGGTCGTGTCTTTATGGTCGACCGATACCGTAAAAGCCGTGCCGTGGTGATCGGTGTTTTGAGCCGTCATGGGCAGCAGCTCGAGCGCCTCCGCCCGTTCCCTGGCCAGCGGGACGCATACAAGCCCGCGCCCTTCGGTAATCATGAAATTGATCACTTCGGGGGTCGCTTTTTCCGCCAGGGCGACAAAATCCCCTTCGTTTTCCCGATCCTCGTCATCCACGACGATGACGACCTTGCCTTCCCGCAAATCCCGAATCGCGTCCTCAATCGAGTCGAATCGAATTGGCTCCATGTTGTTTTGCCTCCTTTAAGATGCTGTCTTGCCGAAGATCCTTCGTTTACGCAAATCCGTTTGACGCCAGCATATCCAGCGTAATGCCCGAACGGTCCCTGCCCGCGCCGGATGCCGACCGCCCTAACAGGGCATGCACGTATTTGCCGATGATGTCGCATTCGATGTTAACGATGCTTCCCGCTTTTAAGCCGGACAACCCCGTTTCCGCCAGCGTGTGGGGAATGACCGATACGGTGAAGCTTTCGCCGTCGGTACGGGCGATCGTCAGACTGACGCCATCCACCGTAACGGAGCCTTGCGGGATGATAAATTTATTCAGGTCCGGTTTGTTCGGAGCGATATCGATCAGGACCGCGTTTTGCTCTTTTGACAACCGGCGGACCGTACCGGTCATATCGGCATGCCCCTGAACCAGATGGCCGCCGAAGCGCCCGTTTGCTTTCATCGCCCGCTCGAGATTGATGCGGTTTCCCGGCTTCATCAGCCCCAAATTGGAATGGCGGTACGTCTGGGGAGTGACGTCGACGGAAAAAGCGCCGTCGCCGATCTTCGTGGCGGTCAGGCAGACACCGTTCACCGCGATGCTGTCGCCGATCTTGATATCGTCCATAATGGCGGATGCCTTGATCGTTAATACCATGGCTTCCCCTTGCCTTGCAATGCCGTCCAAAATTCCGACTTCTTCAACCAATCCGGTAAACATGTTCACCCCTCCTCTTCCTGTTCTTCACCGTTTACATGGTCAGGCCAAATCGGTTTTCCCGAGACGAAAATGTTGTCCCCGACCCGGTCCACCTCAAGGTCATCCAACGTGATCGCATCCGCCATGCGCCCGATGCCTTCAAAATCGAAAGAATGCGGAGCATGTTTGCCCCCGACGATTTTCGGAGCGAAATACAAAACGATTCGATCCACAAGTCGCGCCCGCAGCAGTTCCCCGTTCAGCGCCCCGCCGCCTTCGACCAGAACGGAGCCGATTTCCTTGCGGCCAAGCTCTTCCAAAGCCGCCTCCAGATCTACGCGAGGACCTGCGCCGCAGACCAAAATCTCGGCCCCTAGTTCCTCCAGCAGCCTGCGCCGTTCAACCGGCGCCTGTTCCGTCGTCAGAATAACGATGGGCGAGGTTCCAACCTTCAACAGGTTGGCTTCCGGCGTCAAACGAAGCCTTGAATCGACGACGATGCGCACAGGCTGCAAGCCGTCCACGCCTTCGTGCCGCGTTGTCAGGCTTGGATCATCCGCCAGCGCCGTTCCGATGCCGACCATGATCGCCTGGTGACGGTGGCGGAGCGCATGCGCCTGCAGCCGGGCTTCTTCGTTCGAAATCCATTTGCTGTCACCCGTTTCGGTCGCAATTTTCCCGTCCAGCGTGCTTGCCGCCTTGATCGTTACGTAAGGCATCTGGGTCGTAATGTACTTCGCGAACTTGTCGTTCAATCGTACCGCCCGTTCCCGCAGCGTGCCGACATGGACCTCGATTCCGTGCTGACGGAGACGTTTGATCCCTGAGCCTGCGACGACGGGATTCGGGTCTAAGCAGGCGACCACGACCCGTTTTACCTTCGCTTCGATGAGCAGGTCGCTGCAAGGCGGGGTTTTGCCGTGGTGGCTGCACGGCTCCAGCGTGACGTACACCGTGCCTCCTTCCGCCTGTTCGCCGGCCATACGGACGGCATGCACTTCCGCATGGGCGGTTCCTCTTTTCAGATGCGTTCCGAGACCGACAAGCGCGCCGTCTTTCACGATCACACAGCCCACGACCGGATTGATTCCCGTTTGCCCCTGCGCACGTTCGGCCATATCCAGCGCCAGGGACATGTAAAATTCATCATTCACCGGCAGTTCCATCGCCAACAGTTCCTCCTTTCCGTTCCCATTTTTTGAAGCAAACAACAAAAAAGCCCTCCGGATTTCATCCGGGGGCGTCATGAGAATAAGCTGAAGACACTCAAATAAAGCTTCCGCCATAGCAGTTGTAAAGGCGGTACCCGTCATTTGGGAACGGCAAATAAAGTGCATGGTTCACACGCTTTCCGACCGGACGAAGGCATCATAGCAACGTTCCTGCCAGACCAGAGGTTCATCATGAACCCTTTTCTGATCGTTCAAGAAACGGTCATCCCGAGCGCACGTGAAAAAAGACACGTCTTGCCGCAGCTTTATTGGGTGTATCGCACGAGTATATGTACCCTGCGCTTTCGCTCCTTCTCCCATCCAGACTATACTGTCGGTCCCGGATTTGCACCGGGTCCACCGTACGCGGGCTGTCAAGCCACGCGGCCGGGTCACGGACTAAGATTCATTCGTTTCATGGCAGATCGCCATGCACGAAATGCATCATCACCGCCGGTAGGGAATTTCACCCTGCCCCGAAGGAAAACCCAAATTTTTAGTAGTTCATGGTGTGAAACCAGATCAAGCATCATGAACTAAGCTGTATGTTACTACCGATCGTTTATAAATGCAAGAGGCAAGCCTATGTTTCAGGCCGTCGCCCACGAAGGCTAATGATGCTCCGGATTGGAGCACTGGCACCGACATTGCCAACGTAAGCGCTGTCGTTCCTTGCAACCTCTATCGATTTCCCAATAGCATATTTTTAAAAAAATAGTCATTCAAATGTTCCTTGCCTTTCAACCTTTCATATTTTGTAACATCACGAAAGGAGTGGAATGCATGAAAATTTCCCAAGCGCTTTGCAACCGTCTTGCTGCCATTTTGGGCGGCAAGGGTACGTCCGACGGCAAAAGCTGCACGATTATGGTTGAAAGAAAACTGAATGCAAAAATTCTTGGAAGAAATTATGAAACCGAACATGAAATTACGATTCAATCGCTTAAAAACGGCACGACTTTGAACACCGGCGAAATTACGCTGCTTCAGTCCGAAGTGCAGCGCTTTATTAACGCGGTTCGCAGACGCAACCTCAAAATAACGGCGGTCCACAACCACTGGTTGTTTGAAAAACCCAGATTGATGTACCTCCATATTGAATCGGTTGAAAATCCCATTCAATTTGCCCGAAAGCTGAGAGCTGCGTTAGACGTTCTAAAAAAATAAATTCCTTGCGGCGTTTGGAAAGGATTCCGAACGCCGTTTTTCATTCCGTCCGGCTTTCCCGCATCATAATAAAATACATCTATCGACGTACTATCGCAGAAGACAGACCCCGTGTAGCTGAAATTTCTCTTGAGATATAAGGAAGCCATACATTGCTTTGAAACTCATACTATCTTCAAACGGAAATAAGCTGACGCCGGTAAAATGATATTATCCCCTTTAGGTAGACAGATAAGAGACTGACTCTTACTGTTAACTTGGAGGGGATTTTTACATGGCCAGAGTCCAACACACACATTCAACTGAATCGAAATATAAAGCTGTTCAGATGTACCTCGAACATGGCTTCGGATATAAGCGAGTCGCGAAAGAGTTGGGTATTCCAGAAGCCTCTATAAGGC